>DATJTF010000033.1:0-167556 GCA_035503815.1 Verrucomicrobiia bacterium
CGTCTTGTGATTACTAAGAAACCGCACCATCTCGCCGAATTGTTTTCGGCCCGTCGTCTTGGCCGTCTCCACGTCCACGAATTCGCGCAGCACGTTGAACTCGTGGCTTTGTGCGTATTCGCGGAGAAATTTCAGTTGTGCGGGGATGGAGAAGCCTTCGCGCTCCTGATCTTTGCTGGAAACTCTCGCGTACAGGACGGCTTGTCTCATGCGGCCCTCTTCGGACGTGCGCCGACAGAGCACGTGTGACGCTCACCTTGCTCCGGTTCCGTCAGCGTGTCAACGGGAGTCGCAGGCTTGCCGTTTCGGTCCCATGCGTCGAGCAGGAGAAAGAACGTGCGCAATGCGAGCAAGTCATCGGGTGCGAGCTGCTTCCCTCCTGCGGTCCCTTGAATTTCTTGGAGATGAGAGAAATCGATGCTGTCGGCAGTAGAGCGCATGGCTGCGTGGAATTCTGAGGAAGATCGGAGGGATGACTTCGCGCAGTGCCCCTCTATTTATACTAATGGGCAAGAAGTCGGGAAAATCTGTCAAAGAAAAAATACGCGGACGGTTTCAGAAATATTTTTGGTTTCGTTTTCTCCCTTCTGACAACGCGGATGAAACCCCTGGCACATTCAAAAAGAAATTTGGGCGGGAGCGACCCGGTGAGCACGTTTGGGCGGCAAAACCGCACAAACACCGGGGTCGCTCCCGCCCAAATCGAGGTTTTCGTCCGCGGTCTTTTTACAGAGCGAATTTCGGCAGTCTGTTCTTCGGAGTGGCTTTGTGGCCAGGCCTGGGTGAACGGAACGGCTATATTTAGCAGTGAACACTGCTTGTGTTCCTGTGTTCACCCTTACTGGCGTTCCGCAGAACGTGAAGGGTATCTTTCGACCAGAACACTGCCGGCGTTTCAGTGTTCTGCTGGACTGAACGAAGTGAGAGGGCCAGGGACAAATGGCTATCAAAACCGGTCACTCGGGCGCTGCGCACCCTTTTCAAATCCTAGATTCCGGAGGCCAACCAAGAAGCGTTCGGCGTTGTCGAATATCACTTATTGCGACGTACATGAGCAGCAGGTTCATCGTCACGCCGGTGATCGTAGGAAGCCAAGCATGATGTGCGACACCGTTCGCTATGCCGATCGGAAGGCACACAGCTAAGAGGCCGATCCACACCTTGTCAATCCAAATCCTTCGTAGAATACGCGTTCGAGCGCGATCATCGAGCTTTATAGAGGGCCCCGTATTCGATAAGGCCGTTCTTGCCGTGAGCCGTTTGCGAATGGCCGCGAACAGCAAAAGTGCTGCAAACCAGACAAGCATTCCAATCGCCCACTCACGAGGCGTCAGAATGTCATAAACAGCCCCTACGAAGAGCAACGCTACGGCTCCAAATATCGCTGCGGACGCCACAACTTTCGAGAATAATTTCCTCTCTTCCATGGCTGTTCGTAATTCTACCTATCGTAAGAGATTTTGCATGTAACTGCCGGTGTTGGCAACCGTACTGTGATCAAATCAATATCCAACACTCGGTAATCGGACGAGCCGGCACTGGGACCCGCTTTCCGGCAGCGGCGTTTCCAGAGGGTGCTTAAACGCAGTCGGCAGCTGGCGCTCGATGCTTTGCGTTGGGATCAGCGCGGCGAGAGCTCTCCGGCAAGCGGAATCCCCGCGATTATCTGACCCGGCGGAAGGGTTCTAAGATCGTCAACCAGGGCCCACCACTTTTCGTTTTGTGCGCCGCAAAGACCTCTCGGGATGCGGTATCATTTCCTCGAACAAATCTAAAGCCGGGAAAGGCCGCGCGGGGCGGCGGGCGATTCCGGTGGTCAAAACTTTCGGGGGAGCAAGTGCGGCATGGCAAACACGGCAAACGGCGTGGCAAGAAAGACAAGCAGCTTGGGATGGACCGCAACATCACCCGGCGCGATTTTCTGAACGGATTCAGCGTCGCCGTCGGTTCCTCTTTGATTCCCACGAACGCGAAATGGCTGGAAGGTTTCGGACTCCCTCAGTCGCCTTACGCACCCGAGAAAGATCCTGGATATTATCCTCCCGCGAAGACGGGTTTGCGAGGCGACCACGTCGGCTCGTTCGAAACGGCCCACGCCATGCGCGACGGCAAGCATTGGCCCAATCCCACCCCGGACGCGGAATCCTATGACCTCATCGTCGTGGGCGGCGGAATCAGCGGGCTGGCGTCCGCCTATTTCTACCGGCAGGCGGCGGGACCGAAGGCGCGGATCCTGATTCTCGAAAATCATGACGATTTCGGCGGGCACGCCAAGCGCAACGAATTCACCGCTCCCAACCGGACCATCATCGGCTACGGCGGCACGCAAGCCATCGCCTCGCCCGATTTTTACAGCCCGCAGGCGAAGCAACTCCTTCGCGACCTCGGCATCGACGTCCGGAAATTCTACAAATTCTATGACGGCAGCTTCGACAAGGACCACGGACTCTCCCGCGGAGTTTTTTTCGATAAGGAAACCTTTGGCGTGGACAAAGTCGTGGTTGGAGAGACGCGTCCCCCCAGCGAAGAATTTCTAGCCAAAACTCCTCTCAACGCGCAGGCGCAGAAAGATTACTTCCGCCTCTGGACCGCGGAAGTGGATTACTTGCCGGGAAAGTCAAGCTGGGAAAAGAAAGTTTTCCTCGCGCACACCAGCTACAAGGACTATCTGCTGAAATACGTGAAGGTGGATCCGCAAGTTGTGACCCTGATGCAGAAATCCACCTACGGGCTCTACGGCGTCGGCATTGATGCCGTTCCCGCCGGCGACTTGGCCGGCCTTCGCTATCCCGGTTTCCAGGGAATGGATCTCTCGGGGCCTCCGGGGCCGGGAATCGGCTACGAAATCACCCGGCAGGACCCGAACGAACCGTACATTTTTCATTTTCCCGACGGCAACGCGTCCATCGCGCGCCTTCTCGTCAGGTCGCTGGTTCCCGGCGTGGGGTCGGGGGACACGATGGAAGACATCGTGACGTCGCGTTTCGACTACGCGAAGCTCGACGATGCCGCGTCGCCGGTGCGCATCCGCCTGAACAGCACGGTCGTCCGCGCGCGGAATGTGGGCGATCCGGCCACCGCGAAGGAAGTGGAAATCGAGTACGTGCGCGGCGGAGAGGCGCGCTCGGTGCGCGCCCCGGCTTGCATTCTGGCCTGCTGGAACATGGTGATCCCGTATTTGTGCCCGGAAATGTCCGAAACGCAGAAACAAGGATTGGCCTACGGCGTGAAAGTTCCCTTGGTCTACACGAACGTGCAGATTGCGAATTGGACGTCGTTTCAAAAGCTGGGCGTTGGAGGAGTTGTCTGTCCGGGAAGCTATTGGGAGGAAGTGACCCTCGATTTTCCGGTGAGCCTGGGGAAATACCATTTCGCTTCGAAGCCGGAGGAATCCTGCGTCCTTCACCTGCAGCACGTGCCCTGCAAGCCGGGCTTGCCGGTCCGCGATCAGCAGATCGCGGGCCGCTGGGAGCTCTTCACCACGAGCTACGAGACCTACGAGCGCAACGTTCGGGAGCAGCTCGCGCGCGTTCTCGGCGGCGGCGGGTTCGATCCGGCTCGCGACATCCAGGCCATCACGGTAAACCGCTGGCCGCACGGCTACGCCTATGAATACAACTCGCTCTGGGATCCCGATTTCGCGCCCGACCAGCAGCCCTGCGTCATCGGGCGCCGGAAATTCGGACGCATCTCGATCGCGAATTCCGACGCCGGAGCGTTTGCCTACACCAACGAAGCCATCGACCAGGGCTATCGCGCCGTGCAGGAAGTGGTCAAAGAAACGTAAGCGGAGTTGCGGCGCCTTCGGGCGAACTATTGAATGCGCTCGTGTACGTAGCCGGCGGCGTCGAGCGCGGAGATGAGTTCGGCGGCATGAGCTTCGCCGCGCGTTTCGAGTGTAAAGTCGATCGCCGTTTCACCGAGATTGACGCCGTAATAGGCGCGGTCGTGCGACGTGGCGATGATGTTCGCGCGGTGCTCGGCGATGATTCCGCTCAATTGGTAGAGCGCCCCCGGATAATCCGGCAGATTCACGCGAAGCCGGATCAGCCGTCCGTCTTTCACCAGGCCGCGCTCGATGATTCGCGAAAGTAGCGTCACATCGATATTCCCGCCGGAAACGACCACGGCCACGGCTTTCGCCGGCGGCCGGATCTTTCGGTTGATCACCGCCGCAATCGCCGCCGCGCCCGCCCCCTCCGCGAGCATTTTTTCCCGTTCGAGGAACAGCAGCACGGCATTGGCGATTTCTTCCTCGCCGACGGTGACGATGTCATCCACGTATTTCCGGATGGCGGCCAGCGTGCGTTCTCCCGCGCGGCGGACGGCGATCCCGTCGGCCATGGTCGTCGCCGCTGCAATCGTCACGGGTTTTCCTTCCTCGAGCGCGGCTCTCATCGATGGCAGGCGCTCCGTTTGCACCCCAATCACGCGAATCTTCGGATTGATTTGCTTGATGGCGGACGCCACGCCGCTCGCCAACCCGCCGCCGCCGATGGCCACCACGACCGTGTCCAGCTCGTCGCACTGATCGAGCAACTCGAGTGCGATGGTGCCTTGCCCGGCGATGACGGCGTCGTCGTCGAAGGGATGGAGAAATGTGAGACCCTGCGCCTCGCTGCGCCGCCGCGCTTCCTCGTAAGCCTCGTCGTAATTCTGTCCGTGCAGCACCACAACCTCCGCGCCGTACTCCCGCGTGGCCATCACCTTATTGAGCGGCGTGTGCATGGGCATGCAGATGGTGGAAGCGATGCCTTGCTTCGAAGCGTGGTACGCCACCGCCTGGGCGTGGTTTCCCGCCGACGCCGCGATCACGCCGCGCGACCTCTCCTCGGGCGTGAGGGTGAGGATCTTGTTGAGCGCCCCGCGCTCCTTGAACGAGCCCGTCCGCTGCAGGTTTTCAAGCTTGAGGCAGACCGAGCCGCCAAGCATTTGCGAGAAAATCTCGGAGTGCGCGCAGGGTGTCATGCGAATCGAGTCGCGAATTCGCAAGCGGGCTTTGCGGACATCGTCGAGTGCGATCATGAATCCTTTGGCGGTCCGGACCGGGCGCGGACGGCGCGCCTTCGCGCTCCGGCGGCAAACGTCAACAATGCCATGAGGGTAAGCGCCAGGGAACCAATTCTTTCATTCCCCGGCTCCTCGGCGTTCGCTTCGGTTTCGATGCATTGCATCCAAAATTGTGATGGGTCGGGAAGTTGACAATTCCCGGACCCTCGCTTACCTTCGCTCCTGACATGCTGCTCCGGGCACACCATCATCGCCTCCATCACACGTTCCCGTGCCCGCGGCGGTGTGGCTAGCGAAACTTCTTAAGCCAGCTCTCATCGGCCCGCAGGCGCGGCAAGCGCTTGCGGGCTTTTTTTGTGCCCGGAGAAAACCGGCGGAGAACAACGATGGACCTCGATTTGAATCTCGACTTTGAAAAGGACGGCGGGCTGATTCCGGCGATCGTCCAGGACGGCGCGACGGGCGAAGTGCTGATGCTCGGCTTCATGAACCGCGAAGCCTTCGAGAAAACTCGGGCGACCGGCGACGTGACGTTCTTCAGCCGGTCGCGCAAGAAATTGTGGACCAAGGGCGAGACCAGCGGCCAGCGGCTCCGCTTGCGCGAGCTCCGCGTGGACTGCGACCAGGACGCAATTCTGGTGCGCGTGGACCTGGCCGGAGACACCGTCTGCCACGAAGGGTATCGCAGCTGTTTTTTCAGGCGACTGGCGCCGAATGGAACGCTCGAAATGGATGCGCCGCGAATCCGCGCGCCGGAAGATTTGTACGGACTGCCGAAAGATCCGGGAGGAGCAAACCGATGAGCAAGTTGAAGCTCGGCATTCCCAAAGGCAGCTTGCAGGATTCGACGATCGAGCTGTTTCTAAAAGCCGGATGGAGAATTTCCGTCAGCTCGCGGAGCTATTTTCCCTCGATTGACGATCCCGAAGTCGAATGCATGCTGGTGCGGGCGCAGGAGATGGCGCGCTACGTGGGAAGCGGCTCGCTCGACGCGGGGATCACCGGCAAAGACTGGATTCTCGAAACCGAAGGGAGCGTCGAGCAAGTGGCGGAACTCGTGTACGCAAAGACCAGCCTGGGACGCGTCCGCTGGGTCCTGGCCGTGGCGGAGGATTCGAAGGTCGAGTCGGTGCGCGACCTCGAGGGAAAGGTGATTGCCACGGAAGCGGTCCGCCTGACGGAAATGTATCTTGAGCGAAATGGCGTCAAGGCGCGCGTGGAATTTTCCTGGGGAGCGACGGAAGTGAAGGTCCCGCAACTCGCGGACGCGATCGTCGAAGTGACCGAGACCGGAGCGTCGCTCCGCGCCAACCATTTGCGGATCGTGGATACGCTCCTCGAATCCGCGCCGTGGTTCATCGCCAATCAGCATTCCTGGAACGACGCCTGGAAGCGGCAAAAAATCGCTCACATGGTCCTGCTACTGGACGGTGCCATCAAGGCCTACAACCGCGTGGGACTTATGCTCAACGTGCGCCGGAGCGATCTGCCGCAGGTGCTCGCCGCGCTTCCCGCGCTGCGGAATCCCACCGTCGCGCAATTGAGCGATTCGGAATGGGTGGCGATCAACACGATTGTCGACGAGAAAACGGTGCGGCAATTGATTCCGAAGCTGAAAGCCGCGCGCGCCGAAGGGATTGTTGAGTATCCGCTCAACAAGATCGTGCTGTGATGCGCATCCTCGAGCTTACGCCGGCGGCAGAACGTAAGCTGCTGCGCTCGCGGCGGCAGGCGGACGCGCGAACGCAGATGATTTCCGCGCGGATCGTCGCCGATGTCCGCAAGAGAGGCGACGCGGCCGTCTTCGCGTGGACGCGCAAACTGGATCGAGTTTCGCTCGACGCGGAATCCGTGTGGGTGACGCCTGAGGAGTGCGAAGACGCTCTGCGGGCGATTCCGCGCGGATTGCTGAGAGCCATCGACCATGCGGCGCGAAATATCCGCCGCGTGGCGCGCCGCCAGCGGCCCAGCGAATGGTCGTTCGAGCCGGAGCCCGGCGTGGAAGTGCGCCAGCGCGTGCAGGCGATGGAATCGGCGGGATGTTATATCCCCGGCGGCCGGTATTCGCTGGTTTCGACGCTGCTGATGACTTCCATCCCCGCGCAGGTGGCCGGTGTCAAACAAATCGTCGTCGCCAGCCCTAAACCGGGCGTGGCGATCCTCGCCGCCGCCGCCCGGCTGGGAATTGACCGGGTGGCCCGAATCGGCGGAGCGCAGGCGATTGCCGCGCTGGCCTACGGAACGGAATCGATTCCACGAGTCGATAAAATTTGCGGTCCCGGCAACCGGTTCGTGACTTCGGCGAAAAGGCTCGTGAGCGGCGATTGCTCGATTGACATGCTGGCGGGACCGACGGAAGCGATCGTGTTCGGCTCGAAGGGCGATCCAGGATTCATCGCGGCGGATTTGCTGGCTCAGGCGGAACACGATCCCGACGCTGTCTCGATGTTTGTGACAACGTCGGCAAAATTGGGACGCGCAGTGGCGGGGGAAATCGCGCGCCAAATGCGGGCGCTGGCAAAGGAGAATCCCGCGCGAACTTCGATTCCGCGGAACGGAGCGGTCGTCTTGGCAAAAAATGCCGGCGCGGCCGTGCGGTTCATCAACCGCTTCGCGCCCGAGCATTTGACGATTCTTGAATCCGAAGCGCGGCTCGAGCCGGAACTCCGCTCCGCGGGAAGCATTTTCCTCGGGCGATGGAGCGCGCAGACTTTTGGCGATTATGCGACCGGAACGAACCACGTGCTTCCGACCGCGGGAGCGGCGCGGGCCGGTGGCGGCCTTTCAACGGCGGATTTCGTGAACTGCGTCACCGTGCAGAAAATCTCTCCCGAAGGATTCCGGGCGCTGGCGCCTGTGGCTCGGGAATTGGCCGAGGCGGAGGGTTTGGCGGCGCATGCCCGGTCGATCGAGGTGCGCCGGTGAGCCTCCCTGTGCCCGTCCGAAAAGCCGTGCAGAGGATGCGGGCGTACCATCCGCCGCTCGAGGGCCGCGGCGGGAAGATTCGCCTCGATTTCAACGAGAATCCCGCGGGATGCCCTTCGGCCGTGACCAAGGCCCTGGCGCACTTGACCCCGCACGAGATCGCGTCGTATCCCGAGCAGGGGGCGGCGCGCCGCGCTGTGGCGCGATTTTTCGGAGCCGCTGCGGACGAACTGTTGCTATCGAACGGTACGGACGAGGGGCTGCACCTGGTCGTCAACACCTTCGTGAATCCGGGCGATACGGTGTTGCTCGCCGAGCCCACTTTCGCGATGTACCGGTTTTACGCGGAACTCGGCGGAGCGCGCGTGGCGGCGTTGCGCTACGACGCGGAATTGGCCTTTCCCGTGGAAGCCACGCTCGAAGCCTTGAGGAAGGAGCCGCGAGTCCTGTTCATCGCGAATCCGAACAATCCCACGGGAAGCCTGGTGAAGCTTGACGAGTTGCGGGCGATCCTCGCCGCGGCCAAGAAAACGATGGTGGTGCTCGACGAAGCGTATTTCGAGTTTTCGGGGCTGACGGCCCTGCCCTGGATCCGGACCCGCCGCAACCTCATCGTCACGCGGACGTTTTCGAAAGCCGGCGGCCTCGCGGGATTGAGGATCGGGTGCGTGTTCGCGCACCGGGAGGTCACGGCGCACTTGCGCAAAGCGCAGTCGCCGTATCCGGTCAACGTGGCGGCGCTGGCTGCGGCGCTGGCGCTGATTCAAGAGAAAAAATTCCTGGCGGGCACGCTCGAGGAATTCCGCCGGAGCAGGGAAGAGCTGATTCGCGGCCTGGCGCGGCTGGGGCTGCGGCAATTTCCCTCGGCGGCGAATTTTATTTTGGTTGACGCCGGGGATCGCGCCAAGCGGGTCGCGGCGGCGTTGGCGCGGCGGGGAATTCTGATCCGCGACCGATCGCACGATTTCGGCGGCGCCGGATACCTGCGCATCACCATCGGAACGGTGGGGCAGACTCGCGCGCTGCTCCGCCATTTGAAAGAGGTCCTATGAGAAAAGCGCGCGTGCGGCGGACAACCCGGGAAACCGACATCTTGGTGCGGGCGAATCTCGACGGCAAGGGAAAATCGCGGGTAAGCACCGGCATTCGGTTTTTCGACCACATGCTCGACCAGATCGCGCGTCACGCCGCGATCGACTTGGAAATCCGCGCTCGCGGCGACCTCGACGTGGACCAGCACCACACCGTCGAAGATACCGGAATCGCGCTGGGCGAAGCCGTGAAAAAAGCGCTGGGTGCGAAGCGCGGAATCTTGCGCGCCGGATATTTCCTGATGCCGATGGACGAGGCGCTCGGCTCGGCGGCCGTCGATTTTTCCGGACGCCCGTTTTTCGTCTGCCGCTGGAAGCCCCTGGCGCGGCGTGTGGGCGATTTTCAGACGGAGCTCCTCGAGGATTTCTTCCAGGGATTCGCGCAGGGAGCGTCGGCCAACGTCCATCTGCGGCACGTGTACGGAAGATCGTCGCACCACCAGGTCGAGGTGCTGTTCAAGGCGTTCGCGCGGGCCCTGCGATTCGCGGTGACGCGCGACCCCCAGTTGCAGCGCATGCTGCCGAGCACGAAAGGAGTGCTGTGAAGATTTCGCTCGTGGATTACGGCGTGAGCAACCTGCCCTCGGTCGAGCGGGCGTTCGAAAGGCTGGGCGCGGCGGTCGAGCGGGCTGCCGGCCCGGAGCGAATCGCCGCGGCGCAAGCGATCGTCCTGCCGGGCGTGGGGCACTTTTCGGCGTTCGTCGAAGCCTTGCGAAGGCGCGGGCTGGCTTCGCCGCTCGCGGAGGCCCGCGCCCGGGGCGTGCCGATACTCGGAATTTGCCTGGGGATGCAGGCGCTGTTCTCGGGCAGCGAGGAAGCTCCGGGGGAATCGGGGCTTGGATTTTTTTCAGCAGGCGTGCGGGCCCTTCCGGCGACGGTGAAATCGCCGCATATCGGATGGAATCAGGTGCGCCCGACGCGCAAAAGCGCGCTGCTGGGCGGCGTCGGCGCGAACGATTATTTTTACTTCGCGCACTCCTACGCCGCGCCCGCCCAAGCCGAGCCGACCGTGGCGGCTTGCGATCACGGCGTCGCGTTCGCCGCCGCGATCGAATGCGAGAACGTGATGGGCGTGCAGTTTCATCCGGAAAAATCGGGAGAGGCCGGCGCGCGCGTCCTGCGAAATTTTCTGGAGGCGGCGCGTTGACGCTCGCTCGCAGAATCATTCCCTGCCTCGACGTGGACGCCGGGCGCGTCGTGAAGGGTGTGGAATTTCAGTCGTTGCGTGATATGGGCGACCCGGCGCAATTGGCGGCGCGCTACAACCTTGACGGCGCGGATGAGATCGTCCTTCTCGACATCACGGCATCCGTCGAGGGACGCGCGACTTTTCTTGAGACGATCCGGCGCGTCGCCGCCGAGCTCAACATCCCGTTCACCGTCGGCGGTGGCATCCGGACGCTCGAGGACGCCACGGCCGTCCTGCGCGCCGGCGCGGACAAAGTGACGATCAATACCGCGGCGGTCGCCCGCCCCCAACTGATCTCGGAGCTCGCGGCCAGGTTCGGGTCGCAGGCCGTTGTGCTTTCCATGGACGTGAAGCGTACGGGCGACTCGTGGGAAGCTTACGTGCGCGGCGGAAGGACTTCCTCGGGTCTGGACGCGCTTTCTTGGGCCCGGGAAGGCGCGGCCCGAGGAGCGGGCGAGATCCTGCTGACCTCGATCGATCGCGATGGAACGTGCAGCGGATTCGACTGCGGGCTGACGGCGGCGGTGGCGCAGGCGGTCCCGGTGCCGGTGATCGCTTCGGGAGGAGCGAAAACATTCGAGGATTTTCTCGATGTGTTTCGCGAGGGCCACTCCGACGCGGCCCTGGCCGCCTCGGTATTTCACTCCGGCGAGCATTCGATCGTGGCCCTGAAGAGATTTCTGGCGGAAAGGGAAGTGCCCGTGCGGTTGAGCGCATGATGATTCCGTGCATTGATTTGCAGGATGGCCGGGCCGTGCAGTTGGTTCGGGGGCGCAGGCTTGCGCTGTCCGTCGAGGACGTTTTGGGACTCCTCGAAAAATTCCGGAGCTTTCCGCTTCTCCACGTGATTGACCTGGATGCGGCGAAGGGACGCGGCGGAAACGGCCGGTGGATCAAGCGGCTCTGCGCCGCGGCGAAAATGAGGGTGCGCGTGGGAGGAGGAATCCGCAGCGCGGCGAGGGCGGAACAAATTCTGTCATGGGGCGCCGAGAAAATCATCGTCGGCAGCGCCGCCTTTCGCGGCGGCGGCATCAACGCGCGATTCCTGGCTGGGCTTCGCAGCCGCGTCGGGAAACGCCGAATTATTGTGGCTCTCGATACGCGCGCCGGGAAAATTCTGGTCCGCGGTTGGAAACACCGCCTCCCACTTCGCCCGCAAGACGTCATCGGCGCGCTCGAGCCGTACTGCTCGGAATTTCTGGCGACGTATGTGGACAACGAGGGGACGCTGAAGGGCACGAATTTGCCCTGGTTCCGGGAATTGCGCCGGTACACGGATTTGCCGGTCACCGCCGCGGGCGGAATCTGCACCCGTCGCGAAGTCCGCTTCCTCGAAAAGATGGGAATGAATGCAGCAGTGGGAATGGCGCTTTACACGGGCCAATTGAGCTAACAGGCGCAGCGACACGGGCTCACCCGGCTCGTTTCATGGCGAAACTGCCCGCCCTTCACTCCACTCGTACTATCCGAATGTACGTCCCGCTCTATAGCTCGAATCTCAATCCTGCCGGTACTCTCCGCGTGACGCTTCAAGCACGCAAAACAGGGCGCCCTCCGCAGGGGAGCCCAGCCACGGAGGCAGGATCCAAATGCGATCTGAGGGGCTCAAGTGGGTTGGCCGTTGTCTGCTATGGCTCGCCGCAGCCACGATTTTCAGCGCGCCAGTAAGAGCGCAGCACGTGATCTCGATGCTGCCGCCGTACGACGCCGAAAATCCTTATCCCATCAGTTTTCTCCGCCCGTTTTACGTCATTCATTCCGTCAACGGTGACACGGCCTCGGCTCCGCCGTTGTCCGCCTTTGCCCCCGCGCAGATCCGCCACGCGTATGGATTCGACGCCGTGCCAAATCAAGGAGCGGGACAGGTGATCGGCATCGTCGACGCTTATGACGATCCCAATATCGAGTCCGATCTCCTGGCGTTCGACGAGCAATTCAATTTGCCGGCCTGCACCACGAGCAACGGCTGTTTTCGCAAGGTCTACGCGCGGGGAGTCCGTCCCGCGGCCAATTCGAATTGGGGAATGGAGATGTCGCTCGATGTGGAATGGGCGCACGCAATTGCGCCGCAGGCCAAGATCGTGCTGGTCGAGGGCGCGTCGAACAGCTTGTCGGACCTTTTGTACGCGGTGGAGATCGCGGTGAACAACGGCGCCTCCGTGGTTTCCATGAGCTGGACGACGGGAGAATTTGCCGGTGAGACGCAACAGGATACGCATTTCGCCGTAACCGGCGTCACGTTCCTGGCCGCCTCCGGCGACAGTGGAACGGGAGTGGCCTATCCCGCGGCTTCGCCCGATGTAGTTGGCGTCGGCGGCACAACGCTCGTTCTCGACTCCCAGGGAAATTATTCGAATGAGACGGCGTGGAGCGGAAGCGGCGGCGGGTTGAGCGCCCGCGAAAGGGAGCCGCTGTTCCAGGCGGCGTTCGGGATTCCCGACGATGCGCGAGGGTACCGCGGCGCTCCGGACGTCTCTTACAACGCCAATCCGAGCACGGGCTACGCCGTCTACGACACCCTAGCGATCAACGGGCAAGTGGGATGGTTTCAGGTGGGCGGCACGAGCGCGGCGGTGCCGCAATGGGCCGCTCTGGTGGCCATGGCCAATTCGCTTCGGGTGTCGCAACGCAAGGCGCGCCTGACCGCCACGGATACGCCGCTATACCAGCTGGGAAAATCAAACGCGAACTTTCACGGAGTGACGCAAGGTTCGAACGGAAAATGCGGCGCGATTTGCACGGCCGGCGCGGGCTACGATTACGTAACGGGGCTCGGGACGCCGCAGGCGCCCGGCCTCATCGCCGCACTCGTCGCTCGGCCTTAGAGTTGCTCCCTCTCGACTGAATCCCCGGGGCGCGAGCTCCGGGGATCAGGTGGCGAGGCCCAGAGACTCGCGGCAAGCTGAAATTCAACTGCCGAAATCCCCGCAGAGAATCCTGATCCGAAGGTCCCTGCCGCATCGTTTTGCGGTTCGCAAAAGGGCTTCCTCCCGCGAATTCCTCTCGACATCGCGGATTTGGACCTACCCACGATAGTGTATAGTTTTCTTAAGGCGACGAAAGTCTGAATGCCAAGCAAGCCTTTTTTGCAGGCCGCTTCAGGCCGCTCCGCCCCGGGTCTACCCAAATGAAACCGAATCTAGTGGTAATGAAATTTGGCGGCACCTCCGTCGGAAATGCGGAGTGTATCGCCAGGACGGCGCGAATCGCCGCCGAAGGAGCGCAAGAGAATTCTGTCGTAGTGGTCGTTTCGGCGATGAGCGGGGTGACGAACCGCCTGATTGAGATTGCGAAACTGTCCGAGAAAGGCGAGCGCGAAGAAACGAAGGCTCTCATCCAAGCTCTTCGCCAGCTGCACCAGAAGACAATCGAGGCTCTGGTGCCGGACGAGAAGAAGCGTCGCGCTCTGCTCGACCGGATCGAGGGGATTTTGTCTGAGGCCGACCGCCTCGCGGAAGGAACCTCGCTCCTCCGCGAGCTGACTCCGCGAACTCTCGACTTGATTTCGAGCCTCGGTGAGCGGATGTCCGCGCCGATGGTCGCGGCGGCCCTGGTCGAGCTCGGCGTCCCAAGCGAAGCCGTGGACGCGACCGAGCTCATCGTGACCGACGATTATCACGGCGGCGCCGAACCCAGCATGGAGGCGACGCGCCAGCGCAGCGAAGCCCGCTTGCGCCCGCTCTTGGGAGGGGGAGTCGTCCCCGTCGTGACCGGATTTATCGGCGCGACGCCGGATGGAATCCTGACGACTCTTGGGCGCGGCGGCTCCGATTACTCCGGCACGATCCTCGGCGCGGCGATTTCGGCCGATGAAGTGGTCATCTGGACGGACGTGGACGGCGTCCTGACCGCCGATCCCCGGCTGGTCCCCGAGGCGAGGACGATTCCGGAAATTTCCTATCGCGAAGCTGCCGAGCTCGCCTATTTCGGCGCGAAGGTCCTGCATCCGAAGACGCTGCGCGCTGTGATTCCCGCGCAGATTCCCGTGTGGATTCGCAACAGCTTCCTCCCCGAAAGCCAGGGAACGAAAATCTCCGCCGAGGGAGGCAGCGTCAGCGGCGGGGTGAAAGCCCTGACGGCCATCAGCGACGTCTCCTTGATCGCCATCGGCGGGCCCGGAATCGTCGGGCTTCCCGATGTGGTCGGCAGGACGTTCTCGACGACGGCTGAAGTGCGCGCCAACGTCCTGCTGATTTCGCAATCTTCGTCGCAGAACGACATCTGCTTCATCGTGGTTTCCGGAGACGCTCTGCGGACCGCCGAGGCTCTGCGAAGGGAGTTCGCTCAGGACCTGGCGCACCATAAAGTCGAGCACATCACGGTGGACCCCAACATCGCCATCGTCGCCGTGGTGGGAGAAAACATGCGCGGCACCGTGGGCGTCGCGGGCCGGACGTTCAGCACTCTGGGTCGCGAAGGTATCAACATCATCGCCATCGCCCAGGGATCGTCGGAAGCGAACATCTCCTTCGTCGTGGACCAGAGCGCGATGAAGAAAGCTCTCCTCGCTTTGCACCGGGAATTCGGGTTGGGCGAGCCGGCCACGGCTGCGAAGGGGAGCAAGGCTTGAGATGACTCCGCGCGGAAAATCGGTGGCTGCGCTGAGCCGGGCGGGAGCCAAGGAAGCGAACGCGTTTCAGAAATGCATCGGGCCGGGCTGCGGGCGGGAACACGACCTGAACGAGCGCGTCTACGTGTGCGCGGAGTGCGGAGCGTCGCTCGAAATTTCGGTGCCCAAGCCGGCTTTGAAGGATGCCGCGGGCCTTCGCGATCTTTGGGAATCGCGGCGCCGGTCTCTCGATTCTCTCGACCGGAGCGGCGTGTGGCGATTCCGGGAGCTCCTGCCGTTTGCGGGGGCCGCACCGGTGGTCACTCTGTTGGAGGGAAACACTCCTCTCTATGACGCTCCCCGCAGCGCCGCGTACTCCAAGCTCGATTCCCTGCGCTTGAAACATCAAGGTTGCAATCCGACGGGATCATTCAAGGATACGGGTATGACCGCGGCTGTGACGCAGGCCGTGGTCTTGCGGGCGCGCACGGTGGTTTGCGCGAGCACGGGAAACACGGCGGCAAGCTTGGCGGCTTATGCCGCGCGCGCCGGATTGCGGAGCGCCATCCTGCTGCCGCATGGGCAAATCTCGTCCTCGAAGCTGGCGCAAAGCGTGGATTACGGCGCGGCGGTCCGCGAAATCGACGGAAATTTTGACGATTGCATGAAGCTGATCCGGGAATTGGGCGGCGATCCTTCGATTTACGTCGCCAATTCGATCAATCCCTTCCGCATCGAAGGGCAGAAAACGGTCGCATTTGAATTGATCGAGCAATGCGCCTGGCGCGTGCCGGACCACGTCGTGGTTCCCGGCGGAAACCTGGGAAACAGCTCCGCCCTCGGCAAAGGGTTCTCTGAATTGCTTCAGCTCGGATTGATCCGCCGGCTGCCGCGGCTGAGCGTGATTCAGGCGGAGGGCGCCGCCCCGCTGGCGCATCTCTTCGCAAGTCTCGCGGCAGGGGGGCGGGCGATGAAGGAAAATCTGCCTGAAGAAATCATGCCCGTGGCGAATCCGAAAACGCTGGCGACCGCGATCAAAATTGGTTCGCCCGTATCCTGGAAAAAAGCGCTGCGCTCGATTCTGGAATCCGGCGGAAGCGTAATCACGGTGAGCGAGCAGGAGATCGCGGACGCCAAGGCGGTGATTGGCCGCGATGGAATCGGTTGCGAGCCGGCTTCGGCCACCACCGTCGCGGGGATCCGCCGGCTCGCCGTCGCGGGCCTCATTCGGCCGCACGACGACGTCGTTGCCGTCCTGACGGGACACATCCTGAAAGATCCCGATTACGTGAGCCACTACCATCGGGGAACCCTGGCAAGCGAAGCCGGCGGCCCGCCGATTTCAGGCGCTTTCCGCAACCAGCCGCAGCGCGTGGCCGCAACGAAAGAGGCGGTACTGCGGAGCTTGGAAGGCCTCGAATGATGCGGGGCGCCCGGCCCGGACTGGCATGGCGCGGCTCCGGCGGCCGGACTTCATGACGAAAGATCGCCGTGAATCCTATGACGTCCGCGTTCCCGCGTCGACCGCCAATCTGGGCGCCGGGTTCGACTGCTTTGGTTTGGCTTTGGAACTTTATCTGTTCGCGCGCGCTACTGTCCTTTCCGCCCCGGGCGCCGAGTCCCTGGCCCGCAGCCGCGGCGCGAGCGGCAGCACGCAGCTCCCCAGCAACCCCGGCGAAAATCTGATTTTGCGCGCGATGCGTTTTACCGCCGAGAGGGAAGGCTTCCGCCTTCCTCCGGTACGTCTCGCGGTGAACAACTGCATACCTCTGGCCAGCGGTCTCGGAAGCAGCGCGGCGGCGGCCGTCGCGGGAATCGCTCTGGCCTACCGCGTCGCCGGCCGGGAGGTGTCGAAGGACGACGCCTTGCAATACGCGCGCGAAATCGACGGCCACGCCGACAATGTCGCGGCGGCGTTGCACGGAGGACTGGTTGTCACGCTGGCGCGGGGCGATTCCGTCGTCGCGGTTAAAAAAAGGTGGCCCAAGGCGATTCGCCTGGTGGTCGTCACGCCTCGCCTCACTCTCGAGACCAAAAAATCCCGCTCCGTCTTGCCGGAAAAAGTGGACCGCGCCGACGCCGTCTATAACCTGCAGCGCTCGGCGCTGATGGTGGCCCTCCTCGAAGAGCGCCGTTACGAACTTCTTTGGGACGCCCTCCAGGACCGCCTCCATCAGCCCTTCCGCCAGCACCTGATTCCTGGCGTTCCCGAAATTCTGGCCTTGCCGAGAACGCCCGGATTAATGGGAATCGCGCTGAGCGGATCAGGACCCAGCGTGGTGGGCTTGGCGATGGCTCAATTCGAGGAGATCGGCCGGGCGATGTCGGCCTGTTTTCACCGCGCCGGAATCGCTTCCACAGTGAGAATTCTGGAAGCGGATCAAGACGGCCTGATGTTCATCGAGTCGCGTTCCTCGCGGGAGTAGCCGAGAAGAATTCGCGTGGATTCCTTGTGGGCAGGGTCACTGCGGGTGAAATTCGCGCGCGCGCCGCAATCCCACCTCTTTTCGCTTCCAGCTCCAGAAGATCCAGGCAAAGGTGACGATCGGCGCGAGCGCACACGCCACCGCCGCCGCCAAAAGAAGGAAGAGCGCTATCAGATCTATCAGCGTGCCCGTCACGGTCGCACCACCGGGATCGGCATGTTTCCTCGCCCAACGGCCGAGGTCTTCCATTCAGCTATGTAAATCCTGAATGTTCCCCGAAACTAGAGTGTTAAACACCGGCCGGGGCCTGGAGTTGCGGCCCAAAAGCCGTCCCGCCGGGGATCCGCCTTCCCTCGCGCCTTTCGCACACCTCCTTGGATGTGCGGCGGGAAGATTCGGGTTCATGCCACTCGAGATTCGCCCGAAAAAAGTGGCCCGCTTTCCACGCTCCCAACCTCGAAAAAAATTGGAACCTTTGGAATGGGGGCGTGCGTCTACTAAAATGGTACGGATTTCGGGTAGATAGCCTTCCGGTTTGCCCCGCTGCAAACTTAGGAGAGATCGATGTGGATTGTCCGGCTGGCGCTTCGCCGGCCCTATACGTTTGTCGTCGCCGCCATCTTGCTGGTTATTCTCGGGTCGGTCGCGATTCTGCGGACTCCCACGGACATTTTTCCGGATATCAATATTCCCGTTGTCAGCGTGCTCTGGAATTACGTCGGGTTGTCACCCGAAGAGATGTCGTACCGCATCGTCTACCAGTATGAGCGCCTGCTCACCACCGGCGTAGGGAACATCGAGCATATCGAATCGCAATCCTGGTACGGACGCGCCATCGTCAAAATATTTTTCCAGCCTGGCGCGGACATGGGCGTGGCGGTTTCGCAAGTCTCCTCGGCCTCGGAAGCGATCATCCATCAGCTTCCCCCCGGAACACAGGCGCCCTTCGTGCTCCAATACAGCGCCTCGGACGTGCCGGTCTTGCAATTGGCGCTTTCGGGCAAAGGATTGAGCGAGGCGCAACTCGGCGACATTGGGTTGAATTTCCTGCGGACATCCCTCGTGACTGTCCCTGGCGTGGCCGTTCCCTATCCTTACGGCGGAAAGCAGCGGCAGATCGAAATCGATTTGAACCCGGCGCTCTTGCAGTCCAAGGGGCTGACCCCGGTGGACGTGACGAACACCATCGCGGCCCAAAACCTCATTCTTCCGGCGGGCACGGCGAAGATCGGGACGTTCGAATACCAAGTGGATATGAACGGTGCGCCGCTCAAAATATCCGACATCAACGATTTTCCGATCAAGACGGTCAACAACTCCACGATTTACATCAAGGACGTGGCCAACGTGCGCGACGGGTATCCGCCGCAGACCAACATCGTTCGCGTGAACGGCCAGAGGTCGTCTCTGATGGTGATCCTGAAATCCGGATCGGCTTCGACTCTCGATGTCGTCGCCAACGTCAAAAAGACGCTGCCGATCGCCGTGGCCAGTCTTCCGCCGCAGCTCGTCGTCACCCCGATTTCCGACCAGTCGGTGTTTGTGAAAGCCTCGATTACCGGCGTCGTCCGCGAAGGCGTCATCGCTGCCGGTTTGACGGGGCTCATGATTCTGCTGTTCCTGGGCAGTTGGCGCAGCACATTCATCATCGCCGTTTCGATTCCCTTGTCGGTCTTGACGTCCCTCATCGTCCTCAGCGCCTTGGGAGAGACGATCAACATCATGACGCTCGGCGGCCTCGCCTTAGCCGTGGGCATCCTGGTGGACGACGCCACCGTGGAAATCGAGAACATCAACCGCAACCTCGACCAGGGCAAGGAAATCGTCCAGGCCATTCTCGATGGCGCGCAGCAGATCGCCGTTCCCGCCCTCGTTTCGACCCTTTCGATCTGCATCGTGTTCGTGCCCATGTTCTTTCTGACCGGCGTGGCCCGATATCTCTTTGTTCCCCTTGCCGAAGCCGTGTCGTTCGCCATGCTCGCGTCCTACCTCCTTTCCCGGACTCTCGTCCCCACGATGGCGCGGTATCTGCTGCTGGCCCAGACGGAAGAGGCCAACGAAGCCAGGCGCGAATCGAATAATCCCTTCATCCAAATCCAGCTGCGATTCGAAAGGGGTTTTGAGAACTTCCGCCAGTGGTATCACCGCAAGCTCGAGGTCTGCCTCCGCCATCACAAGCTGTTTGTCGTGTGTTTCCTGTCCGCCTGCATCCTTTCTTTCGCGCTCCTTCCCTTCGTTGGCGAGGATTTCTTTCCCACCGTGGATAGCGGCGAATTCAAGCTGCACATGAGAGCCCCGACGGGAACGCGCATCGAAGACACGGCGGCCATTTGCGACCGCGTGGAAGCCGACATCAAGAAAGTGATTCCGCCCTCCGAGTTCGCCGGAGTGATCGACAATATCGGGCTGCCCTACAGCAGCATCAACCTGTCCTACAGCAATTCGGCGCCGGTGGGCACGGGCGACGCGGACATCCAGGTCGAGCTTACGAAAGACCATCACCCCACGGCGATGTATATGCACAATCTGCGGATCCGCCTCGCCCAGGATTTCCCCGGGATTACGTTTAACTTCATTCCTTCCGATATCGTCAGCCAGATTCTCGATTTCGGCCTCCCCGCTCCGATCGACGTTCAGGTCGTCGGACGCAACCTGCCCGCCGACCGCGATTTCGCCGATAATCTGCTCAACAAGCTCAAATTTATTCCTGGCATGGTGGACCTGCACATCCAGCAGGTTTTCAACCTGCCCAAAATCCATTTGGATGTGGACCGGACCAAGGCGAGCCAGATGGGCTTCACGGCCAGCGACGTGGCGCAGAACCTGCTGATTTCCCTCAGCGGCAGTTATCAGACGCAGCCCACTTTTTTCCTCGATCCCCGGACCGGCGTGAGCTACAACATCGATTCGCAGGCTCCGCAGTACCGCACGGATTCGTTGCAGGCGCTTGAAAATATCCCCGTCGAGGGGCAGTCCGCCAAGCAATCGCAGATCATGGCCAGCCTCGCCACGTTCAGCCGCGGCGCCGAGATGGGGCTGGTCTCGCACTACAACGTCATGCCCGTGATCGATATTTTCGGCTCGGTCGAGGGCCGCGACCTCGGCGGCGTCGCTCGCGACATGCAGCCGATTCTCGACGCCAGCCGGAAATACCTTCCGCGAGGCACCCAGTTGATCGTTCGCGGCCAGATTCAGACCATGAACTCCTCCTTCGCCGGGCTGCTTGCCGGGCTGGCATTCTCGATCCTCCTGGTATATTTGCTGATTGTCGTGAATTTCCAGTCGTGGCTGGACCCGTTCATCATTTTGACCGCCCTCCCCGCGGCGCTGGCGGGCATCGTCTGGATGCTTTTCGTGACTCACACCACGATCAGCGTTCCCGCGCTGACGGGCGCCATCATGTGCATGGGCGTGGCGACTTCCAACAGCATTCTGATGGTCAGCTTCGCGCGCGAAAAACTGACGGAAGGCAAGACCCCGGCGGACGCCGCACTGGACGCGGGCTACACGCGCTTTCGCCCCGTTCTGATGACCGCCCTGGCCATGATCATCGGAATGCTGCCGATGTCGCTGGGCCTGGGAGAGGGCGGCGAGCAAAATGCCCCCCTCGGGCGCGCTGTGATCGGCGGCCTCATGTTCGCGACGGTCGCCACTCTTTTCTTTGTTCCCGTGTTTTTCGGTATCGTTCACAGTTTCCTGCAGGGACGCGGAGCGGAAAGCGAATGACGCCGGGCGGCGAAGTTGCGCGGGCGGCCGCCCTTCCACTGAGGAGCCGATGAAAGTAGCCAATGCTGAAGATGTGCGAAGAGAGCCCACTTCTCCCGGCCGCGCTAACACAGGAGAGTCTGGGCGCGGCGCATTGACCGTGATCGTCGTTCTGCTGGTCGTCGCCGGGATCGTCGCGGTGGGCATCATTCCTCGCAGGCGGGCGCGCGCGGCTCTCAAGGCCGAAACACGCATGCTCGCGATTCCTCTTGTCGCTGTGATTCACCCGCAAAAGGGCGCGCCGCAGCAGGAAATCATTCTGCCGGGAAATATCGAGGCCTATATCGATGCTCCCATTTACGCGCGAACCGACGGCTACCTGAAAAAATGGTACGTGGACATCGGCGGGCGGGTGAAAGCCGGCCAGCTCCTGGCCGACATCGAAACGCCGGAAGTGGATGCGCAACTCCGCCAGGCGTTGGCCGATTTGAACACCGCCCAGGCCAATTTCCAGCTCTCGCAAATCACCTATAACCGTTACCAGGGCCTGAAAGGCACCGATTCGGTGGCCAAGCAGGATGTGGACAACTCCGTCGGCGACTACGAAGCCAAAAAAGCCATGGTCGCTTCCGCTCAGGCCAATGTGAAGCGGCTCCAGGAACTGGTTTCCTTCGAAAAGGTCTATGCCCCGTTCGACGGCGTGATCACCGCCCGCGACACCGATATCGGCGATCTGATTGACGCCGGAACCAACGGCGGAACCGCCAAGGAGCTTTTCCACATCGCCGCCATCAGCACTCTTCGTGTCTACATCAACGTACCCCAAATCGATTCGGCGATGGTAAAGCCCGGAATTCCCGCGTACCTCATGCTCCAGGAATTTCCCGGCAAGACCTTTCCCGGAAAAGTCGTCCGCACCGCCAACGCCATCGATCTTTCTTCGCGCACGCTCCTTGTGGAAGTGGACGTCCCCAATCCCACCGGTGAGCTGCTCCCCGGAGCTTACGCCCAGGTGCACATGAAAATTCCGAGCGGCGCGCCGACCTACATCATTCCCGTCACGACTCTGGTCTTCCGGACGGCCGGAATGCAAGTCGCGACCGTGCGGAACGGCGATAAGGCCGAGCTCGTTCCCATCACTATCGGCCGGGATTTTGGAACCACAGTCGAGGTCGTCTCCGGTCTCACCGGCTCCGACCTGGTAATTGATAGCCCGCCCGATTCGCTGGTTGACGGAGAGGAAGTGCGGATTGTCACTCCCGGCAATTCCGCCGGCCACTGATCCATGCTCATCCGGCAAGCCATCGGCGCGAACCAACCGATTCCGCGGACCTGCCCCGCGCCTCGCGGGCGCCCTTCCGCCTGGACGGCCCTGCTCGCAATAATTCTGCTTGGCGGCTGCACGGCTGGACCCAACTACGTCCGCCCGGCGGTCGAGGTTCCTCCCGCATATAAGGAAGCTCCCGGCTGGAAAGCCGCGCAGCCGAGCGATGCCGCGCCGAAAGGCAAGTGGTGGGAGGTTTACCAGGACTCGCAGCTCGACGCCTTCGAAGATCAGGTGACCGTCTCGAACCAGACAATCAAATCCGCCGTGGCCCAGTTCGCCGAGGCCCGCGCGGCCCTGCGCGTTTCCAGAGCGGATTATTTCCCGACTGTTACCGGAGGACTTTCGCTCGACCGCGAGCACGTCTCGAGCAACGCCCCGCTGTTCAGCAAGGGCGTCTCGAAGAGCGACTATTCCGACTACGTTCTCCCGATTGATGCATCCTACGAGCCGGACCTTTGGGGCCGGGTTCGCCGCAACGTCGAAGCCAGCCGCTCGGAAGCTCAGGCCACTGCCGCCGATTTGGCCAACGTCAATCTCAGCATGCACGCCGAGCTGGCCTACGATTATTTCGAGCTGCGCGGCCTTGACGCCGAAGAAGCCCTGCTCGATTCCGCCGTGGGCTCCTATCAAACCGCACTCGATTTGACCGAACATCGCTACAAGGGCGGGCTGGTGTCCGCCGTGGACGTGGCACAGGCAAAAACTCTGCTCGAGACCACGCGCGCCCAGGCCCAGGACGTGGGTGTGTCCCGCGCGTCCTATGAGCACGCCATCGCCGTGCTCGTCGGAAAACCCGCCTCCACCTTCTCAATAGCTCCGCTACCGCTGACCGCGCCTCCGCCCCAAATTCCCCCGGGCGTTCCCTCCGATTTACTCGAACGCCGGCCGGACATTGCCGCTGCCGAGCGCCGCGTGGAAGAGGCCAATGCGCAAATCGGCGTTGCAAAGACGGCGTATTTCCCGCTCGTCACTCTCAGCGGGGCGGGCGGATTTGAAAGCGGCGCCCTCAGCACGCTCATCCAAGGTCCCAGCGGGCTCTGGTCCTTCGGCGCCGCTGGTGCGGAGACAATATTCGACGCGGGGAGGCGCCGGGGCCTCACCCAAGAGGCCGTCGCCCTGCACGATCAAAGCGTCGCGAATTACCGCCAAACGGTTTTGGGCGGCTTTCAGGAGGTCGAGGACAATCTCGCCGCCTTGCGCATCCTCCAGGACGAAGCCCAAACGGAGAGCGCCGCTGTCGCTGCCGCGCAGCATTCCCTCGATCTTTCGATCAACCGCTACAAGGGCGGCGTGACCAGCTATCTCGAAGTCACTACGGCCCAAAATGCCGCCCTCGCAGACGAAGTGACTGCCGTCGAAATCCTCACCCGCAGGTTGGCCGCCAGCGTTTTGCTTGTCAAAGCGCTCGGCGGCGGCTGGAACGTTTCGCAAATCCCGCACGTGTAGCCGTCGTTCGCAGCGAGCCGGAATCGGAGCACGGTCCGCTTTGCGCCTCACCTCGCGCGTCGGTGCTCTGTATCAGGCGCGGACGGCTTGATGCAGCTGGTCGAGAAAGCCCTGCCGCGAAGCCTCGCGCACCACGGTCGCGTTCGCCGCTTTTCCCGTGACTCCCAAATGATCGACCACGGTTTCCCCAAGCGTAAGCCCGCCGGCCGTCTCGATGTCCACATTCGTGTGTTCGGTCTTCGTCGCAATCGTCGGATCGATGGCGATGGACATCGTAATCGGGTCGGGCAGATCGAATCCGGGCAGTTTCGTCCGGGTGAGAGCGAAGTGGTTGAGCGCCTTCTGAATATCCACGCAGAAATGGGCGAGCGGCGTGCCGATATTCCGCAGTTCCGCCGCTGTCTGGGGATCGAATACAGCCGACTGTACTGAAATGTCCCAGCCCACCATTTCGATCGGAAGTCCCGAATCGAACACGATCTTGGCCGCTTCCGGATCGACCCAGATATTGTATTCGGCGGCGGGCGTGACGTTGCCCACGCCGAACCCCACTCCTCCCATGATGACGCACCGGGCCACTCCTTGAACAATCGACGGGTCTTCCTTCACCGCCAGCGCGACGTTCGTCAAGGGGCCCAGCGTGACCAGCGTGATCTCTCCCTCGTTGCGATGAATCGTTTCGATGATCGCCGTCACCGCATGTTTCGATTCAGGCTTGCGCCCGGTGAGAGGCAGCCCGATGTCGCCCATCCCGTCGTTGCCGTGAACGTATTCGGCGGTGTGAAGCGGGCGGATGAGCGGGGCGGCCGATCCCTGATACACGGGCGCGTCCGACTTGCAGAGGTCGCGCGTATAGAGCGCGTTCTGGACGCCTTTTTGGATGGGCATATTGCCGGCTACCACCGTGATGGCTTCGACGTGGACGCTGGGATTCCGCAGCGCCATCACCAGGGCCACGGCATCGTCGGATGCCGTGTCCGTATCAATCATGAATTTTCTCGGGCCGCCTTTTTCCACTGGCGCGCCGAGACCATGGGGAGAAAGCGCCGACAAACCGGCGGCGGAAAAAATTCCCAATACACTGCGTCGCGAAATCTCGAAAGAATCAAAGGGGGGCATAGGGCCGGGATCTCCTTCCGATTTGAAATGCGGCGGGAGTATACACCCGTTCTCCCGGCTTCGAGACGCGCCCGCGGCGGGAAATCCCAGCCTTTGGACCCGGCGCGCTCCGCGCTGGCGGGCGGAAATTCAGGAGCGATCTCCGAAACGGGACGGGGCCTCTTGATGATATTATTCCGCCACAATTGCCGTATGGGCCGTGTGCGAAGCGGCGTTTGCTTCGGTCCTCCGGCTGCGGAAGAGGGCGGACTTGGCGCGTAAATCGAAAAGGAAAAATGGCGTCACTCTGCGCGATGTCGCGCAAGCCAGCGGCGTTTCCACGGCCACGGTCTCGATCGTTTTGAACAACGCCCCTCTCGCCCGCTATATCCCGCCGCACACCAAGGACAGAATCGAAAAAGCCGCCCGAAAACTCGATTACCGCCCGAAGCTCCTCCGCCGGTTTGCCGGCGCCAAGCGCAGCCACACGGTCGGCGTGATGGTTTTCGACGTCAGCGACCCGTATTGCATCCAGGTTCTGCGGGGAATTGAAACTTCCCTCTACCAGGCCTCCTTCCTCCCGATTTTCACCGACGCTCACAATCAGCGCGGCCGTTTCGAGCGCTATCTCGAGATGCTGCTGGCCCGTCCCGTCGAGGGTCTGATCATCGTCGCCAACTGGCTGTTCGTGGACATTGACTTGCTCGCCGACCTCGAGAAGCGCAACATTCCGGCGGCCATGATCGGAAGGGAATTGCGAACCGGCTCGATCAGTTCGGTGATGGTCGACAACGAAGCCGGTGCGCATCTGGCCATCGAGCATCTCTACTCCCTCGGTCACCGGAAAATCGCCTATATTCGCGGGCCCAAAATGCTGGGCGACACCTCGCCCCGCTGGCGCGGCGTCACCTCGTTTGCCCGCTCCGTGGGCCTCGAAATCGATCCCTCGCTCGTCGTGGACCTCTCCGATTCGCTCGACTCGGATTCCGGATACGAGGGCGGGCTCAAGCTCGTGGACGAATTGCTCAAGCGCAAGAGGAAATTCACCGCGGTGATGGCCTTCGACGACATGACGGCCTTCGGCGTCATCCGCGGGCTGGCGCGCATGGGCCTCCGCGTCCCCGAGGACTGTTCGGTGATCGGTTTCGACGACGTCACTCCCGCGGCGTACTCGGTCCCGGCCCTCACCACCGTCCGCCAGCCGCTCGAGACCATGGGCAACCTCGCCGTAAGCTTGATTCTCGAGGGAATCAGCGCGGCGGCCGAGGAGCGCGAGTTTTTAGCCGTGCACCGCCAACTGGCGCCGGAGCTGGCCGTCCGGGAATCGACCCGGGCCATCAGTTGAGGGAAGCGGGCGCCGGAACGCCTTGACAGAACCGGGCGGGCGCGGCAAGATTGTTCATTAAACTTTAATAAATCCATTGCGCGGCCCCGGCAGCGGCGCCGCCTGAAGGCTCGGCATGAAACTCCGCGTCCGCCTTGCGTCTCTCTCCTTTCTCCGGATCCCATCTCCCTTCCGCGCGCTCTTGATTTTTCTGGCCCTGCCGCTGGCCTTGTCCTCCGCCTTCGCGCGCCCGCCCGCGGCCGCCGCTCCCGGACCTGACGCGCCAATCGAGCTCCACGAGGGCTGGATGCTGCAATCCTCGTGCGATGTGCAGGCGGATGGCGCGCAAATCTCCGCCGCGGGATTTTCCACTTCCGCCTGGCACTCCACCACCGTTCCATCCACGATTGTGGCCGCATTGGTGGCCGACAAAACGTACCCCGACCCCTATTTCGGCACGAATTTGCGATCCCTGCCCGGAGGTGACCATCCGAAGGGCAAGAATTTCTCGCGCCTCGATATGCCCAAAGACAGCCCGTTTCGCTGCTCTTGGTGGTACCGCACCGAATTCCGCTTGCCTCCCGACTACGCCGGGCGTCGCGTATGGATCGACTTTGGCGGAATCAATTACCGCGCGAATATCTGGCTCAACGGGCGCAAAGTCGCGTCGGACCAGGACGTGGCCGGCGCCTATCGAACGTATGAATTCGAAATCACAGAATTCGTTGACCACAAAGGCCCCAACGCGCTTGCCGTCGAAACCTTCGCGCAGACGCCGGACGACCTGGGCGTCAACTGGGTGGATTGGAACCCCGCGCCGCCGGACAAGAACATGGGTTTGTGGAGAGGCGTCTTTCTGCGCTCCAGCGGCCCCGTGGCTGTCCGCTACCCCTTCGTCAGCACTCATTTTCCGGAGCCGGGCTCGCTCGAAGAAGCCGATCTCACGGTTGAGGCGCAGTTGAAAAATGCCAGCCAGTCGGCGGTAAGCGGAACACTCGAAGGCGCCATCGAGGATATTCATTTTCAGCAGGCCTTGGTGTTGCAGCCCGGGGAGACCCGTAAAGTTCGCTTCTCGCCCGATCAATTTCCCGTTCTCCGCGTCCGGGACCCGAAACTCTGGTGGCCGTATGTGATGGGCCCGCAGAACCTGCACCAGGTGACCCTGCGGTTCGTCGAAGGTGACCGCACGGACGACGTCGCCAGCGCGCGCTTCGGCATTCGCGAAATCACCGCCGCCCTCGATGAAAACCAGCATCTCCTGTTTCGCGTCAATGGGCGGAAAATCCTGATTCGCGGCGGCGGCTGGGCGCCCGACATGCTCTTGCGTGAGGACGATCAAAAAATGGCGCAGCAGTTCCGCTACGTCCGCGACCTGAATCTCAATACTCTTCGCCTCGAAGGGAAGATGGAGAGCGACGAATTTTTCCGATTGGCGGACGAACAGGGAATCCTCGTCATGGCCGGTTGGTGCTGCTGCGATCACTGGGAAGAGTGGAAGAAATGGAAGCCGCGGGATCTCGAGATCGCCACCGATTCCGTGACCTCGCAAATTCTCCGTCTCCGCAGCCACCCGAGCCTCCTCGCCTGGCTGAACGGCAGCGACAATCCTCCTCCTCCGAACGTCGAGGAGTCCTACATCCAGGCGCTCAAAAACGCTTCCTGGCCCAATCCCTACATCTCCTCGGCGTCACAAAAAATAAGCCACCTGACCGGCGTCTCCGGCGTGAAGATGACCGGACCGTACGACTACGTCCCTCCGGATTACTGGCTCTCGGATGTCTGGCAATTCGGCGGCGCCTTCGGATTCAATACGGAGACCGGGCCCGGCCCGTCGGTTCCTCCCCTCGACAGCCTGAAAAAATTCCTCCCCGATGCCGACATTCACCCGGGCGATCCCGTATGGGAATTCCACGCCGGCCTCGAAGGCTTTCAAAACCTGAAGCATTTCGACGGCGCGATGGACGACATCTACGGCAAGCCCGCCGATTTCCGCGATTATGAAATCAAGGCGCAGGCGATGGCCTACGATTCCGAGCGCGCGATGTTCGAGGCCTACTCGCGCAACAAGTACACTTCCACGGGTGTGATTCAGTGGATGCTCAATAACGCCTGGCCCTCCCTCATCTGGCACCTCTACGACTATTATCTCGAGCCGGCCGGCGCCTATTTCGGCGTGAAAAAGGCCTGCGAGCCCCTCCACGTGCAGTACTCCTACGACGATGGCAGCATCGTCGTCGTCAACAGCCGCTACGCGAAATATGACGGCATGAATGTGAGCGCGGAACTGTATGATGTGAACCTGAAACCCCTGTTTTCGCGCCAGGCCGCCGTCGGTGTGGGCCCGGACCAGGTGCAGAAGGCCTTCACGATTCCCGCCGCTGCCTTCGTGAAGTCCTCGCCGGTCTATTTCCTGAAACTCGATCTGCGCGACGCGGGTGGCTCGGACATCAGCTCCAATTTCTACTGGCTCTCGGAGAAGCACAACGTGTACGACTGGGCCGGAACCGACTACAAATTCACGCCCGTCTCGTCGTACGAGAATCTGAAAGCTTTGAACAGCCTGCCGCAAGCGTCCGTGCAAGCGGCGGCTTCGATTCGCTTCGGTCCGGCGAATTCCGAGGTCGTCGTCACGCTGAAAAACTCGAGCGCCCACCTGGCCTTTCGCGTTCGCGCTGCGGTCCGCCAGGCGGCCACCCACGGCGACATCCTTCCCGTCGAGTGGAGCGACAATTACGTTGACCTCATGCCCGGAGAGACGCGGAACCTCGTGGCCACCATCGGTTCGGCCCAGGCTCGCCAAGGCCCGCTGGAACTCGCCGTGGACGCCTGGAACGTCCCGCCGGCCGTTGTGAACGTATCCTCTGGCTCCGCGCAAGCGGCGCCGGATCGAAATCAAACACGAGGGGGCGGCCGTTGAGTCCAGAACGCAAAAGCTTGGAAGCCACGAACTTCCCGCACGCCATGCTCCGGGAAATTTATGAACAGCCGCGCGCGATTCGCGAAACGATCCGCCAAAATGTCGAAGCGGACGTGATTTTCTCGAACGACCTTCAGCCCATCGAAAACGCGCTCTTCGCCTTCAAGAAAATCATCATCGCCGCCAGCGGCTCCAGCCGCCATGCCGGGCTCGCCGGCGAAATCACGATGGAGGACCTCGCGGGAGTCGCCGTGGACGTCGAATATTCCAGCGAGTATTGCTACCGCTCCACCCACGCGGGCGCCGACCCCATCGTCGTCGTGATCACCCAGTCGGGAGAAACGGCGGACACCATCGCCGCGCAGCGCGAAGCCCTCAATCGCGGCGCCAAAACCGTCGCGATTTCCAACGTCCCCGGCTCGACCATCTCCCGCGAGGCCAGCGCCGCCCTCCACACCCGCGCCGGAGTCGAAAAGGCGATCCCCGCCACCAAAAGCTTCACTTCGCAACTTACCCTCCTCTACCTCTTGGCCCTCTTTCTGGCCCGCAAGCGCGGCAGAATGACTTCCGAGGTCACCCGCGCCCACCTGCGCGACCTCTTCCTGATTCCCGAGCAGCTTGAAGCGTCGCTCGATTCCTGGAACGAGCGCGCTGCCGCCTGCGCTAAAAATCTCAAGGCCGCCAGGGCTTTCCTCTATCTCGGCCGCGGGGTTCATTACGCCATTGCCCGCGAGGGCGCGTTGAAGCTCAAGGAAATTTCTTACGTCCAGGCCGAAGGGTTTCCCGCCGGCGAATTGCGCCACGGTCCGAACGCTCTCGTCGACGACAAGCTTCCCATCGTGGCCCTCGCCACCCGCGATGAATCCGATCCGGATTCCATGCTGCGTTACCAGAAAACGCTGGGTGTCCTGGAATACATTCAGAGCCGCGGCGGAAAATCCCTCGTGATTGCTTCGGAGGGAGACGCCGAAGTCTCGCGGTTCGCCGATGCCGTCATCTTGGTCCCCAAGGCTCCGGAACTTCTTCTCCCGATTCTCGAGGTGGTCCCGCTCCAGCTCTTTGCCTACCACTTTGCCGTGCTTAATGGCGCCGATGTGGACAATCCCCGCAATCTCGTCAAGGCCGTCACAACCGAATGATCTCCGCCACGCTCTTGCCAACGCCCGAATCCCGAGTTCCTGAAAGGCGGCCATGCCCGACCAATCCATCCCCGCTCTAGGCGGACCTGCCAAGCTGAAGCGCGTTCTCGGCGTCTGGGATCTCGTGTTTATCGGGATTGTGATCATCCAGCCGATCGCCCCGATGGGAATCTACGGCGTCATCAACAACGCCGCCGGCGGCCACGTCGTCACCACGATTCTCATCGCCATGGTCGCCATGCTCTTCACGGCCATCAGCTATGGACAAATGGCGCGCGCCTATCCCAGCGCGGGTTCGGCGTTCACCTACGTGGGTCGCGAATTGCATCCGGCTCTCGGCTACGTCACCGGATGGGCCATGGTCATGGATTACATCCTCAACCCGCTGATCTGCACCGTCTTGTGCAGCAAGCTGACCCAAAACATTCTTCCCGGTGTCCCTTACGCCGTTCTCGCGGTGGGTTACGCCGTCATGTTCACGGCCTTGAACCTCCGCGGTGTGAAGACTTCAGCGCGCATCAACGAAGCGCTGGCCGGCGGCATGTCCATTGTGGTCATCATCTTCTTCGCGTTTGTGATCCGCTTCCTCTGGGGAATTCATCACTACGGCGCGGGTTTCTTCTCGCTTCCGCTTTACGATCCTTCCACCTTCAACCTGGGAAGAATTTTTCACGGAACTTCCATCGCCGTTCTCACCTACATCGGCTTCGACGCCATTTCCACCTTTTCCGAGGAAGTCGAAAATCCCCGCCGCAATATTCTTCTGGCCACGGTTCTGGTCTGCGTCGTCACCGGGATTCTCTCTTCGCTCGAGGTCTACGCCGCCCAGCTCGTTTGGGGCTCGAGACCCTTTCCTGAAAACATGGTCGAGTCGGCGTTTCCCCTGGTGGCTCGCCAGGTGGGCGGATTTTTCCTCTTTCAGCTGGTCAATTTCACCATCCTCATCGCCAACATCGGGTCGGGCATGGGCTCGCAATTGGGAGCGGCTCGTCTGCTCTACGGCATGGGGCGCAGCGACGGCATCCCCAAAAAATTCTTCGGCGCGATCGACCCGAAAAATCACATCCCGCGCAACAACGTCCTCTTTGTCGGCGCCATCGCTCTCATCGGCGCCTTTTACATATCCTACGAACGCGGGGCGGAGCTGCTGAATTTCGGCGCTCTGATTGCCTTCATGGGCGTCAATGCCGCCGCCTTTCTCCGTTATTTCTGGCGCTCGCAGGAAAAGCGCGTGCTCCTTTTCCTCTCTCCCGTCCTGGGTTTCCTCGTTTGCTTTTACATCTGGCGCAATTTGGGGCGCTACGCCATCATCCTCGGAGCCGTCTGGATGTCCGTGGGCATCGCTTACGGCATGGTGAAGACGCGCGGCTTTCAGGCCGACCTGATTCAATTCGATATCCCTGCCGATGATTAATCTTTAGCCGGCCTTTACCCCCGCAACGGTCTGCTCCTGCTCTCTTCTCTTTCTAATCCTTCTCGCGAATTGGCCGATTGCATTTCCTATACGGGTGTGGAATTTCCCCGGCGTTCGGGCAGGGATTCCCGTCGCCGGGCCCCGGAAATTTTCAGCGTGGAAATGCGAGGACACGCGATGCCGCGCGAAGTCCGTGTGCTCTTGATTGACGCAAACGAAATCGAGGCGGTCGAGGCTGCCCGCAAGCTGAAGGAATCAAAAGCCACCAGGTTTTCCATCCATACCGTGAACTCTCTGAAGGACGGCGTCGAGGCCGCCGAGAAGATGCGCTTCGATATTGCTCTCGTCGATCCCGAAGTGCCCGGATGGCAAGGCTTGAAGAGCATGAGCGAGCTGCAGTCGAGTGTCCGCGAGATTCCTGTCGTGGTTTTCACTAATTCACTCGACCACTCCGCGGCTCTCGAAGCCGTTCGTGCCGGCGCCCAGGATTACGTCCTGAAGGGCCGGATGAACAGCGCGGCTCTCGAACGCGTTCTCTCCTACGGAATCGAGAGGGCGCGCGCCCGGCGCCGCACCGCGCTGCAATCCGCCGTGTCCCGGGCACTGGCGGAATCCGACTCCCTCGCTCAAGCCGAAGAAAGGCTCCTCCCCGCGCTTTGCAAATACCTCGAATGCAGCTACGGCCAGATCTGGCATTGCGATGCTGCCGACTCGGCCCTCGAAAACGTCCGCGCATTTCGCGTCGCTCCCGGCATCCTCTCCAAATTCGAGGAGCGCGTCCGCCCCATCCGCTTTGTCCGCGGGCGGGGACTTCCCGGCCAGGTCTGGGCCCTCGGCGCGCCGCTCTTGATTCCCAACTTGATGCGCGCCGAGCTGTTCCCCGGCTGGGAAGTGGCCGTTCAGGAAGGCGCGAGGAGCCTCCTTGCGTTTCCCATCGTGATCGGCGTTCGCGTCTTGGGAGTCATGGAATTCCTAAGCCCCGACCCCGTGGACGCCGACGACGAACTCGCCAAAGTCGTTGCGAGCATTGGAAGCCAGATGGGCCAGTTCATGGCCCGTAAACTTGCCGAACAATTGCAGGACCGCCTGACGCGCGAGCGGCTCCTGATTTTGGATTCGGCGTCCGAGGGAATTTTCGGGGTTGGGCTCGACCTCAAGATTACCTTCATGAACCGGGCCGCCGCGCGAATGTTCGATTGTCCGGCCGCCCAGGCGATTGATCAGGACGCTCACGACCTGATGCGCCACGCCCGCGCCGATGGCGCCGAGTATTCCCGCGACGATGGGCCGATCCTGGCGGTCCTCAAATCCGGGCAGGAAATCAGGTGCGACGTCGAATTTTTCAGGAAACGCGGCGGGGACCGCCTGGCCGTCGAATACTCGTCCATTCCCGTCGTCGAAGGCGGCGCCATTACGGGTGCCGTCGTTTGCTTCAGCGATATCACGGCGCGCAAGCAAATGGAAGTCGAGTTGCGCCATGCCCAAAAGCTCGAAGCGGTGGCCGGCCTCGCGGCGGGGATCGCGCACGAAATCAACACTCCCATTCAATTTGTCGCCGACAACACCCGGTTTCTCCAGAATTCGTTTCTGGAAACCATAAATCTCGTGAAAGGGCAGGACGAAATCATCGCTGCGGCGAGCCTTGGGCCCGTCGCCCCCGAACTCCTCGCCCGGGACCGCGACCTGCGCGAAAGGATGGATTGGACCTACCTCGAGAGCGAAGTCCCAAAAGCTCTGGAACAAATGCTGGAAGGAATTGGACGCGTCGCCACCATCGTTCGCGCCATGAAGGAATTCTCGCACGTGGACCAGTCCACCGAGAAAACTTACGCCGACCTCAATCGCGCTCTCGAAAGCACCCTCGTTGTGGCCCGCAACGAGTTCAAATACGTCGCCGATATCCGCACTGAATTCGGCGCCATTCCTCCCGTCGCCTGCCATCTGGGAGATTTGAACCAGGTCTTTTTGAACCTCCTCGTCAACGCCGCCCACGCCATCGGCAGCGTTGTCCGGGATACCGGTGAAAAAGGCCTCGTAACCGTGCGAACCCGGCACGACGGCGCTACCGTCGAAATCGCGATTTCCGACACCGGCACCGGCATCCCCGAGTCCATTCACTCGAAAATTTTCGAGCCTTTCTTCACGACCAAGGAAGTGGGGAAGGGAACGGGGCAGGGGCTCGCTCTTGCCAGGGCCATCGTCGTCGAAAAGCACGGAGGCACCCTCACGTTCGACACCGAAGTCGGAAAAGGCAGCACGTTTTACGTCCGCCTGCCCGTGAATCCGGTGCGCGCCGGTCCCGAAGCGGTGCTGGTATGAAGCGCGTTCTTTTTGTTGACGACGAGCCCCGCATCCTCGAGGGGTTGCAGCGCATGCTCCGTCCGCAGAGAAACCTCTGGGAGATGGATTTCGCTTCGAGCGGCCAGGACGCGCTTTCCATGATGGAGGCCGGTTCCTATGACGTGGTCGTCACGGACATGCGCATGCCCCGAATGGATGGTGCCCGGCTTCTCGATATTGTCCGCGAAAAATATCCCGGCACGTTGCGCATCGTGCTGTCCGGCTATACCGAGCTCGAATCCTCCTATCGCGCCGTCCCCGTCGCCCACCAATTCCTCCTCAAGCCCTGCGACGCTGAAAAGCTCTGCTCGGCCATCGAGCGCGGAACGTGCCTCACCGATCTGCTGAAGAACAAGGCTCTCGCCGGTCTGATCGGTTCGCTCCGCGCTCTCCCTTCGGCTCCGGGCACCTACCTCGAGCTCCAAAAGGAGTTGGAATCACCGGAGCCTTCGATCGTGCGGATTGTGACGGTCATCGAAAAAGACGTCGCCATCGCCGCAAAGGTTCTTCAGCTCGTCAACTCCGCGTTTTTTGGAATTCCCCGCGATGTCACAGACATCCAGACAGCCGTCACGTTGATCGGCTCGAATATCCTCCATCACCTCGTACTCTCCGTCGAAGCTTTCCGCGCCTTCCGTCCCGACGGCAGAATCCCCGGCTTTTCGCTCGATGAATTTGACGCCCACTCTCAGCTCGCCGCTCGCATTGCCGCCGGACTTTCCGAGCGCGAGGGTCTTTCGAAAGGAATCGTTGTCGCCGCTTTCCTTCACGACATTGGCCAGCTCGTCGTCGCCGAACGCGCTCCGGTCCAGATGGCCCGCGCCCTGGATATTGCCAACCGCGAACACCTGCCTTTCCACCAGGTGGAAGAGCGGCTCTTTGGCATCTCTCATGCCGAGGTGGGCGCCTACCTCCTGGCGCTTTGGGGTCTGCCTTACCCCGTCATCGAAGCCATCGCTCACCATCACCAGCCACGCCGGGCAAGGCCGGTGAATTTGGACCTGGTCACCGGCGTTTACATCGCCAACATTCTTGCCTCCCAGGCCGGCCGCCCATCCGTGGGTGCCGGCGTCGGCGAGGTTTCAGAATTCGACTCGGAATTGCTCGACTCGCTCCATATTGCCGGGAGAATTCCCGGGTGGCGCGAGATGGCGGAGATTCTCGCAAGTCAAATGCAGGGGGTGAAACCATGACCAATCCGGAAAAGCCTCGCATCCTTTGCCTCGACGACGAGAAAAACGTTCTCGAGGGGCTCGCCCGCACTTTGCGGGTTCTTTACCACGTGGAAACTTCCACCGAAGGGGCCGCCGCGCTCGACCTTCTCCGAACCCAGGGGCCCTTCGCCGTCGTGGTTTCCGACCTCCGCATGCCGAAAATGTCCGGCATCGATTTTCTCGCCGCCGCCCGGACGATCGTCCCCGACACCAGCCGCATCCTTCTCACCGGCTACGGCGATATGGAAGCGGCCATCGCCGCCGTCAACGACGGCAATATTTTCCGCTTTCTCACCAAGCCTTGCCCCACCGGCGTTTTGGTCAAGGCCCTGGCGGCCGGCGTCGAAGCCAATCGCCTTGTGACGTCGGAAAAAGTCTTGCTGGAACAAACTCTGCAAGGAAGCGTCAAAGTCTTGAGCGAAATTTTGGCTCTCGCCAACCCCACCGCTTTCGGCCGAGCCACCCGCGTGCAGCGAACCCTGGCTCAGCTCCAGGATCATTGCCAGGTCAAGGACCGCTGGGCCGCGCAAGTGGCCGCCGTCTTTTCTCAGATTGGCGCCGTTACTCTTCCTTCTCGAACTCAGGAAAGGGTCTATCACAACGACGCTCTCACCAAGCAGGAGGAGGAAATGGTCGAGCGTCTTCCTCACGTTACCGAAAGCCTCTTGGCGCACATTCCTCGCCTCGAGGGTGTGCGCGATATTTTGCGATTGCAGGCTCGCCGCTACGACGGGAAGGGAGCGCCCGCCGACAACATCTCGGGCGAAAGAATTCCCTGGGGTGCTCGCGCCTTGAAACTCGCCCTCGATCTCGATCTGCTCGAGTCCGACCGCGAGTCCTCGATTTCGCCCGTCGAAGTCCTCCGCAGCCGCGTCGGTTGGTACGACCCGCCCTTGCTCGAAGCGATCGCCGCGCTTCGTGGCGAAAATTCGCGCGACACGAAGCTCCTCGAGCTCCGGTTCGCGCAGATGCGCCCCGGCATGGTCTTTGCCGAGGATGTCCGCTCGTCGAAAGGACTATTGCTGATTGCCCGCGGCCAGGAAGTCACCGCGAGCTTGCTCGAACGGATTCAGAACTCCATGGCCGACCACGCCATCCGCGAGCCCGTTCAGATGATCCTCAATAAAGACGAAGCCGCCGCTCACGCCCTCAAGCCTGCCTTGAAGTGAATCTCGCCCGGACGCGCCCCTCAGTCCGGCTCCTGCGTCACGATGTGCACGTCCACTCCCGGCGCGTCGCGTAAGAACCGGTTGATGGTGTTCAGATACAGAAGCTTTCGCAATCCTTCCACGGCCGACCTCCCGAAAATGATCTGCGTGATGTGCTTTTCACGCACGAATTCCGACGCCGTGTCCGAAAAATTGTCTCCCTTCAGCCTCACCAGCCTCGCCCCCAGGCTCTCCGCGAATTGCAGGTTCGCCGTCAGCGTCTTTTCATCTTCCTCGCTGTTTTCCCCCAAATCCACGTGCAGCGCGTATAGGTCCGCGTCCATCCGCCGCGCCATTCGCGCCGCCCTCGCCACCAGGTATTGCGCCTTCGGATTCCCGCTGATGCACACCACGATTCTTTCCTTCACCGCCCACTTGCCCTGGATATCCTTTTCCTCCATGTAGGATTCCAGGCTTCGGTCCACTTGCTCGGCCACCTGCCGGAGCGCCAATTCCCGCAACGCGATCAAATTCCCGCGCCGGAAGAAATTCCGCAGCGCTTGCTCCACTTTGTCCTGCACGTAGATGTCGCCGCGCTGCATCCGCTTCTGCAGCGCTTCCGGCGTCAGGTCGATCATCACGGTTTCCTGCGACACCTTCAGCAGCCAGTCCGGAACCGTCTCTCGCACCGGAACTCCCGTTATCGCCCGCACGATCGGCGCGATGCTTTCGATATGCTGGATGTTGACCGTGGACAGCACGTCGATGTTCGCGTCGAGCAGGTCCAGCACGTCTTCATACCTCTTGCGGTGTTTGCTTCCGGGAATGTTCGTGTGCGCCAGCTCGTCCACCAGCGCCACCATCGGCTTCCGCTCCAGTATCGCGTCCACGTCCATCTCTTCGAACATCGTTCCCTTGTAATCGATCTTCCGCCGCGGAACGATCTCGATCTCCGGCACCAGCTCGGCGATTCCCTTGCGCCCGTGGGTCTCCACCACGCCGATGACCACGTCCTCGCCTCTGCTTTTCCGCCGGATTGCTTCGCTCAGCATGTTGTACGTCTTGCCCACACCCGGGGCGTACCCCAAAAAAAGCTTGAGGATCCCTTTGGCTTTTTCCGGTTGTTTGGCTGCTTCCAGCCACTGTTCGGGGGTCTTGGGCACGCTGATATTCTCATGGAGAGCCGCTCGAAAAGCTACGGTAGAATGCTCGGGTGCGTGTGTCCCTGGCGTTCCGGATCTTCCAATTTAGCGTCGCGCTTGCCCTGGTCGTCGGCATCACTTTCTTTTATCGCGAAGTGCTGCCGGTCAACGCCACCACGGTCGCCCTGACGTTTCTCCTCGTGATCCTTCTCGTCTCGGCGGCGTGGGGATTGAGCGTTTCCGTTTTCCTGTCTGTCGCCGCGATGCTGGCGTTCAATTATTACTTCCTGCCGCCTATCGGAACCTTCACGATTGCCGACCCCCAAAACTGGGTCGCCCTTTTCGCCTTCCTGATCGTCGCTGTTCTTTCAAGCCACCTTTCCTCCCGGGCTCGCCTCCAGGCGCAGGAGGCCTCCGCGCGCCGCCGGGAAATCGAGCGTCTGTTTTCGTTCAGCCGCAGCCTGCTCGAATCCGGTAACGTCATCCAGCTCCTCAACCGCATCCCCGTGCAAATTGTGGACACATTCGAAGTTGGCGCGGCCGCTCTGTTCCTGGGCGAAAAGCAGAAAATCTACCACTCCGGCCCATCCATTCCTCAGTTGGACGTCGAACGCCTCAAAGCCGTCGTCGCCCGCGAAGAGCCCGTGGTTGACGCCGAGGCCAGCCTGAGCTTCATTCCCGTCCGGCTTGGCATGCGCCCCATTGGCAGCGTCGGAATTTCCGGCCCGGTTCTTTCCCGCCAGACTCTCGAGGCCATCGGCACGTTGATTGCCATCGCCATGGAACGCGCCCGCGCCGTCGAGCAGCTCGGACAGGCCGAAGCCACTCGCGAAGGCGAACGCCTCCGCACCGCTCTTCTCGATTCCGTCACCCACAATCTCCGCACGCCCCTCACTTCCATCAAGGCCGCCGTCACCAATCTCCTCTCCAATCCCGGACTTTCCTCCGCGCAAAGCGCAGACCTCCTTCTCATCATCAACGAAGAGACCGACCGCCTCAACCGCCTCGTCGGCGAAGCCCAGGAAATGGCCGCGCTCGACGCCGGTGAAGTCGAGCTGAAAATCGGGCCTCACCCGATTCAGGAAGTCGTGGAGGCGGCTCTCAGGGAACTCAAGACGGCGCTCGGCTCGCGTCCCATTCAGCTTGCCATCGCCGCAGATCTTCCCCGCGTCCTGATCGATCTGCCCCGCGCCCGGGAAGTTCTCGTGCATCTCATCGAAAATGCCAATCAGTATTCACCGCCCGACCGTCCGATCGTCATCACCGCCGAGTCGGCGGGAGATTTCGTCGTCACCAGCGTGGCCGATCAGGGGAATGGAATTGACGATCCCGAGCAAGGTCTGATTTTCGAGAAGTTCTATCGGGGGCGCGACCAGCGCTTCACGATTCAGGGAACCGGAATGGGTCTCCCGATCGCCAAAGCCATCGTCGAGGCTCACGGCGGGTCCGTCTCCCTCACCAGCCAGCGCGGCCGCGGCTCCGTCTTCTCCTTCACTTTTCCCGCCGAGTCGCGGCGCCCCGTGCCCCTATGAGCAACTCGGTCGTCTTGGTGGTCGACGACGAACCCCAGATTCGCCGCGTCATGCGCACTACTCTTTCATCCCACGGCTACACCGTTCTCGAAGCGAAGGACGGGCCGCAAGCCCTCGAACAGATGCGCGCCGGCCGCCCCGACATCATTCTTCTCGACGTCAATCTGCCCGGGCCATCCGGCCTCGAAATCTGCCGCGAGCTTCGCGCCTCGAGCGATGCTCCCATCATCATGCTCACCGTGCGAAATTCCGAACGCGATAAAGTCCAGGCCCTCGACGCTGGCGCCGATGATTACGTCGTGAAGCCCTTCGGCACCGAGGAGTTGATGGCGCGCATCCGCGCGTCCCTCCGCCGCGCGAACCCCGCGGAATCCCTCCCGCCTTTTCATTCCCCCGAACTTTCGATTGATTTTGAAAAGCGCGTCGTCAACGTGAAATCGAAGCCCGTTCGTCTTACGCCCAAGGAATTCGAACTCCTGCGTTTTCTGGTGGCCAACCGGGGAAAATCCGTTCCGCACCGCCGCCTGCTCCAAGCCGTCTGGGGGCCCGATTACGGCGAAGAGACGGAATACCTTCGCGTCTTCATCAATCAGCTTCGCAAGAAAATCGAGCCCGACCCCAGGCGCCCGCGTTTCTTGCACACCGAACCGTGGATTGGGTATCGCTTTGAAGCTCCGGAAGAGAAGTCCCGGTAGTTTTCACCTGCGGGGAAAAACCGTTCGCCCTGCTGCTACCGCATCGGGTGCTGCGCATCCAGATCCAGATTCAGCTCCAGGACGTTGACCCGCGGCTCACCCAGAAATCCCCACTGCCGCCCCTCCGTATGCTTTTCCACCAGAGCGCGAACCGCGTCTTCGCTCATCCCGCGCTCCTTGGCCACTCGCGGAATCTGAAATTCCGCTGCCGCCGGCGAGATGTCGGGGTCGAGTCCCGAAGCGGACGTTGTCACCAGGTCCACGGGTATCGGCTGTGAAGGATTTTCCGCCTTCAACTTTTTTACGTCCGCCGCCACCCGGGCGGTCAGCTCTTGATTGGTCGGCCCCAGGTTCGAGCCTGTCGAGTTCCCCGCATCGTAACCCGCGGGTCCCGCCGCGGAAGGCCTGGAATGGAAATATCCCGGGGAAGTGAACGGCTGGCCGATCAGCGCCGACCCAACCACCGTTCCGTTCTTCTCGATCAAGTCTCCGTTCGCCTGGTGCGGAAACATCCATTGCGCCAGCGCTGTCACTCCGAGTGGATATCCGATTCCGAGAAATACGGTCAGCGCCAGCGTCATCCAAATCGAAATCATCAGATTCTTTTTCATGGTTTTTTCACACCAGCCCGATGTGCGTGATCAGCAGGTCGATCAATTTGATTCCGATAAACGGCGCGATTATTCCCCCGAACCCGTAAATCAGCAGATTCCGCCGCAACAGCGCCTCCGCGCCCAGCGGCCGGTACTTCACCCCCCGCAGCGCCAGCGGCACCAGCGCGATGATGATCAGCGCGTTGAAAATGACGGCGGAAAGCACGGCCGATTCCGGCGTCTTCAATCCCATGACGTTCAGCTTGTCCAGCACCGGAAAAGCGCCCGCAAACATCGCCGGAATGATCGCGAAATATTTGGCCACGTCGTTCGCGACGGAAAAAGTGGTCAGCGCCCCGCGCGTGATCAGCAGCTGCTTCCCGATTTCCACCACTTCGATCAGCTTCGTCGGGTTCGAATCCAAATCCACCATGTTTCCCGCTTCTTTTGCCGCCTGCGTTCCCGCGTTCATGGCCACGCCCACGTCCGCCTGCGCCAGGGCTGGAGCGTCGTTCGTGCCGTCTCCCGTCATCGCCACCAGCTTTCCCTTGGCTTGCTCGCGGCGAATCAATGCCAGCTTATCTTCCGGCTTCGCTTGGGCGAGGAAGTCGTCCACCCCGGCTTCCCGCGCAATGGCGGCGGCGGTCAGCGGATTGTCTCCCGTAATCATCACGGTTCGGATTCCCATCGCCCGCAATTGATCGAACCGTTCGCGCATCCCGCCCTTGACGATGTCTTTCAGATAAATGACGCCCAGCATCCGGCAATCCTCCGCCACCAGCAGCGGCGTCCCTCCTGCATTTGCGATTTCGCGCACCGCTTCTTCCGTCTCCGGCGGCACGGAATTGCACCCCTGCTTCACGTAATTGTAAATAGCGTCGGGAGCGCCCTTCCGGATGTTCCGCCCGTCGAGATCCACCCCGGACATTCGCGTCTGCGCCGAGAACGGAATGAAATTCGCCTCGTGCGACGATAGCTCGCGCCCCCTCAGCCCGTATTTCTCCTTGGCCAGCACCACGATCGACCGCCCCTCCGGCGTTTCATCCGCCAAAGACGCCAGCTGGGCCGCATCCGCCAGATATGTCTCCGTGACTCCTGGCGACGGCACGAATTGCGTCGCCCGCCGGTTGCCCAGCGTGATCGTCCCCGTCTTATCCAGCAGCAGCGTATCCACGTCGCCCGCGGCTTCCACCGCGCGTCCCGACATCGCCAGCACGTTGCGCTGCACCACTCGATCCATTCCCGCTATGCCGATCGCCGAGAGCAATCCGCCGATCGTCGTTGGTATCAGGCACACCAGCAGCGCCACCAGCACGAACACCGATTGCGGCGATCCCGAATAGATTGCCATCGGCTGCAGCGTCACCACCGCGAGCAGAAAAATGATCGTCAGTCCCGCCAGCAATATATTCAGTGCCACTTCGTTCGGCGTTTTCTGGCGTTCCGCTCCTTCCACCAGCTTGATCATCCGGTCCAGAAACGTTTCGCCCGGATTGGACGTGATTTTCACCGTGATCTCATCCGACAGCACTCGTGTTCCCCCGGTCACCGCCGAACGGTCTCCGCCCGACTCGCGAATCACCGGCGCCGATTCCCCCGTGATCGCCGATTCGTCCACCGACGCCACGCCCTCCACCACCTCGCCGTCCCCCGGAACGAATTCTCCCGCTTTCACTTTCACCAGGTCTCCGGCGCGCAGTTTTGACCCGGCGATGGTTTCAATCGAGCCGTCCGGCTTCAGCAATCTCGCCTGGGTCTCCGCCCGCGACTTGCGCAGCGTTTCCGCTTGCGCCTTGCCCCTCCCTTCCGCCATGGCTTCCGCGAAGTTCGCGAAAAGCACGGTGAACCACAGCCACAGCGTGATCTGCAGCGAAAAATTGAATTCCCCCGTATGCCTTCCGTAAAGTCGCAGCAAATCAATGCTCGTGACGACCGCCCCGATCTCCACCACGAACATCACCGGATTCTTCGCCAGCGTTTTGGGGTTGAGTTTCAGCAGGCAATCCCGCACCGCTCCCAGGACGATTCCCGAAGTCCACAGCGATTTTTTCTCCGCGTGTGTGGTCATGGCGGCCTAAAAAACCTTTCCGGTTTGCATCAGCAGATGTTCGAGGATGGGTCCCAGGCTGAGGGCCGGGAAAAACGTCAGCGCTCCCACGATCACCACCACCGACACGAGCAGCACCGTGAACAGCGGCGTCGTCACCGGAAACGTTCCCGCCGATACCGGGACGATTTTCTTTCGCGCCAGGCTTCCCGCTATCGCCAGCACCGGGATGACCATGAAAAACCGGCCGAAGAGCGTGTCCAATCCGATCGTCACGTTGTACCACACCGAATTCCAGTTCCCTCCCGCGAACGCCGACCCGTTGTTTCCCGCTCCCGACGTGTACGCGTAAAGAATTTGCGACAATCCGTGCGGCCCCGGATTCGTTATCCCCGCTTTGCCGTAGGGCGTCACCGCGGCGATCCCCGCGAGCGCCAGAATAATCAGCGAAAATATCAGCACCACCAGCATCGCCATCTTCACGTCGTACGCCTCGATTTTCTTTCCCAGATATTCCGGCGTCCGCCCCACCATCAGCCCGGCTATGAACACCGACAAAATCACGAACACGATCATTCCATACAGCCCCGCTCCCACTCCGCCGAACGCCACCTCGCCCAGCATGATGTTGATCAGCGGCACCATTCCGCCCAGCGGCGTGTAGGAATCGTGCATCGAATTGACCGCGCCGCAGCTCGCGTCCGTCGTCACCGTCGCGTACAGCGTCGAATCCGCGATCCCGAACCTCACTTCCTTGCCTTCCATGTTGCCGCCCGATTGCGTCGCCGACGCCGTCTGGTCCACCCCGTGTAACAGCGGATTCCCCCGCGCTTCCATCGCGTAAGCCGTCACGACTCCCGCCGCAAACAGAAATGCCATCGCTCCCCACACGGCCCAGCCGTGCCTTCGCGACCCCGTCATCCGCCCCAGCGTATAGGTCAGCCCCGCCGGAATCGTGAAAATCATCACCAGTTGCAGGAAATCGGTCAGCGGCGTCGGATTCTCGAATGGATGCGCGCTGTTCGCGTTGAAAAATCCGCCCCCGTTCGTTCCCAGAATCTTGATGGCTTCCTGCGACGCCACGGGTCCCTGCGCGATTGTCTGCTCCGTGATTTTTATCGTGGTTGTTTTGCCGTCCGGCCCCGCCTGCTGCACGGTTTGCGGGTCCGCCAGCTTGGCGTGCGTGTACGGCCGGAAATTCTGAATCACGCCCTGCGATACGAAGACCAGCGAAATCACCAGGCACGCCGGCAGCAGCACCCAAAGCGTGGCCCGCGTGAAATCCACCCAGAAATTCCCGATCGTCTCCTGCTCCCGCCGCGCGACTCCCCGCACCACCGCGATGGCCATCGCGATTCCCGCCGCCGCCGACGCGAAATTGTGAAACGCCAGCCCCGCCATCTGCGTGAAGTAGCTCATCGTCGTCTCGCCCGAATACGCCTGCCAGTTGGTATTCGTCGTAAACGATGCGGCGGTGTTGAACGCCAGGTCCGCCGGCACGCCGTGCAGGTGCTCCGGATTCCACGGCAGCCAGTATTGCAGCCGTTGCATCAGGTAGAGAACGATCATCGAAACCGCGCTGAACAGCAGCATGGCGATCGCGTATTCGGTCCAGCGCATTTCGTGGCGTTCGTCCACGCCCGTCACTCGGTATAGCGCCCGCTCCACCGGCCGCAGCACCGGATCGAGAAAAGTCTTCTCCTTCTCGAATACCCGGGCCATGAAAATCCCCGCGGGCTTCGTCACCAGCAGAATCACCCCCAGATACACCCCGATCTGCAGCCAGCCGTTCGCGGTCATCCTCAGAACCTCTCCGGCCACAGCAGGGCCGCCAGCAGGTAAATCAGCACGAGAACCGACACTCCCAACAACAGCGCATTTCCGAGCATTGCGGCAATCTCCTCGATTATTTCAGGCGGTCGCAGCCGCGAACGTAGGCCACGGCAATCACGAAGAACGCCGCCGTACAAAGCAGAAATAAAATGTCGCTCATCATCCTCGCCTCGGCCCCGAGCGCGCGGCCGCTAAAACTTTACCAGCAACGCCATGTTGATGCGATTCTCGATTTTCACCAGATCCGGCGCCCATCCCGGCACCACCGCTCCCGGAGACCCGCAAATATTGTTCCCGATCACCGGCGTCGGGCACAGCGAAGCTGGCGGCGTGATTCCGCCGGGCCCCGAGAAATAGGGGACGCTGGCCGCCCGGTGGTCGAACTCCCATCGGAACGTGATGTACTGGCTGGGCATGTAATCGAACGTCGCTGTCGAATCCCACGCTTTGTACGGATCGCCCGGATTTTCCGTGAAGTAGGGCGTGCCTGATGCGGCCGTCGCTCCGTTGATCGGCGGCAGCAGCACCAGATACCGTCCCGGATTGTTGATTCGCCCGCCCCCCAGCGTGAGTCCAAATTTATCCCGGTCAAACCAATACCGGTTGTAAAGCATGAAGCCCAGAAAACTCTGTTTCGGCCACGGAGTTTCTCCCGGCCCTTTGTGCGTCGTCCCGTGGCAGCTCACTCCCGCGCCGTATTCGCACCCCGCGTCTGCCGTCAGCGAGAACGCCATCTTGTCCAGCGACCGGTCCGGGTTGTCGTAATATTTCACTTCGATGCTGTCGTCCGTATGAATCCGCGAACGCCCTTTCACTCCCAGGTCGTCCTGCCCCAGCCCGTATTGATTCGCCACCAGCTCGAACCACCCGTTCGGCCTCCACAAAATTTGCCCGCCGAGCCCCGGCTTGTTGTTGAACCTCCCGTACGATTGCCACCCGTTGATGAACCACGGCTCGATCTTCAAATGTTCGGTCGGGAAGACTTGCAAGCGCACGCCGTTGAAGAACCACGGCGTGTTCGACGACACGTACGACGGCTGGTAGGCCCAGTTGTCGTAGTTGTAGTAGCTGAATAGCCCGATGTAGGACAGAAAGATTCCCGCGTCCAAATTCACTCCGTGCATCACGTCCCAGTGGTATCCGCCGTACGCTTCCGATAGATAACGATACGCGTCGTTCAAGTTCCATTGCCCCCGGGTGTAACTCGCGTCGTTGCGCGGCGTCGTTTCGGAATACTCGCCGAATTGCGTCATCACCCGTCCCCGGACGTTGTTGTAGTGAAAATCTCCTCCGATCCCGAGTTGCGTGAGTTGCACTTCCTGCGATCGAAACACCTCGCTTGATCCCCCGATCGTGTCGTCTGCGGGGTGGTTGAAATCGTAAATATAAACGACGTCCGACCGGAATTCCGGTGTGAACAGCTTCGTATCCAGCGGCGTGTCTTTTTCCCGGCTGTTCCCATTCAGCCAGGAAAAGTCCGCGAACGCGAATGGCTCGGCCTTCGCCGGTTTCTCCACGGGCGTGGCCGCCGAGGTTTCTTGAATGTGCGCGGACGATACCGCCGGGGGCAGCGTCCCTGCGGAACCCGTCGCCGCATTCGAACTTTCCGGCCCAGCCCCCGCGCTCGCGTTTGTCGAGCCTTCGGCCACGGCCGCCTGCGGCTGGCTCGCTTTCGCGCTCGCCACGGCGTTTTCGTTGCCCGCCTGGGCCTTCAGCTCCGCCTCCAGCACCGCGATTCGCGCGCGCATCCGCTCGAGTTCTTCGAGTATTTCCGCCGTCGTCGGCGCCGCGGTTTTGGCCTCCGCGCCGGCATGCTCCGGAGCGTTCGGCGCCGTCGGAACGCCTGCTCCCGCGCTATTCTTCGCGCCTTGCGCCAACGCAACTCCTGTCGCGGCGAAAAACCACAGCGCTGCCAGCCCAATGACCTTTCCGTGAAATCGCGCGTCATTCATTCTCATATCACTCTCCATGCCTTTCCCTCGGATTTCGAGCGGTCGAAACCCTTCCGCGAGCCGCCTACTTTCCGGCTCGCCTCATCGCATTCTTCTGTGTTTTGTCGCTTTGCTTGCAGGCGGGCGCCACCACTCCGGTAATCGGAAGGCACATTTCAATGTAGGGGACTCGCTCCATCGTTTCCGCTCGCTCGAGCGAAGACACCGCTATCTCGTCCACTCGCGCGCGCAACTTCCGCAGCACCGCGGCCACTTTCGACCACACTTCGGTCCCCATTGAATTTGTCATCGAATGCCTCCAGGAGGCCGAATGAGGTATTTCGCCGGCTCGCACGCCGCAATCCACCCGCCCGATTGCCGCGCATCAGACTACGCACAACGCATCAGGAAGGGATAAGCGACTCATAAGGATTTCGTAAGGATTTCCACCCCTGGCCCTGCCCGTCCAAACCCCAGCCGTCCCTCCCTAACGCCGGCTCGCCGCCCCGCCCGCGCCTCGCCTGACTCGTTACCCCTTGTGCCAGCATCAAATAGGCGTGGAAGGAGAGCCTGCCGGGGATTCCTCCGGCGGGAATTTCGGGGAGCTTACTTATGGCGGAGAGGCACCGCGTCGTTGTGATCGGAGGTGGTTTTGGCGGGTTGAGTGTCGCCCGGGCCCTCCGGCGCGCCCCCGTGGACATCACCCTCATTGATCGCTGCAACTACCATTCCTTCCAGCCGCTTCTCTATCAAGTGGCGACCGGCTCCCTTTCCCCCGCGAACATTGCTTCGCCCTTGCGCCACATCCTGAAGAAACATTCGAATGTCACGGTTCTGCTCGCGGAGGCCACGCATATTGACGTCGAAGCCCGCAACGTCATCCTCAGCGACGGCCAAATCCCGTACGACACCCTGGTGATCGCCACCGGAGCCAGCCATCAATATTTCGGCCACGATGAATGGGAAAAATACGCGCCCGGACTCAAAACAATCGAGGACGCCACCTCGATGCGCCGGCGAATTCTTCTTGCGTTCGAAGCCGCGGAACGCGAAACCAATCCCGAAAAGCTTCAGCAATGGCTGACCTTCGTCATCGTCGGCGCCGGCCCTACGGGCGCCGAACTCGCGGGAGCTCTCGGCGAAATCGCCAACGACACTCTCCGCCACGATTTTCGCCACATCGATCCCACTCAGGCGAAGATCTTCCTCGTCGAGGGCGCCGCCCGCGTCCTTCCCTCGTATCCACCCCGGCTTTCCGCCGCGGCCAGAAAAATGCTCGAGAAGCTGTGCGTCACCGTCCACACCGGCGCTATGGTCACCGATATCCAGGAACATCAGGTCACGATTCATGTCGATGATCACGATGAAGTCATTCCCACTCGCACTGTTCTCTGGGCCGCGGGCGTTTTGGCTTCGCCGCTCGGCCGCGTTCTCGAAAAGGAAGCCGGCGCGAAACTGGATCGTTCCGCCCGCGTGATCGTCGAGCCCGACTTGACCATCCCCGGCCATCCCGAAATTTTCGTCATCGGCGACCTGGCGAACTTCAGCCATCAGACCGGCAACCCTCTCCCCGGTGTCGCCCAGCCCGCGATTCAAGAAGGAAAGTACGTCGCCAAGGCGATTCGCCGCCGGCTGCGCGGCGAGCCGTTGAAACCCTTCCACTACCTCGACAAGGGAACTATGGCTACCATCGGACGCCACGCCGCCGTCGCCGATCTCAACTTTCTCCAAATCGCCGGCTATCCCGCCTGGCTCCTCTGGATTTTTATCCACATCGCTTACATCATCCAATTTCAGAATCGCTTGCTCATCTTGATGCAGTGGGCTTGGCTCTACTGGACCTACGACCGCGCCGCTCGCCTGATCACCGGAAATAGCCCCCTGCCGCTCGATCTCTGAATCGCTTCGCTCTTTTCGATCACCGCCGCGAAAACTCCGGCCTCACGCCCGCTCCCCGCTTTTTCTCCTCGCCTTCCCGTCGTCCCTCCGCTTCTTTCGTTCGCGTCTCCCGCGCGTGCGTAATACAATCGCACCTTGGAGCCAGCGCATGCGAACCTCTCAAAAAATCCTGCTCGCCAGCCTTATCGTTCTCGCCGTGGCCTCGCTCGGCGCCGTTTTGTACACCCGTTCCTGGGCCGATTACCGGTCGCGCCTTCGCGCTCTCTGGCTCGCCTCGAATCATTCCTCGGTTCTCGTGGATACTCACTCCCTGGACACCGCCCAGCAGCTCGCTCCTCTCGCGGTCACCCGCCTCGAAAAAAATTACGCTCACGAAGCCCTGCGCCTCGCCGACCATTCCGTTGACCTCGCCTTCGCCGCCGCTCTTGCCGACGCTTCCGAAAACCCCGCTCCTCTCACTCCCGTCACCCGCGCGCTTGCTTCCAAAATCACCGATACAGAAAACTCCGTTGCCGCCGACCAGGACAAAGTCGACGGCCTCAAGAAGCGCCTGGCCTCCTCGCGAGGCTCTGCCAAGGACAAAGTCCAGACCCAGCTCGACCTCGCCCAAGCTCAGCTTTCCCTCGATCAGGACTCTCTCGAAGACGACCACGACGATCTCATTCGCGCCGGCGGCGATAAACACGCCACCATCCAGCGGCTCCTCGATCAGCACGAAGCCAGCGAAGTACACAAAGATTCCGGCGCCGTCGCCGTTTCCGAAAATGCCGCCGAGGAGTCCGCCGAAACCACCCAGGCCGCCAACATCCTCGCTCAGGTAAGAGCCCTGTTCTCTCTTCGCGCCAAACAAAATCTCCTCCGCCAGGCCCGCCAGGATTCCCTGCAGCGCTCTTCCGCCCTCGCCCGCGAACACGATGATCTGGACAAGAAGCTCGCGGAAGAAAAAGCCCAGCGGAGAATTATCCGCAAATCCGGACCCGCCGCTGCCCCTCCGCCGTCTCCTTCCCCCGCCTCCGCCTCCAACTCTCCTGCTCCCCAATCGGCTCCTGATACCCAGGCCTCCTTGAATCTGCTCACCCATCTCACCTCCGACCAGAAGAGCCTCACCGCGCTCGACCAACGCATGGAAGACGAGCAGGAGATCGCCGCCAACTACGCCACTTGGATGACGCTCGTCAACACGCGCGAGCAAGCCTTCATCCACGGCATTCTCAAATCGATTTTCTGGATCATCTTGATCGCGCTCCTCGTCCTTCTCGCCAACGGCTGGGTCCAGCGCTTTTTCGCGCAGGTCTCCATGGACCGCCGCCAGCTCCACACCGCCCGCGCCTTGCTCCTTTTCGCCGTCCAGGCGGCGGGAATCATTTTGATTCTCCTGGTTGTCTTCGGCGTCCCTCAGAATTTCGCCACGGTCCTTGCTCTCGCCGGCGCCGGCCTCACCGTGGCTCTCAAAGATTTCATCATGGGTTTCATCGGCTGGTTCGTTCTGATGGGCAAGGGCGGGATTCGCCCCGGTGATTGGGTGGAAATCAACGGCGTGGCGGGAGAGGTCCTCGAGGTTGGCCTGCTGCACACGATTCTCCTCGAGACCGGCAACTGGTCCGATTCGGCTCATCCCACCGGACGCAAGGTGACCTTCAACAACAGCTTTGCCGTCGAGGGCCACTATTTCAATTTCTCCACCACCGGCCAATGGCTTTGGGATGAAATCGAAGTTCTCGTCCCTCAAACCGTGGATCCTTCTCATTTCGCCGACGTCATTCAGAAAATCGCCACTTCGGAAACCGCCGCCAATGCCCAGTCCGCCGAGCAGGAATGGCGCCGCTCGACTCCTTCCTACTCCCAAAGCGCCTTCTCCGCGGCCCCCTCCGTCGTCGTTCGCCCCGCCGCCGACGGCGTCAACGTGAGCATCCGCTATCTCACGCGCGTCAACGAGCGCGCCGGAATCCGCACCCGCCTCTATCGTTCGATTGTTGATTTGCTTCGCGCCAAAGGAGAGCCGTCGCCCCGTGTCGACGCGGCCTCGGCCCAGGATTAGGTTTGGTCTACAACAGCGAGAAAATATGGAAGGTCGCGAATCCGAGCCCCGCTCCCAGCACGCATCCCGCCAGCACGTCGCTCAGAAAGTGCATTCCCAGGATGATTCGCGAAGAGGCGATGAGTAGCGCCGCCACCAGCAGCGCTCCCCACAGTTGCGGATAGAACATTCCCACCGAAATTGCCACAGCGAACGCCGTGATCGAATGCCCCGAGGGAAACGAATACTTATCCGGCGGCAAAATCGACGCCCAGCAGTGCGGCTCGATTTCGCAGGGCCGTTTCCGCCGGCTTGAATGCTTCAGCGCCCGGAACAGCAGGATTCCCAATCCCGCTGCCACCGCCGCCGCTCCCACCGCCAGAAATCGGTTTGGCCCGCCGAACAGCACTAGGATCAATCCCAGCGAATACCACAGCCAGCCGTCTCCTCCGCGCGTCGCCGTGATCATCAATATGCGAAACCACCGCGGCGCCCTCCATCGGTGCACGCGCCGCATCAGCCGGTGATCGTTCGATTGAATCTGGTTCCAAACGGCTCGTCTGACGGTCATACCCATTCCTCCGCCGCAGGCTGCGGTACCATGATCCAGCGGGGACGATTACGTGATTGTGTCTGATCCAATAATTTCTCTGCCCACTTCCGGCAGAACTCTTTCTCGCTCCGGTAATTCAGATACGTGATTGCGGGCACCAGCAGCGCCAGCGGCGACATCGCCGCCGTCCACGCCTTCTCGCGCATCAGTTCCGCCGTAATCAGGAAGACGTCCCGAGTGAGTTTCGTGAAGCACCCGGATTCGCCTCCCACCCGTCCCGCTCCCGCGCGCAATCCCGCAAAAAATTCCTCTTTATTCCGCGCTCCGGCGACTTCCGTGTAAGTCGTCCCCGCGGACGGCAGTGCATGTGCGTCGCTGCCCCCGATTTCGATCTTCTCCCACTGTTTTGCCAGATTGGCGGCATGTGCATTGGCCCTTTCGAGCATGTGCCCATTGCGAGTTTCGATCGCCGGAAAATATTCCCGGAACCACGCGAAATCCTCCTGCTCGCGCCGTCCCGTCAGGCTCGAAAATACGTGGTTGACGCTGAAGAATAGCCGCCGCTCGCTCAGGTACATCACCAGGGCGATCAGGTCGTTCCGCTTCTGTTGCAGATGTACGTGCTGCCTCTCGCTGATGTCGTACACCCCCACGTGCACTTCCGTCCCGCTCGGCATCCGGCACGTCAGTTCCTCGCTCAGAAAGAAGTTCGGGTGACGCCGCAGCTTTTCCGCTCCCTCGATCGAATCGTGGTCCGTCAGCGTGAACAGATCCATGCCGCGCTTCCCCAATAGCTCGTAAACTTTTTCCGGATCGTTATAGCTTTCGCGGCAGAATCGCGAGACGAACGGGGTCGTGCACATCCCCGAGAAGTAGGAGTGAACATGGAGGTCGCATTTCACATGTGGAAAAATACATCGTCCCTGTTACGCGGAAATGACAACGAGGCTAAATTTCTGAAAACACGCTATTTAACTATTTCCGCACAGTCACCGAATTTTAATATTCCTGTCGCAGTTTTTGGCCATTCCCGTGCCAAAATCCCCCCAGATGACCAAGATCGAGTTCGCCTTTTTCGATGCCGGTGGGGGCCATCGCGCCGCCGCCACGGCCCTCTCCCTCTCGATCCAATCCCAGCAACTTCCTTGGGATGTTGAACTAACGAACCTTCAAGAGCTTCTCGACCAGCTCGACATTCTCAAGCGCTACGCCGGTATCCGGATACAGGACTTCTATAACTCGATGTTGCGTACCGGCTGGACTCTTGGCAGCACTCAATTGATGCGAGTGCTGCAAGCGGTCATTCGCCTCTATCACCGGCCCACAGTCCGGATGCTCGAGGCTCATTGGCGCGAATCGCAGCCCGACATGCTTGTCTCTTTCGTTCCTCATTTCAATCGCGCGCTTCGCCAGAGTTTCGCCGCCGTTTTTCCGGGACGCCCTTTCGTCACCATCCTCACCGACCTCGCCGATTTTCCCCCTCATTTTTGGATCGAGCGCGAGCCTCAATTTTTGATTTGCGGAACGGACCGCGCCGTCGAGCAGGCCCGCCGCATGGGTCATCCCGAGGATCGCATCTTCCAGGCCTCGGGAATGATTCTCCATCCTCGATTTTACGAGGCCCCTGTTTCCGATCCGCTGGCCGAGCGCGAACGTCTCGGATTGCGCCCCGATCTTCCCACCGCCCTGGTCCTCTTCGGCGGCCACGGCTCGCAGGAAATGCTTCGAATCGCCGGCCGCCTCGAGCGCTCCGGCCTGAATCTTCAGTTCATCTACATCTGCGGAAAAAATGAAAAGCTTGCTCAGGCGCTCCGCGCCCAAAAATCCCGCCTGCCGCGCTTTGTCGAAGGGTTCACTTCCAAAGTCAATTTCTATATGCAGCTCGCCGATTTCTTCATCGGCAAGCCGGGCCCGGGAAGCGTCAGCGAAGCGCTGGCCATGCGCCTGCCCGTGATTGTCGAATGCAATGCCTGGACGCTCCCGCAGGAGCGCTACAACGCTGAATGGGTGCTCGACAAGGAAGTCGGAGTCGTGCTGAAGAGTTTTCGCGACATCAACAGCGGCGTCGCCCGCATGATCGAGCCCGCGTCGCTTGCGCGCTTTCGCGCCAACGCCGCCGCTCTTCACAATCGCGCTGTCTTCGAAATTCCCCCCATGCTCAATCAGATTCTCGACCGTTCCCGCGCTTCGCTGCCTCTCCCGGCCAATGGCCAGCTCGCTGGAAAATCAGCGTGATTCCTCGCCCTCTCCGGCGGAGACCGTTCCCAGCCCCGCCGCTTTCAATCCCTCGTTGAGTTTCGTCAGCCGCTCTCCGCTCAATTCTTTCCATCGTTCCACCAGCTCGTCGAAACTTTTCTGGAATTTCGCGAATGCCGCCTCGGCCTGGTCCGTCGGCGCCATGTCCGCGGTGTCCAGCGAATTGGCCAGGGCCGTAAAAGCGCTGTTCACCTGCCTCAATCCCTTGGCCGGCGCCGGCCATTCCCCCGCGTGCCCCGCGATATCCGCCGCCGCGGCTTCCGTCTCCTTCACTTCGGCCTGAAGCGCGGGTGCGGCCTTCGCAAATTCCGGATTCTCCTCTACCGCTTTCAATTTTTCCCGGAACCGTTCAATCCCCCGGTACGCCTCCGTCGAATCGTCCAGATCCTTGTCGATTTTCAGCGCCAGCTCGAGCTGCTTCTCCAAATCGCTCGGCGTCGCTCTCACCCGCGGATCCATCTCCGGCGTAATCGTCTGCTTTTGCGTCTCCTCTCCCGCTATCAGCAGGACCTGGTATTGCCCCGGCAGCGCCATGGGACCCTCCGGCAGCCGCACCGTCCCTCCATGGATGAGCGCTCCCATCGAATAATCCTCATGTAGAGCCTCCGGCGGAGCGTAGCGCAAATCCCAAACGAACCTGTGCATCCCCGCCGTATTTTGCAGCGTTTCTGGCGGCGCCAGCCATCGCGTCTCGAATGGAGGCGGCTCCTCCGGTTTCTCCGGCTGGTCTTCGCTCGTAAATCGCCGGACAAGATGGTTTTCCCTATCCCGGATTTCCAGCACCAGCTCTCCCGCCGCCGGCTTCTTCAGGTAGTAATCGATGCTCGCCCCCGCCGGAGGATTTTCTCCCACCGGTGTTTCGTGCGGCAGCGGAGTATCGCGGTTCTCGCTTCGCGGAATTCGCAGCGGGTTTACCGGATGGAACAGATAGGCGTCGCGCGTCGGAATCGAAGCCGACCATTCTCGAATCGGCTCGATGTCGTCCAATATCCAGAACGCCCGCCCGTGCGTCGCCACCGCGATGTCGTTTTCGTGGATGTTGATGTCGTGGATCGGCGCCACGGGCAAATTCAATTGCAACGAGTTCCAGTGTCCTCCGTCGTCGAGCGAGACGTACACTCCCGTCTCCGTTCCCGCGAACAACAACCCCTTCTTCTTCGTGTCCTCCCGCACCACGTGGACGTAGGAATTTTCCGGCAAGCCCGCCGTGATGTTTTGCCACGTTTTCCCATAGTCGCGCGTCCGGTAGACGTACGGGCGATCGTCGTCCACCTGGTGCCGGTCCACGGCGGCGTAGGCCGTCGCCGCGTCGTAGCGCGACGCTTCAATCAGGCTGATCTTGCTCCAATCCGGCAGCCCCGCCGGCGTCACGTCCGACCAAGTCTTTCCTTCATCCGTCGTCAGTTGAATCACTCCGTTGTCGGAGCCCGTCCAGATTTCTCCGGCCCTCGCCGGCGATGGCGCGATGGTGTAAATCACTCCGCGGTCTTTTCCGGGAGTCTCTTTTTCGCCCGGCCGCAGCGTCAGGTCGCCGCTGATGTCCTTCCAGGTCGTCCCGTCGTTCTCGCTCTTCATCAGCATCTGCGCCGCAAAATAGAGCGTGTGTGGATTCTGCGGTGAGACGACCAGCGGCGCGTTCCAGTTGAATCGCATTCCGCTCCCCGGCGCTTCCCGCGGCCACGGTGAAATGTCCGCCGACTGGCCGCTCCTCCTGTCGAATTTCCACACTCCGCCATAAGGACCGCCGCTATACACCGTGTCGGGCTCGTCCTTGTCCACCGCGATGTATCCGCTCTCTTCGCCTCCCACCGGCGCCCATTCGCGGAATGTCATCTGCCCGTAATCGCTCCGCTCCGAAACCCCCGCCGTTCCGCTGTCCTGCTGCGGCCCGTAGACCCGGTAGGGAAACTCGTTGTCGGTCGTCACATGATAGAACTGCCCGGTCGGCTGGTTGTACCACGAGCTCCACGTCGCTCCCCCATCCACGCTCACCGATGCGCCCTGGTCGCACGCCAGAATCATCCGGCGCGGATTTTCCGGAGCGATCCACAGCTGGTGGTAATCGTCTCCTCCCGGCGCGCCTTTCAGCGCTTCGAAATGCTCGCCGCCGTCCGTGGACTTGTACAGCGCCGTGTTGGCCACGTACACCGCGTCGGGGTTTTGCGGGTCCACCGTCACGCCCCCGAAATACCATCCCCGCTGCCACACGCGCACATCCGAAAACACTCGCTTCCACGTCTCCCCCGCGTCGTCGGACCGGTAGACTCCGCCTTCCTTCGCATCCACGATCGCATAAACGCGCCGCCCGCCGTTCCCCGCCGCCACTGCGACGCCGATTCTTCCCAATCCTTCGCTCGGGAATCCGTATCCTGTTATCTGCTTCCACGTCACTCCGCCGTCCAGCGATTTGTAAAGCCCGCTGCCCGGGCCGCTCACCGGTCCGTACGCCGCCCACGGCTCGCGCCGCGCCTGCCACAGCGAGGCGTAGACCACGCGCGAATTTCCCGGATCGAAGCACAGATCGATCGCCCCCGTGTTGTCGTCTTTCCCCAGCACTTTCGTCCACGTCGCCCCGCCGTCCGTCGTGCGGTACACTCCCCGCATTTCATTCGGTCCGTACGCGTGCCCCAGCGCCGCCACCAGCACGATGTTCGGATCGTGCGGGTCCACGATCACGCTTCCGATCTGCTGCGAATCCTCCAGCCCGATGTTTTTCCACGTCGCTCCGCCGTCCGTCGATTTGTACATCCCGTCGCCAAACGAAATGTCGGAGCGCATGTCCGCCTCGCCGCTCCCGGCATAAATCACCTCGGGCTCTGACGCCGCCACGGCAATGGCCCCGATCGACGCGATCGGCTCTTTGTCGAAAATCGGCGTCCACGTCAGCCCTGCGTTCTCCGTTTTCCACACACCTCCTGCCACTCCGCCGAAATAATATTCGTATGGCTTGCCCGGCACTCCCGCGGCCGCGATCGTCCGCCCTCCGCGAAACGGGCCGATCAAGCGCCAGCGCAGTTCCGAAAAATCCGCCGCCGCCGGGGCCCGCGACGCCTCTTTCTGCGCTTTCTCCTGCCGCTCCGGGTTGGATTGGGAGAGCTTGGCCGTGCTTCCTTGCAGGGACACGGCGAATGCCGCGGCCATCAGGCAGGCGAGCGCCGCCGCGGCCGTCCGCACGCCCGCAAAAGCCTTCAAAGTTCGTGTAAGGTTGTGTTCTCTCATGGCTTAGGCCGCAGAGTATACCACCCTGTCCGCGCCGCCCTCTCTCCCCGATTTGCTGGAGACCCCGCGCGCGCCGGAAGCATCCAATAGCCTGCTTCGCGCCTCGACGCTTGCCCTCTCCTGTGGCAAGATGACCTCTCGGGCGCGCCGCTGCTCATTACATTGCAAGGAGTTTGTCCATGTCAAAAGCTACATTCGCAGCAGGCTGTTTTTGGGGAGTGGAAGAGACGTTTCGCAACATTCCCGGCGTCCTCTCCACTAAGGTCGGCTACACCGGCGGGACGACCAAGAATCCCACCTACAAGGAAGTTTGCACCGGGCGAACGGGCCACGCCGAAGCCATCGACATCGATTTCGACCCTGAAAAAGTTTCTTACCTCCAGCTGCTCTCCGTCTTTTTCCAGAATCACAATCCGACCACCCTCAACCGTCAGGGGCCGGACGTCGGAACGCAGTACCGCTCCGCGATTTTTTATCATGGCATCGAGCAGGAGGCCGAAGCGAAAGACGCCATCGCCGAGCTCGAAAAAGAGAAGGTATTTCCGAAACCCATCGTCACCCAGGTCCTTCCTGCCGCCGAGTTCTATCCCGCGGAGGAGTATCACCAGAAATATTTGGAGAAGCAGGGCCTTCGCTCCTGCCATTTGACCTGACCAGCAGGCGCACTTATCGCTCGGCGGGCAAACGCCTCGAAAGAAATTTCATAGGGTGGGGAACTGCTTCAGTTCACTCGAGAAGGGCTCTCGCACAGCGTTTTGTAAATAAAGTAGCTGGCAACCCCGACTACTGCCGCGGCAATCAACTTCACGACAATGTGATGATTGATCGCCGATATGGTCCCGCTTCCCGACGGGCCTTGCGCCGGATCGGATTCGAGCGACACGCTGTAGGAAGAGCCTGCGTTGATCGTGTGCACGTCGCCGTTGTAATCCAGCTCCAGGTTGCCCGTGTAAGCGGAAACTATCATTTGCGTCGGGCTCGTCACCGAGACTTGTCCGTACGCCGGCAGGCCGCTTTCGCCCCTTACGATTCCCATCGGGGTCTGCAACTCCAACCGGTCCGTCGCTCCCGAGGAGAAGCCCACCGTGCCGCGGCTCACCGCCGCCTGCACCGTGCCGTCCACCTCGGCCAGTCGCATTTCGCTCTGGGCTAGCATGTAGATCTGCCCGCCGCCGATCTTCAACCGCAGCGTTCCTCCCGGCAACGTCGAAAGCCCGTCCCCCGGATAAACTGTCGCTCCCGCTGCGGCCAGCGAGCTCTCCAATTGAGCGTCTTGCGCCTGAATGATCAAGCCCAAGGGCTTCTCGCTGGCGCCCATCGTGGGCAACCCGAGCATCCCAACACTCAACAGAGTTACCAGGCAGGTCCTGCCGAGGTTTTTCACGGTCTTTGTCTCCCCCGGGCTGCTCCCCCAACTTTATGCCCGGCCCTCTTTCCTGTCAACACTTCTGCCACCGGGTTTCCAGGAATCCCGCCTGAACCGCGCTCGCGCAGCCTCCTGCCCGCCCGCGTACCCCGGCCCGTCCGCCCGCGGTTGCTCTTAGAGTATCGCACCCTCGCCGCGTCAATCCCTCCTCCTCCATTTCTGCGTTACAATCAGCTGTTGCAACTTCTTGCTCTCGGCTGTCTCGGGCTGCTCGTTTCACGGCTTCGCGGGGGAACCTAAATGATCCATCGCTTCGTTTTTCACAACGACAAGCTCCTGCCGCTTGACCAGGTTCGCTTGTCCCCCGGGCAAGGCGGCTTGCTCGGCGGGTGGGGGCTTTTCACCACGATCCGCGTCGTCGATGGCGTTCCCTTTGCCTTCGAGCGCCACTGGAAGCGCCTCGAGCGCGACGCCCAGAAAACCAAGTGCCCCTTTCTCTACGAAGAAGAGATTGTCCGCAAACAGCTCGGCGAGCTTCTCCGCGCCAATCAAGCCGGCGACTCCTGCGCCCGCGTCTACATTGTCTTCAACCAGGTGGGCTTCTGGAGAAGCGACGAACCCTTCCCCCGCACCGATCTCATCCTCTGCTCCTCGGATCTGCCCACCTATCGCGACACCGCCCGCCTTTCCGTCCGCGAACACGGCCGCCACGCCGCCTCTCCTCTCGCCGGTACCAAGGTCACTTCCTGGGTCAACAATTTGTGGAGCCTCCAGGAAGCGCAGCAGGCCGGCTTCGACGAAGTCGTCCTTCTCAACGAACGCGGCGAAGTCGCCGAATGCACCGCCGCCAATATTTTTTGCGTCCGCGGCGGCCGCGTCACCACTCCGCCTCTCGCTTCGGGCTGCCTCGAGGGAGTCACGCGCAATGTCCTCCTCGAAATTGGCGCCGGCGCCGGCGCTCCCGTCGAGGAGCGGACTCTGCTTCCCGAGGATTTGTATGTCGCCGAGGAAGTCTTCATCTCCTCGACCAACCGCGACCTCCTTCCCGTCACCGAAATCAACGGAAACAAGATCGCCTCCGCGCCCGGCCCGATCACTCAAAAGCTCGAAAAGGCGTTTGCCGTTTACGTCCGCGAATATATTGACGCCCGCGCCGCCGCGATGAACCGCGCCTGATTTTTGCTCCGGCAATTCTGCCGCTGCCATTGGAGGATTCAAATGAGCCGTTTGGCGGACAAAAAATGCTCCCCCTGCAAGGGCGGAGTCCCCCCGCTCGCCGGCAAGGAACTCGAAACTCTCCTCAACGAAGTCCCCCAATGGAAAGTCATTGACGGTCATCATCTCGTCCGTGCCTTCTCGTTCCCGGACTTTGCCCAGGCCCTCGCTTTCGTCAATAAAGTCGGCGCCGTCGCCGAGGACCAGGGCCATCATCCCGACATCACTCTGTCCTGGGGCAAAGCCATCGTCACCACTTGGACGCACAAAATCGACGGCCTCACCGAGAGCGATTTCATCCTCGCCGCCAAAATCGACCGCCTCTGATTGTTTGCCTCCGTCTTCCCCGCGCGCATTCCAAGGGAGGTTTCCCCGCATGTCCAGGCTTCTCGTTCACGGATTTTCCATCTCTCTCGATGGCTACGGCGCCGGCCCGAATCAGGACCTCAAAAATCCGCTGGGCGTGGGCGGCCCGAAATTGCATGAATGGGTTTTTGCTACTCGCGGCTTTCGCAAGATGACGGGCGCTGATGGCGGAGAGACGGGCCTCGACGACGATATTTTCGCCCGCGGCTTCGAAAACGCCGGAGCGTGGATAATCGGCCGCAACATGTTCGGCCCGGTCCGCGGGCCGTGGCCCGACGATTCGTGGAAGGGATGGTGGGGCGAAAATCCTCCTTATCACGCGCCGGTTTTCGTCCTTACGCATCATGCGCGCCCGCCCGTTGAAATGGCGGGCGGCACCACTTTCCACTTCGTCACCGGCGGAATTCACGTCGCGCTCGAGCGGGCCGTCGCTGCCGCCAATGGCCGGGACGTCCGCCTGGGCGGCGGTGTCGCCACCATCCGGCAATATCTCACGGCGCGGCTCGTCGACGAAATGCACCTCGCCATGTCACCCGTCCTTCTTGGTGCGGGCGAAAATCTTTTCGAGGGGATTGACGCGCCGCGGCTCGGCTACCATTACACGGACCGCGTCGCCTCGCCCAACGCCACTCATTTTTTTCTCAAGCGGCTCGCCTAGCGCGCCGGGCGACGCCCTGCGTCCGCCTTCCCGACGCGCAACTTCCGCCCGCCCGCCGCTGAAAAACTACTCCTCGTCCTGCCCTTGCGTTTCCGGAGCCGCTTCGATCGGCCGCGAAGGCTCGATGGCCGGCAAATGAACCCCCCGCAACTTGTCGTTCAGCTTTTCAATCCCATTCGCCTTCATTTCTTTCCAGGCTTTTTCGCTCGCCGCAAACGATTTCTCGATTTCCGCGGCCGCCTCCTTCGAAGCGTCCGTCGGAGCCGCGTCCGCGCCCGTCACGATGCCGTAGAGCCCCGCGAACTCTCCCTGAAGTTTTTCGAAGCTCTCGTTCGCCGCTTTCTTGTCTGGATTCTTGGCTGAGCCGTCGAATTCGCTCGTCTCCCGCGCCATCTCTTCGATCGCTTCGGAGACTTCGCCCTTCGGCGCTTTCTTGGCAGCCTCGTCGAGTTGCGCGTGGACGGACCTCGCCTGCTCGAACGCGTCGTAACTCGCGTTCATCCCGCTGGCCAGGCGCGTTGCCAGCGCAAATTGCTCGGCCAGCCCCGCCGGTGTCGTCTTGACGCGCGGATCCATCTTCACCGTCAGCGGCTGCGTGTAGCTCTTTCCCCCGGCCGTCAGCTTGACGGTATATTTTCCCGGCAAGACGGCCACTCCCACCGGATAGCGCGGCGTATCGTGCGGTACCGCCGAAATCGGATACTCGTGGTGCAGCGATTCCGGCGCCGGATACCGCAAATCCCACACCCACCGGTGCAGCCCCTCGTCCGCCGAAAGTATTCTTTGCGGCTTGAGCCAGTAGAGCGGAATCAATTCCTCTTGCAATTCCGCTTCGGTGAGTTCCGGTTTGTCGTCGCTCGCATATTTCCGCACGAGCTTTCCCGCCGAATCGTAAATTTCAAGCGTCACCGGGCTCGGCGAACTCGCCTTCAGGAAATAGTCCAGAATCGCCCCATCCGGCGGATTTTCTCCCGCGGGCTCGTCGGGAGGCGGCGGCGTGTCCGTATACGTGTCGCGCTGGATCCGCCAGGCTTGTTCCGGCTGGAAGAGAAACGCATTCGACTGCGTCGCCTCCGGCGAAATTTCGCGCAGCGGCGTGATGTCGTCGAGGATCCAGAACGCCCTTCCGTGCGTCGCCACGATCAAATCGTTGTCGTGAATCCACAAATCGCGCATCGACGTGTGCGGCAGGTTCAATTGCAGCGCCTGCCAGTGGTCGCCGTCATCGGTCGAATACCACACTCCCGTTTCCGTCCCCGCGAACAACAGCCCCTTCCGCGCCGGATCCTCGCGAATCGTGTTCGCGGGTGAGTCGACCGGCAGCCCGTTGGTGATTTTCTGCCACGTCTTCCCGCCGTCGTGCGTCCGGTAAAGGTAGGGCGTCATGTCGTTGATGCGCATCCGGCTCACCGAGGCGTACACCGTGTCGTCGTCGAACCGCGATGCCTCCAGCTGCGTCACCTTGCTCCACGGCGTCAGCTCCGGCGGCGTGATGTTCGACCATTTTTTTCCCCCGTCGCGCGTCACCCAAATCAACCCATCGTCCGTTCCCGCCCAAATTGTGTTCACGTTCTTATACGAAGCCGCCACCGCGTAGATCGCTCCCCGTTGCTCCGCCGCTTTCGGATCGAGCGCCACCATTCCCTCCACGCTCGCCGGTGCTCCCGGTTTCTCCCGCGTCAAATCCGGGCTGATCGTCTCCCACTTTTGCCCGCCGTCCGTCGTCTCGAACACCACGTTCGCGGCGTAGTAGAGAACGTGCGGGTCAACCGGCGAAAACAATATCGGCTCCGTGCGGTCGGTCCGGTATTTGGCGTTGTGCACCGGGATCGGCGTCACGTCCTGCGTCTGCCCAGTGTCCCAGTGATATTTCGACACCTGCGTGCGTCCCGCGCCGTAAATGATGTTCGGATCGAGCGGATCGGGCGCTACGTATCCGTATTCGATCGCCCCCACCGGATGCCAGTCGCGATACGTCACTTCGCCGTCGTTTCCGCGGCTCGATATGCACACCGACCCGCTTTCCTGCTGTCCCGCGCAAACGCGATAGGGAAACGTGTTCGTCGTGGCGATTGCGTGGTACAGCTGCGCCGTCGGCTGGTTGTACCACGAGCTCCACGTTTGCCCCCGGTTCACGCTGACAATCGCCCCCTGGTCGCTCACCAGCAAAAGAATGTCCGGATCGAGCGGGTTGATCCAGATGTTCTGGTAATCGTCGCCGCCCGGCGCTCCCCGAAGGCTCATCCACGTTTTGCCCCCGTCCATCGACCGCACCGTCACGATGCTCGTGCTGTACACCACGTCCGGATTTTTCGGGTCCACTTTCGGGATCGGCAAATCGCCCCCGCCGATCCGCATCGCCGGCCGCGGATCCGTCGTGATCTGCCTCCAGCTCTCTCCCGCGTCGTCCGACCGGTAGACTCCCAGCCCCGCGCCCGAACCATAATCGCCCGGCTCCGTCGTGCCCACGGTGGCGTAGAGTCGCGAAGGCTCGCTCGGCGCAATCGCCACGTAAATCTGCGCCAGGTTTTTCGGCAGCCCGTTTTTCAGTTGCTTCCACGTGTTTCCGCCGTCCGTTGATTTGAACAGTCCGCCGCCCGTTCCCTGAAATTCGTTCTTGTCCTCCCACGGGCCCAGCCGCATCTCCCACAGCGAGGCGTAAAGCACGTCCGGATTCGCGGGGTCCATTTCGATGTCCGACGCGCCCGTGTTTTCATCCTTGTACAGTACGTTCGTCCAGGTTTTTCCTCCGTCGGTCGAGCGAAATAACCCCCGCTCTTTGTTCGGGCCGTAGGGATGCCCCAGAACGGCGGCGAATACGCGGTTTGGATCGCGTGGGTCAACCGCGAGCGCGGGAATTTGCTCGCCGTCTTGCAGCCCCAGATGCGTCCAGCTTTTCCCCGCGTCGTCCGACCGGTATATCCCGTCGCCGACCGAGAGGTCGGGCCGCGCCAGCCCTTCGCCGCTCGCCACGTAAATGATGCTCGGATTCGACGGAGCCACGGCGATCGCGCCGATCGATTGCGTCGGCTCGTGATCGAAGATCGGATTCCACGTCCGCCCGTAATCGTCCGATTTCCACACCCCGCCGTTCACTTGCGCCATGTAAAAAAGATTCGGCTCATCCGGCACGCCGGCCACACCGCGCGTCCTCCCCCCGCGGTACGGCCCGATGCACCGCCAGTGCAGTTCGTGAAAGAGCGAGCCGCCTCCCGCCTCGTTCGCATTTGCCTGCCGCGGTTGCGCCCGCAAGCTAACCGCCACCACCGCCCCCAGCGCCACCGCCGCCACCCCAAGAAATGAATTGCCTCGAAGAAGTTCCGCTAGACGATTCATAAGTGCCCTCCACAAACGCTTGAGCCTATACCAACTGGAGGGCATGCTAAAGTCGAAAAACCGCCCCGCCGCTCCACTGCGCCGTCCGTAAAAGTGTTCCCAACTCGAATATCCCCTCGCAAAACCCCGCGGCTCGGCGGCAGGCAACACCGGCGCTGTCACCGTCTGCCGGAGACCTCCGAGAAAGCCTCTATTTCGCTACACAAAATTAGGCGGGCCGAATATCATCGAAAGCTCATGTTTTGGCGAAAGAAAAATATTGACGAGACGCGCGAGATCGTCGACAAGCCGTTTCGCGACAGCATCTTTTTTGACCCTTACAAAAAAATCGCCTTTTACGGCGAATATTACTGGTGGCTTCTCCGCGGCCGCCCCGAGCCGAAAGTCCCCCACCTCGTGAAACAGCGCGTCCTGACCGAGTTCGCGAAAAAATTCCGCCTCCAGGTCATGGTCGAGACCGGCACGAATCTCGGCAACATGATCAACGTCCAGAAAAATCGCTTCGCCGAAATCTATTCCATCGAGCTCGACGACTGGCTCGCCGCCCGCGCCAAGCGCAAATTCGCCCAGTACCCTCACATCCATCTCTACCACGGCGACAGCGGCAAAATTCTTCCCTCCATCGTTCCCCAATTGCGCGAACCCGCCCTCTTCTGGCTCGACGCCCATTGGGGCGACATTTCCGCCCCCATCCGCCTCGAGCTCGAATGCATCTACCGTCATCCCGTCCGCGACCACGTCCTGCTGATTGACGACGCTCGCTGGTTCGACGGCCGTGGCGATTATGTCTCCCTCGAAGACCTCCGCGACCACGCCGCGCGCGAATATCCCGGCTCCGTCGTCGAAGTCAAGGACGACATCATCCGCATTTACAAGCCCGCCTCCCAGCCAAAACCCTGAATCAAAAAAATTCGCTCCATCCGGTTCCGCTTGGGCCGCGGCATTTTTACCGATACACTGGTTCCAGGAATTGAGGCCGCGCGATTTTGCCGCTGCGCTCCTCCCCTTGAACAGCCGTCATGCTGCGACGCTCCTTTACGCGCTACGTTTCCGGCGAAGCCGGCCCCATGGTCCGCCTGGCGTTTCCCTTGGTGATGGCCGAGCTCGGTTGGATGACCATGGCCATCGTCGACACCATGATGGTCGGCCGCCAATCCGATAGCGCCGTGGCCATCGCCGCCGTCAGCCTCGGCAGCGTCCTCTTCAACGCCACCGCCATTTTCGGCACCGGCCTCATGCTCGGCCTCGATACTCTCGTGTCCCATTCCTTCGGCGCCGGTAAAGTCGAGGATTGCCACCACTCCCTCGTCAACGGAATTTATCTCAGCCTCGGCATCGCCCCCCTTCTCATGGGAATCGTCTGGCTGATGGGTCGCCTGCTTCATTTCATGGGCATCGAGCAAGTCGTGTTGGCGCAGGCCGTTCCCTATCTCAAGGCGCTCAATTGGGGAACTCTCCCTCTTTTGTTCTATTTCGTGTTCCGCCGCTATTTACAGGGCATGAATCTGGCCAAGCCCGTGATGTTCGCCCTCATTTCCGCCAACCTCGTCAACCTCCTCGGCAATTGGGTCCTCATCTATGGCCATTTTGGATTTCGCGCGATGGGCACCGTCGGGTCGGGATGGTCCACTTGCGTCGCGCGCACCTACATGATGGCCGTTCTCCTGGTCTACGCGATTTATTACGACCGCCGCTACCAGACCGGCCTGCGCGTCGTCTCCCGCATGCCCAATTTCATCCGCATCTGGCAATTGGTCGAGCTCGGCCTTCCCGCCGCCACCCAGTTCGGAATGGAAGTAGCCGTCTTCGCCGTCTCCACCGTTCTCATCGGCAAGCTCGGCGCCGTCCCTCTTGCCAGCAATCAAATCGCGATCAACACGGTCAGCGTCACCTACATGGTCCCGCTGGGCATCGCTTCCGCTGCGGCCGTCCGTGTTGGCCAGGCGCTCGGCCGCACGGACCCGCACGGCGCCAGCCGCGCCGGATGGACCGCGATTCTTCTCGGCGCCGGCTTCATGTCCCTCATGGGCGTCCTCTTCTTTCTCTTCCCGCAATATATCGTCCGCATTTATTCGCCCGACCCCGCCCTGATCCGCGCCGCCAGCCAGCTCTTGTTCGTCGGCGCGTTCTTCCAATTGTTCGACGGCATTCAGACCGTGGCCACGGGCGCTCTGCGCGGTGCCGGAAACACGCGCACTCCCATGGTCTGCCACCTGATTTTTTACTGGCTGATTGGTTTGCCCATTGGCGCGTATCTCTGCTTCGAAAGAGGCTGGGGCGCGCGCGGCCTCTGGACCGGATTGTGCGTCGCCCTCATTCTCATCGGCAGCGCCCTGCTCTATTTCTGGCGGCGGAATGAGCTGGCCTTCGCCGCGCGTTACGCCCCGCCCGAATCCGTCGCCGCCTCATCCGTCTGACTCCCGCGCCGCGCCCCCGGCTCGACGCGTGCCGCCCGTTTCACTTCGCCCACGCGGCCCCGCCTCCCTGCGTTACAATCGTTTGCATCCATGCCCGACACCTTCATGGCTCGCGCCATCGAGCTTTCCATTGAAAACGTTCATTCCGGCCGCGGCGGTCCGTTTGCCGCCCTGGTCGTCAAAGACGGAAAAATCGTCGCCGAAGGCGCCAACAGCGTCACCTCGGCCAACGACCCCACCGCCCACGCCGAAATCACCGCCATTCGCAGCGCCTGCCGCGCTCTCGGAACCTTCGAGCTGCGCGGCTGCGACATCTACACAAGCTGCGAGCCGTGTCCCATGTGTCTCGGCGCCATTTACTGGGCGCGGCCCGACCGCGTCTTTTACGCCTGTTCGGCCGAAGACGCGGCCCAAGCGGGCTTTGACGATTCGCTTATCTACACTGAAATCGAGCGGCCTCACGGCGAGCGCAAAATTCCGTTTCAGTCCATGATGCGCGACGAAGCTCTCGCAGGTTTTCGCGCTTGGAAACTCAAGCAGGATAAAACGCCCTACTGAACCCCGCGGACATGGATACCCACGTCATCGGCAAATCGGTCCCGCGCAAAGAGGGGCGCGAGAAAGTCACCGGACGCGCTCGCTACGTTGACGACATTTCGCTCCCCGGCATGCTCCACGGAGCCACCGTGCGCAGCGCCATCCCCCGCGGGCGCATTCGCGCCATCCATTTCGGCCCCGGCATTCCCTGGAAGGAATTCACCATCGTCACCGCCCGCGACATTCCCGGAAAAAACTGCATCACCCTCCTGATTGAAGACCAGCCCTGCCTCGCGGACGGCGTCATCAATCATCCGGAAGAGCCCATCCTTCTCCTCGCTCACGCCGATCCCTACCTCCTTGCCGCGGCGCGCCAGTCCGTCTTCATCGAGACCGAGCCTCTCCCGCCTGTTTTCACCATCGAGGATTCTCTCGCCAAAAAAGAAATCGTCTGGGGCGGCGACAACATCTTCAAAACATTCGAAGTCGAAAAAGGCGACGTCGACAGCGCTTGGGCCCGCGCTGCCCTCATCGTCGAGGGCGTCTACGAAACCGGCGCTCAGGAACAGCTCTATATCGAGCCTCAGGGTATGATCGCCGAAGCCAGCCCGGAAAACGGCGTCACCGTCTGGGGATCTCTCCAGTGCCCTTATTACGCCCACAAGGCCCTCGTCCGGCTTTTCGGCCTGCCCAAGGACCGCGTCCGCGTCGTCCAGACCGAAACCGGCGGCGGCTTTGGCGGCAAGGAAGAGTATCCCTCGATGATCGCCGGTCATGCCGCTCTGCTCGCCTGGAAATCGGGCCGCCCCGTGAAGCTGATTTACGACCGCGCCGAAGACATGGCCGCCACCACCAAGCGCCATCCGTCGCGCACTCGGCATCGCACGGCCGTGTCTCGCGACGGCCGGCTCCTCGCCATGGACGTGGATTTCACCATTGACGGCGGCGCCTACCAGACTCTTTCCCCCGTCGTCCTCTCCCGCGGCACCATTCACGCCGCCGGACCCTACAACTGCCCCAACGTCCGCCTCCGCACCCGCGCCGTCGCCACCAACGCGCCTCCCCACGGCGCTTTTCGCGGCTTTGGCGCTCCGCAGAGCGTCTTCGCCCTCGAACGCCATCTCGACCGCGTCGCGCTCGCCCTCGGAATCGCCCCGGAGGAATTTCGCCACATCAATTTCATCCGCGAAGGCGACACCCTCGCCGTTCATCAGCGCGTCCGCGAGAAAGTGGACATGAATCGCCTGATGGAACGCGCCTTCGCTCTCTCGGATTATCGCGCGAAGCGCGACCGCTTCTCCCGCGAGAACGCCCGCGGCCCCGTCAAGCGCGGCGTCGGCTTCGCCTCTTTTCTTCACGGCGCGGGTTTCACCGGCTCCGGCGAGGAGTACCTCGCCTCGGAAGTCTCCGCGGAAGCCACGGCCGAGGGCCGCGTCCGCATTCACGCCGCCAGCACCGAAATGGGGCAGGGAACCAACACGATTTTTTCGCAAATCGCCGCCGAAGCCCTCGGCTTGCCCTGCGAACAAATCGAAATCGTCCAGCCCGACACCGCCAGCGTTCCCAACAGCGGCCCCACCGTCGCTTCCCGCACCTCGATGATTGTCGGAAAACTCGTCGAGCAAGCGGCCCTCGCTCTCGAAAAGAAACTCGAGGACGCCGGATTCCTCGCGGCGAAGCGCCACCCCTCCGCCTTTTCCGCCGCCTGCGCCCAATACGTCGCGAAGCATGGCCCCCTTCTTTCGCACGTCCGCTACGAGCATCCCCGTGACTTGCATTGGGACGACGACAAGTATCAGGGCGACGCCTACGGCGCCTACGCCTGGGCTGTTTACGTCGCCGAAGTTTCCGTGGACACCCGGACCGGCGAAACGCGCGTCGAGGATTTTGTCGCCGTCCAGGAAGTGGGCCGCGTCATCAATCCCGTCCTCGCCGCCGGCCAGATCGAAGGCGGCGTGGCCCAGGGCGTCGGCTTCGCTCTCTTCGAAAATGTCGTCTGGCGCGAAGGCCGCATGGTCAACGCCCAGATGACCAACTACGTCATGCCCACCTCCATGGACGTTCCCCCCATTCGCGTCCACTTCGAGGAAATTCCCTACGACCGCGGCCCGGGCGGCGCCAAGGGCATCGGCGAGCTCCCTCTCGACGGCACCGCTCCCGCGATTGCCAATGCCATCGCCCACGCCACCGGCGCCGATATCCGCCGCATTCCCGTCACGCCGGAAGTTCTCCTCGAGACGTTGGAGGCCGTTCATGCCTGACTCGCCGGGCAAGCTTCGCGTCTCCTGCACCGTGAACGGCGAGCCCGCCGAATTCGAAGCCTATCCTATGGAGCGCCTGCTCGATGTCTTGCGCCGCGAACTCCGCCTCACCGGCACCAAGGAAGGCTGCGGCGAGGGCGAATGCGGTGCCTGCTCCGTCGAAATGGATGGCGCTCTCGTCAACAGTTGTCTCGTTCCCGCCGCCCAAGCCGACGGCGCTGTCTTGCGCACCATCGAGGGTGTGGCCGCCGCCGGGCAGCTCCACGCCGTCCAGCAGGCCTTTCTCGCCTATGGAGGTGCCCAGTGCGGCATTTGCACGCCGGGAATGATTCTCGCCGCCGTGAACCTCCTCGACCGCCATCCCTCGCCTTCGCTCGATCAGATTCGCGAAGCGCTCTCCGGAAATTTGTGCCGCTGCACCGGCTACACGAAGATTTTCGAATCCGTCGTGGCCGCCTGCCGCAAATCGGACGGGCGCGGATGAGGTCGGTCGTTCCTCTGTACGAATGGGAAACTCCGCCGGACCTCGCCTCCGCCCTCGGCCGCATGGCTCGCGAACCCGGCGCTTGGAAGCCCTTCGCGGGCGGAACGGATTTGATGGTTCTCCTCGAAGCCGGAAAATTGCCTCACCGGCGTTTTCTCAATATCTGGAAAATCGGCGAGCTGCGCGGCGTCGAGACCAGCGCCGACCGTGTCTCCCTTGGCGCCCTCGCCACCTACACGGAAATCCGCCGCCACGATGTTCTCGCTCGCGAATTTCCTCTTCTCGGTCGCGCCGCCGCCGAGACGGGAAGCGTCGCCACCCAAAATCGCGGCACGATCGGCGGAAACATCGCCAACGCTTCTCCCGCCGCCGATTCTCCTCCCGCCCTGCTTGTCTACGACGCCGAAATCGAGCTCGTCTCCGCCCGCGGCTCTCGCCGCATCCCGTACGCCAATTTTCATACCGGCTACAAGACGATGGATCTTGCCGCCGACGAACTCATCTGGCGTGTTCATCTGCCGCGCGGCAGAAGCGGCTGGCGCCAGTATTACCGCAAGGTGGGAACGCGTCGCGCGCAGGCGATTTCCAAGGTCTGTTTCGCGGCCGCCGCCAAAATCGAAAATGGCCTGATCGCCGGCGCGCGCATCGCTCTCGCCAGCGTCGCTCCGGCCGTCCTGCGCTCGCGCGCGGTGGAGCAATTCTTGCTCGGCCGGCGCCCCTCGCCCGAACTCGCTCTCTCCGCCGGAGCCGAACTCGCCCGCGAGCTCGCTCCGATTGACGATATGCGTTCCACCGCGCGCTACCGCCTCCGCGTGGCCCAAAATCTGCTCGCCGAATTTCTCGAAACTCTCGGCTGACACGTGCCAGAAAAATCCCACTCCCGATCCGGCTCCGCACCCGCTCCCGACCTGGTCGTCCGCGGCAAGCGCGTCGTCACCCCCGATGGCGAAATTTCCGCCGCCATTCAGATTCGCTCCGGTGCGATTCAATCCATCGGCCCCTTCGACGCTCTTCCTTCCGGCGTTCCCGTTTTCGATGCCGGCGGCCTCGTCGTCATGCCCGGCCTCGTGGACACCCACGTGCACATCAACGAGCCGGGCCGCGCGCAATGGGAAGGTTTTTCCACCGCCACCCAGGCGGCCGCCGCCGGCGGCGTCACCACTCTCGTCGAAATGCCGCTCAACAGCATCCCCGCCACCACCACTCTCGCCGCCTTCCACGAAAAATGCGCCGCTGCCGAAGGAAAGCTGTGGGTGGACGCCGGCTTCTGGGGCGGCGTGGTTCCCGGCAACGTCCTCGAGTTGCGCCCGCTCTGGGATGCCGGAGTCTTCGGCTTCAAATGCTTTCTCGTTCCCAGCGGTGTGGACGAATTCGCTCACGTGGCGGAGAGCGACCTGCGCGCCGCGCTTCCTATCCTCGCGTCTCTCGGCGCTCCGCTTCTCGCCCATGCCGAATCGCCCGGCCCCATCGAAGCCGCGCTCCCTGCAATCAATGGCCTCTCGCCCCGTCAATACTCCACCTGGCTCGCCTCGCGCCCGCGCGAAGCCGAAAATCAGGCCATCGCCCTGCTCCTCCGCCTCGCCGCGGAATTCGCGGCCCGCGTCCACATCGTTCACTTGTCCTCTTCCGACGCTCTCCCGGCTTTGCAACTCGCCAAGGCTGCGAACCTCGCCGTCACCGTCGAGACCTGCCCGCACTATCTCACCTTCGCCGCCGAGGAAATTCCCGACGGCGCCACCCAATTCAAATGCGCTCCGCCGCTTCGCGAGCGTGAAAATCGGGAGCTCTTGTGGGCGGCGCTTCAATCCGGCTTGATCGATTTCGTCGTCACCGACCATTCCCCCTGCCCGCCCTCTATGAAACTCCTCGACGCGGGCGATTTTCTCCGCGCCTGGGGTGGCATTGCTTCTCTCGAGCTGAGTTTGCCGGCGGTCTGGACGGAAGCACTCTCGCGCGGATATTCTGTCCCTCAGTTGGCGGGGTGGATGTCAGCGGGTCCGGCGCGCTTCGCCGGTCTCGGCCGAAAAAAGGGAGCGATTGCCGTGGGGTTTGATGCCGACCTTGTTGTCTGGAATCCCGACGCGCGTTTCCGCGCCGATGCCGCGCGGCTTCGCCAGCGCCACAAAATCACGCCTTACTCCGGCCGTGAACTCGCGGGCGTCGTCGAAGCCACGTTCGTCCGCGGCCAAAAAGTCTTCCACAAAGGCGAATTTGCTTCCGCGCCCTCCGGCAAAATCCTTCGTCGGGGCCTCCCATGACCGAATTCTCCCGTCTCGTGGATTTGGCCTCCGCGCGCCTCGGCGGAAAAGTGCTCGAAGCCAACGACGAATTCTTCGCCCCCAAGGAAAATCTTCTCAAGCCATCGAAGCCGGTCTTCCTCGATGGAAAATACACGGACCGCGGCAAATGGATGGACGGCTGGGAGACTCGCCGCCGCCGCACGCCCGGCTACGATTGGTGCGTCATCCGCCTCGGCCTGCCTGGTATCCTCCGCGCCGTCGTCGTGGACACCAGCTTCTTCCGTGGAAATTTTCCCGAGTATTTTTCTCTCGAAGCCTGCGACCTCGGCGGCTCGCCTCCCTACGAAAATGAATCGAGAAAATTGAAAGCCCCCGGCCTGCGCTGGTTTGAGCTGCTCCCGCCGTCGCCCCTGCATGGCGACGCCCTCAACGAGTTCTCCGTCGAGCACTCCGCTCGCTTCACCCATCTCCGTCTGAAAATCTATCCCGATGGCGGTGTGGCGCGCTTTCGCGCCCTCGGCGAAGTGGTTCCGCCCGTTCGCAAGATTGCCCGCGCGCGCCTCGATCTCGCCGCGGTCCAAAACGGCGGCCGCATCCTCGATTCCAGCGACCAATTTTTTAGCGAGCCTCTGAATCTCCTCATGCCCGGCCCCGGCGCCGGCATGCACGACGGCTGGGAGACTCGCCGCCGCCGCGGCCCCGGGCACGATTGGGTAATCCTCCGCCTCGGCGTTCCCGGCGTCATCGAGCGCGTCGAAGTGGACACCGCTCACTTCAAGGGAAATTTCCCCGAGAGCTGTTCTCTCGAGACGCTCCTCGCCCCGCTCGGCGCCACCCTGCAATCGCTCGCATCCTCCCTTGCTTGGAAGCCTCTTCTCGCTCGAACGCCTCTCCGCGCCAATTCCCGCCACCTTTTCGCCAAACAGCTCCTTCACAATGGCGCCGCCTCCCACGCGCGCTTCAACATTTTTCCCGACGGCGGCGTCTCCCGCCTCCGCTTGTTCGGCCGCCCTCAGCGCCCCGAAGACACGCGGTCGGGCCTCGACCTCCTCAATCATCTTTCGCGCGCCAAGGCTCTTGAAGCTCTCTTCGATTGTTGCGGCTCGAAAAAATGGGCGGCGCGCATGGCGGATCTGCGCCCCTTCGCCGCCGCGCCGCAGCTCCTCGAATCCGCCGACTCCGTCTGGGCGTCGCTCGGCCGCGGCGATTGGCTCGCCGCCTTCCGCCATCACCCGCCGATCGGCGGTTCCAAGGCCCCGCGCTCGCAATCCGCCAAGGCGCGCCACTGGTCCCGCGGCGAACAGTCCGCCTCTCGCAAAACTTCGCCGGAAACCCGCCGCGTTCTCGCCGCGGCCAATCAGGCGTATCATGCCGCCTTCGGCTACGTCTTCCTGATTTGCGCCACGGGCAAGACCAGCGAGCAAATTCTCGAGAGCCTTCAGCAGCGGCTCTCGAACGATCCCGATACGGAGCTGAAAATGGCCGCTGAAGAGCAGCGTAAAATCACCCGGCTCCGCCTGGAGAAGCTTCTTTCGTCATGAGCCAGATCACCACTCACGTCCTCGATACCTCTCTCGGCCGCCCCGCCTCCGGTGTCCCCGTTACCCTGGAAATCCAGTCCGCCGGCGGCGCCTGGAAGGAAATCAGCCGCGGAGCCACGGACGCCGACGGTCGCCTCCGCCATCTGCTCGCCCCCGGCGCTCTTGTGAAAGGAACGTACCGCCTGACGTTCGATACGGCCGCCTATTTCGCCGCCCTCCGCCAAGGCGCCTTTTATCCCCTCGTCGGCATCGTCTTCGAGATTCGCGACGCCGCCGACCACTATCACGTTCCGCTTCTCTTGAGCCCTTACGGCTATTCCACCTACCGCGGGAGCTGACCCATGGCGATTCGGCTGGGACACAACGACTACGGCAAATCGCGCGTGCGCCTCCTGCGCGTCTCGCGCCACGCCGACCACCACGAAATCCGCGAGCTGGCCATTCAGATTCTCTTCGAAGGCGATTTCGACACCGCCCACACCCGGGGCGACAACCGCAAAATTCTTCCCACTGACACCATGAAAAACACCGTCTACGCTCTCGCCCGCCAATATCCTCTTGAATCTTCCGAGGAGTTTGGTCTTCACCTCATCGACCACTTCCTCACTTACAACCCGCAAACCTCTTCGGTCTCCGTTTCGATTTCCGAGGAGCTCTGGTCGCGCATTTCCTACGGCGGCAAGCCTCACGCCACCGCGTTTCTCCGTTCCGGCCAGGAAAAGCGCACCGCCGACCTCAGGGGTACTCGCGAGGGAACTTCGGTCCGCGCCGGGCTGGCGGATCTGGTTTTGCTCAAGACGACGAAGTCTGCATTCGAGGGATTCTTGCGCGACCCCTACACCACGCTCAAGGAAGACCGCAACCGCATCCTCGCCACTTCCGTGCGCGCCTCATGGCTCTACGGCCGCGAGGAGGTTGAATTCAACACCGTCTGGCAGGGCGCTCGCCAATTGCTTCTCGAAACATTCGCCGAGCACGACAGCCAATCTCTCCAGCAGACCCTCTACGCCATGGGCGAAGCCGTCCTCGAAAATTTCGAAGCCATCCGCGAGATTCGCCTCTCGCTCCCCAACAAACATTTCAATCTCGCCGACCTGAAGCCCTTCGGCCTCGAAAATCCCGCCGAAGTCTTCGTCCCCACCGAAGAGCCTCACGGCCTCATCGAAGCCACCATCGTCCGCGACTAGCCCCCGCCCGCGCCGCGCGAACGCATCGCTCCCCTCGCCACGCCCCCGCCGCCTCACCCCTTGTAATCCGGATCTACGGCAGCAGCCCGAAAACCATCACTCCGGTCAGCGTCCCCACGAACACGCGCCCGTTGGCGATCATCGGCGTCACGAACTTGTTGTCGGAGAATGCGTCCCGCCCGCCCGCCTGCGAGCTGTTGTACAGCTCGTGCCCCAGATCCCCCGCGTCGTACGCGTGCAGCACTCCCGCGTCGGACCCTCTCGCCTCCACGGCCCACACAATCGCGTCCGCTCCCGCGTTCGCCGAAATGCTCGGCGTGGTTCCCGGATAGGCGAACCGCGCCGCCGTCTTCGACGTCGCTTCCGCGCCCAGCTTCGCCTCGATGATGGGAAACGCCTTCAACGAATCGTCTACCGCGCCGTAATACACCGTGCTGTTGAAATACGCCGGCATCGAGAACACCGCTCCGGACAACGCGTGATCGATCTCCTGGTATATCCCGCTGTCCGTGCGCGGATTGAATTTCCCCATCGCGTTCCGGTTCACCACGTAAATCCGCGTGTCTTTTCCCGCTCCCACCGCCAGTTGCCGCGTTTTCCCAGAGGCGTCCTTCAAATCCGGCAGCACCAGCGCCCCTCCCGACCCCAGGTCTTCGTCCCGCAGCGATTCGCCTCCGGTGTTGTGCATGTTGAAGTAATCCGCCACCGTCAGATTCGCCCCTCGCGGCGTCAGCTTCAGAAACGCGTTCCCGAAATCCCCGTGTATCGGAAATCCCGAGGAATTGAGATTCCGGTCGAACGTCCCGTTGGCGTCGAGCAAATAGATGTTTCCATCCGCGTCGGCGGCCGGCCCCGCGCCCGACATCCAAATGGCCCCGTCGGACCCGTTCGGCGTCACGTCGAGCACGTTCACCTGTTTCAGGCTCGCCGCGCTGTAGCCGATCACCCACCCCGTGTAATCGCCCAGGTCGCAATGCGACGCCCACGTGGTGTACACCACCCCGTTCAGCAGCAGCAGCGCCGTCCGCTCCTTATACTCCTTGGGATCGAATGTGGTTTTTCCCTTCAGGTTCGGATAGGTCGCTTCAATCGTCACGGGGCTCCCCGAAATTTCGTTTCCCGAGGCGATGTCAATCGCGTGCAGCCGCTGAAAATAGTTGCCGTTCTTGTCCTTCGACATCGCCACCAGATACATCCGCCCCGTATCCCCGTTCAATTCGATCACCGGCGTCGCCGTGATTCCGATCTCCGGGCTCACCTGCGGGCAGCTCCGGTCGTCGCTCGGAGTCTCATCCGGCCCCAGCAGGCTCACGTGCCATATCGGCGCCAGTGTGTCCGCATCGAACGCGTAGACCGAATCGTGCTCGGTGGCCGCGAACACCACGTTCCGCACCCGCCCTCCGATCGCCAGATTCGAGACGTACAGCGGTTCCGCATCCACCAGCCCGTCCGTGGCCAGAAATCCCACCTTCCCGAAGTCGCCCGATTTCACGTCTCGCGGCGTCAGGATTTTTTCTTCCAGATTCTGCCCGGTCCGCGCCTCGTCGTTGTGGTACGTCAGCACTTTCGCGTCGCGCGGCGCCGAGGGATCCCCTCCTCGTGTCCGCGCCGCCTTGTGCCATCGGAAAACGGGAGGGTCGTCCCCTCCCGCGCTGCGATTCCCGCTTACCAGCTTTTTTTGAAGTGCTGCGGTGAGAAACACGGTGGCCACTGTGGCCGCTGCCGCCAGTCCGACGACTCCTGCCCTCTTTCCCAATCCCCATCCTCCGCTGTTCGGTTTTCGCCCGTGTTATGGATGCGGCGTCGCTCGCCGGGGTTACGCGCAGTTCTGCGCGCACCTCTTTTCGTCCGGCTGTATGGAGCGGCTCAAAGCAGAGAGACCTTGGGGGAATCGGCCTGTTGATCGGCTTTTGCCCGGTGCCCGGGCGTCTTTCGTTCGTGAGCGGTCTTGCCCTCGTTCTGAGCCTTCTTAGGGTACTCGAAATCTGCGGTGAATGCGAAATCCATCGCCGTTTCGCGCCCTCGGGGCGCCGTCCCCGTCCCGCCCTCTTCTACCCCCGCCGCCCCTCCAAAATCTTCAAAAACGATCCCGTGCGCAGCTCCGCGAGCCAATCATCCCCGGTGTCCAGCCACTCCATTATCACGGGCCCGGGTCCGGCGAGCTCTTGCTGAGTCCATGAAACGAGCCTCTCCACCGCGCTCCACCATGTCCACCCGTCTCAACTTGAGGGTAGCCCGTCATCCTTCAACAGCATCAAATCTCGCAGCTTCCCCAAAGCCGGCTTTTCGAGACCCTCTGGCCAAAATCCCCTTACTTTTCGAACGGGAGGCCAGCCATATTTAAGCCGACGCGGCCAGCAATACAAGGCACTGGGCGAGCAGGGACACAACGAGCAACGGAACACGGATGATTAGCGATCTATCCCACGACGCCTGCAGCTCTCGGCCGTTCTCGAGCCTCTCTCCGGTCTTTGCCGCTGCGGTTAGAATCTGATTGATTGGTTTTGACAAGCGAGAATAGACAACGATGAACGCAATCAGCATCAAGAGCGATCCGCAATAAAACCAACGCTGCTCACCCCTGCCGAACACCGCCAGCAAGAAGTTCGACAGCATCGCAAGGACGCCCCAGATCGGCATCCGCGCGTCGGCGAACATGTGGAAAAACCCCATGACTTCCGTCCCGGCGGATGGGGAAGCCAATCTCAGTGCAGGGCGTCCGACAGTCAAAAAGAAAATGTCCGTCCCACACACCACTGCCGTGCTAAGAATGCCGACAAGAGATACCGGCCACATCCAGTGGCTCATTTTCCCTCCTCCTTTCTAACCGTCGCTGCTCAAACGGCGCGGACCAACACGAGCCCGACGACTATCATCACCGCGCAGGTCGCGCCATGAACGGAAAACGCTCGCGACTTCGACCCGCCCGACCCTAGAACGATTGACATGTCGCCAAATGGGATGATGGCTTCAACAAGTAGAGCTATGCCTACGAACCGGACGTCCGCGGTCAGCATCAGCGCCAGCACCAACAATCCCGCCGCAACGTCCCGAATTCCCTTAAGACGCAGCCAGGCGCGAGTGTCGGCATCGGATGCAGGCGGCTTCAGGCCAAATGATCCTGAGATTCGTTCAGGCGATGCCAGGTAGAAACAACCGATCACTATGATCCCCAGAGCCAGCAGAGCGGCCAGCGAAAGCGGAACAGCGTCATGCATAAAATATCTCCCCCATTGGAAAATCTAGCATCGCCGGCCCGCGGGCGGCCACAACAAGAATCAAGAGATCTGGAACGCATCGGTGGAATTAGGTTCGGATATGCACGCAACTGCATGCCCCGGACGCAAGATCCACAATCCCACTAGGGGCGCGTCTCGGCGGCCATTCGGTAACGCGGTAATCGGAAACCTGCTTCTACTGGTCCAAATGTCCGGTTAGCCGACAAACCAGGAGCTTCCTCAACTCTTGGAGCCTGCTATCGGATACGTCTTGATTACGACGTGGCGATCAAGCGTCGACTGCGTCGCCTTTCCCGGCTTCACAATGTGAATGGTATTCAATAACTCCTGGTTGCGTGTCATAAAGGAAACGCCGAGTACGATGTCATCGCGGTCCGCGCCTGCTTCCCAAACGTCGCCTTCAATTTGCTCGCCCTTCGAGGTGTGGTATTTGTCTTGAATTGTATGTCCACCGGAAAAGTAAAATTGATCCATCGATTTCTGCTGGACCTCATTGATCCGGTCGGATCGTCTGAGATGGCAGGCATGAAAGGTTGAACGGTAGATGGTCCGTCCTTCGACTGCAATCTCAATTCCCATCTGTTTGGGATTCGAGCAATCGCCAAACCAGAACCAAAGACGGTCTCCCTGAGTCTGTGATTCTTGGCCAGAAATGGCAGTTGAAAGCGCGAGTGCAAAAATGAGTACGGTGCAAAACTTCTGGACCGCAAGCCGAAAATCGAGATAGCGAGACACCCAGCGCTCCTCCGTCTGCAATTCTAGGAAATTTTGACGCTCCGTGGTCCAGACCGCAAGCCCGCTGTCTTCTACCCGCGCCGCCCCTCCAAAATCTTCAAAAACGATCCCGTCCGCAGCTCCGCGAGCGTCAACCCCGAAAGCTCCTGCGCTTCCTCCGCGGCGATGGCGCCGCAATTGATCGCCCGCAGAAAATAATTCAGCAGCCCTTGCCCCGTCGCCGCGTCGTCGAACACTTCGCCCACCAGCGTCGCCTGCGCCGCTTTCTCGATGAAATTGCGCAGCCGCCTCGAGGCCGCGTCCAGGCTCTCGAGAAAAAACGAATAGACTGCGGCGTACCGCGTCGCAAGCTGCGCCGGATGCAGGTCCCATCCCTGAAAGAAGCCGTTCTCGAGCGAATGGCGGATGTGATCGAAATGAAGCTTCCATGCATGGTGCACCGCCGCCCGATTTTCCTCTTTTTGCGCCGCGCTCAGCGTCCCTCCCCCCGCCGCCCGGTGGACCCCCACCGGCATGATGTTCGTCGCGCCGTCGGAAAGCCACACACCCGTTCCCGCCAGCGACACCTGCATCACCTCGCGCGCGAAATCGCACGCGAGATGCGTCATCGTCTGGTACGCCGCCGTGATGTTCCTCCCCGCCGTGTAATCGTACGTTCCGAAATGCGCGGCCGCGCACCGTCCCCGCGCCGCGGAGACTAGCGCCAGCAGGTGCACTTCTCCGCGTTCGTTGAAAATCGCTTGCGGGGTCTCGATCATCAGCTCGATGCGCAGCGCTCCCGGCTCCAGATCCAGCAGCGGCTCCATCCTCGAGCACACGTCCGCCAGCGCCGCCACTTCGTCCGGCAGCGTCACCTTCGGCAGCGTGACGTAAAAATTCTTCGGCAGTTGTCCGCGCGTTTTTTCCGCCAGCTCGCTCAGAAACACGTCCAGCGTCCGCACGCTTCTCTGGCGCATCTCTTCGTTGAATGGTTTGATGCGTATCCCGATGAACGGCGGCAGCTCGCCCGAATTGAGCCCCGCCGCCACTTGCGCCGCCGCCCCCGCCGCGTGGCCGTCCTCTTCCTCGTCCGGGCGGATGCCGTACCCATCCTCGAAATCGATGCGGAAATCTTCCACGGGCTCGCGCCGCAATTTTTCGCGCACGCGCCCGTAAATCGTGTGGGCAAACCAGCCCGGCCAATTTTCCTTTCGCGCCCTCGCCGGGTCCTCTTCAATCGCCCGACCCAGTTGCGCCGCGCTTTCCGCCGCGCTCGGCAGCTTTTCCCAGCCCAGCAGCGACACCGCCTTGGCGAACGCGCAAAAATCGGGCGCGAATTCGTCGAGCGACCGCGTTGCCAGCTCGCCCAGCCGCCGCGACGTCTCCGCTCGAAACAGATGCGCGCCGCCGTAAACCGTGTGCACCGGCTGCCTCGCCCCCGTCGCCCCGGGATACCGCCGCGCGAACGCCTTGTGCGCCTGCTCCAGCCGCGCGTCAATCTCCTGCAGTGACTCCGGCGTCAGCGTTCTCTTCATGCGCCTCCCTTGATAAGCAGCTTGAATCCTCGATTGCCCGGGCTGGTCTGAAAGGATACATTTGTTTCTTGGCAGATAAAACTCCCGTGGGGGAACCTTCGGTGACCGGGAAAATTTTGATCGTCGACGACGAGTCAGCCGCGCGCACCGCTCTCGAAATGCTCCTTCGCCGCGAAGGCTTCGAGGTCCGCGACGCTTCAAGCGGCGAAACCGCCCTCGTCGAGTGCGCCTCCTTTCGTCCTGACCTGATCCTTCTCGACATCATGATGCCCGGCCTCAGCGGCTTTGAAGTCTGCCGCCGCATCAAAGCCACTCCCGAAACGCGCCTCACTCCCGTCGTCCTCATCACCGGCCTCTCCGAACCCATTGACCGCATCGCCGGCATCAACGCCGGCGCCGACGATTTTCTTTCCAAGCCCATCGATATGAACGAGCTCCTCGCCCGCGCCCGCTCCTTGCTTCGCATCAAGCAGTACACAGACGAACTCGAAAGCGCCGAGGTCGTCCTCGAATCGCTCGCCCTCAGCATTGAGGCTCGCGACCCTTACACTCGCGGCCATTGTGACCGCCTCGCCGAAATGTCCGTCGGCCTCGGCCGCCGTCTCGGCATGTCCCCCGAAGAATTAAAGGCTCTGCGGCAGGGCGGCTCCGTCCACGACATCGGAAAGGTCGTCATTCCCGACGCGATCCTTCTCAAGCCCGGGCCGCTGACTTCCGCCGAAATGGCCGTCATCCGGAAACATCCCGAGGCCGGCGAGCGCATCTGCGCTCCCCTCAAAACCTTCCGCCTCGTCCTGCCCATCATTCGCCACCATCACGAAAAGTTCGATGGCTCGGGATATCCCGACGGGCTCCGCGGCGAAGACATTCCTTTGACGGCCAGAATTCTTCAGCTTGCCGACGTCTACGACGCTCTCACCACCGAGCGCGTCTATCGCAAAGCTGCGCCGCCGGAAGAAGGGCTTAAAATCATGGACCGCGAAGCCTCGCAAGGGTGGTGGGATCGTTCGCTCTTCAACGAATTTCGGGCCATGATCCGCATGCGGCAGGAAATGGCGGTTTAGGCCGTTTTAGGCGCTGATCTGGATCACACTTGTGATGCACATCCGGTGAATTTCTCGGGACGATTTTCGCCTGCTCTTCGCCATCGCCGCTACTCGACTCTTTCTTCCCCGCTGTAGATCACGAACCGCTTCGCCCGCAGGAATCCCACCAGCGTCAGCCTCATTTCCCGCGCCAGTTGCACCGCCAGACTCGAAGGAGCCGACACGCAGGCCACCACCGGCAAGCCCGCGACCACCGCCTTCTGCACGATTTCAAATCCGCCCCGGCCGCTCACCAGCAGCGCCGCGTCTCCCAGCGGCACGCGCCCTTCGAACACCGCCCAGCCGATCACTTTGTCCACCGCGTTGTGCCGGCCGATGTCTTCGCGCAGGCAGAGCAGCCGTCCCTCCGCATCGAACGCGGCCGCCGCATGAAGCCCGCCGGTGCGCTCAAAGACGTCCTGCGAGGACCTCAGCGCGTCCGGCAGGCGCAGCAGTGTGGCCGAACGGATTCGAAAATCCGGGTTGGGTGGCCGCAGGGTGCGCGCGCGAACCGATTCGATGGAAGCCTTCCCGCAAATGCCGCAGCTGGACGCCGCGAAAAAATTCCGGCGCATCTGTTGTGGATCGAAGCCCGCATCCGGAGAGAGTTCGGCGCGAATCACGTTTCCCCGCTGTCCTTCCGCGCCGGATGCCAGGGGTTCGAGAGAGGCGATTTGAGCGCGGTCGCGCACGAATCCTTCCGTGAACAGAAATCCCGCGGCGAGATCGGCGTCGTCGCCCGGAGTGCGCATGGTCACGCTCAGCGGTTCCTCGCCGACGCGGATTTCCAGGGGTTCTTCGGCGGCGAGATAATCGTCCTTCGAGCGCGATTGCCCGTCGATCCGCTCGGTCACGCGCGTCAGATTCACGCTTCGCGCTTTCGAATTCACACGGCACCTCCCGCCGCAAATCGTCGCGCCCAAATCGCGCGATGGCCCGCCTGCGATCACCCACCAAGGATACATCGGCGGCCGCAAGCGAAGCACGCCGAAGAAACGGTCGCGGGCGCGCAACGCTTCGCGCGAGGGGACGCCGCTCCCCTTGACATTCTATGGGAAGGGAGCGTATCGTCACCTAGAATGTCTACTCAAGAACAAAAGCGGCGGATCGAGCTTCTGCAAGGCACTCTGGATCTCCTGATTCTGCGCACTCTGCTCCTCGGCCCCGCGCACGGCCACGCCATCGCCCGGGCCATCGAACTTCGCTCCGACGACGTCCTGCAGGTCGAACAGGGCTCGCTCTATCCCGCGCTCCACCGCCTGATCAAACGTGGATGGATTTCCGTCGTCGAGGGCGTCTCCGAAAACAACCGCCGCGCCAAATTTTACCGCCTCACTCCCAAGGGCCGCAGGCAGCTGACCCTCGAAACCGGGAAGTGGCACAAGCTGGCCGGGGCGATTGCGCGGATTCTCCGCCCCTCGGAGCAAGAGGGCAAGCCATGAGGCGGCGCGAGCGCATGCTGGCGGGCCTCGACGAGGAGATTCGTCAACATATCGAAACCGAAATTGAGGACAGCATCGCGCGCGGCATGACGCCCGGGGAAGCCCGCCGCGCGGCTTTGCGGAAATTCGGCAACGTCTCGCGGGTGAAGGAAGAGACGCGCGACGTTTGGACCGCCGTCTGGCTCGAGCAGTTTTGGCAAGACGTCCGCTACGCGCTGCGCACTCTGCGAAAATCTCCGGGCTTCACGGCCGTCGCCGCCATCACCTTGGCCCTGGCCATCGGCGCCAACACCGCGATTTTCAGCGTGGTCTATGCAGTGCTGTTGCGGCCTTTGCCGTTCGCGAACCCGGACCGGTTGGTTCTCGTCTTCGATTCCAACCAACGCGAGCAGGATCCGTTCGACGGCCTGTCCTATGCGGATTTCGAGGAGTGCCGCGAACAGAATCGCGCCTTTACGGACGTGGCGGCGAATCAGGAGCACCAGCTCACGCTGACTGGCGTGGGCGAACCCACCGTGCTCACGACGAACGTCGTCACGCCGGAGCTGTTTTCCGTCCTGGGCGTAAAGCCGCTGGCCGGCCGCACGTTTTTGCCCGAGGACGGAAAGCGCGGCGCGGCCCCTGTGGTCATCGTCAGCGAGAACCTCTGGCGAAGCCGTTTTGGCGCCGACCCGAACCTGGTGGGCCGGTCCATCAGTCTCGACAAGCGTCCCTTCACCGTCGTCGGGATCATGCCGGCAAGTTTTCGTTCTCTATTGCTCGTCGAGCACGAGGATATCTGGATCCCCATCGTTCAGGATCCGATGTTCGGAAAGTGGATGTCGCGGGCGGGCGGCCATTGGATGCGCGTGATCGCGCGATTGAAGCCGGGTGTCTCCCTCGCGCAAGCGCAAGCGGAGATGAACACGCTCAGCGCCAGGCTCGCCAAGGAATTTCCCGCCGAAAACAGCGGATGGTCGATCCACGTCGAGCCTTTGCAGGAAAGCATAGTCGGCTTTGCGAGGCCCGCGTTGCTGGTGCTTTTGGGAGCCGTCGGGCTCGTGCTGCTCATCGCGTGCGTGAACATCGCGAACCTGATGTTGTCGCGCGCGTCGGCGAGGGCCAGAGAGATCGCCGTTCGGATCGCCCTCGGCGCGGGAAGAAAGCGGATCATCCGCCAGTTGCTGACCGAAAGCGCGGTGCTGGGCCTGGTGGGAGGCGTCATCGGCGTTCTCCTCGCCTATGGAGGCGTGCACGCCCTCAGCTCTTTTTTGCCCGCGGACCTCCCGCGCGTGCAGTCGATTCGCGTGGATGCCCGGGTGCTGGCCTTTGCGCTGTTTCTCTCGGTGGCGGCGAGTTTTCTCTTCGGACTCGCGCCGTCCATTTTCGCCGCGGATTCCAATTTGCTGACGGGGCTGAAAGAAGCCTCCGGGCGAGCGGGAGAAAGCGGCGGCCCGCGGCGCGCCCGCGCCTTTCTGGCAATTTCGGAAATTGCGCTGGCGATGGTTTTGCTGGTCGCGGCGGGATTGCTTCTGCGAAGCTTCACCATGCTCACATCCGTCAATCCCGGATTCAACGCCGAGGACGTGGTGAAGGCGGATATCTCGCTGCCTCAATTCGAGTATTCGACGCCCCAGCAGTGGACCTCTTTTTCCGACGCGTTGCTCGACCGGCTCCAGGCGGAACCCGGCCTCCAAAATTCGGCGATGGTCGTGCCGCTTCCGCTCGACGAGGGAAACGTCAATTTAAATCTGAAGATTGCGGGAAACCCGCCGTTGCCGCCGGGCATATCCCTCACGGCGGATTTTACGTCCGTCAGCCCGGGTTACTTTCGCGTGATGGGGATTCCGCTGCTGCGCGGGCGATTATTCACCGAACAGGATTCGGAATCGGGGCCGCGCGTGACCGTGATCAGCGAGGCGCTCGCCCGGCGTTATTTTCCCGGCCAGGACCCGACAGGAAGACAGCTCATTTTTGGATTTCCTCCGAACGGAAATGTTTCGAGGGAGATCGTGGGAATCGTGGGCGACGTCCGCGACGCCGCATTGAACCAGGCGCCCAGCCCGATGATGTACGTGCCGTTTGACCAGGCGCCCTTTTGGGGAGGTCAGATCGTTGTCAAAAGCAGCTTGGGCGCTGCGAGCGTCGCGGGTTCGATCCGCCACGCGACGCACGAAATCGACAAAGACCTGCCCGTCACCGATATCGAGACGCTGCCCGAGACTCTCCGCGCGTCTGTTTCGCAGGAGCGTTTCCGGACTCTGCTTCTCGGACTGTTCGGCGTAACGGCGCTGCTGCTGGCGGCCGTGGGAATTTTTGGAGTGATCTCGTATTCCGTCGCGCGGCGGACGCGCGAACTCGGAATTCGAATGGCGCTGGGCGCGACTCCGGGACGCGTGTTGAAGCTCGTCCTGACGGAATCGGCCAGGCTCGTTCTGGTTGGCCTCGTGCTGGGAATCATTGGAGCGTTGGGACTCACTCGCTTTCTCTCGAGCTTGCTCTTCCAGGTGCATGCCGCCGATCCGCTGACGTTCCTGGGAGTCGCCGCGCTGCTGTCGTTGGTGGCGCTCTTTGCGTGCTACGTTCCCGCGCGCCGGGCCATGCGCGTGGACCCTCTCGAAGCGCTGCGCTACGAATAGGCCGTCACTCAGCTTCAATCCCGGACAGGAGGGCTCTCCCGCAGCGGTGCCCGCTGGAACCAATCCGCACCCCAATATTTTCAATGGAAGATGAAACTGGCTCGAACCTTGGGTGGAAGTTCGAGCCAGCGGGGCGTGTTCGGTGAGATGTACTTCGGGGAAACCGCGCGCTCTCGTTCCTCTCAATTTCAGTCCGCAAGCCGGAACGAGAAAGGGAAGCGCGAGTATTGAATAAACTTGTCGTGTTATCGAAAGATGAGCGCGGAGTGAATCCTGAATAGCAAAATTCGCCAAGCGAGAGCCGGCGAGCGATGCCTTCGAAATCCAATTGCCGGATGGTCCTCAATAAATTGATTTCAAATTAGTTGGGCAATGTACGCGGGCCGGCTGATTGGTCTCCTCTGTGGCCCGAATGACGGGCGTGAAACGGCGAATGCGCGGCCCGGCAGTTTTCCACAGACGCCATTTCTGCCTGCAAACCACAGGTGTATACTTCTGCGAGTGGAGATTCGATCCTCACGAAGAACCTCCCACTTGGCATATTTCAGAGCGCGAAGTTAAATGGCGGTGTCCATCCCTCTCGGAGTTCTTGTCTCAAACAAGCACATCGGTCTGGAAACCTGGATGACGCGTGTGCTCGAACTGTGCCCGAAGGTCGAGGATTCGTGGGATGCCGACGCGGTGCATGACCTCCGCGTGGCGCTGCGGCGCTGCCGGACGATGGCGGACGCCCTGAGCGAAGTGAATCCGTCGCCCGGCTGGCGAAAACTGAAGAAAGCGAGCCGCAACCTGTTTCACCAGCTCGGTGTGCTGCGGGATACGCAAGTCGAACGCGAATGGGCGAAAAAACTGGCGCCAGCGGTTGACGCGGCGCGAAAGACTCTGCTCGCGCATCTCACCCGGCGGGAAAAGCAGGAAAGGAAAATCGCGCGACAGGCGCTCGAGCAATTCGACCGCAAAGAGTGGAAGAAATGGCTGCGCAAGCTGCCGGAGAAGGAGCGGTTCTTTCCGCTCGAAAGCGTGGTGTACCAGCGGCTGGCACTGGCGCAATTGAACTCCGCCGTTGGATTGTTCCAAGCGGCGCAAAAGGGACGGAGCCGTGTGGCGTGGCACCGGCTGCGGATCGGGCTCAAGCGATTCCGGTACACGGTGGAAAATTTTCTGCCGCAGAGATCCGAAGTGTGGATTGAAGACTTGAAGCGGCTGCAGGATTTGCTGGGGGAAGTGCACGATCTCGACGTGTTGCGCGCGGAGATATTGCGGCTGCGGCCCGGGCTCGACAGCGAAGAGAAAAAAGCGTGGCTGGGGCGGATCGAAGGGGAGCGCGAGAGCCGGTTGAGGGAGGTCCGTTCGCGGATTTCGGACGAAGGGTCCCTTTGGCTCACGTGGCGCGCGGGATTCGGCTGGAACCACGCGCTGCATTCCGTCCCGCCGGCCGGGACGCTGACGCCTATTTTGAGAGTTGGCGCAGCATCTTCGGCGTAAGCAGCCAGAGCAAATTCCAGCGTGCCTGCGCCGTGGCGTGCTCGAGACAGACGACTCCCGCCTTTTTCAATTCGGTGAACACGCCTTTTGAGCCCACCAACTGCGCGACGACCTGGTCGAGGTGCGGAGCGTGGCCGAAGCAAAACAGCTCCTTGGCGCGGATCCTGAGGATTTCCTGAATGGCGATGGACGGATTTCCGCCGGGTTTCAGGGCGTCGCTGGCGCGAATTTTCTCGGCGGAAAATCCCAGGGCCTCGGCGAAAATCTCCGCGGTCTGAGCGGCGCGGACGTACGGGCTGGTGAGGAAGACGTCGGGCTTCGCGCCAATGGCTTTCAATCCGAGAGCGACGCCGCGCGATTTCTTGACCCCTTCGGCGGTGAGAAACCGTTCGGGCTCGGGAGGACACTTCGGATTATCCCGGTCGATGGCGATGCCGTGACGGACGAGATAGACAATCATCGCTCAGGCCACCTGCTCTTTTCTTTGCGCCCGGCGGAACTCGGCCTTCAGATGAAATTCCTTTTCGAACAGCTCCGATTTTCTTTCGAGCCCGGAAATATCGAGGCGGGTGCCGTCCGCCGCGCGAATGACGAAGATGGCGCGGCCGTCGACGACTTGCACGTCCACGCCGGCGATTCTTTGTGAATGATCGGACTCGAGCTTTTCGGCCACGCGCAGCAGGGAAGTGAGCATTCGAGCCTGCCGCCTTTTGGGGCCGTCCAGAGCGGCATACGAGGCGTGGTCGAGCTGGGGTTCGGATTTGCAATTGTGGTAGCGGACGACCGCGGCGGTCATTTCGCGGCGCCAGCCGCGGAGCCCCGGAATTTCACCGTTGCGAATCAAATATTCTCCATGGCGGTGGTGCGATTTGCGGGTGATGAAGTGGCCGATGTCGTGGAGGATGGCCGCCATTTCGAGGACCAGGCGCGAATCGGGCCCCAGGGAATGGAGAGGGCGCAGCTGATCGAAGAGCGAGAGAGCCAGGCGCGATACCTGGTCGGCGTGCTGAGAGTCGTAATCCATGCGGCGGGCGAACCACCGGACGCTGGCCAGCAATTCGGCCGCGCGCCCCTTTTCCTCTTCCGAAGACAATTCCACGGAATATTGCTCGCGCACCAGGTCCAGCAAAATTCCTTCGCGAACGCCGACGCCGGGAACGAGCAGGGTACGAATGCCGAGCCAGCGGGTAACGGTCGAAATGATCAGCGAGGCGATTCCCATCACTTCGGCGCGATCCTCGCGGACGCGAAACGCCCGCATTCTTCCGGGCACGTCGAGCGAAAGAATGCGCCACATTTGATCCTTGAGCAGGCGGACGTTCATGGTGGGAATTCGTCCGAACATCGGGCCGGAAGCGAGGCGGACGAGAGCCTCGGCGTTGCCGCCGCAGGCGACGGCAATGCCGCGCCCGATGCGGGGCGGAGAAGGAAGAGCGCTGCGCAATAGCGAGACGATGTGGTGGCGCAACTTCGCGGCTTCCTCTTCGTGAATCGCGCCGGAAATCGAAAACGTTTCCATCAGGCGAATTGTTCCGAGAGGGAGAGCGACGCGCCGCTCGAGAAGGCCGCCCTGGAAGAAATTGAATTCAAGGCTTCCCCCGCCGAGGTCGAAGATGACTCTGGGGTGCGCGCGTTCGCCGAGAACCCAAAGGACGGCGGAGCAGACGAGGCGGGCCTCCTCCTCGCTGCTGATGACCTCGAGCTCGATGCCGGCCTTGCGCCGGATGCGGTCCATCAATTCGCGGTAATTCCTGGCTTCGCGGGCGGCGGCGGTGGCCACGGCGCGGTAGTCCGTGACCTGGTGCTGGTCCATGCGCTCGCGAAAGCCGCGAAAGGTGCGAACCGCGCGAGCGATGGTTTCATGGGAGATCAAGCGGCGGGTGAAGGCATTGTGGCCCAGGCGGACGGCGGCGCGCTCGCTGTCGAGAATCTCGATATGGCGGGGAGAAGTGGCGCGGGCAATCACCAGGCGGATGGCGTTGGAACCGGCGTCAATCGCGGCGAGTTGGACGGGAGCGGCCATGGTTATCGCCAGAGGTGCGCGAGAGCGTGCGAAGGATGATAGTGAGTGCTGCGAATGCCCAGCTCGGCGGCGATCTGTTTGCGGAGCTGTTTATTGACTTCGGAAACGCTGGCCTCGCCGTCGAGCTCGGTGAAAGCGTGTCGGCGCGAAAGATATTCGAACTCGTGCTTGATCATGGACTGATAGCGGATGAAGGATTGAAACAAGTCGTTGGAAAGCGACATATCGCGCCCCGATTCCCAGTAGCTGATGGTGTGCGATTTCTTGAATTCACGGTCAAAGGCGACTTCCGGCCGGACGTTGAGCCAGAAGGTGAGGTCGGGCTTGAGGGCGATTTCGTAGATGCCGTGGAGATAATCGCGGGAAATGCCGCGGACCGCGGCGCGGGCGATGAGCGTGAAAATGTAGCGGTCGGCGAGGACGATCAATCCCGAGCGCAAGGCGGGGAGGATGCGGCGCTCGAGCTGGTCGAAGAAATCGGTGCTGTACATCAGAGCGAGAGTCAGGCGGGTGACGGCATTTTCGGCGAGAAGCGCGTCAATATCTTCCCCGACGAGAGCGGAGCGGCGCAATCCCATGGTTTGGACGGCGAAGCCCTCGGATTCCAGCCATTCGGTGAGGAGGGCGATCTGGGTCGAACGCCCCGAGCCGTCGGTGCCTTCGATGACGATCAGGTTGCCGCTGAGCTCCTCGGTGTTGACGCCGGGAAGCGGCGTGCCGTAGAAGCGCGAGGAATCGCCGGGCCTCGGCGCGTGAAGATCTCCGTTCGAGGCTCCCTTGGCGGCCGGATTTTTCGCGTTTTTTTTCATTTTTTCTTGGGCGCAAACTGGGCGAGATTGATGCGTTCGCCCACGATCTGGCGCATCAGTTTTTGTAGCCGGTTCACTTGCACCGTGCCGTCCATCAGGACGAAATGGTCGGTTTCGATCATCTGATCGTAATTGTTGAGAATCCGTTCCTGGAAGATGCGGAAGCTTTCGGTGCGGACGAGGGAAAGGCCCAGGTCCATGCCGGCTTCATAAAATTTCAGCTTGGGGCGGCCGGCGACGATGCGCGTGACGGCTACGTCGAGAGGAGCGCGGAAATAAAAGGTGATATCGGGCGTGGGCGCGAAGCTGTAGAGATTGCGGAGCCAGTGCGGCGAACATCCGCGGGCGGCATCGCGTGCGAAGGCGGTGTAGATATAGCGGTCGGCCAGAACCAGATAGCCGCCGTGGAGCAGAGGCATGATCTGGCGCTCGCAGCGGTCGGCGAAATCGGCGGCATGTAGCAGTGAAAACGTGGTGGAAGTGAGAAGGCGGCGCTGCTTTCCGCGGCGGGTGGCGGATTTCACGAGCGGCGAAGAGTTCCACTCGGTGAAGTGCAAACGGTAGCCGCCGATTTCCAGCCAGCGTTTCAGGAGATAGAGCTGAGTGCTCTTTCCGGAGCCGTCGATTCCCTCGACGACGACGAGCGCTCCGGGATAAGGGCGCTTGGCAATGGGGGAGTCTTCCCCGGAAGAATCGGACGGCGATGCGATGTCAGCCGCGCGCGTGGACATGGAAATCACTCGTTTCAAAGAGAGATATCATACTTCGGAAAAGAAGCGATTGGATGAATATTGTGTTACACGCGTGAAGGTAATCACGGGAGAAGCGGCGGAATGGACCGAAGGCCGGGGCCGCCGGGCTTGCTTGGCGCGGCAGCAAGGCGTTTTAATGGGAGGCGCAGTCGGGCACGCATATAGAGCTTCGACTGAAAAATCCAGCCTGATATGGGAAAGGGCGCCGACGTGACAAACTTCAGTAAGGAGTTGAGGCTCAAGCCGGGCAAAAAAGTGGACCTCTCGAAACTGGATCCGGAAGAAACGCTCGGTTGGGAAAAGAACGGAGCGATGAAAAAAGCGCTGGAGAAAGCTGTCCAGCGGCTGGACGACCTGCAGTACCTGATGTACGCGGAGGACAAGCGGGCGCTCCTGATCGTATTTCAGGCGCTGGACGCGGGAGGAAAAGACGGGACGATCCGCCACGTGATGTCGGGAGTGAACCCGCAGGGATGCCGGGTGACGCCGTTCAAGACGCCGTCGTCGGAGGAAGCGGCGCACGATTTTCTGTGGCGGGTGCACAAGGCGGTGCCGCCGCGGGGGCAGATCGGGATCTTCAACCGGTCGCACTACGAAGATGTGCTGGTGGTGCGGGTGCACAACCTGGTGCCGAAAGAGGTGTGGTCGGAGCGGTACCAGCAGATCAACCGGTTCGAGGAAACGCTGGCTGCGAACAACATCACGGTGCTGAAATTTTTTCTGCACATCAGCAAGGACGAACAGAAAAAAAGGTTCATGGAGCGAATCGACGACGCGGACAAGCGGTGGAAGATTTCCGCGAGCGATTTCAACGAGCGCAAATTCTGGGGCGAGTACACGCAGGCGTACGAGGCCGCGCTGGCGAAATGCGGGACGGATGCGGCGCCGTGGTACGTGATCCCCGCGAACAAGAAATGGTTCCGGAATCTGGCCGTTTCGCACATCATCGTGGAAACGCTGGAGGAAATGAAGATGAAGTTTCCTCCGCCGACGATCAACATCCGCAATCTCAAATGGAAGTGAACCGGGCGGGGCGCTTTTAATTTGGTCTCCGGCGCCCGGCGAATCTTGTAATTGCGCAATTTTTCGGCGCGATGCAGAATACGTGCCGCTATCCTGGAGCCTGCCGGATGTCACCCGGCCCGGCGGCGTGCGACGGCTCACGATGCCCGACACCGTATTTCCACGGAATTTTTTGAGGACGTACCCGCAGGCCGTGCGGGGAGAAGGCTGCTTTGTGTTCACGTCGGACGGGAAGCGATTCCTGGACGCGTCGGGCGGGGCGGCAGTGGTGACGATCGGGCACGGAATCGAGTCCGTATCGCGGGCCATGGCCGAGCAAGCTTCGCGGCTGGCCTACGTCCATTCTTCGCAATTTCACACGCCGATTGTAGACACGCTGGCGCGGCGCATCCTCGATCTGGCTCCGAGAGGAATGCAAGCGGGCGGGCGCGTCTATTTCACGTCGGGAGGCTCGGAGGCGACGGAAACGGCGATCAAGCTGGCGCGGCAATATTGGGTCGAGCGAGGCCAGCCGAAACGATTCCGGATTCTTTCGCGCAAGCAGAGCTATCACGGGAGCACACTGGGCGCGCTATCGGCCTCGGGCAACGTGCGGCGCCGCGAGGCGTTTGCTCCGCTGCTCTCCGAATGGGGCCAGATCGTGCCCTGCTACTGCTACCGCTGCCCGCTATCGCTGACGTATCCGGAATGCAATGTGGATTGCGCGGACGATCTGGACCGGATGCTGCATCGCGACGGGAGCGAGGACGTTGCGGCGTTTATTTTCGAGCCGGTGTCGGGCGCGACGCTGGGGGGAGTGCCTCCGCCCGACGGCTACGTGAAAAAGATCGCGGACATTTGCCGGCGGCACGACATTCTATTGATCGCCGACGAGATCATGACGGGGATGGGGAGAACGGGAAAACCGTTCGCGGTGGATCACTGGAACGTCTCGCCGGACATGCTGTTGATCGGAAAAGGAATCGCGAGCGGTTATGCGCCGCTGGGAGCGGTGGTGGCGTCGGGGAAGGTCGTGGATCCGATCGCGCGAGGCTCGGGAACGTTTCTTCACGGATTTACTTACAATTCTCACCCGGTAGCGGCGGCGGCGGCCAATGCCGTGCTGGATTACATCGAGCGCGAAGGATTATTCGCGCGGGTGGAGGCAGCCGGGCGCGAGCTGCGCGGGGCGCTCGACCAGCTGCGGCGGTTTTCGGTGGTGGGCGACGTTCGCGGAATGGGGCTGCTGCAGGGCGTGGAATTTGTCCGCGACAACAAGACGCAACAGACGTTTCCTCCCGAGGCGCACATGGCGTCGCGCGTCCAGATGGACGCGATTGACGGGGGAGTGATGACCTATCCGATTCAAGGGTGCGCGGACGGGATTCGCGGCGACCATCTGCTGATTGCACCGCCATTCACCATCACTTCGCAAATGATTGACATGCTTCTGCGGGCGCTCGAGCACGCCATCGCCGATCTCGACCGCTCCCATCAGGCGGGCATGGGAGGTTCCCCTGCACTTCTCTAGGTCCCGCAGCCGCTGGCCCGCGCTCGCTTGCCTGATTTTTCCGGCGCTTGTTTGGGCGGCGGCGGTGCGGATGCAGCCGGACCGGGGATACTCCGCCGCGGGGAGCGAAAGGGAGAAAGTTCTCGAAGCGCGCTACCGGTCACTGGTCTCGACCAGCCAGATTGCCCAATATCACAGGTACCTGACGGCGGAGCCGCATCCCGCGGGGTCGCAACGGAACAACGAACTGGCGCAGTGGGTGGCGGAGCAATGGAGGATGCAAGGGCTGGAAGACGTCGTCGTTCACCGCTACGACGTGATGAACTCCTCGCCGCGGGAAATCTCGCTGGAAATGATCCAGCCGAAACATTTTCGCGCCAGCCTGCGGGAAGACGCCTACAGCGTGGATCCGGACACGAAAAATCCGCACGCGGACGGGGCGTATCTGGGCTATTCGGCCTCGGGAGAAGTCACGGCTCCGGTGATTTACGCGCACAGCGGGAATCCGGAGGATTACGAGTATTTGAAATCGAAAGGCATCGACGTGCGCGGAAAGATCGCGCTCGTGCGCTACTCGAATCCCTACAGCTACCGGGGATTCAAGGCGCTGACGGCGCAGCGGATGGGGGCGGCCGCGATATTGATCTACTCCGATCCGGCGGAAGACGGTTACAAACAGGGCGCCGTGTTTCCGAAAGGGCCGTGGGGACCGGCGAGCCACATTCAGCACGGAGCGATCACGTACGATTTCATCGAGCCGGGCGATCCGCTGACTCCGGGATGGGCGTCGGTCCCCGGCGCGAAAAGGATTTCGCCCGCCGACGCGGTTTCACTTCCGAAGATCATCGGGATTCCGCTTTCCTGGCAGGACGCGAAACCGCTGCTGGAGAACATGGGCGGGCCCGTGGCGCCGGAATCGTGGCAAGGCGGGCTGCCGCTGAAATACCGGCTGGGCGGGGAGCGCGTGCAGGTCCATTTGAAAGTGAAGATGGACGACAGCATCAAACCGTATTACGTCACCGAAGGGCGGATTCGAGGGTCGGAGGATCCGGACGAATGGGTGATTCTAGGGAATCATCGCGACGCGTGGGTGTTCGGCGCGGTGGATCCATCGAGCGGGACGGCGGCGCTGCTGGAGATGACGCGGGACCTGGGGCAGCTGTTGAAGCAGGGAATCCGGCCGCGGCGGACGCTGGTGTTTTGCAGTTGGGACGGAGAAGAGTACGCGTTGACGGGCTCGACGGAATGGGGCGAGGAGTATGCGGGCGAATTGAAGAAAAAGGCCGTGGCGTATCTCAACGTGGACGAGGCAACGTCGGGAAAAAATTTCGAAGCGGACGCGGTGGGTTCGCTCGCTCCGCTGCTGGTGGACATCAGCCGGGAAATTCCGGCGCCGTCGGGAAAAAGCCTCTATGACGAGTGGCAAGCGTCGAGGCAGCGGGCGCTGGGGCGGACGGGTCCGCTGGAGGATTCCGAGCTTGCGGACACGCGAATCGGCAGCGGGTCGGATCACACCGTGTTCCTCAACTACCTTGGAATTCCGGTGGTGGGACTGACGTTCACCGGCCCGTACGGCGTGTACCATTCGCTCTACGACGATTATTACTGGATGAACCATTTCGGGGATCCCGGCTACAAATACCACACGGTGATGGCGGCGCTTTGGGGAACGCTGGGCCTGCGGCTGGCGAACGCGCGGATTCTGCCGTTGGATTTCGAGGCGTACGGGGCGGATATTTCACGGTTCATCGCCTCGCTGGACGATGAGACGCACGCCTCGATGCACGTGGATTTGGCGGGGTTGAAAGCAGGGGCGGAGGATTTTCAGACGGCAGGTCTGGCGCTGAATCAGAGCATCGGGGAGGCGCTCGCGAAGGGGAAGGTGGATGAGAGCGCGGCCACGCGCTTGAATCAGGAGCTGATGGAAGTCGAGCGCAACTGGTGCAATCCGAGCGGAATTCCGGGGCGGCCGTGGTTCAAGCACGTGTTGTACGGCACGCGTGAAACGTACGCGCACCTGGAATTGCCCGGGTTGACGGAAGCCGCGGAAGCGGGCGACTGGCAGCGGGCGGCGGAGCAAGCGCGGATTATCGAAGCGGCGCTCGCGCGCAACACGAAATTGCTGGAGCAAGCGCAGGGAGAATTAGACGGGGCCAGAGGAGCAGCAAAGCCATGAATACATTCGGAAGGGCTGTCTTCATTGTATTTTTTGCGGCGGGAGTTTTCGCGGGGCAGGCGCGGGCGCAAACCAAATCCACGGATGCGCCCGCTTCTCCCCGCGCCAGGGACCTGGGAATTCCGTTCGAAGGAACGCCGGGGCCGCTCAACGCCATCACGGATGTGAAGGGCGTGGAAGTGGGATTCCGAACGATCATTTCCGGAGAAGGAAAACTGAAGGTGGGCGTGGGGCCGGTCCGGACGGGAGTGACGGCGATTTTTCCGCGGGGAAAGAAATCGGCCGATCCCGTTTTTGCGGGGTGGTTCACGGAAAACGGAAACGGGGAAATGACGGGGACGAACTGGGTGGAGGAGTCGGGATTTCTCTACGGCCCGGTGATGATCACAAACACGCACAGCGTGGGGGTGGTCCGCGACACTGTAATCCGCTATCAACTGGAGGAGGGAATTCATATTCCTTCGCCGGATTGGTGGTCGCTTCCGGTGGTGGCGGAAACCTGGGACGGGCGATTGAACGATATTGACGGCTTTCACGTGAAGCCCGAGGACGCGATCGCGGCGATGGAAGACGCGAAACCGGGGCCGGTGGCCGAAGGGAACGTAGGCGGCGGAACGGGAATGATCTGCTTCGAATGGAAAGGAGGCACAGGGACGGCTTCCCGCGTGCTGCCCGCGAAGGAGGGCGGGTACACCGTGGGAGTGCTGGTGCAATGCAATTTCGGAACGCATCACTTGCTGCGCATCGCCGGGGTTCCGGTGGGCTATGAAATTCCCGGGAAGCCGGTGTGGAGCGCGGACACGGGCTCGATCATCGTGGTGGTGGCGACGAACGCGCCATTGCTGCCGCACCAACTGAAAAGAATCGCCAAGCGGGTGACGCTGGGGCTTGGGCGGCTGGGGAGCATATCGGGCGACGGTTCGGGAGATATATTCATCGCATTTTCGACGGCGAACGCCGGAGCGGGGCTGGCGGACAAACCGTATCCGGTGGAAATGCTTCCCAACGATCAGATGGACGGCCTTTTCGAGGCGACCGTGCAAGCCACCGAAGAGGCGGTGGTGAATGCTATGATTGCAGCGAAGACCATGACGGGGATCAATGGATTCACGGTGGAAGCGCTGCCGCACAACGAACTGCGCGCGGTGCTGAAAAAATATAACCGGCTGGTGGAGACGAAATAGCCGGAAACCCCGCGCGGCCTAATCAATCCTCTTGGAAAGGACCCGGCCATGAAGAACTTCATTATAGGAGTGATTTTCGCGCTGGTGGTTGCGGCCGCCGGCGTGAGCTATTACGTAATGAAAGGCTACGTGAACACGCGCGCGGACCAGCCGCCGTCGGCGATCGAGAGCAAGCTGGCGATGAGCGCGATGGACGCGTCGGCCGACCGGAACGCCCCCGACCAGAAGAATCCGGTGACGGCGACGGAAGAAAACCTGGTGGCGGGCGCAAAGCTCTTCCACGACAATTGCGCGGGATGCCACGGGCTGCCGTCGAACAGCGACACGGAGTTCGGGGAGTCTTTTTATCCTCCGGTGCCGCAATTTTTCAAGGACGCTCCGGACATGCCCGACAACGAAAATTTCTACGTGATCAAGCACGGGGTGCGGTGGACCGGGATGCCCGCGTGGAACAAGACCCTGACGGATCAACAGATCTGGCAGATCACGACGTTTCTCGCCACGATCGGGAAGCTCCCCCCCGCGGCTTTGCAGCAACTGGAGCCGCCGCTGCAGCCCGCGGCCGCCGCAACAGCAGCCCCGGCGAAAGCGGAGCACAAATAAGAGGGAAGAGGGCCGGCGGCGAGGCGAGGGAGCGAGATTCGCGCAGGCTGCGGCGAAAGACGGAAGGAAAAACGTGGCAGCGCGAAGGTCCGACTCCTGCTAGAATTTGCAATTTGGCGTTGCCCGGGCTAAGTTTTAGGAATGGCCGGCGCGCGGGAAACAAGCACCTGAAGATTTCGAATTCGGTGGCGGAAGCGCAGGATTCCGCCGCGAGGGGGAAACACGATGCCGGATGCGGTTGCGGACAAGGTAATTGCGACACTGGCTTCAGTGAAGCGAATACCCGCGGAGAAGATCACCCTCGAGACGAACCTTCAGGAGATGGGCATTGATTCGCTGGACGTGTTCACGCTGCTGTTCGAACTGGAGAACGCGTTCAAGATATCGATTCCGGACGACGATGTGCGGTCGATCCGGACGGTGAACGACATCGTCGAAGGCGTGAAGAAACTGCTCGCCGCGGCTCCTCCGGACTCCTCCTCTTCCGTGGGCTCCCCCACTCCGGCGAACTGATACATGTCTCCCCGGCGAGTTGCCGTCACGGGTCTCGGGATCATTTCACCGCTAGGACACAATCTCGAAGAAAACTGGTCGGCATTGCGGGAAGGCCGGAGCGCGATCCGGCCGATTCAAAACGTAAGCTTCACGCGCGTCCCGATGAAAATCCAGAATGGCGCGGAAGTGCGCGAGTTTGACGCCACAAAACATTTCGAGGGAGGGAAGGACAATTACCTGGACCGGTTCGCGCAATTTTCGGTGGTAGCCGCGCGCCAGGCGCTGCTGGATTCCGGCCTGGAGGCCGGGGCGGAATTGAAGAAATCGGGAGCGGTCATTTGCGGATCGGCGGTGGGCGGGCAATCGGCGATCGAGATCGGATTCGAGGATTTGTACGTCTCAGGACGCGGACGCGTGCACCCGCTGACGATTCCAAAGACCATGGCCAACGCCGGAGCGAGCCAAATTTCGATGGAGACCGGGTTCAGCGGGCCGACGTATACGGTGTCGACAGCCTGTTCCTCGGCCAACCACGCAATCGGACAGGCCTTCCGGCTGGTGCGCGACGGAATCGCGGAAGTGGCGATCACGGGGGGAAGCGAGGCGCCCTTCACAATCGGGATGCTGAAGGCCTGGGAAGCGATGCGGGTGATCGCTCCGGACACATGCCGGCCGTTCAGCAAGGACCGGAAAGGAATGATCCTGGGCGAGGGCGGGGCGATGATGATCCTCGAGTCCATGGAGGCGGCGCGGGCGCGCGGGGCGAAAATCTACGCGGAGCTATGCGGATTTGGGATGACTTCGGATGCGCACCACCTGACGCAGCCGACCGTGGAAGGGCCGGCGCGCGCGATGAAGGGGGCGCTGGACGAAGCGGGGCTGGCGCCGGAGGAGATTGGCTACATCAACGCGCACGGGACGGGAACGCCGGGGAACGACCCAGTGGAAACGGCGGCGATTCACGCGATTTTCGGGGCGCATGCGAAGTCGCTGGCGGTCAGCTCGACGAAATCCATGCACGGGCACGCGCTGGGCGCGGCAGGGGCTCTGGAAGCGATTGCGACGGTCCTGGCGCTGCACCACGGCATTCTGCCCCCGACGGCCAACTTCACGGAGGCCGATCCCGAGTGCGACCTCGACTATATTCCCAACCAGGCGCGCCCCCTGCGCGTCAATGCAGCGCTCTCGAACTCGTTCGCCTTCGGCGGGCTGAACGCCGTGATTGCCTTCCGGGCCTACCGCTAAGCAGCCAATCCAAACAGACCTAGCCGCCAGCTCGAAGAGCGGCGGAGGTCCGATTTAATTTTGAGGCGTGAAGGATTCCGGGAACTAAAACAATCCGCGGAGATGGGGAAGAATCATGCTCCAGCCCGTGACTTTGACGCCCCAGTTGCGGGTCAGCTCGTCGGAGAGAGTCAAGGTGACCATAATTCCCAGCCAGACGAAGGCGGCCACGATGACGACCTTCGTCAAAGTGGGCGAATATTTCACATGCATGAAGAAGAGAATGACCAAAAGCATTTTGGCGACGGCGATGGCCAGAGCGGCGACAAGGTTGAATTTGCCCATGTCAACGTAGGCGACGGCGGTGGTGAGTGCCGTCAGGAAAATGAGGGAGACGAAAACGGCGACGTAAATTTTTACGGGTACGACGTGTCCGGACATTAGTGTGTCACTCCGGGAATGGGATACCGGCCGCCCGCCAGGTAGAGCAACGGAAACAGGAAAATCCAGATGATGTCAACGAAGTGCCAGTATAGGCCGGTGTTTTCAAGGGGAGCGTAATAGTGTTCGTTGAAGCGCCCGCGCGCCGCCATGATGGTGAGGACAATGAGGATTCCGATTCCGACGATCATGTGAAGAGCATGCAGGCCGGTCATGAAGAAATAGAAGCAGAAGAACATCTGGACGTGGGGATCGCCGCGGAAACCGAACCCGGGAATCAGGTGCTCGTGGTAGTCGGCTCGCCACTCGAAATTAAACTTGAGGAAGAGGAAGAGGGCTCCGAGGATCATGGTGAGGATGAGAAAAAGGATTTGAGGCTTTTTCTTCCCGACCTGCGCCGAATGGATGGCCAGGGCCATGGTCAAGCTGCTGGCAATGAGGACGGCGGTGTTGGTGGAACCGAACTTGATGTTGAGGAGGTGGCTGCCATCGTCGAAAGCGCCGGGAAAGTGGGAGCGGTAGACGATGTAGCCCATGAACAGGCCGCCGAAAAACATGATTTCGGTGGCGAGGAAAAGCCACATGCCGAGATTCACGGCCTCGCGCTGCTGCTCGACTTCCTCGAACTGGTGGGCGAAGCCGGGCGGATGCTCTCCGTGGACGGCATGAACCGTCATATCAGCCACGGGCCACCTCCGGCAACTGCGGGTAGTTGTAGGCTTCCTCGGTCACAATCGGAATTTCCTCGAAGTTCTCCGTAGGCGGCGGAGAAGGCGTCTGCCACTCGAGGCCCTTCGCGCCCCAAGGATTGGGGCCGGCGAGAGGGCCGTAGCGAATCGACCAGATAAAATAGATCAAAGGGATCACGTAGCCCACCGCGAGGATGGACGCTCCGGCGGAGGACATCACGTTGAGAACCTGGAACTCTGGGGGATAGACGGCGTAGCGGCGCGGCATGCCAAGATATCCCAGAACGAATTGCGGGAAGAAGGTCAGGTTGAAACCGATAAAAATGACGAAAGCGGAGAACCGCGCCCAGGCGTCGGGATAAAGGCGGCCGGTAATTTTGGGCCACCAGAAATGGAGGCCGCCCATGTAGGCCATCACGGCGCCGCCGACCATGATGTAGTGAAAGTGAGCGACGACGAAGTAGGTGCCGTTCAGATGGACATCGGTGGCCAGCGAAGCGAGGAACAGGCCGGTGAGGCCGCCCATCGTGAAGAGGCCGATGAAGCCGAGAGCGTAGAGCATGGGCGCCTGATAGGAAATGGAGCCTTTGTACAGAGTGGCCGTCCAGTTGAAGACTTTCACGGCCGAAGGGATGGCCACCAGGAAGCTGAGGACGGAGAACACCAGCCCGGCATAGACGGACTGGCCGGTGACGAACATGTGGTGACCCCAGACGAGGAAGCTGATGACGGCAATCGACATGCTGGAAAAGGCGACGACGGAATAGCCGAATATGCGCTTGCGGGAGAATGCGGTGATCAACTCGCTGATGACGCCCATTCCCGGCAGAATCATGATGTAAACGGCGGGATGGGAATAGAACCAGAACAAGTGCTGGAAGAGGAGGGGATCGCCGCCGACGGCCGGATCGAAAATGCCGACGTGGAGGAGGCGTTCAAGGCCGAGCAAGAAGAGAGTGATGGCGATGACGGGAGTGCCGAGAATGAAAATGATGCTGGTGGCGTACATGGCCCAGATGAAGAGGGGCAGCCGGAACCAGGTCATGCCCGGAGCGCGCATTTTGTGAATCGTGACGATGAAGTTGAGGCCGGTCAAAATGGAGGAGAAGCCGGCGATAAAGACTCCCAAGGCGACGGGGATGACGGCGGAATGCGAGTAGGAGCTGCTGAAGGGCGTGTAGAAGGTCCAGCCGGTATCCACACCGCCGGAAATCGCGGCATAGAGAGTCAAGGAAGCGCCGATGATGTAGATGTACCAGCTCATGAGATTGAGCTTGGGGAAGGCCACGTCGCGGGCGCCGATCATCATGGGGATGAGGAAGTTGCCGAGAGTGGCGGGAATGGAAGGAACGAGGAAGAAAAAGACCATCACGATGCCGTGAATCGAGAAGAGGCGATTGTAGGTTTCAGGTTCGACGAGAGCGCCCTGCGGCTCGATCAGGTGGATGCGCATCATCGTGGCGGCGACACCGCCCACGATGAACATCAAGGTGATAGAAACCAGATAGAGAAGCGCGATGCGTTTGTGGTCCGTGGTCAGCAGCCAGGACTTAATGCCGTAGTTGGCATTCAGATAGTTCAGGCGTGACTCAACCGGAATTTCCGGGAGTTCTGTCGTGGCCGTACTCATTTGCCGCTCGTCTTCCTTTCTTCCGAGCCCAGCGACTTAATGTAAGAGATCAGTTGCAATAATTGCTCCTCGTTGATCTGCCCCTGGAAGCTGGGCATGATCGGGGCGTAACTGGGAAGCTCGACGGAGTTCGGCACGGAGATCGCGTTGCGGAGCAAAGTCTCATCCACAATCTTCGACTGGCCGTTCTGGAGCTTCTCCGACTTGCCAAACAATCCTACAAGAGAGGGGCCGCGGCCGGTGCCGTCGGCGAGGTGGCAGGTGGCGCAGCCATACTGGAGGAAGAGCTTCTCTCCGGCCTGGGACATGGATTCCGTCTCGGTGCCTCCGGCGAGCCAGGTGGCATAATCCGTGGGATTCATGACGTAGACCCAGCCGATCATTTTCGAGTGATCGGTTCCGCAATACTGCCCGCAATAGAGATGGAACGTGCCGGTCTCGGTGGCCTCGAACCAGAGCGAGGTGTAACGGCCGGGGAGAACGTCTTTTTTGACGCGAAACGCGGGAATATAGAAATCGTGAATGACGTCCTGGGACGTCATGATGACGCGCACAGGGGTATTGACGGGGACGTGGAGCTCATTGATTTCGCGGACGCCCTCGGGATGCTCGACCTGCCACATCCATTGCTTGCCGATCACGAAAATTTCCATGGAGGCGCGGGGCGGGCGCGAATTTCTGACGTAGAGGAAAGAGGCCCACACGAAAATCACGACGCAGATGATAGTGGGAATGATGGTCCAAGTGAGCTCGAGCGGCAAATGCTCATGGGGTCCGCCGGCGATTTCGTCTTCGCTGCGCCGCCGGTAGCGGATCATGAAGTAGAAAATCGTGAAGAAGATCAGAGCCGTGAAAAACAGGGTGATCAGGGTCAAAAAGAAATACAGCCTGTCCACGCCTTGGGCGATGGTCGAGGCGGCCGGAGGATGCAGCCTGGGTAACGCGACCCAAGCCGCTGCCATTGCCGCGGAGCCAGTTTGTAGAAGACCCATCATGATCGGTTGTGTGCGTCCCTTCGCAGACGGCTCCGGCGGGCCGGAGCGCCTGAATTACGACTTTTTCGCCGGCAGCGCGTAACGCTCGCTGCGTGCGAGGAAGAAAATGGCGATGCCCATGAGCACGATGGTGAGGCCTCCGGCTGCCTTGAGGATGCGCGCGATCAGCACGCCGTACCGGCCGGTGTGCGGATCGTATTGGCAGCAAAGCAGGAGCAGGGCGTCAACGGGCGTTCCGATTTTACCGCCGGAGGCCTCGACCAATCCGAGGCGCATGTCCCGGGCGTGATATTCGATTCCGTAGAAGTAGCGAGACACCCTGCCGTCGGGCGTGAGGACCATGATGCCGCTGGCATGGGCGTATTGATGCGATTCAGGATCGTAGGCGTAATGGAATCCCACGGCATCGGCGAGGGCGCGAATCTGCGGCTCGCGTCCGGTGAGAAAATGCCATCCGGCGGCACCGGTGGGACGCGCGTAAATCCCCGTGTACATTTCCTGCTTGGCCTTGGCCAAGGCGGGCGTGTCGGTGGGGTCAATACTCACGGTGAGAACTTCAAAATCCTTGCCGGCGTCCAAGGAGGTCTGTTCCTTGAGAACGTTCAACAGGCCGTTGAGGACCTGGGTGCAGAGCATGGGGCAGGTGAAATAGACCAAAGAGAGAACCACGGGCCGGCCGGGAGAGAAATATTGCTTCAATTGAACGGGCTGGCCGTTTTCATCCACGAAGGTGAGGTCCAGAGGAACCTGGGCGTTCAATTTCTGGTCAATGCGGATATCTTTCAAAAATTGCGGGCGCACAGCAATGCTCTGAGTGGGCTCGGAGAATTGGGCAGAGGCCGGCGAGCAGAAGAGCAAGCTCGCGACGGCAGCGAGGGCGAACCAACCGCCCCATCTGGCTATCCCTTTCATTTCGACTTCCCTTTCCACTTCTTTTTCCTCCGTCCCGGGCCGATCTATTCCTTCTCTTTGGGCTTGGCGGCTTCGAGTTCGCTGACCACATATCCGCACTGCCCCTGAATGTACGGCGTGGACGGAACAGCCGTCGTGTCCGGCGGCAATTCGGAAGCGGCCGCGGCGGCCGAAGTCTGAGCGGCGGGGCGAGTGGGCAATCCCCGCTGCAAGAGCAAAGTCATAGCGCGGTCGATCGGAAGACGGACGACGCCCGCCTGTTCGTCCACCCAGCCGTAGGAATCAAGCCTCTGCTCCTCGGCGGTGCAATAAGTTTGCAGGTCTGCTTCTGGGTGCGCCTGCAACTGAGGCGAAGGAGGAACCACCTGCTCGCTCTTGACCATGGGCGAAACGGTGGGGCCCAGCGGCTGGGCCTTTTCGTAAAGCTCAAACGTCCAGCGCATGGCCACCATCACAACCGCGATCACGACGACCAGGACAATCCCCAATTTCAGGAGAGTCCTGGGGTTGACATCGCGGCGTTCGTAGCGGTCGCCGGGACGCGGCCCGGGCGCGCCAGCCGAGCCTTTAGTCTCCATGCTCATTCGAAAGCACTCCTTCAAATCGCGGATCATGCTGCGGGAGCAAAGGCCATTTCTTCAGCTGAGACAAGAAAGTGGCCAGCCAGACGCCGCCGATCCCCACCACGGCGAAAAGATCGAGCCAGTGGATGTGCGGCCCAATTTTCTGAAAGGACGGCACAACCAGCCAGTAAACATCCAGAAGAGTCAAAACAACCATGTAGCCGGCAATCCAGGAAAGATTGCGGAGGCGGCGCTTCAGAGGGCGCTGCAAGAGATAGAAGAAGGGGATAAAGAAGTGGAAGACGATGAGGACCGCCGCCACTCCGCCCCAGCCGCCAAAGGCGCGCGTCAAATACCAGGGAATTTCGTCCTTGAGGTTTCCGGACCAGATGAGCAGGAACTGGTCGAAGGAGAGATAGGCCCACAAAAGAACGAAAGTGAGCATCAAGTTGCCGAGATCGTTGTAGTCGGAGGGGCGAATGCAATCCTCGAGCGGAAGTCCATCGGAAAGCAGGCGGAGAACGACGAGAGTGAAGGACATGGCCACGAGGGCCTCCACGACAATGAAAATCATTCCGTAAATCGTGGAGAACCAGTCGGGCTCGAGCGACATCACCCAGTCGAAGGCGGCGAAGCTGACAACGAGGCCCCAAATCACGACGCCGACGCCGCTCATCCGCATCATGCGCGTGGCGAGTTTCCGATCGCCGGTGCGGTCTTGTTCTCCCGACCATTTGTTCAGGAAGAAAACCAGGATGAGGAGCAGGGCGAAATAAATAATTACGCGGGCGGTGAAAAAGCCGGGGCGGAGATAGACAACCTTGAAGTGGTGCAAATAGTCGTCGGGGGCCCAGCCGGCTTTGGTCCAGGGATAGAGAGCCGACATGCCGAACCAGAGCGGAATGTAGAGAACGGCCATGAGGAAAAATGTGCGCGAACCCGCCTCGAGGATGCGGCGGATGGGATATCCCCACGGGCCGCCCGTCAAGTGATGGAGCATGAGAATCGCCATGCATCCCAGAGGGATCGAAATCCAATACACGTAGGAGAACAGATAGGAGCGGAAAAACTGCTCGGAGTGGCTGTAGCCAAAAATGGCGCAGAGGGCGAGGCCGACGACGCCCAAAACAAGGGCCTGTTTCTGCACGCGGTCGAATTGTGGCCGAAGCTTTTCGGGCAAGCTCATTTCGATGACTCCGCTGGCTGCCCGGCAGGCTGCTGGGCCAATTTATCGCGCTCGGCTGGGGGCACGTCGTCCAAGCGGGCGTTCTCGCTCAACTGGAGCGCGCGGATGTAAGCGATGATCCGCCAACGATCGGCAGGCTCGACGCGGGACGCGTAGCTGTACATGACACCGTAGCCGTTGGTGATGACGTCGAAGAAATGCCCGGCGGGCGCGGCGCGCAGGCGGTCAATGTGGTACGAGGGCGGATTGGGGAAGCCGCGCATGACGATCATGCCGCGGCCGTTGCCCGTGTACCCGTGGCAAGGAGTGCAATAGATGTTGAAGCGCTGCTGGCCTCGGCGGAGGTCGGCGGGGGTGATGGGGAATGGAAACTCATCGGCCACCACGCCGTTGATTCTGCCGGAATAGAGCAATTCGTCGAGGCGCAACTGGCCGCGCGCCACCGTGCCCGGCACGGTGGGGCGTTCGGAGCGGCCGTCGCCGAAGAAATTGGTGCCGTCGTAGGGAAGATATTTCGGCTGGATGTGCATGTCCAAGCGGCATCCGGCGAGAGCGAGCGCGGCAATTCCGAGACATCCGGCGCGGCGGAAGAATTTTCCGGCGCGGCGCAAGACGTTCGATTCGAAAGTGGTTTCAGACCTCAATCTCAAACACTCCATGTGGTTTCAAGCCTTCGAGGAATCCCTTGGTTTGGACCAAGTCGAATTTCTCGTCCTTGGCGAGAATGCAAAGAAAGAAACGGTCGGTCGAGGCGAGAGCGAAGCGCTCGACGTTGAAAACCGGATGATAGGGAGTCGGGAGGCCGTTGAGGGCCAGCATTCCGAACACGGTCGTAAGAGCGGCGCCCAAAATGGTGAGCTCGAAAGTGATGGGGATCCACATCGGCCAGCTGTTGAAGGGCTTCCCACCGATGATCCAGGGAAAGCTGATGACGTTGGCGTAATAACACATGCCGAAGCCGGTGGAACCGCCGAGGATGCCGCCAATCAGAACGAAGAAGGGAAGCGAAGTGCGCTTGAAACCCACGGCTTCGGAGAGTCCGTCGACGGGGATGGGAGTGAACGCGTCGATCTTCTTGTAGCCAGCGGCGTGGGTGCGGCGAGTCGCATCCAAAACCTGCTCGGGGGTTTCGAACTCCGCCAGCAAACCGTAAATGGGCTTGCGTTTCATGGCACTAGTCGTGGATCTCCGGGTTGGGATTCCGCACGCGCGCGAGGTAGGTCGTGCGCGGCCGGGTGTTCAAATCCTCGAGCAAACCGTAATTGCGGGTCTGGGCCTTGAGCTTCGAGACGCGGCTGGCGGGATCGTTGATGTTGCCGAAAATGATGGCTTCGGCGGGGCAAGCCTGCTGGCAGGCGGTGACGATTTCGCCGTCGCGGACGGTGCGGTTTTCGACTTCCGAGTGAATCTTGGCCGCGTTGATCCTTTGCACGCAGTAGGTGCATTTCTCCATCACACCGCGGCTGCGGACGGTGACATTCGGGTTGCGCACGCCGTAGAGGCTGGGCGTGGTGTAGTCGGAGTAGAGATAGAAATTGAAGCGGCGGACTTTGTACGGACAGTTGTTGGAGCAGTAGCGCGTGCCGACGCAGCGGTTGTAGGTCATGTCGTTCAAGCCCTCGGGCGTGTGCGTGGTGGCGCCGACCGGGCAGACATATTCGCAGGGAGCATTTTCGCACTGCATGCAGGGGAGGGGCTCGTAGTAGATCTCGGGATTTTCGAGGCCGCCGCGGAAATACGTGTCGATGCGGATCCAGTGCATGGCGCGGCCGCGAATCACCTGGTCTTTGCCCACGACGGAAATATTGTTTTCCGACTGGCAGGCAACGACGCAGGCGTTGCAACCCACGCAGCGGTTCAAATCGATGGACATGCCCCAGGCATAGCCTTCGCGTTTGAAGCCGGGATAGATGGACAAGCCGTTGGCCGTGGAGGTCTCGGGAATCTGCGCGAACTTGGGATCCTTGCGGAAATCCTCGAGATCGGCGACCTGGACCAAGTCGCGGCGGAAGGCGGAGACGCTCTCGGCATCGGCGGGATGGCCTTCGAAGTCGATGGTGTACTGGTGCTGGAACTGGGCGAAGGAATAGGTTTTGCCAGTCTTGGCGAGCTTGAGCCCGCGGGCAATCCAGGGCGCAGCGGAAGTGCGCATAAAGTTGGTGTTGAATCCGGGACCTGTTCCGATATTCCCGGCGCGGCTGCGGCCAAAGCCAAGGTGAAGCGTGACGGAATTGTCGGCATGGCCGGGAACCAGAAAGACGCCGGCATTCATGTAACGGCCGGCGAGTTCGAGCTTGACGTAATCGCCGGAGGTAACGCCGAGTTTCTTGGCGGTTGCGGGGCTGACCATGGCGGCGTTGTCCCAAGAGAGGCGAGTGATGGGCTTGGGAATTTCCTGGAGCCAGCCATTGTTGGCGAAGCGGCCGTCGCCGATGGTGGGATCGGGCAGATAGACGATCTCGAGCGATTGTTCTTCGGCAGAGCCGGCGGCGGGAATTTGCGCCGCGAAATTGGGGCTCAAAGAAACGGGAATGGCGGGCAGAGCGGTGCCAGCCATGAGGCCGTCGTGGAGGGAGGTTTCCCAGAAGGCATCGTAAGCGGCACCTTTCTCGGTGCGCTGGGCCGCCCAATAATCGTGAACGAGGTCGTGCGGGGATTTTTCCACGCCGGTGAGAACGGCAAGAATTTCGTGGGGCGAATGGCTGTGGTAAAGGGGAGAGATCAAGGGCTGGACGACGCCGACGGTGCCGTCGTAGGCGCGCGAATCGCTCCAGGATTCGAGGTAGTGAGTGGCGGGAACGTGCCAGTGGCAGAGTTCTGCAGTCTCGTCGTTGTGAAGGCCGGTGTGGACGCGCAGAGTCGCTTTGAGGAGCGCGTTGCTGAAATCGAGATCGGCGGGAGCTTCGTAGACAGGATTGCCGCCGAGGATGAGAAGGAATTCGACCTGGTTGGCGTTGAGGTCGTTGACGAGAGCCGAGAGAGATTCAAATTCGTTGACGGGACTGGCCTCGAGCGGCTCGGTGAATTCAACCGTCTTGCCGAAATTGCCGAGCGCGGAATTCATGGCGTGGGCGAGCGCGTGAACCGCGGGCGGCTGGTGATCGCCGGCGACAACCAAGGACGCGCCGTGATGGGCCTTCAAGTCACGAGCCACGGCCGCGAGCCAATCGGCGGGGACGACACCGCTCGAAGAGTTGGATGACGCGGGAAGCGAGACGCCGACGGCGGCCGCGAGTTGACGCGCGAAGGCCTCGACATCGCTCGAACGAATCGGGAGGCGATGATCCGCCATGGCGCCCGTGCTCGAAGTCATGCTCTCAACGACGTACAAACGGTTCAGATTGGTTGAGGGGCCAGCCTCGAGATTCCGGCGGGAAGAAAATTCGCGGGCGTAGCGGACGTGGCCCGAACCGGTCATGAGGAAATCGGCGTCGAGCGAGACGATTACGTCGGCGCGGTCGTAGTGGTACACGGGATTGACCGGCTTGCCGAAGGCGAGGCGAGTCCCTTCACGAACGGAATCCCCCGACAGAGGCTCATATTGGTGCCACTTGGCTTCGGGAAACTGGGCGAGGAAGTCGCGAATTTGCGAAGCGAGAGTCGGGGAGGTGACCGTCTCGGTGAGAATGCGGACTCCGGTTCCCTTGGGAGCGAACAGCGTGCGGACATCCCCCATGGCCGCGACAAAGGAGTCCCAGTCGCTGATGCGGCCTTTGTAGACCAAGGCTTGCGAGCGGTCGGGGTCGTAGAGATTCAAAACGGAGGCTTGGGTGAAAACGTCCGTGCCGCCAAGGCTGCCGGGGTGCTGCGGATTGCCCTCGATCTTGGTGGGGCGCCCCATGTGGCTTTCGACCAACAGGCCGGTGGCCACGCCGTTCAGGACCATGGAAGTGGCGTAGAAGAGAGCCTTGCCGGGAATGATTTCCTCGGGCTGGCGGACGTAGGGAACGATTTTTTCGGTGGGAAGCTTGGTGCAGGCGCCGAGACCAGCCATCGCGGCGGAGGCGGCCATCAGCTTGAGAGCATCGCGGCGGTTGATGCCGTCCTGGACCTTGTCGGTCTTCTCCTCGGCATTGGCGGGGAACTCGTTTTCGAGGAAGTCGCGGTACTCCTTGGTCCCCGACAACTCCTGCAAGCTTTGCCAGAAACGTCTCCCGTTGCCTTGCGCCAGAGTCTCCTGGACCTTGGCGAGGTCGATAGAATCATTCGGATTCGAGTTTTGGGTCATGGTTCCGTTTTCACCGGTGACACGTCGAGCAGTACTGCAAACTCTGGATTTTGTATTCCGCCACCAAGTCCTTGCCAAGCTGCATCTGGTCGGAGGGCGGATGATACAACGGGTTGAAAACCTGATCGCGAGGCCGGACATACTTGGCCGGCTGGCGATGACAATTGAGGCACCAGGACATGTAGAGGGTGCCTTCGCGGTATGTCAAGGGCATGCTGGCAATGGGTCCATGGCAAGTGGTGCAGCCAATGCCCTTAGCCACGTGGATGCTGTGGTTGAAATAAACGAATTCGGGGAGAGCGTTGACGCGGGTCCAGGACAGAGACTGGCCCGTGCGGTAACTCGCACGAACGGGCTCAAGCATGGAGGCGTTCGTCCAAATCTGGGAATGACAGGTCATGCAGGTTTCCGTCGGGGGAAGACCCGCGAAAGAGGATTTTTCGACCGAAGTGTGGCAGTAGCGGCAATCGATTCCGAGCTGTCCGACGTGGTGTTTGTGGCTGAAGGGGACGGGCTGCTCGGGAGCTTCGCCCACGGTGGTGTAATACGGGGAGAGCTCGATCCCGTACAAAGCCGCGCCGAGCGCCGCAATGATAAACAAGCCGCCGAAAATACTGACGCGCGAGATCAGGTTCGTGCTGCGATGGAAGATCTGTGACATCGAAGCCCTTGGCGCTCCTTACTATGAATGGCCTTGCTCTTTATCCGTTTCGTGCACGAGTGACCTGACCTCGACCATGGAGATCATAGGCAAGAAGCGGATGAAGAGGTAGAACAGAGTCAAGAACAGCCCGAAAACTCCAATCAAGGTCGCCCAGTCCCAGCGAGTCGGATAGAACATATTCCAGATCGAGGGAGTGAAGTCCCGGTGCAAGCTGACCATGATGATCACGAAGCGTTCCAGCCACATTCCAATATTGACGACGATGGAGATGATGAACAGGAGCCAGACATTCTGGCGGACTTTTTTGGACCACAAGGCCTGCGGGATCACAAGGTTGCAGGCGATCAGCGGCCAGTACAAAACCCAGTAGGGACCGAACATCCGGTTCATCATCATGTACCGGTCGAAGGGATTGCCGCTGTAGAACGACATGAAGGTCTCGACGATATAGCTGTAGGCGACAATGACGCCCGTGGCCAGCATGATCTTACCCATGATGTCGAGGTGCTTCATGGTGACCAAATCTTCGAGGTGATAGAACTTGCGGAGCGGGATGGCCAGGCTCAGGACCATGGCGAATCCGGAATAGATAGCGCCGGCGACGAAATAGGGGGGGAAAATCGTGCTGTGCCAGCCGGGAAGAATGGCGATGGCGAAGTCGAAGCTCACAACCGTGTGAACGGAGACGACGAGTGGCGTGGCCAAACCGGCCAAGAGGAGGGTGGCCATCTCGTAGCGGGACCAGTGGACGGCGGACCCGCGCCAGCCCATGGAAAACATGCCGTATAGAATTTTTGCGACCTTATTTTTCGCGCGGTCACGGAGAGTCGCAAGGTCGGGGATGAGCCCGACAAACCAGAACAAGAGAGAAACGGTGAAATAGGTGGAAACCGCGAAAACGTCCCAGACGAGCGGGCTGCGGAACTGGGGCCAGAGCCACATGACGTTGGGATAGGGCAGGAGGTAATAAAACATCCAGGGGCGGCCCATGTGCAGGAGGGGGAAAGCGCCGGCGCACATCACGGCGAAGATGGTCATGGCCTCGGCGAAACGATTGATGGAGGTGCGCCACCGCTGGTGCATAAGGAGGAGAAAGGCGGAAATCAGAGTGCCGGCATGGCCAATTCCGATCCACCAGACGAAGTTGGTGATGGCATAGGCCCAGCCAATGGGAATGTTGATGCCCCAGATGCCAACGCCCTTGACGAGCAGAAGGGTGATGACATAGTTCAAAAGCATCAGGAGGGCGAAGGAAATGGTGAAGCCGACAAGCCAGCCCTTCGTCGTGCCGCGACTGAGCACGATGGAGCTGATTTTATCGGTAACCGTGGCCAGAGTATGGCCAGGACCAAGCAAGGCCTCCGCAGGCCGCCTTACCCCAACAATTTCCTGTGAATCTTCAGAATCCATGCGGTGTCCCCACAACAAGGCTCGAATTCCACCAAATTACGAGAAGGGGCATCGTAGGCTTACTATCATCGCCCGCCACCCGAGGAGGCGATTTGCCGTCCGAAGAAGACTTGGACACAAAAGCGGGGCGATTAATTGCCAAAGTTGCGACTGAAAATATAACTTATGATGCCCGCTTCGCCTTACTTAGGACCGCTCACTATAAAACCGCAAACGCCCGGACGCAAGTGGAAATCAGAAAATTTCTCGGACTGAATTTTGCGGCGCGCGAAGGATCCATTGAGACTTGCGGTTCACTGCGCAACGGACAAGACAGTCAGATGAGGATCAATCGCCAGGCGTTCCGGCTTGAAACGGGATTCGAATCTGAAACGGGTCGCCTCTCCGGTCGTAACGACGTCTCCCAAAAATTCGAGCCTTCCTTTTTCTCGCACAGAATAGAGAGGAATGCGCTCGGTGAATGTGTCGTCCACGCCGTCCTGGGAGAGAGTGCCGTAAACGACGAATCCCTTCGCGGAAGATTTGGCGCCAAAGCGGACTGAATAGCGGGGAATATTCGTGCCATAAACCCATTCGTCAAAAAACCAGCGCAGATTGCCGCTTCCGTCCAAATTCATCGCGGGGGTCATCTGGGTTTCTGCGGCTTTTTCGAAGCCGGCGGTGGTGAGGGGCTGATAGGCGTATTGCTGCAAGACGGATTGAAGGAAGGAATAGAAGCGGGCGTCGGGCTGCTTGGATTTTTCATCGCGCATCAATTCGCGAAGCATGTGAATCACCCAAGCCCCTTTGTCGTAGACGATGACATCGTAGGCGTCGGGATTTTCAGCCGTGGAAAGGCGATAGCCGAGCGTGAGCGGGCCGGCCTGTTCGATGGGCTCGTCTTTACCGGGCGATTTTTGGAAGAGCTCGCGGCGGTATTCTTCGAGCCAGGTCTGAAGGCGGTTGGTGCCGGGCTTCTTGAAGTCGGCGAACATCAGAGCCTGGTAAGTGGCCATGCCTTCTTCAATCCAAACGTCGCGATAGGTGGCCGCCGTGGTGAGGTTTCCCCACCACTGGTGAACGACTTCGTGGTAGGGGAGCAACTGCTGGGTTTCCTGCTGCGTGATTTGGGCCAGCCCGGCTCTCTGCTGGGCCTCGGGAGGAAGAAAGGCGAGAGTGGACAGATACATGAGTCCGGGCCAACCCTGACCGAACGATCCGGGAATCGGCGATACCTGCATTTCGGGGAAGGGAAACTTTCCATCCATCTTTTCGTAAAACTGGATCGAGTCTTCGATTCCGGTTCCGAGCTGGCGGATGACGTCGGACGGGACAACGACGGAAGGCGCCTGCATGTTCACGGAATCGGGGCGCGTGAGACCGGCGCCGATCGCAGTGGGGAAATTGGGCATGACTTCGGGCAACGAGGGACGAAGCCGCGCGGCGATCTGGGCGTCGAGTTCCTGGTTGGCGTAGATGCGAACGACAGGAGACTTGCCCTGAGTTTCGCTGGTGTAATCTCCGAGATTGAATCCGGCAACGGCGAAGGGCTTTTCCGATAGCCAACGAGCGGTTCGAACGTCGCCGTCGTCGGCCGCTTTGCCTTCGACGCCCGTGGCCACGAGAGTGAGCCGCCTGGGCCAGTGGAACGTGAGATCGAGAGGAGTGAAAAACCGGAGGTCGGGGGCGTGGGCATACCAGGCGCCGCGATAGCCCACAAAATAAACGCCGTTTCCCGCGTCCTTAATCACGCTTCCGTGATAGGAGACGTCAATGTTCACGTTTTCTCCCGGCGTCACGGCATCGGGGAGCACGACGAAGACAAAATTGTTGCCCTTCTGCTGAATTTGGCGGGCGCTCAAATTTTCATTTTGAAAGAAGGCCAGCGGCTTTTTTTCCTCGGTCACTTTCTCGACAACGAGATCCTTCGAAAGTTCGAGAGCAACGACGCGTTCGCCGGCCCGGGCGGCCCTTAAGTGCACGGCGGTGGCGCCCGTAAGGGAGAGATCGGGCGCGATGGTGGTATCAACCTGGTAATCGACGGGCTGGAAGGTGACGGGCGCGGGGAGCGGTCCGGTATCGCCGGCGTTGGTCGCCGGGAAGGACGCCCAAACATCGAAGAAAGACTCGCCGTTAGTTTTCAGCGGCTGCCCGATGAGGACCTGTTCGGCGCGCCGGGCGTCCACCATCAGTTCGATCGGTCCGTTCGGACCGCCGGCGAGAGTCGCCGAGAAATAAGGCAAGGGATTCTTGGAAAGCAAGTCCTCGAGAATGCGCACGGAGTGTCCCGGATTCATGTCGGCCACAATGTTGGACCATTCGGCTGCGAATTGCGGGTCGGGTGAATCGTCAGCGTCGGCTTGCTTAAGCTGGCTTTGCATTTCCTGCGCGGTCGCGTCGGTGAAACGGAAGTAAGCGGTCGTGAAGGACTGATCCAAAATGGGGAGGCCGAGGAACTGGGCGAGAGAGCGGCGCTCGCCGGCATCGCGAGGAGTGGCAATCACGTGGCCTTGTCCGCTGTAAACGGCTCCGGTGACGCGCCCGTCAATCGCCTGGAAAAAAGCGAGCTTTCCTTCTTCGAGACGAATGCGGATCACATCGCGTTCGAGAGCCAAATTTTCGACGTCGAAGACGTGATCGCCGTCGGGCCGGAGCGCATTCAACGCGGCATAGACCGAATGCGGATCGGCCAATGGCGCGGGGGGCACCGAGGCTTGGGCTGGCGGATTTTCAGCGCTTGCCTGGTAGGCAAATGACGGAAGGGGAAATGCCGCTTCGGCCGCAGCGGCAGCGAGGAGAAGCGCGCCCACCCGCAGGTGAGTGAAACGACGCATGAGGCGACTGTACATCTTGGACAAGAGCCAGGGGAAGCAAGAAAACACAGCCGACGCATGAGCACCGGTGGCGAGCAGGTGTCAGGTGTACAAAAAAGGGAACCTCTACTTCGCCGATTGGACTAGCGCCGAAGGCAAACGGACGCGCAAATCCTTCGACTCCCCAACCGCAGCGCTCAAACACGAGGAACACCAGAAGGCCAAATCACGAGCAGCAAAAAATACCCCGGCCTCCGCACGCTACAAGGGTCAATCGAAGCGTGGGCGGAGGCGCACCCGAAAATCGCGGACGCGCGCCTCATCGCCCAGGAAGCACAAAACCACCTCGACCCAATCCAGCTAGCAGCCGTGACGCCAATCCACATCGCAAGGCTGGTGGCCGCATGGACGCAACGGCTAGCGGCAGCAACCGTATTCCGCCGCGCCAACACACTCCGGCGCATTCTCCGGGATCTCGAGTACGACGACCTCCCGCGAGGGCTCACCGAAGCGGTCCCACAGTTCAAGCAGCCGCCGCCACGCGAAACAATCGCCACGCCCGAAGAGACAGCGAAGCTCTACGCACAAGCGCCGCCGTTCCTCCAACTCTTCCTCCACCTCCTGAACGACAGCGGACTCCGATTCGCCGAAGCATTCCGGTGCGCGCCGGAAAACTACGACGCAAAGACGCACACCGTAACCCTGATCGTGAAAGGCGGAAACAACCACACCGTACCGGTGTCACCGGAGACGGAGAAATTATTCCGAATGCACCGTGGCGACCCGAGCACGCCCTACGTCGCCGCGCTCCACGGAATGCCCTCGATGACCAAGGGCACCCTCCGCTGGCACTGGAAAAAACTGAAGAAACAAACAGGAGTTAACCCGGACCTCTGGCCGCACGACATCAGGAGAACGACAGCCGTCGACCTCTACGAAAGCAGCAAGGACCTCCGCGCCGTGCAAGAGCTACTCGGCCACTCCCACATGGGAACAACGGTCCGATACCTCGCCCACCGAGACCCCGCAAGACTGCGGCCACTCATGCGCGAGCTCTGGAACAAAAACAAAGGAGAGAAATGACCACGCAGAAGAAACCGCAAGCCTACCGAAAAACCGGGAACGAAAAACTGACACCCGAATTCTGGCGCGACGTCTACCGCGCAAACCAGCAAGCGAAGTTCGACAACAGCCTCAACCTCCGCGAGCTCCTGGTCGAGGTCGGCCAACGCCACGAACTCAGCCACGACGAGCTAGTAAAAAACGGAATCATCGAAGCGCCCGCGCAACACCCGCTCTCGCGGGAAGCCCGCGCGCCAGGAGGCCAGGCGCGCCAGAAAAAGCAAAAATGAGAACAATCGCGGCAGCAAAAATCATCGCCGAGATGCTCGCCGAAAACAGCGAACCGGGAAACACGCTACACGGGACGCTCAACAAGGAGCGGGTCGAGGCCATCCGCCAAGTGCTCTACGTCGCCCTCCGCAAAAACCGCCAGGGAGACCAGAGCGAAGCAAAACCGAAATGACGCCGCTCGACGTGGTCATAGTCGTCCTCGCGGCAGCAGTCGCAACAGCGATCTCCATGGTCATCGCCGAAACCCAGCGGCGAAGGAAGCTGCAAGGCAAACCGTGGACCGGCGCAGAGTGGAGAGCCCGGAACAGAAAGGCCCGGTACATCCGCCTCAGCGCCGAAGCCAGAGCCCGGAAGCTGGCAGAAAGGAAGGAAGGCAAAGACCTCAACTGACGCCGAGCGCGGCGACGGCGAAACCCGGCGACGTCGCCGCGCTCGAAACATGGGGCCCCCAGGCGCGCACCACAAAATGCGAGCCAGGACCCACCCCACATCGAAAAAACCAATAAAACACGGGCCCACCCTCGAAGCAAAGCAACGAAAAATCACGATCGTAAAAGGAGACAGAATGCCCAAGAACACAGCAACCAGCCGAAAGAAGCGCAGCATGTTAGATGAACAGGCACGAATCCAACGCGCCATGAAAACCGCGAGCCCCTCACTCCAGACACCGGTGACAGCCCAAGGGCTCATCGGAAGCAACGTAGACCTCGCCAAGAGGCTAGATGACGCGACGAACCTCATCATCTCAATAGCCACAGTCCACCATGTGCAGAACCTCGACGTCCTGCGGGAAATCGCCGGACGCCTCGGAATCCACATAGGAACAACGGTCCAAATCTAAACCGCCCGAGCTCGACCAGCCCGAACCATCGCCCGGACGTATCGCGCACGCGGAAATTCGCCGCGCGTCGCGTCGCCGTGAGCACCCGAGGAAACGCACGCAGCAGACCATCGCCCGGACGTACCGCGCGCGCGGAAATTCGCCGCGCGTCGCGTCGCCGTGAGCATCCGAGGAAACGCGCGCAGCAAACCGTCGCCCGGACGTATCGCGCACGCGGAAATTCGCCGCGTGTCGCGTCGCCGTGAGCACCCGAGGAAACGCGCGCAGCAAACCGTCGCCCGGACGTATCGCGCACGCGGAAATTCGCCGCGTGTCACGTCGCCGTGAACACCCCGGGAAGCGCAGCGCAAAAGCAAAACCGGGCAGCGCCACACCGGGCCGCCACACGCGGCCCTGTCGCTTCCCCGCGTTCGGTTGCGGCGCTGCATGTCGGCCGCCGCGTCACACAACCGCGTCGGCCGCCATGCGCGGCTCGCGTCATCCGCATCACGGCTCGGCGGCCTGCCGTCTTCCTCCCGGCGTCCGGTCGGTCGCAGTTCGTCCACAGGTGGGCAGGCTCGCCTCGCCGGTTTTTCCGGCGCGCTGGTCCTTCGCGCGGCTAGATCAGCGCGCCGGAAAAATGCGGGCCGAATCCCCGCGCCATCACCAGGCGCGGGTCCCCCGTCCCGCAATGCGGTCATGCAGGGTGCCCCCGCCCGCCCGCTTTCCGGTCCTCGTCTCTCGCTGCCCTGCAAGCGGGCATTCGCCCGCTCGCCCGCCGCCACGCTCGCTCCGCGTCACACCACGCCGCTTCGCTCGCTCTTCGGGCGGCTTTCCCGGTCAGCGGCGCGCACACACCGCGCGCTTAGTGCGGCTCCGCTTCGCTTCGCCGGTCATTTCTTTCCCTGCGGTCCTCGCGCGTTTTGGCCGGGGCGCCCGCGTGCGGCGCGGGGCGCACCCTGCATTCATGTCGGGGCGTTCCACGCCCCGAACCCCCAGGGGCCGAAAACCAAAACAAACCGGGGCCGAAAACCAAAGCACGCGCTCGCGCCCTGTCGGGCGCTCCCGCGCCAGCAGCACGCGCGCGGCACAACCAGCCGCACCGGCCAGCGATTGAATTGCGATCGCTGGCCCTCGCGTGCGGCTCGCACAATTCGCTCGCTCCCGCTATGGCGGGTGGGTGGCAGCGGCCACCCACACCCACGCTAAAAACGAAAGGAAAAAAATGAGTCCAAGAAGAAACGACGGGAAAGTGAACCTTCACCTCAGAGCGGCAACGCGCCACTTCCGCCAGGCGCTCCAAGAGCACGGATTTGGCGAAACCGTTCTGACACCGGCAACCGCGCTCCACGCCGCTTGGATGCTAGACCTAATCGAAGCAATCCAAATCGGCGAAGGACATGGAATCAACATCGCAACGCTCGCCAGGAAAGCCACGGCCGCAGCGGGGCCAGAATCAAACGGCCACGGCCACGAAGAGTAAACACCACAGGTTGCGGTGTCAGAAACAAACGCCGCAACCTGTAGTACCATCGCCCCAATCAACACGGTCGCTCACAGGTCCGGCCCGCGAAACCCCGAGCAATCCGCCTCCACCTCAGGCGGAACCCCATTCGCGGGCCGGACAAAAAACGGAGGCACGATGGGAAAGAAGACCCGGCCCCGCAGCACGGCCATCGAACACGCCCTCAAACAAACCCTCAGACAAACCCTAACCGCCATCGCCAAAGGCGAACGCCCGGAAAGCGACGAGCACGCCTTCCCACCCCGAATCGAAAGAGAACTCGAAAAACTCCGCCGCACAGTCGCCGAGTCCGAGCTAAATGCGAGCCAGCACACGTTCGCGCTCCGAACCCAACTCGCGGCGATCGCCCGCGACCTCGCCGGACACGCCGCATCGCTCGCACGCAAAGGCCGACCGCGGCTGCTCGCAGTCCTGGCGAAAATCGCCCAGGAACAAAACCGCAAGCGCTAGCGATAGTGGGAAGACGACCAGGCCCGCCACTCGAAGGCGACGAGCTCGCGAAGAAGCTCGCCCACATCCGCGCCCAGCGGCGAAAGGAGAACCGCGCCCAAGAGAAAAAGCACAAAGCCAAGCGCGCAGCCAAGGCCCGCGAAAGGGAAATCCAAAAGCGGGGCCAGTGGATTTTCTTCGGCATGGGAAAGAAGGACCCCTTCGACGACGAAATCGCCGAAGCAGGACTGTCCATCATCAGCACCCGCCAGCTAGTCGCCCCCAGGTTCAAATTCAAACTCCACGGCACATCGACGACCGAGAAATGGGAAACCGAGGCCGACATCAGCCGGGGCGCCCGGAAGGCCGCCACCGGTGTCAGATAGCCGGCGAGCTCGAAAGCCCGCCACCGGTGTCACAATCGCCTTGACACCACCCCAAAAACCCCCGTACCATCCCCAACCGGTAGCCACCGGTGACAGAAGCAAACGCAATCCCTAGCGCTCACCCTCTGTACATCTTGGACAAGTCCTCAGCAAGCGGCGGGGGGATGTCGAGGGGGCCTTGCTAAAATTCGGGTGTGCGTCGCGCAGCGCCCATTGCCGCACTTCTCGCGGTCGGTTTGACCGGGTGGTATTCCGCCCGCGCGGACACGATCATTCTAAAGAACGGCCACCGCATTACCGCCTCGAACATCACGGAAACCGCCGACCGAGTCACCTATGAAACCCCGGCCGGGACGATGTCCATTCCGAAGTCGATCGTCGCGCGGATCGAGCACGACAATTTCACGTACACATCGGCCGCGGCTGGGGGAGCGAAGGAGCCGCCCGTGTCAGCGCCGGTGGTGCAGCCGGGGGGCGGGTATGCGGAGATTGCGGCGCTGGCGGTGCACGACAATTCGATCGACTACACGTATCTGGCTCATCTCGATACCGAGGCGGGTTCGGGCAACGCGGTGGCGATAGAAAAATGCGCCGCCGGGCATTATGCCGCGGCGCAATTCCTTACGGGCAAAGGGGACACGGATTCGGCGATCGAGCAATACCGACAGGGGCTGGTGTACGCGCCGGACAATCAAGCGCTGCTGCTGAATCTGGCCGTGCTCTATCTTCGCAGCAGCCAATTCACGGCGGCGCTCGATCCGCTGGAACATGCGCGGAGCGTCGCGCCGGACTCCGCGAACGTGGCCAAGCTCATGGGCTGGGCCTACTACGGGGCGAACAAGCTGGACGAAGCCGTCGAGGAATGGAAACGCGCGGAGCGATTGCGGGCCGATCCAGAAGTGGAAAACGCGCTGGCCAAGGCCGAACGCGACAAGCAGGAAGAGGAAAATTACCGGCAAGGCGAGACGGCGCACTTCTCGCTGAAATACAGCGGCGGCGCGGCACCGGAACTGGCGCGCGATGTTCTTCGGACGCTCGAGGGCGATTTCAACGATATCCAATCGCTGCTGGATTTCACTCCGCCGGAATCCATCGGAGTCATTCTCTACACCAACCAGGAGTTTGCCGACATCACACGGGCGCCGAGCTGGGTGGGGGCGTTGAACGACGGACGCATTCGCATTCCGGTGCAAGGGCTGACGGAAGTGACGCCGGAACTGGCGAGCGTGCTGCGGCACGAACTCACGCACAGCTTCGTGGGGCAGAAGACGCATGGGCGCGCGCCGACGTGGGTCCAGGAAGGCGTGGCGCAATATATCGAAGGGCGGCGGAGCGCGGGCAATGCGAGCGCGCTGCTGGCGATTGCGGGGCAAGGGTCGCCGCCGCGGCTGGAAATGCTCGAGGGGTCGTGGATGGGGCTTTCGAGCGATTCGGCTTCGCTGGCGTACGCCTGGTCGCTAGCCGCCGTGGAATCGATTGTGGGACAGGGAGGAATGTCGGACGTCAGCCGGCTGCTGGATTCGATTGCGTCGGAGCCGTCCACCGAGGCGGCGCTGCAAGACGCGCTTCACGAGAGCTATTCGGACCTCGACCAGCAGACGCTGGTCTTCCTGCAGCACGAAGACGTTCAATAGACGTTCGCGGATTCGGCGCCTGAGCGCGGGGCGCGAGAGATTCGGCGCTTCAAAGCGTCGCGAGCAATCCGGCGATCAAAGCAGCACGTTCGGGCAACGCTTTCACGATGACGTGCTCGCGTGGGCTGTGCGCGCCGTCTCCCACGGCTCCCAAACCGTCGAGAGTCGGCACGCCGAGCGCCGCCGTGAAATTTCCGTCGGATCCGCCACCCGTGGAAGCTTCGCCAAGCGGCAGGCCGACTTCGCGCATCAACCGCTGGGCGTGGCGAAAGAGGCGTTCCACGGACGGGGTGCGTTCGAGAGGCGGGCGGCTGACGCCGCCGAGGACTTGCAGGCGAGCGCCGGCGAGAACGGGACGCAAGGAGCGAAGAGCGCGTTCGAGCGGCTCGGCATCGGCCTTCCGCGAAATCCGGATGTCAACTTCGGCGCGCGCGGTTTGCGGAACGACGTTTTGCACCGTGCCGCCGCTTATCACGGTGGCCTGGACGGTGATTCCGCGTCGCGGGTCGTTGAATTTCATCAGGCGCGAAATCTGAATCGCGAGTTCGTGGACGGCGTTGACGCCCTTTTGGGGATCGATGCCGGCGTGGGCTGAGCGACCGGTGACGAGAATTTCCGCTCCGCCCACTCCTTTGCGCTCGGTTTTCAACCGGCCGCCGGGACCGAAGGCAGGTTCGAGCACAAGCACGGCTTCGCTCCTTCGCGCCTCTTTTTCGATCAACGGCCGGGAGGTCTCACTTCCGATCTCTTCGTCCGAGGTCCAGAGGAAGACGAGACGGTTGCGCGGCTTGGCGTTCGCCGCCCGGAGAGCATCGAGAGCCGCAAGGGCCAGGACGATTCCACCCTTCATGTCGAACGTTCCCGGCCCCCAAGCGCGGCCCGCAGCCACGCGAAAGGGGCACTGCGAAATGGTTCCCAGCGGATAGACGGTATCCAAATGGCCCAAGACCAGAATCTGGCCGGCGGCGGGCCCGCCGCCCAGCCAAACATCGGCGCGAACGTGGTCGCCTCGGTTCTTCTGCCGCAGAATGCGGACGCGGGCGCCGCGGCGCTTCCATTCCGCGGCAACGAGGCGGGCGAAGCGGTCAACGGCGGGCTTGTGGCGGCTGAAGGATTCGCAGCGGACGAAATTTCCGAGCAGGCGCAGCATCTCTTTCCGGTTCTGTTTTGTCTGCGCCAGCAGTTCAGCCATCCCCACGGTCATTTGTCCCCTCAATTTCATTGCAACCTTCCGGACGACCACGCCGCCATCCTATCAGCGGGGCTCGCCCCTCACAACGCCTGCCGGGGGAGCGGCATCATTCCCACCCGCTCGCGTTTCGTATAAAATTCTGCGATTGCAAGAAGCAAGGTTACAAATCCGCCGCGCCGTGTATGCTTCTGCCGGCCAAATTGAACCGCACGCGAGAGGTCAACGATGGTCCTAGACATTGACGGCATCATGAAAATTCTTCCGCAGCGATATCCGTTTCTGATGGTGGACGCAGTGGAAGAAATGGAACCAAAGAAGCGGATCGTGGCAATCAAGAACGTTTCCATCAACGAGCATTACTTTCAGGGCCATTTTCCGGCGAAGCCGGTGATGCCCGGGGTGCTGATCATCGAATCGATGGCGCAAACGGGCGGGCTGCTGCTGCTTCACGAAGTTCCGGACCGCGATGAAAAGCTGATGTATTTCGTGGCGATCGACAACGCGCGTTTCCGGCGGCCGGTGATTCCCGGAGACCAGCTGCGGGTGGAAGTGAACGTGATCGCGTGGCGAGGGACGTTCTGCAAGATCGAAGGGCGGGCGTATGTGAAGGATCAGCTGGCGGCGGAAGCGACGATGATGTGCATGATGGTGGATGTGGACCCGGCGCAACCAGGAGCGCCGGATACGGTCGAGAAAGCGCGATGACAGAAATCGATTCGCGGGCCATTGTGTCCGCCTCAGCCCGGCTGGGAAGCGGCGTGCGGATCGGCGCGTACGCGGTGGTCGGGGACGAGGTGGTTCTCGGCGACGGGTGCGTGGTGGAGCACCACGCGGTGGTGCGAGGACCGGCGTGCCTGGGGCGCGAGAATTACCTGCATTCGTTCGCGGTGGTGGGCGCGGACCCGCAGGACCTGACGTACTCCGGAGAGCGAGTCTTTCTGGAGGCGGGGGACAACAATACGTTCCACGAATTTTGCACGATCAGCCGGGGAACGCTGAAGGGCGGAGGAACGACGCGGCTCGGGAGCCACAATCTGATCATGGCGTACGCGCACATCGGCCACGACAGCCAGGTGGGCGACCACACGATTTTCATCAACGGGGCGACGCTAGCGGGACACGTCACCGTGGAGGATTACGCGACGATTGGGAATTTCTCACCGGTGCAGCAGTTTTGCCGCGTGGGGCGGTACGCGTACGTAGGGGCGCACACGATCATCACGCAGGATGTTCCGCCGTTCTCGAAGGTCGTATCACCGCGCGAGACGCGGTGCTACGGGGTCAACACGGTCGGGCTACAGCGCCACGGATTCTCTTCCGAACGCATCGAAGCAATAGAGAGAGCATTCCGGTTTCTTCTTCGCTCGAAGCTCAACACCACGCAGGCGCTGGAGAAAATGCGTGGAACCCTGTCGCAATCGGAGGACGTCTTAACGTTGATCCAGTTTATCGAGTCCGCCGAGCGCGGCATGGTCAAGTAGGGGGAAACTTGGCTGCCGCAGCTCCCAATTCGACAGAAAATACCGGCTGGGGATTGATTGCTGGAAACGGCGATTTTCCCTTTCTGGTATTGGAAGGCGCGCGCAGCCGCGGAATCGAAATGGCGGTATTTGCGATTCGCGAGGAAGCTTCTCCGGCACTGGACCGAGCGGCGAAACGGATCCATTGGGTCAGCCTGGGCGAGCTGAGCCGAACTATCGAATTACTCCACCAGGAAGACGTGAAGCGCGCGGTGATGGCGGGCCAGGTAAAGCACAACAAGATTTTTAGTTCCATCCGACCGGATTGGAAACTGGCAAAATTGCTCTTCTCGCTCCCGGCAAAAAACACCGATTCACTGATCGGAGCCGTGGCGAAGGTCCTCGAAGAGGAGGGCATCGAACTGGTGGACTCGACGAGGTTTCTGGGTCCGTTGCTTCCGGCGGCGGGAGTACTGACGCGGCGCGCGCCGGACGAATCCGAAGCGGCGGACATGGAATACGGCCGCGGCCTGGCGCAGCGGATCGCGGGACTCGACCTGGGACAGACGGTGGTGGTGCGCGACCGCGCCTGCGTCGCCGTGGAAGCGATGGAAGGCACCGATGAGACGATCGAGCGGGCGGCGCGGATCGCCGGAGGCGGGCGGCTGGTGGTCGTGAAGGTCAGCAAGCCGAATCAGGATATGCGCTTCGACGTTCCGGTGGTCGGACGGCAGACGATCGAAGTGATGCGCCGGGCGAACGCCACGGCGCTGGCAATCGATGCGGGACGGACGCTGCTGTTCGACCGAGACGACCTGATTCGCGCGGCGGACGAGGCAGGAATCGCGATTCAGGCGTTCGCGCGGGAGAAGACGCTTTCGATCGAAGCCGCGGGGGCGGCGAAAAAAACGTGAGCGAGGCTCCCATCCGCGTGGCGGTGGCCGGCGTGGGCGAATTCGGACGCAATCACGTCCGGGTGTGGCGCGAAACACCCGGCGCGGAACTGGCCGGGGTGTTTGACATCGACTTGGAGCGCGCCGGGCGCGTGGCCGCGGAATTTTCGACGCGGGCATTTCCATCGCTGGAGGCGCTGCTGGCCGAGCGAGTGGCGGCGGTGAGCCTGGCCGTGCCCACGAAAGCGCACGCATCCGTTGGCGCGAGGCTGCTGGAATCCGGCGTGGACGTGCTGGTGGAAAAACCGATCGCTTCGACCGTGGAGGAAGCCGACCGGTTGATTGCGGCGGCCCGCGGCGGAAGGCGGATTCTGCAGGTGGGACATGTGGAGCGGTTCAATCCCGCCGTGGTGGCGGCGCAGAAAATACTCTCGAGGCCGCTGTTTTTTGAGGTGCACCGGCTGGGAATTTTTACGCCGCGCAGCCTGGACATCGACGTGGTTTACGACGTGATGATCCACGACCTGGATATTCTTTTGACGCTCGTGGAAGCGCGGGTGACCGACCTTCGCGCCGTGGGGATTCCGGTGGTGACGGACAAGGTGGACATCGCGCACGCGCGATTGGAATTTTCGACCGGGACGGTGGCGAACCTGACGGCGAGCCGCGTCTCCACCGAGCGCGTCCGCAAAATGCGATTTTTTCAGGAGCACGAATACGTCTCTCTCGATTTTGGGCGCCAAGACGTGCTGCGAATCCGGGTGAAAACGGGAGCGGGCGGAGCGGAAGCAGGAAACGGTCAGCCGGAAATCGGGTTTGAGAAATGGCCGACCGAGCCGGAAGAGCCGCTGCGAGCGGAATTGCGAGCGTTTCTCGAGTCGGTGCGCACGCGCCGCGCCCCCGTGGTGGACGGCGCCGCGGGACGCGCCGCGCTTGAACTGGCCGATCGGGTGATGGCGGGCATCCTGGAACACGCGCGCCGCGTCCAACTCGGAGCTTTTTCGCCCCAAGGTGCAAGATGATTCCGCGGACCCTGGTCCCGGTGAAACTCAACCCCGCCAGCAAGGAAGACGGCGCGCCCACGAAGCCGCGCCGCCTGACCACAATGCTGGACGACCGGACGGTGGTGCCTTCGGGCACTTCGGACGCTCCGCCGCTCGACGGAAAATCGTCAATACCGGCGCATTTTCCGCTGCAAGTCCTGGTCGGCCACACGCTGATCCCGCGGGGCATGGAAGTGAAACCGCTGCGGGATTATGCTCCGCCGTCCGAATACGACGCGCCGCTGGCCATCCTGGATTCGCGCGTCGTGGTGCCGGCGTACGTCGAGCCCGTGCAACCGTCGAAGCCCGGGGAAAGCAGGAAATTCGAGAAGGCGCCGGAGCTGACGGCAGAGCTTCGCGAGGTGGTCGAGCCGGACATTTATCTGACGGGCGAAGCCAACCTGCTGGTCGAGCCGGAAAAGAAACGGGATCCGAAGTGGGATTTAGTGACGCGTATCGTTTCGGTGGCCGTCCACTTCCTACTGATTATTTTCCTGATTTCGATTCCGAAGATTTTTCCGTACCACCCTCCGACACAGGAAGAGATCGTGGATGCGAGTAAATTGCTCGGGAAAGTTTATATTCCGCCGGGCAGCATTCCCAAAACGCCGCCTCCGCCGGTTCCCACAGTCCACATCACGCCAAAGGTGCTGAACAAAATTGCGCCACCGCGGCCGGAAGAGCATGCTCCTGTGCTTCCGCCTGTGCCGACACCGAAGCCGCGAGAAAACGCGGATCTGCCGGAAGCGCCGAAGGCTCATACGCCGACGACTCCCACTCCGCCCCAGCAGGTGGCGCAAGAGCAGCGGCCGCCTGACGAGCCACCCGTCCAGCAATTGTTTCACCAGCCGACGAAGCCTCTCAAACTGGGCCTGCCAAGCGCGGACCCGAGCCAGGTGATTCAACAAGGGATACAACAAGGCGAGCAACACGCGCCCGGCGGCAGCGTGTATTCGGGCGGCGGATTTCCGGCAGGCGCCGGAGCGAATGCCGGAGGGCCCGGGATGTCGAGCGGCGTCCAGATCCTGACGCCGACCGAAGGGGTGGACTTCAACAGTTACCTTCAGCGCCTTCTGGCGGTCTTGAAGCGGAATTGGTACGCGATCATGCCGGAATCGGCGCTGATGGGCGACAAAGGCGTCGTGTTCACCACATTCCAGATCAATCGCGACGGCAGCGTCCCTTACCCCGATCCGGTGCTGGAAAGGGCGTCTGGGCGCGAGCCGCTGGATTCGGCGGCGATGTCGGCCATCCGGGCCTCAAGTCCGTTCGAGCCGCTTCCGTCGCAGTTCAAAGGGCCATATATCCGCCTGCGGATCATATTCATTTACAACATTCCTCCGGATCAGATTAATCTCCAGTGAAATTGAACCGCCCCCAAGTCGCCGGGGCCTTGATCTTAGCCGCGCTCGTCTTGCTGTTTCTGCTGCTGCGGATTTGGAAATTTTCAGGATGAGCGATCCACAACGCCTGGTTGTGATTCTCGGCCCCACCGCCTCCGGAAAATCCGCGCTGGGAATCCAGATCGCGAGGCGGGCGGGCGGAGAAATCCTGGTCTGCGATTCCACGCAGGTCTACCGGCACTTCGACATCGGCACGGGAAAGGTTCCCTCCGCCGAGCAGCAGGGCATTCCGCATCATCTGGCGGATCTGGCCGAGCCCGCCGAAGTGTTCACGGCGGGGGATTACCGGCGCGAGGCGATGAAAATTCTGGAAGCGCTCCGCGGCCGCGGAAAGACGCCGGTGATTACGGCCGGCACGGGGCTGTACCTGCGCGCGCTGCTCGAGGGGCTGGCCGACGCGCCGCTGCGTTCGGAAGAGCTGCGCGAGAGGCTGCGCGGCAAGGGTGGCTCGCGGGGCGCCGAATATCTGCACCATGTGCTCCGGCGCCTCGATGGCGCGGCGGCAGCGCGAATCGGGGAGCGGGACACGCAAAAAGTGATTCGCGCAATCGAGATTCGACTTCTGTCAAAAAAAACAGTGGGAGAAATTCACGGGGCGGGCCGGACTCCTCTGGAAGGCTACGAGATCGTCAAGATCGGCCTCGGGCCGCCGCGCGACGCTCTTTACGCCCGCATTCACACGCGCATTGACGCCATGATTGCCACGGGATGGATCGAGGAAGTAAGGAGATTGATCGCGGCGGGAGTTCCGCGCGAGGCGAAGGCGTTTCAGTTCATCGGCTACTCCGAATGGAGCGAGCATTTGGAAGGGCGCCTGACGCGCGAACAAGCGGTTGAAAAAATTCGCCAAGCGACACGCCATTTTGCGAAGCGGCAAATCACCTGGTTTCGGCGCGAAAGCGGGGTCAAATGGATGAATGGATTTGGCGACGATCCCGAAATTGTGTCGCGAGCGGTGGAAGTGGTGCGGGGCGAGCACGGATAGCGGTTGACATCGGCGAGCGGGTGGCCTAAGGTTTGGGCCGACATACGCGTCCGTATGGCCTCTCCGGCTCCAGCTCGCTCCGCCCCCCTACAACCCACCGATTGGATTCGCGCCGCCACTCATCGGCTCTCCTCGCAGGGCGTGGATTGTGTCCGCGTGGAGCTGCTGGCTCGCGACCTGAAGGTGAGCAAAGGCAGTTTTTACTGGCATTTTCGCGACCGGGGAGATCTGCTGTCGCAAGTCTTGGGGCAATGGGAAAAGGAAGAGATTCATTGGCTCGAGGCGGCCGTGGCGGGCGTTCACAGCGCCCCTTCGCGATGGGCTCGCTTTATCAACCGCTGTGTGGCGGCAGACCGGCTGAGGCTGGAGGCAGCGATCCGATCTTGGGCGCGCGAGGATGCAACGGTGGCGCATCGAGTGGCGGCGATTGAAAAGCGGCGCGCCGCTTACCTAGAGGCGATCCTCGGGGAGACGGGGTTTGCGCCGCCGGCTGCAGCGGAGTGGTCGGAGTTGGCCCTGCTGACGTGCCTCGGATGGATAGATCGCGCCACGCGCGACCCGGAATTTCGGGCCACCGGCCCCGCACTCTCCGAACTGCTTTCGGACATGATTCTCGCCGCATCTTCGAAGTCCAATTCGTCCCCCCGCTAAGGCGTTTGAAAAGGTCGCGCGAAGGCCCGAGGGTGGGTCATGTGAAAATCCCGGCAAGGAACTCGCGAATGGCGACGCGCGAGCGGCGGTCGGCGTGCGGGGAATAGGCGACGCCGGGAGAAAACGGCCCAGTTTCATGCGTAAAGCCGTGCATCGCGCCTCCAAAGATTTGGAGTTCCCACTGGGCGTTCGCGCGGTTCATCTCCTCGACGAAGGCGTTTACCTGCGTCATGGGGATGTGAGGATCGAGAGCGCCGTGGCATACGAGAATTCTTACGTCCTGCATTCGGGGAGCGGCGCCGCGGTGCGTTTCGAGGTTTCCGTGGACGGACACGGCTCCCGCCAGATTCATTCCGCTTCTTGCCATTTCAAGGACGCACATGCCGCCGAAACAGTAGCCGACCGCCGCTATTCGCCCGTTGGACTGGGGATGGGCTGAAAGAATCTCGATGGCTGAGCGCGCCAGGGCGCAAATTGCCTCCGGGTTGTCGCGGAGCATCTGGATTCTCGCCATTACGCGTTCCCGGCTGCCCGCGACGCCTCTGCCATACATGTCGCAGGCAAACGCGACATATCCAAGTTCAGCGAGCCAACGAGCGCGGCCCCTGGCATGTTCATCTAGGCCGGCGCCACCATGGACAACCAGTACTGCGGGGCGCGGGGAAGCTAAGAGGTCCGAGGTGGCGAAGTATCCGGTCAATTGTGTTCCGCCAACGGCGTAATCCACGGTGCGAGTCTGGAGCGACATTCATTCCTCCTGAGATGCGGGATTTTGGCGACCGCGCCGGCCGCAGGAGATAATGCGGTGGCGGCCGGCAAGGATGAATTTTGAGGCGCCGGCATGAATCGCCGTTACTTAGTATACCATACTTTCAAGACATATTCAAGTGACTCCGGGCGGAGGTTTCCGAAAGTGCGGAATTTCCTCGAGCGGCGTATAATCGCAGGGAGAGAATGACGATTCCGCCGCTCACGCCTACGCCGCTTCAGGACCCTTCCGGACGATGAAGAAACCGCAAGTAGTCGATCGCCGCGAGCGCGTCCTGCTGGTCGGCGTAAGCCTGCGCAAAAATTCGCGGGTGCGTCCGGGCGATCCCTCGGCGTCGGCGCGCGATTCTTTGCTGGAGCTGGAGGAACTGGCGGTGAGCGCGGGAGGGCGAGTGGAAAGCGCGATTTTGCAGGTGCGCGACGCGCTCGATCCGGCCACGCTGATCGGGCAGGGCAAGCTCGAGGAAATTCGCGCGCAGGCCCACGCGCGGAACATTCCTCTGGTCATCGTGGATCACGACTTGACGCCCGTGCAGTTGCGCAACATGGAGAAGGGAACGGGTTGCCGGGTGATCGACCGCACGCAGCTGATTCTGGATATTTTTGCGACGCACGCCAGGACGCGGGAGGGCCAGCTGCAAGTGGAGCTGGCGCAATTGAATTATCTGCTTCCGCGGCTCACGGGGCGCGGGGAAGCGCTCTCGCGGCTCGGCGGCGGAATCGGAACGCGGGGGCCCGGCGAACAAAAATTGGAGACGGACCGGCGCCGCATTCGGGACCGCGTGCGCAAAATTCAGGAGTCGATTGAGATCGTGCGGCGGCAGCGGGCCACGCGGCGGCGAGCCCGGCAAGCGGTCCCGCTGGGCATGATCGCGCTTGTGGGCTACACGAACGCGGGGAAATCGACGCTTTTCAACGCCCTGACGCACGCCGGGGTGCTGACTTCATCGAAAATGTTCGCGACGCTGGATCCGACGATTCGCGCGATTCGCCTACCTTCGCGGCGCCGCGTGCTGATTTCCGACACGGTGGGATTCATCCGGGATCTTCCTCCCGACCTGATCGCCGCGTTTCGCGCGACACTGGAAGAAGCGCAGGAAGCGGCGCTGATCGTTCAAGTGACCGACATTTCGGATCCGCATCACGCCGAGCACGACGCCGAAGTGCTGAAAGTTCTCGAAAGCCTAGGGGTATCCAACCGACCAAGGCTGCTGGCGCTGAACAAAACGGATCTGCTGCCGGCGGAGGAGCTCGCAGCGCTCGAGCGGGCCAACGGAAACCGCGAACAAAAAGTGTTTGTGTCGGCGGCGACGGGAGCGGGGCTGGAGGAATTGCTTGCGCGACTGGACGCGGCGATGCCCGTGGATCCAATTGTTCGCGTACAACTTCGCGTTCCGCTTTCCGACGGGCGGCACCTCTCTTACGTTCACGCCTGCGGGCGAGTGATTCACTCGGAAATTCTCGACGGGCACATGCAGCTCGACGCGGAGCTTCCGGAATCGCTGGCGCGGCGACTGGAAGAATTCGCCAGCGCTGCGGGCCCGGCAAAATCCCCCGCGGCGGAACAAACCGTCTGATTGCCGCGATTTCCGGTTCATTGGAGTTGAAGGTGCCAGTGGAAATTTCTGTGGAAAACAGGGCGGAAATGGAGCGGGATTTTGATGGAGGAAGACATTGGGGAGAAGACGAATTGCCGTCGCTTCGATCGGGCAAGTTTTTGTAAATAATGGCCTTAGCGTGGTATGGTGCGATTTGCGGGCTTCGACAAGGCACTCCATACGCCGCTTTCAGCCTCCAGTTCGGATATCCACAGATAGCCCCCAAATTGTTTCATGGCAGTTACTTCCGGGCGCGAAGAGGCGTCCGGGTGTCGGCCCAGCTTTTCGTCACTTCCGCCGGGTATTTGCTCTGTCGTACCGTTGACTCGCCGCATAGGCGGGTCTATAGTGGCTTCGCCCCCTCCAAATCCAACCAGGAGTTCGCGGGGCTTACCCGAGGGTAGCCGGGAACGACATGAATCTGCCGAACAGCCTTACGACGTTGCGCATTTTCTTCGTTCCGGTCCTTTCCGTTGTATTGCTCACCCGCCAGCCGAACTTCGATTTCTGGGGTCTTCCGGTTCATTTTGAAATTTGGGGCGTGCTGATTTTGCTGATGGCCGCGGCGACGGACGTGATGGACGGCTACATCGCGCGGAAGCGGCGAGAAGTCACGACGCTCGGGATATTGCTGGATCCGATCGCGGACAAGCTGCTGATCGCGGCGCTGTTTATTTCGCTGGTGGAGATGGGGCTGGTTCCCGCGTGGATGGTGGTGATCATCATCGGCCGGGAATTCGTGGTGGTGGGGCTGCGGGAGATCGCCTCGGTCGAGGGGCTGGTGATTCCGGCTTCCGCGCTCGGAAAAACGAAAATGATCCTTCAGGTGATGGCGGGATGCGCCGTGATCCTGACGGCGAAGTATCCCGCGCTTCATCCGCTGGGGCTGACGCTGCTGTGGCTGGTGGTATTGAGCGCGGTGATTTCGGCCGCGCATTATTTCGGGATGTTCTGGAGCCAGATCAACACGCGGATACAGCACCGGTACAGCCGCGAGTCCTCACTGGTAGTAGAGCCCAAAGAAAAAACCGAGGATGTCCTTCTTCGCTGAAAGCGAAAAGCGGCTCCTGCTCAGCCTGGCGCGGGAGTCGCTGGACCTTGCCGTCAAAGGCGGCGAACACCCCACGGAAATTCCCGGCGACAACGTGCTGCAGATTTCCGGCGGAGCTTTTGTGACTTTGCGGGCGAGGCGGCGGCTGCGCGGGTGCGTCGGGAGGCTTCCGTCGGCGGCCGTCCCCATACCGCTGGGAGAAGTGATCCGCTCCTGCGCCCGTTCCGCGGCATTGGAAGATCCGCGATTTACTCCCGTGGTTCCCAGCGAACTTCCGGAAATCGAGATCGAACTTTCCGTGCTTTCGCCGCTCTTCGACGTGGCTCCGGAGGAAATCGTCGCGGGGCGACACGGGCTATCGGTCTCACGCGGGCCGTTTCGAGGAGTCCTGCTGCCGCAAGTGGCGACGGAATTTCGCTGGAACGCGGCGCGTTTTTTGGAGGAAACCTGCGTCAAGGCGGGGCTGGAGCGGGACGCCTGGAGGCAGGCGGATACGCGCGTTCAGGCTTTCACGGCGGAGGTCTTCAGCGAATCGGAATTCCGGCGGGAAAAAACGGCCGGGCCCGGAAGCGAATCCGGGCCCGGGAAGAGCTATTCGAGTTCGACGTAGTTGCCCACGAACACTTCGTCCACAGAGAACGTCACGAGAACAGTAGACGCGTTGGTCCCGGTGCGCACGACGACACCTTCGCCGACGACTTCGCGGGGCACATTCGTCCAATTATATTTTTTCGGATCCGAACCGAATCCGGCCAAACCGAGGAATCCATCGGCATCGAAAGCGAAGCGGGGAGTCTGGTAAGCGGTTTCGTGTTGCGTCCCGGTGTAGCGGAAGATCCGGAAATAATCGCCGACCTTGATTCCCTGGGCGTTTCCGAGGTTGACGTAGACGATGTCGTTCGTTCCAAACTGGACCTGTTCGCGCTTGCCGGCGACAATCATCGCCATGGCTTTTCCGCTGGGAGGAGCGAACCGGTCGAAACTCGAGGCGGGCTTACGAGGTGGAGCGGGCCGCACTTCGAATGGGAGCAGAATATCTCCTCGCTGGAGGTAATTGCAGGAGTGTTCGATTTGGCCGATGGAGGTGTCGCTGCGGACGACGACGATGCGGACGCGGCCTTCGTCTTCCCACTTGGTCCCCAAGCGGCGGAGAATCGAGGTGGTCCACTTCGACCATTCAATTTCAACAGAGTCTTTCACCGGGCGGATGGCGCTATAGACGTCTCCCACCTTGACGCCCTGGTTGGCGCCCTTGTTGATGTAGACGTAGCTGCCTTCCTGGAAGGTCACCTTGTAGTCAGAGCCCTCGCCGGTTAGCAGGATGGTATCCCGCGGGATGGCTTCGCTGGTGATTTCACCCGAGCAATAGATATCGTCTTCAGTAGTCGTCGCGACCTGTTTTCCTTGCGCCCACGCCGCGGCCCCGCTGACGGCCAGAATGAGTCCCGCAAGGACAATTTTCCCTCGCATAATGCTCGCTCCTTTGGAAGCCTCGCGCCGTGAGACAGGCGCTCCCCTAACTGCCGACCGTATCAGAGGGCTTCCGCAAGCGTCAAGGAAATGGTCGGCACCGCTTTACACTTTGAGTACGGCATCGGAGTACCTTCCAAACCCTGTCCTTTGGTACAGTTGGCGAGGCATTGGCCGGAGGGCTGGCTTCCCGGAGATTCGGGGAAAGCGTTCCCGCCTTCGGGAGAAATGATGATTTCGAGCGAGAAAATTTGCGGCGTTGTCGCCGCCTCGACGGCCGGGGAAATGTGGCGCGACCTGACGAAGGCGCTCCGGCGGACGCGCACGGTGGAACTCCGGCTCGACTATTTAACTTCCGAAGGAGAAATCGGAAAATTTCTGAAGAAGCTCGGGTCCGCCCGGCCTCGGGCTACGTTGATTGCGACGTGCCGGCGCCGCGCGGCCGGCGGGCACTATCGGGGCTCGCCAGCCAAACAATTGCTGCATCTTTCCGAAGCATTGCGTTCCGGGTGCCAGTGGTTCGATCTCGATATCGAAACGGCGCGCTTGGTTCCTCGCGAACTTCTTTCGGTTCTGCTGGCGGACGGCAAGATGCTGGCTTCGGCGCATTTTTTCCGTTCCATGCCGAAAGGTCTTCGCGAAGTCGCGGCTGAATTGGACCGATTGCGGCCATCGGCCATCAAGATTGCCGCCGTTTGCGGCTCGCTGGGCGAATGCCTGCGCGTCATGCGGGTGGCCAAGGGCCGGCGCGACGTGGTGGCAATCCCGATGGGCGAAGCGGCTCTTCCCGCACGGATTCTTTCGACCCGGCAGGGGAGTGCGCTGGCATACGCCGCGGTGACGGAGGCTACCGCTCCGGGCCAGGTTTCGCTCGAGGAAATGCTGGATGTCTATCGCGCGGGACACTTGACGAAGAAGACCCGAGTCTATGGCGTCATCGGCAACCCGATCGGACATTCGCTTTCACCGCAGATGCACAACGCCGCATTCGAGGCGCGGCGGATCGACGGTGTCTACCTTCCGTTCCTCGTGCGCGACCTCCGCGATTTTGCGGGCGCGATCCCTCATCTCGGGGTGCGGGGATTCAGCGTCACGATTCCGCACAAACAGGCGATTCTACGCTTTCTCGACGGTTGCGATCCCCTGGCGCGGGCCATCGGCGCGGTGAATACCGTGGTCGTTCGCGGAGGCGGAAAGCTCTATGGGTACAACACGGATTATGTCGGCGTGCTCACGGCGCTTTCGCGGCGCATTCCGCTGCGGGGGAGCCGCGTTCTCATAGTGGGCGCGGGGGGAGCGGCACGGGCGGTGGCGTTCGCGCTGGGCGAATCGGGAGCGTCCGTGTGCATCGCGGCGCGGCGCATATCGCGAGCGAAAGCGCTGGCGCGGGACGCGGGAGGAGAAGCGCTGGAACGGCGCGAGGTGCGGCGGCAGTTTTTCGACGCCATCGTCAACGCCACCCCGGTCGGGATGCACCCGCACGACGACGCGTCGCCGCTGGAAGCCACTGAACTGAATTGCCGGCTGGTGTTCGACACAATCTACCGGCCACAACAGACGAAGCTGCTGCGACTTGCCGCCCGCCGCCATATTGAGACCGTATCGGGCGTGGAGATGTTTCTGGCGCAGGGCGCCGCGCAATGGGAAATCTGGACAGGCGAGCGCGCCCCTGTGGCCGTGATGCGCCGCGCCGTCGTGTGGGCGCTTTCCGAATAATCCGGCGCGACAAATCCACCGGCTCGCGGCGGTGAATCAACCTCGTTGGTTTTCCCGGCTCCGACTGTGCGAAAATCTCCGATTCAACATGATTCAGCCGGATTTCAAGACGTTTTCGCGCCTCGCCCGCGAGGGGAACCTCGTCCCTGTTTACGATACGTTCACGGCCGACCTATTGACGCCCGTCGGCGCTCACCTTCGCCTGGCCCGGAAGGCGAAATATTCCTTCCTGCTCGAAAGCGTGGAGGGCGGCGAAACGATTGCGCGCTACACGTTTGCGGGGTCGAACCCGGACGAAGTGTTCCGCGCGCGGGGCCGCCGGTGCGTTCTCGAATCGGGCGGAAAGCGGACGGAATTCGAATCGGATCCCATCGAGGAACTTCGCCGGCTGACAGGGCGCTACCGGCCCGTCCCGGTTCCCGGGCTTCCTCCGCTGACGGCCGGAGCGATCGGCTATTTTGCCTACGACATGGTCCGATTGTTGGAGCGAATTCCGGACACGGGACGCGACGACCTGCATCTGGACGATTGCGTGATGATGTTCTATCGGGGCCTCGTGGCGTTCGATCACGTGCAGCACCGGGTGTGGGTGATCCACAACGTTTTCACCGAAGCGCCGGGTTCTCTGCGCGCGAAATACGACGCGGCGGTCCGACAGATCAGCGGCACGCGCCGGGCGCTGGAGGGCGCGCTCCCGCGGGCGGGAAAGACTCGCCGCGCATCGCGGCTGCAGGTGCGGTCGAACATGAAGCGCGCGGAATTTCTGGCGGGAGTCGAAAAGGCCAAAGAGTACATCCGGGCGGGCGACGCATTCCAGATTGTCTTCAGCCAGCGTTTTTCGGCGAAGACCGCCGCGGATCCCTTTGAAATTTACCGGGCGCTCCGCGTCATCAATCCTTCCCCGTATTTGTATTACCTGAAGCTCGGCGACGCTTCGATCGTCGGCAGCTCTCCGGAGATGCTCATCAAGGTGCAGGGCCGCGACGCGTATTACCGGCCGATCGCGGGAACACTTCCGCGGGGGCGGACGGAAAAAGAAGATCGCGAATTCGAAGCGCGGCTTCTGGCCGACCCGAAGGAACGCGCCGAGCACATCATGCTGGTGGACCTTGGGCGGAACGATTTGGGCCGGGTCTCGGAATACGGATCGGTGAAGGTCGAGAGGCTGATGTTCGTCGAGAGATATTCGCACGTCATGCACCTGGTGTCGACGCTGCGCAGCCGGCTATGCGAAGGCGTGGACTGTTTCGACGCGCTGATGGCCTGTTTTCCGGCCGGAACTCTGTCGGGAGCGCCGAAGGTGCGCGCGATGGAAATCATCGAGGAGCTCGAACCGACGCGGCGCGGAGTCTACGCCGGGGCTATTTTGTATCTCGATTTTTCCGGCAACCTCGACTGCTGCATCGCGCTGCGGACGCTGGTGGCAAAAAACGGGCAGGCGCATATCCAGGCGGGGGCGGGAATCGTGGCCGATTCCGTTGCGGAGCGCGAATTCGAGGAGTCGGTCAACAAGGCGCGCGCGGTGCTGCGCGCTCTGGAGATCGCCCATGGCGGAGCGGGTCGCCGCGAATGACGCCGGGATGTATGCTGGAAGGAGCAAGGAGCTTCATCGCGGGCGAAATATGATTCTGCTGCTCGACAACTACGATTCGTTCACTTACAACCTGGCGCAGTATCTGGGGCAGATGGGGCAGAAGCTCGCCGTCCGGCGGAACGATCAGGTGACGCTCGAGGACGTCGCCGCGCTGCATCCGGAGAAGATCGTGATTTCTCCGGGTCCCTGCACTCCGAAAGAGGCGGGGATCAGCGTCCCCTTGATCCAGCGGTTCGCGGACGAAGTGCCGATTCTGGGCGTATGCCTGGGCCATCAGGCGATTGGGGCAGCGTTTGGCGGGCGGGTGATCCGCGCGGCCCAGATCATGCACGGGAAGACCAGCGAAATCCGGCACGACGGAAAAACGATATTCGAAAAGCTTCCGAACCCGTTCGTCGCCACGCGCTACCATTCGCTGATTGTCGAGCGCGAATCGCTGCCCGAATCTCTCACGATTTCAGCCGAGACGGAAGACGGCACCATCATGGGACTCCGGCACAAGACGCTTCCCGTCGAAGGCGTGCAGTTTCATCCCGAATCCGTTCTGACTTCTTCGGGCTTTCACCTTCTCGAAAATTTTCTGCGCCTGTGAAAGGCTTGCTCCTTTGCGCCCTCTTTTTTGCGGCCGCGGTTCCGCGGGCCGGCGCGCAGTCGAAGACCTTTTTGGGTTTCGATGCGAATACGTACCCGGGTGACGCGCTACTTCCCGCGCTCCGGGAAACGTTCACGTTCGCGGGATACTGGCTGAATAGCCCGCCCGGAGCGACGGAAAATGAGTGGGCCGGGAAGCGCGCCGCCATTCGCGCGGCGGGTTTCGGATTTCTGGTTCTTTTCAACGGGCGACTGGAGCGCGAACTGAAATCTCCGGCGAATGCCGCCGCGCTCGGAGCCTCGGACGGACGCGCGGCGATCGCCGGCGCCCGCCGCGAAGGATTCCCTGCCGCGACCGTGATTTTTCTGGATCAGGAAGAAGGCGGCCGGATGACACCGGCGCAACTCGCCTATATTTTCAGCTGGGAGGAAGCGGTTGGAGCTTCGGGATACCGCGCGGGGATATATTGTTCGGGAATGCCCGCGAAGGAAGGAAAACACGAAACCATCGTAACGGCCGACGATATTCGCGCGCACGCCGGGAGCCGCGACATCGACTATTTCGTGTACAACGACGCGTGCCCGCCGGCGCCCGGATGCGTGTATGGGAAGAATCCGCCGAACCCAGGGCTCAGCGGGGTCGCATTCGCGGCAATCTGGCAATTCGCGCAATCGCCTCGCCGGCGGGGATTCACGCGGTCTTGCGCCGGGACATACAGTCGCGACGGAAATTGCTACCCGCCCCTCGCGCTCGCTTCGCGATTTTTTCTGGACCTGGACTCGGCCACCTCGCCCGACCCGTCTTCGGGGCGGTGAGGGGGTTGGACGGGGGAGACTCGAGTGCGCGGACCCCGGAGCTTGTGTGGAAACTGGACCGCTACGGAGCGGATTGCCCGCGTGCGTCGGCGGCTTGGGTGAAAGCCACGAGAGAATCCAGCTTTTCGCGGGCGGCGCCGGAATCGATGGATTGAGCGGCCATGCGAACGCCATCGAGAAAGTCGGCCGCGCCACCGGCGGCGACGAGAGCGGCGGCTGCGTTGGCGAGCACGATGTCGCGGCGGGGGCCGTGCTCTTTCGCCAGCATCGAGCGTCCGAAAATCTTGTGAATGATTTGGGCGTTTTCCGAGGCGTCGCCGCCCTGGATGCGCTCGATGGGGGCGCGGGCGAGGCCGAAATCCTCGGGAGTCACCGAAAAGCTGCGGACAACGCCGTCGCGAAGCTCGGCGACTTGGGTGACATCGGAAATCGAGATTTCGTCGAGGCCGTCCGAGCCGTGGACGACAAAGGCGCGCTTCCCGCCGAGTTCTCCGAGCGCGCGGGCCACAAGCTCGGTCAACTCGGCGTCGTACACACCGGCAACTTGCGCCGAAGCGCCGGCGGGATTCGTCAAAGGACCGAGCAGATTGAAGACGGTGCGAATTTTCAGGGCGCGCCGGACGGGCATGGCGTGGCGCATCGCCGTCTGCAAGGCCGGAGCGTACAAAAACCCGATTCCCACTTCCTCGATGCACCGCGCCACCTGGTCGGATCCGAGGTCCATGCGGACGCCGAGGCGCTCGAGAACGTCCGCCGAGCCGCATTTGGAGGTGTAGGAGCGGTTGCCGTGCTTCGCCACGCGAACGCCCGCGCCTGCCGCGACAAAGGCGGCCGCCGTCGAGACGTTGAACGTACCCCGGGCGTCTCCTCCGGTGCCGCAGGTGTCGACGAGCGGCTCGTGCTCGTGTTTCCATCCGCGCGGAAAAATCGGAGTGGCGTGCCGCCGCATGGCCTTGGCGAAGCCCACCACTTCCTCCAGCGTCTCGCCCTTGATGTGCAGCGCCGTGAGAAATCCGGCGATCTGGGGTTCGCCGGCGCGCCCGGCGAGGATGTCTTCCATGGCGGCTTCGGCCTCGCCGCGGGTCAAGTCCTGGTCCCGGACCGCCTTTTCGAGCGCTTCTTGAATCACAAATCCTCCGCGCGGAGCTTTGTGCGCGTCTTGCCCGGCGTCGGCCTTCCAAGTAAACTAAGCTGCTTTTGCGCACCGAAATTTTAACATCAATCCTGTTGCCGATCCGGAAACCGGCGGAGCACTCATGAAGATTCACGAATACCAGGCGAAGGCGATCCTCGCGAAGTTTGGAGTTCCGACGCCGCGGGGCGAAGTCCTATTCAAGGCGGAGGAAGCGCGGGGCGCGGCCCAGCGCCTCGGGACGAAAGTAGTGGTAGTGAAAGCGCAGATTCATGCCGGAGGGCGCGGCAAAGCAGGCGGCGTGAAGCTGGCGCGCTCGGCCGAGGAAGCAGCGGAGCACGCGGAGCATCTGCTGGGGATGAACCTGGTGACCATCCAAACCGGGCCGGAAGGCCGGGTCGTCCGGCGCGTGCTGATCGAGGAAGGGCTCGACATCAAGCGCGAGCTGTATCTGGGAATTCTGGTGGATCGCGCGTCGGGGTTGCCGGTTTTTATGGCCAGCGCCGCGGGGGGGATGGAGATCGAGGAAGTGGCGAAGACGAATCCCAAGGCGATTCTGCGCGAGCCGATTCATCCGGCGACGGGATTGCAGGCGTTTCAGGCGCGCAAGCTGGCCTTCGGGCTGGGCATGTCTCCCGAACTTGCGGGAGCGGCCGTGCCGTTTCTGCAGTCGTTGTACCGCGCGTTTATCGAGACGGATTCATCGCTGCTGGAAATCAATCCGTGCGTGGTGACGGGCGACGGAAAGCTGGTGGCGCTCGACGCGAAGATGACGTTCGACGACAACGCGCTTTACCGGCATCCGGAGTTCAAGGAACTGCGCGACCTTGACGAAGAAACTCCTCTGGAAGTCGAAGCTTCGAAATTCAAGCTCAACTACATCAAGCTGGACGGGAATATCGCGTGCATGGTCAACGGGGCGGGCCTGGCAATGGCCACGATGGATATCATCAAACTGAGCGGCGGGAATCCCGCGAATTTTCTCGACGTGGGGGGCGGGGCGTCGGAAGAGCAAGTGAAAAACGCGTTCCGGATTCTGCTGAGCGATCCCAACGTGAAGGCGGTGTTCGTGAACATCTTCGGGGGGATACTGCGCTGCGACGTGCTGGCGACCGGGGTGGTGAACGCGGCGCACGAGCTGAAATTCACGACGCCCGTCGTGGTGCGCATGGAAGGGACGAACGTGGAGCGGGGGCAGGAGATTCTGCGCAACTCGGGCTTTAATTTTACGGTGGCGGAGGGGATGAAGGACGGAGCAGAGAAAGCTGTCGAGCTTGCTCGCAAGTAGCGCTCGCCGGCGAAGGAAGTAGAGGAAGTGGAGGAAGTAAAGGAGGTAGAGGAGAAATCCGGTCGTCGTGGGCCGGTTCGAATTTACACGGACCTCCTTGTTTACAAGCAGGCATACCGGCTCGCGCTTGAGGTTTCCGGGTTGACGCGCCAATTCCCACGAGCCGAGCAATACGAACTGGGGCGTCAGATTCGAAGATCTTCGCGGTCCATTCCAGCGAATATTGCTGAGGGTTGGGCGAAGAGATCCTCCGCGGCTGAGTTCAAGCGGCATTTGGTGATTGCAAGTGGCGAGGCTGCGGAGACAAAATTCTGGCTCGACTTGGCCGCGGATGAGGCGCTTGCCCCTCGAAAAGATTGTGAGAAGTTGAAGGCTGAATACTCAAAATAGGGAATGATGATTCATAACTTATGGAAGGAGTGGCGGAAGCTGCGGTGAAGGTTTTTTCCTTTACTTCCTTTACCTCATTTACTTCCTCTACCTCGAGAAAATGAGCGTTCTCATAGACAAGTCTACACGCGTCGTAGTGCAGGGCCTGACCGGGCGCGAAGGAAGCTTTCACGCGCAGCAGATGCTGGACTACGGGACGAAAGTCGTCGCGGGAGTGACGCCCGGGAAGGGCGGGACGAAACATTTGGGCGTTCCCGTTTTCAATACCGTGGCAGAAGCCGTCGAGAAGACCGGGGCAAACGCATCCGTCATTTTTGTTCCGCCGCCGTTCGCCGCGGACGCGATTCTCGAGGGCGCGGATGCGGGGCTTCCGCTAGCGATCTGTATCACCGAGGGAATTCCGACGCTCGATATGGTGCGGGTGGCCGCGGCGCTGAAGGCCAGCCCGAAGACGCGGCTGGTGGGCCCGAACTGCCCCGGAATGATCTCGCCGGGAAAGTGCAAGATCGGGATCATGCCCGGCTCGATTCACAAGCAGGGCAATGTCGGTTTGGTCAGCCGCAGCGGGACGCTGACGTACGAAGCGGTTGACCAACTCACGCGGCTCGGGATCGGACAATCGACATGCATCGGGATCGGCGGTGATCCGATCATCGGCACGACGTTTCTGGACGCGATCACGCTCTTCAACGAAGATCCCGATACGCAAGCGATCGTGATGATCGGCGAAATCGGCGGGAACGCCGAGGAAGTTGCCGCCGAGTACATCAAGAAGAGTGTGAAAAAGCCGGTGGTGGGATTCATCGCCGGGCAAACCGCTCCGCCGGGCCGCCGGATGGGCCACGCGGGAGCGATTATCAGCGGGGGGCAGGGAACCGCGGCGGATAAGTACAAGGCGATGCGAGCCGCGGGCATTCATACGGTGCAGAGCCCGGCGGATATCGGGAAGACGCTGGCGTCCGTTTATCGCGGCGGGAAGAATGCGGCAAAGAAAGCCGGCAAAAAAGCGGGAAAAGCGAAGCCGGCCAAAAAGCGGAAGAAGTAGCCGAGTTCGGTTCTGTGCAATCCAGCCCGGGGCTTGGAACCGGCGGAATTTTGAGACTGAAGAGGAGAAACATTCGTGGCCGTTGAAAGAACACTTGCGATTATCAAGCCCGACGCGGTGAAGCGGGGACTGGCGGGAGAAATCCTGAGCCGGATTCACGCGGCGAAATTCCAGATCGTCACGATTAAGTCGGAGCGGCTGACCAAAGCCGAGGCGGAAGGATTTTACGCGGTGCACCGCGAACGGCCGTTTTTCGGCGAGCTGACGGAGTTCATGAGCACGGGGAAGGTGATCGTGATGGTGCTGGAGGGGGAAGGCGCAATCGCGAAATGGCGCGAGACGATGGGAGCGACCGATCCCGCGAAAGCCGCGGCGGGAACGATTCGCCGCGACTTGGGCACGAGCATTCAATACAACTGCACGCACGGGTCGGACGCGCCCGATACGGCCGCGTTTGAAATCGGCTACTTTTTTTCCGGAGCCGAACTCGCCTAGGCGGGTCCGGGTTGAATGGGGGCGGAAGGCGCCTCTGAAATCGATCGAATGGACCCGACGCGCGAACTCGGGAAGCTGATGCTGTTGATCGGCGCGGTGCTGATCGCCGCCGGAGCGCTGCTGGTGTTCGCGGGAAAGCTTCCTTTCCGCCTGGGACATTTGCCGGGCGACATCGCAGTCGAGGGGCGGCACGGGTCGTTTTATTTTCCGATCGTAACCTGCATTCTTCTGAGCGTTGGGCTCACGCTGCTGCTGTGGCTGGTGAATTTCTTCCGCCGGTGACACGCCCGAAAAACCATGGAACAGAGCTCGCTGTTCAATCTGCAGCCGGAAAAGAAAATCTGGAAGGTGAGCGAGCTGACGGCGCGGATCGCCGGGCTGTTGGAGCGCGAATTCCCGGAAGTGTGGATCGAGGGCGAGGTGTCGAACTACCGGCCGGCGCAGTCGGGGCATTTGTATTTCACGCTGAAGGACGCGGGAGCGCAGATCCGCTGCGTGTGTTTTCGCGATCAGGCGCGGTCGCTGAAGTTCCGTCCGGAGGATGGATTGCAGGTGATCCTGCGCGGGGCGATCGGCGTGTACGAGCCGCGCGGGGAATACCAGGTATACGTCAGCTACATCGAGCCGGCGGGAGTGGGCGCGCTGCAACTGGCGTTCGAGCAATTGAAGAAAAAGCTGGCGGCCGAGGGATTGTTTGACGAAGCGAGAAAAAAGCCGCTGCCAGTGCTGCCGCGACGGATCGGCGTGGTGACGTCGCCGACGGGCGCGGCGATTCGCGACATTTTGCGCGTGCTCAAGCGAAGGTTTCCGAACGTTCATCTGCTGCTGTTTCCCGTGAAGGTGCAGGGGGAAGGCGCGGCGGGGGAAATCGCGGAGGCGGTGAAATATTTCAACCGGGCGAAGGCCGCGGATGTGCTGATCGTGGCGCGGGGCGGGGGATCGCTCGAGGATTTGTGGGCGTTCAACGAAGAGGCGGTCGCGCGGGCGATTGCCGCCTCTGAAATTCCGGTGATTACGGGCGTAGGGCACGAGACGGATTTCACGATCGCGGATTTCGCCGCGGATTTGCGCGCACCGACGCCTTCGGCGGCGGCGGAAATCGTGGTGAAGTCGCGGCAGGAATTCGAGCGGCACCTCGCCGAATCCGAGAGGCGACTGGTCGACCGGATGCGTTATCGCATCCTGCACGCGCGGCAGCAGGTGCAGCAACTGGCGGCGCACCGGGGATTTCGGCAACTGGAAGTGCTGCTCCGGCGGCGGAGGCAGCAGCTGGACGAGATGGGCTCGTCGCTGGCGGTGGGCTTGCGGCTGCGGCTGGCGACTATACGGCAGCGCGTGACGCGTGCGGATGCGGCGCTCGGCGGATTCGACCTGCGGCGAAGAGCCGAAGTGATGCGGCGAAGAATCGCCCAGCAGCAGGGAGCGCTGCTGGCGGCGCTCGAACGGATTCTGGGGCGGAAGAGGCGGCTCGAGAACGCGGTGCAACTGCGATTCACGGCGATTGATATGGGGGCGCGGATGGCGCGGCTGCGCGCTGCCGTAGAACAGCGAGCGGCGGCGCTGGACGCGGCGGTCGAGCGGATGTTCGCGGCGAAGCGACGTTTGTTTCAAGCCGCCGCTGTACAACTCGACGAGCGGAGCCCGCTGAGGATACTCGAGCGAGGGTATGCGATCGCTTACGACGGCGCCGGGAACGTGCTGAGGTCGCCCGAGCAGGTGAAGGCGGGGGACGAGATCGCGGTGCGGCTGGCGCGGGGGACACTGGACGCGACGGTGCGGGGAAAGACGAATTCCTAGGGACTTTTAAATTTCCACTTCAGGGGTTAAAACCCCTGAAGAGAGCATGCCTTCAATGTCGGAGCTGAAGCTCCGACCCCCTAAAAACCGAAGTAAGTGAGCGAGAGGTTCATCCCGGCAGGGAAGCCCTCACTGGGTTTTTCGATGTGAGCGATGCCCCCGCGTTCTTCTGTTTCCTTCTAAAAACCGAAGTAAATCAGCGAGAGGTTCATCCCGGCGGGGAAGCCCGCTCTGGGCTTTTCGACATGAGCGACGCCCCCGCGTTCTCCTGTTTCCTTACTCTTCATCGGAGCTGCCCGCGGCTTTCAGGGCCGCGAGGAAGGCTTCTTGCGGGATGTCGAGGCGGCTGGCGCGCGGGACGCTTGAGGCGACGGTGCGGGGATAGAAGAGCGATCGTTGAGTTAGCGGTAAATCTCGCGGCGATGACCGACGTGGAGGATCGTGACCACACGACGCTCATCGTTGATTTCGTAGACAACCCGAAAATCGCCCACGCGAATCCGCCAGCCTTCACGGCCGCGAAGTTTCTTGCAATTTGGGGGGCTGGTCGAGAGCCAGCCTGAAAATCGCGGCCTCAACTTTTTCATAGACAGTTTTATCGAGCGCTTCAAGCTCGCGCTTTGCGCGCTCCAGAATCAGGCGTGAGTAAGCTACTCTCGAGATTGACGTATTTCCTTGGCGGCTTGTTCGAAGGGGATCGCTTTACCGCCGGAATTTTTCGCTTCGTCGAATGCGCGGATGGAATCGAGCTCATCCAGATCGTCGAGGAGCTGTTCGTATTCCTTGATGTCGAGGACGAGTGTGATTTTTTTGTTCTTCCTGCGAGCCCGCGTTTTCAACTTTGACATTGGATTTCTCGAGAGCGGTTTAGCCCCACGATTTCCTCCTTTCAATGATTGCGTCGTTAGGCGTCGTTACTACTCTTCATCGGAGGACCCCGCGACTTTTAATACGGCCAAGAAAGCTTCTTGGGGGATATCGACGCGGCCGACGCGCTTCATGCGTTTTTTGCCTTCTTTTTGTTTTTCGAGGAGCTTGCGTTTGCGGGTGATGTCGCCGCCGTAGCATTTGGCGAGAACGTTTTTGCGGATGGCGGAGATGGTTTCTCGGGCGATGACGCGGCTGCCGATGGCGGCCTGCAAGGGGACTTCGAACATCTGGCGGGGAATGAGTTTGCGGAGGCGCGAGACGAGCTCGCGGCCGCGTTCGTAGGCCTGCTCGCGATGGCAGATGATGGTGAGGGCGTCCACTGGCTCGCCGCCGACGAGAACGTCGAGCTTTACGAGGTCGGATTCGCGGTATCCGGAAAGGTGGTAATCGAGAGAGGCGTAACCGCGCGAGACGGATTTCAGCCGGTCGTAGAAATCGAGGACGATTTCGTTGAGGGGCAGCTCGTAGGTGAGCATGATGCGCGTGGGCGAGAGGTATTCGAATTTTTTCTGGATGCCGCGCTTTTCCTCGCAGAGCTGGAGAACGCCGCCGACGGATTCTTCGGAAGTGATGATCATGGCGGTGAGGATGGGCTCTTCGATTTTGGAGATCGAGGTGGGGGGCGGAAATTTGGTGGGGTTGTCGACCTCCATCACATCGCCCAGGATGGTGGTGATGCGGTATTGGACGCTGGGGGCGGTGGTGATGAGGTCAATATTGAATTCGCGCTCAAGGCGCTCCTGCACGATTTCCATGTGGAGGAGGCCGAGAAATCCGCAGCGGAAGCCAAAGCCGAGAGCGACGGAAGTCTCGGGCTCGTAGAAAAAGGCGGCGTCGTTCAACTGCAGCTTGCCGAGGGCGTCGCGGAGCAGCTCGTAATCGGTGGCATTGACCGGATAAAGCCCGGCGAAGACCATGGCCTTGATGGCTTCGAAGCCGGGGAGGGGCTGGGCGGGGCGGTCGGCTTCCACCACGGTATCGCCGACGCGGGCGTCGGCCACGCGCTTGATGTTGGCGACGATGAAGCCGACGTCACCGGTGACGAGCTCTTCGAGGACGACCGGCTTGGGGGTGAGGGCGCCGAGGGTTTCGACTTCGTAGACTTCGTTGTTGGAACAGAGGCGGATTTTCATGCGCGGGACGATGCGGCCTTCCATGACGCGGACGAGGACGACGGCGCCGCGGAACGCGTCGAACCAGGAGTCGAAGATGAGGGCCTGCAAGGGCGATTCAGAAGAGCCCTTGGGATGCGGAACGCGGCGCACGATGGCTTCGAGGACGTCTTCAACGCCCAAGCCGCTCTTGGCGCTGATCAGAAGAGCGTCCTCCGCGGGGATGGCGAGGACATTTTCGATTTGCTCTTTCACGCGGGCGGGCTCGGCGGCCGGCAAATCAATTTTATTGATGACCGGAAGAATTTCGAGATTATGGCGGGAAGCGAGAAAAGCGTTGGCGACCGTCTGGGCCTCGACTCCCTGGCTGGCGTCCACAACGAGCAAGGCGCCTTCACAGGCGGAGAGGGCGCGGGAAACCTCGTAGGAAAAATCCACGTGGCCGGGGGTGTCGATCAAATTGAGCTGGTATTCGCGGCCGTCGCGGGCGTGGTAGTGGAGGCGGATGCTCTTGGCCTTGATGGTGATGCCGCGCTCGCGTTCGAGGTCCATGGAGTCGAGGAACTGAGAGTGCATTTCGCGCTGGGTGAGAGCGCCGGTGAGCTCGAGCAGACGGTCGGCCAAGGTGGATTTGCCGTGGTCGATGTGCGCAATGATGCAGAAATTGCGGATGAACTGGGGGTCCATGTGCCGTTTCTTGGCGCGGTGCGGACTGGCTCCGCGATGCGAACGCGCTCTAAACCATCGAGTGTGCCATAAGTCCCGATGTGCGCCTAGCGGTGGTGGAACGCCGCGAGAGGCGGAGCGAAGCGGCGGAGCGAAGCGGCGGAGCAGCCACCCAATTGGGAAGGAATGCGGCGAAGATTCGGGAATGCAGCTAGTGGGCGTCTTTCAGCTTCAAGCGGGACTTGTTTTCTTCGAGGAAGGCGCGGAGATCGGCCGAGACGTCGAGGAGGCGGATCCACTGTTCGTAATAGAGAGTGACGGGGAAGCGGCCGAGGCCGTAAACGCTGACGCCGCCCTTTTCGCCGACTCGAAATTCGAGGGAGCCTTTGCGTTTGGAACTCTGCTTTTCGAGTTCGGCAATGCGGGCGAGCAGTTCTTCCTTGGTAGGTTCGGACATGGACGAGTCTCCCGGGAACATTTACAGGGGTCTATGATACCACCGGGCGGCGGCCGACAGGGGTTGGAGGAGGTTTTGGAGACGGCGCGGGGAGGGAAAAGGAGCGGTGGACATGAATTTTTCAACGGTTGGTTGTTTTTTCAACAAGAGGAGAGGCTCGGGAAGGCGGGAGATCCGCGGCCGGCGCGGGCATCTCATTTGGACTAAAGGAGATTGAAGGGGGTGAGAACTCCGCTGGACATTGGCCCGAAGCTTGCATATAAGGAGGCATACGCCCCAGGGGGCAAACACACCGGAGGGAACTGAAAATGGCGAAGAAAGCGCTGAAGAAGTCGAAGAAGCTGCAAGCGACCAAGCCGCTGACGATTCAAGTCCCGCACGCCCACTAAAGTCGGAAGGAATTCGGATCGAGCCAGGCTATCGAGGCGAAGGAGCACGCCGCGTCGAGAGCCTGGCTCGAACCATTTTAGGACTCCGGTTTCCCGCCATTCTCGCCTGCGTCCAGCTTACCGGCAGCGGTAACGTTCACGCACCAAGGCGGTTGCATCTCGCATTGCCTCCCGAAACCACTTATCGTAGGCTGTAGCCGACTTAAGGCCCCAAAAAGCCGCCTTGGCGTCCTGGGAGAAAGGCGGGCGTGTTGGAGCTCGGCCTTAAGGGCCTTTGCCGGCGAAACACGGGCGCGCGCGACGCCTGGCAGGCAAGGGAAACGGTCCCGAATCCGGGGGGAGTCTCCATGCACAGGCTGCGTCCGAGAGATTCCGGGGGAATATCGGCCATTCACAGGATTTTGGAAGCGATTGCGGCGAGCCAGCGTCCCGCGCAGGAACAGCCGGAGTGATCAGTCTGTTCAATCCGACTACTCCGGAGGAATCGAAGATCCCGAGGATCATCGGCTACGCGCTGGCATTGGCTTGCCTGATCTGGGTGCTGCACGATTTCCACATCGTGCAGGCGCTGCGGGACATGGCCAATGCCAACTGGCGTTGGGTGCTGGTGGGGATGGGGTTCGACGTACTGAGCTATGTGATGCAGTCGATTCGGTGGAAATTCCTGCTGGAACCTTTTGGGAAGGTGCGGGTCACGCGCTCGGTGCGAGCGATTTTCGCCGGGCTGTTTGCCAACCTGATGTTTCCCTTGCGTCCGGGAGAACTGCTTCGCAGCTATCTGCTGTCGGATAGCGAGAATATGGGATTTGGGTACGTCCTGGGGTCAGTGGGAGTCGAGAGGCTGGTGGACTTGGTGATCGCCACGGCTTCTTTGGGAGTCGTCTCCCTGCTGGTGGATCTTCCGCGGAATTTCCGGCGGGTGGCGGACATACTGGGAGTGATCACGCTGGTCCTGGTGAGCGTGGTGGTGGTGCTGATTTTTTACCTGGAGACGCAGCTAGGAAAGGAATACCCGCCGGAAATCAAGAACAAGCAGGGGACGGGGAAGATCATGGGGGCGCTGGTGGGGCTGCATGCGATGGGAACGGCGCCGAGTTTCTATCCGGCGCTACTGTTTTCGCTACTGATGCCGCTGTGTCAGGTGTTCGGGATGTGGGCGATGATGAAATCGTACGGTCTGGATCTCTCGTTCCTGGCGGCGATCGTGGTTCTGGTGGTCATCAATCTGGGGGTATCGCTGCCGAACGCGCCGGCGAACATCGGGTCGTACCAATTCTTCTGCGTGCTGGGGCTCAGCGTGTTTGAGATTGAAAAAACGAAGGCGGCGGGGTTTTCGATTTTCGCGTTCCTGGCGCTGAACCTGCCGTTCGCGCTGCTCGGGTTCATCGCTTTGCTGAGGAGCGGGCTGTCGCTGCGGTCCATGAGGGAGCGCGTGTCGCACCTGCCATCGGAAGTTCCTTCGGGCAGCACATCGTTTTGAAGCCGGCTTACCCGCCATTCTCTGCGCACATCGGGCGATTTCATTTTTGGGAGAGTCCTGAGTCCGTTATATAGTGGAATCTTCCGGCGCGCCCGGACCGGTTGGACGGCGGAGAAGGGGGCGAGAGCAGGCGGACAACCCCAGCGCCGCCGCATCGTTCGAAGCACGCGCGCATTCCCATGGCTCAGGACATCGAAAAACACCTCGACCGAGGCCGGCGCAGCCTTGAAAAGAACAAGTTGCGCGAGGCAGTGGCCGAATACCAGGCGGTTCTCGACGAGGCGCCGACGCATTCCGAAGCGCTCCAGGCACTGGCGGATTTGTATACGCGGCTGAACGAGCCGGCGATGGCGGCGCAATATTACGGGGCGCAGTTCGACCGGCTAGTAGACGCAGGCGACGCAGCAAAATCCTCCGCGATATTCCAAAGGTTTCTCCGGCCCTACCCGCAGCCACCGGACCGCCTGATGAGGTATGCCACACTGCTGCAAAAGCAGGCAAGGCCGGGGGACGCGATCGAGCAGTACGGCACGGCGGCGAGGCTATTCGAGGAGCAGGCTCGGGAAATCGAAGCCCTGGCGTGCCTGGAAAGCATTGCGCTGCTGGACCCGGAAAATCCGGCGCGCCACGTGACGCTGGGCCAAATGGCCGAAAAATTGGGCCACAGCGACATGGCAGCCCGAGGATACTTCCGGGCCGGGCAATTGACGCTCGCGAGCGGGGCGCTGGACGAAGCGCTCGAGTACTTTGCGCGGGCCCACGGGCTTTCTCCCGACGATCGCGCGGGATCGATGCTCTACGCGGAAGCCAAGATGCGGAAGGGCGATGCGGCCGCGGCGGCGGCGCTGCTGGAACCATTTGCCGGCTCGGAGAAGGATCCGGCGTTCTTCTCGTTGTTTGGGGAAGCGCTGCTGCGGACCGGGCAGCTCGATCGCTCTCTCGAAGCCTACGAAGCTTTCTACCGAATCAAACCCGAGGGATACGGCAAATTGTTCGAGATTGCAGGGGCGTACGTGCGCGCGGGGCAGGATCAGAAGGCGACGGCGGTGCTCGCGCAGCTGAAGGAAACGATGCACGGGCTGAGGAAGGACCAGGAACTATCCACGCAGATGGACCGGCTGGCGGGGACATATCCGCACTCGCTGGCGGTGGCCGAAGTGGTGTCGAAACTGTACGAGGAGTTGAACCGGGAGTCGAAATATTTCGAGGCTTTGGTGCGGCTATTTGACTTGTATCTGGAAGCGGGGCGGTTGAAGGAGGCGTGCGATTCGCTGGACCGCCTGGTGGATATCGACCCGTACGATTACCGGAATCATGAGCGGATCGCGAAACTGGAAGGGAAGGTGGATCCCGCGTTCCTGCAAAATATACTGGCGCGGGCGGCGAAGGCGGCGACGGTCACCACGCGGGGCGAAGGATTCAGCGGGGCAGGGTCGGAAAATTCCGCGCGGGCCGGGAACGTGCCCGAGGAATTGCGGGCGCAACAGGCGCTGGACGACCTGATCGTGCAGGTGGAGATATTTCTGCAGTATTCGTTGCAGACGAAGGCGGTGGAGCGGCTGGAGCGGATCGCCGAACTGTTTCCGAACGAAGAGGAGCGCAACGAGCGGTTGAGGGCGCTATACGACCGCGCCAATTGGTGGCCGAAGGGAAGCAAGGCGCGTCTGGCAGGAGGGCCGGCGGCAGCTCCGGCAGCCGCACCTCCTCCGGCGGCACCCGTGGCTCCGCCACCGGCTCCTGTGGCGGCGCCGGAAATCCCGTCACCGGCAGCGATGGCTTCGACCGCCGATACGCACAGGGACCTTTCGGCAATCGCGGAAATCAACCGGCTGATGTACCGCCAGCCGACGCCGCGGGACGTCCTGACGGCGACAGCGGCGGGAATCGGAAAGCATCTGAACGTGACGCGAAGCCTGATCGTCACAGGGAGCACGGCGGACGCGACACAGATCACGGGGGAGTTCGCGGCGCCGGGAGTGACGGCGGCGAGCCCGGCGGAGATTGCATCGATTGTCGGGATTGTTTCCCGAGCGGCGCCCGACTCGCTGGGAGGAGTGGAGCTGCACGCGTCGACGACGCCGGAGCTCGCGGCGCTGGGATTACAGACAGCGCTGGGAGTGGTTCTGACAGACAAAGAGACACAAGCGGGGGCAGGGGCGGTGCTGGTGGGGAGCGCGGGCCCGCGAAAATGGAAGCCGAACGAAAGTTTCTTTTTGCAGGCGGTAGGCGACCAGCTGGTTCTTTCCGTGAACCACACGCGTCTGCGTTCGCTGGTGAGATCGCTCGCCGTGGCGGACGAGAGAACGGGGTTGCTGAACCGTGGCTCTTACGTGGATTGCCTGCTGGTGGAAGCCAACCGCTCGCGAACGCAAAATGCGCCGCTCTCGCTGGTGCTGCTGACCGTGGATCGCGGGACCGAGCTGTTGAGGCAGCACAGCGACACGGCGGTGGACCGGTTCACGGAGCAGCTGGCGCGCGGGCTTTCCTCTTCGATTCGCCAGACGGACATCGCGGTAAAACATACGGCTTGGTCGCTGGTATTTGTTTTGCCGGACACGTCGCTGGAAAACGCGCGCGTGCTGGCGGAGAAGCTCCGGCAAATCGCCGGGACGGTGAAGCCGCCATGGGGCCCGCAGGACGTAACGGTGAGCGCAATCGTGGCGCAGGCGACGTCGCGTCCGGGCGACGACACCGAAGACCGGGTGACGGAATGGATGAACCGGGCGGAGTCCGGGCTTGAGGAAGCGCGGCAGCGCGGCGGCAACGTCCTGGTGGAACTGGCAACTCCCTAAGCGAGGTCAGGAATGTTCATCACCGATGTTGTAATCCTGCAGGGCGCCCGTACGCCCATGGCGAGGTATACCGGGGCGTTCAACAACACAAGCGCGATCGAGCTGGCGGCGGCGGCGAGCGGCGAAGCGATTCGGCGGTCGGGGGCCGACCCAGCGGAGTTCGATCACGTGGTATTCGGGAACGTGATGCAAACGAGCGCGGATGCGCTGTATGGGGCGAGGCATGTGGGATTGAAAGCGGGACTGCCGGTGGAAACGCCAGCGGTGACAGTCAACCGGCTGTGCGGGTCGGGGATGGAATCGATCACGCAAGCGGCGCAGAGAATTTTGCTGGGGGAAGCGCGGCTGGTGCTGGCGGGAGGGATGGAAAATATGTCGCAATGCCCGCACGTGGTTCGAGGGGCGAGGACGGGTTTGCGCATGGGGGAAGGAGCGCTGGAAGATTCGCTATCCTCGGGCCTATACGACACGTACTGCGGCTACAGCATGTCCGACACGGCGGAAAATCTGGCGACGGAGCAGGGAATCACGCGAGAAGCTTCGGACGAATATGCGCTGCGAAGCCAGCAGGCGGCGGAGGCGGCGTATCAGTCGGGGAAAATGAAAGAGGAGATTGTGGCGGTGGAGGTGAAGAAAGGCAAGAAGACGGCAGTGGTGAGCGAAGACGACCACCGGCGGCCGGAGACGACGATGGAGACGCTCCGAGGACTGCCTCCGGCATTCCGGAAAGAGGGTATCGTCACGGCGGGGAACGCAAGCGGGATTGTGGATGGAGCGGCGGCCGTGGTGGTGACGCACGCGAAGAACGCGCAAGAGCACGGATGGAAGCCGCTGGGGCGGCTGGTTTCGTATGCGACGGCCGGAGTTCCGCCGCGGATTATGGGAATCGGGCCCGTACCCGCAATTCGGAAGGCGCTGGCGCTCGCCAATCTAAAGCTCGAGCAGATGGATCTGGTGGAAGTGAACGAAGCATTCGCCGCGCAGTATCTGGCGGTCGAAAAGCTGCTGGGACTGGACCGTGACAAGACGAACGTGAACGGGGGAGCGATTGCGCTGGGGCATCCCCTGGCGGCGACCGGGACACGGCTGGTCCTGACGCTGCTACTCGAATTGCGGCGACGTGGCGGGAGGTATGGCGCGGCCAGCGCGTGCATCGGGGGCGGGCAGGGCATCGGCGTGATCGTCGAATCCATGAATTAGGCCCTCCCGGCTTGTTTTCGAAAAAACCTCCGCTCCTACGCTAGAATATCGCAGCCATTGACGAGAGGATCTGCCGCGAATGAGCTTTGAAAATTTAATTTACGAAGTGAAGGACCAGATCGGCTACATCACGTTCAACCGGCCGAAGGCGTTGAACGCGCTCAACCGTCGGACGATGGAAGAGCTGGGAGAAGCGCTAGAAGCGGCGGGCAAGGATGACTCGGTCCGAGCGCTCATCCTGACGGGAGCGGGCGAAAAGGCGTTCGTCGCCGGCGCGGACATCGGCGAGCTATCGCAGCAAACACCCGTCACCGGGAAGGAGACTTCGCTTTTCGGACAGGAGATCATTCACCGGCTGGAAACGATGGGAAAGCCCTCAATCGCGGCGATCAACGGATTCGCGCTGGGCGGGGGTTGCGAGCTGGCACTGGCCTGCACGATCCGGATCGCCAGCAAAGCGGCGAAAATCGGCCAGCCGGAAGTGAAGCTCGGTTTGCTGCCGGGATACGGAGGGTCGCAGCGGCTGCCGCGGCTGTGCGGGAAGGGAGTGGCGCACGAGCTGATTCTCACCGGGGAGATGATTTCCGCGGAAGAGGCGCTGCGCATCGGCCTGGTGAATCACGTGACGGAGGGAGCCGAACTGATGGCGGCGGCGGAATCCATCGCGAAAAAAATCATCGCCAACGCGCCGCTGGCCGTGAAATTCTCGATGGAAGCGATCGAGCGGGGAATGGAAATGCCGCAGGAAGAAGGGCTGTTTCTGGAAGCGACGCTCTTCGGGCTGATCTGCGCCACCGAGGACATGCGAGAGGGGACGCGCGCGTTTCTCGAAAAGCGGCCGGCGAAGTTTCAGGGGCGCTGACGAGTGGCGGGAACATTCAAACCCGATTCGTTTCGCGGCGGGCTCGGCGCTGCCGGGCTGAGGTTCGGAATCGTCGTCAGCCAGTTCAACAGCTTCATCACCGACCGGCTGCTGGCCGGGGCACTCGACGCGCTGGAACGCGAGGGCGCGGCGGAAAAGATGATCGAAATCGTCCGAGTGCCGGGGTCGTTCGAGCTTCCCATCGCGGCGAAAAAACTGGCGAGCACGGGCCGGTACGATTCGCTGATCACGATCGGGTGCATCCTGCGAGGCGAAACAACGCACTACGACCATGTGGCGTCGGAAACCGCACGGGGAATCCAGCTGGCTCAACTGGACACGGGCGTGCCCATCGCATTCTGCGTGCTGACGTGCGACACGCTGGAGCAGGCGATCGACCGGGCGGGGCTGAAAAGCGGCAATAAAGGCTACGACGCGGGGCTGGCGGCCATCGAAATGGCGCATTTCTCGCGCAAGTTTTCGAAGGCCGGCGGGCCGGCGCGGCCGCGCAAATAAATGACCACGCGCGCACCTCACTTCGCCGCTTGTTTCTCCCGCGCTTCCGTGCGAAGTTGCTTGCGATGACCCTGCGCCGAAAATCCCGCGAATTCGCCCTGCAGATGCTTTTCCAATGGGACATGTCGCCGCAAAAGCCGGGTTCGATCGAGCAGAGTTTCTGGAAGACGGCGCGGGCCGCGGAATCCACTCGAAAGTTTGCGAACGAATTATTCGAAGGCGCGGTCTCGCAGTCGAAAGCGAGCGACGAACTGGCGGGAAAGCTGTCCGAGAATTGGCGCTTCGACCGGCTGGCGGCCGTGGACCGCAACATCCTGCGGCTGGCGATTTACGAATTGCGGTTCGGAACGGCGCCCGCGAAAGTGGCGATCAACGAGGCGGTGGAGCTGGCGAAGAAATTCTCGTCCGAGGATGCGCCGGCGTTTTTGAACGGAGTGCTCGACGCCGCTTTCAAGGCTCTTGGCTGAAGGAGTCTCTTCGCGGGGCAATTTCCGCGGAGAAATGAAAACTACGCCTCAATCTGCGCTTCGAGGATGCGCACCGCGCCACCGCTGACGCGGGGAACCAGGCGGCCGCGCTCGGCGCGCACGCCAACGTGAATATCGCTGGGGCGCCCCATCTCGACGCCTTGCGTGATGTGCAGCGTTTGCTCCGGCGAAAGCCTTCCGTGCCTCGTCAAATAAGCGCCCAAGGAACCGGCGGCCGAACCCGTGGCAGCGTCCTCGCCGAGACCCCAGGGCATCATCCCGCGGGAGAAAACCTTTCCCGTGCCGTTCTCAGCGAAGCAGTAGGCGAGTGTGGCATCGGGAGCAATCGTTTGGGCCAGAGCGCGCATGTTGACGTGGATTTTCCCGAGCGGCTTGGCATTGCGAAGGGGAACCATCAGATTGAAGACGCCCGTGGAGACGAATTCGAGGGGCAGGTCCGGATGAAAATCGGCGGCCTTGAGGCCGAGCGAGGCGGCGAGAGCCGCGCGATTGACGCCAGCTTTTTTAAATTGCGCGGGCTTCTGCGTCATGGTGACGCGGTCGGGCCTGCCGTCGCGAAAGGAAATCTCGACCGGCAGAATTCCGGCGCCGGTCTGCTGCAGGACGTGGACGAGGCCCTCGGAAGCGGGCACGACGCCGAGTTCGGCGAGCAAAAACCAGGTGCCGATGACGGGATGCCCGGCGAGAGGAAGTTCGCGGGTGGTGGTGAAAATGCGGAGGCGAGCCAGGGCGCGATTGTTGGATGGCCGCTGGACGAAGACGGTCTCGCTGAGGTTCATCTCGCGGGCAATCGCCAGCATCGTAGCGGGCGAGAGGCCGTCGCCGTCGGTGACGACGGCGAGGGGATTTCCGGCGAACTCCCGGGTGGTGAAAACATCCAAGGTGTAAAGCCGCCGCTTCATAGAGCGCCATCTCCGGGATTCGCAGGACGCATCAGATTCGCTCCAATTCGGCGACGGTGCGCTCGTTGCGCACGTTGCCGGTGTTGAGAGTTGTTTTGGGTTCAAGCAGGACGATGTGCACTTCCTCTTCGGCCACGGGAAGGTGCTCGACGCCCCGGGGAACGACGAGGAACTCCCCCGGATTGATTTCACATTCGCGATCGCGGAATCTGATGCGCAGCCGCCCTTTGACGACGAGAAACATCTCGTCTTCGTGGTCATGGTGATGCCACACAAATTCTCCCTTGACCTTCACGATTTTGACGTAAGCGTCGTTGAGTTCGCCGATGATCCGGGGATTCCAATAGTCATTCACCTGGGCGAATTTTTGCTGCAAGTTGACGGTTTCCATATTCATACACTCCCGCGCAAGGCAATGAAGAGCCGGCGCGCCGGACGGCCGGCGAGCCGCTAGAGCTTCTGGACGATGGACGCGACCTCGTCCAAGACGCGGCGGGTGGTATCCGCCTTCGTCGTCTCGGAATAAATCCGCAGCATGTGCTCGGTTCCGGATGCGCGAACCATCACCCATCCGATGTCGCCGAGATACATCTTGATGCCATCGAGGTCCTCGCGGCGCGTCACGGGCCAATCGAGGAGCTTGCGGAATTTTTCGCTGGTGAAATAAGCGATAGCTTTTTCTTTCTGGCCGTCACGGGTATGCAAGTCCACGCGGCCGTAGTGGTGCTCGCCGAATTCGCGCTGCAGCATGGCCACAAGCTCGCCCAGGCGCTTTCCGTGCCAAGCCATGACTTCCGCGAGCAGCAAGGCGTTCACGGTGGCGTCGCGCTCGGGAAGATAGAGTTTGGTGCCGATGCCGCCGCTTTCCTCTCCGCCGAGAAGGATGTCGCTCTCGAGCATGCGATCGCAGATGTATTTGAAGCCGATGGGCGTCTCCCAAAGCTCGCGGCCGAATTTCGCGGCGATCTTGTCGATCATTTTCGTCGTCGAAAACGTCTTGGCCACGCCGCCGGACATTTTTCGCGTTCCCGCCAGGTGCCAGAGCAATATCGAAAAAATCTGGTGGGGGTTCACAAAGGCGCCGTTGGAATCGATGGCGCCGATGCGGTCGGCGTCGCCATCGAGCACGAGCCCCGCGTCGAATTTTCCCTCGACGACGGCCTGCTGGCAGGCCTTGACATGAGGTTCGATGGGCTCCGGATTCACGCCGCCAAAGAGCGGATCGCGAGTGCCGCGAATTTCCCGGCATTCGATCCCGTGGCGGCGGAAAAGCTCGCTGAGCAAGCCGAGCCCGGCGCCGTGCATGGGGTCCACGACGAAGCGGAACTTCGCGGCGCGGAGGCGTTCCCAATCGACGAGGGCGTCGAGAGTCTCGAGATACGGGGCGCGCGTGTCGAGGGAATGAATCAGATCCTTGCGCGGGGGAAGATGCGGCACGCCGTCGCGTTCGACCTTGGCAAGCTCGTGTTCGACTTGCGCGACGATGGCGGGAGAGGCAGAGCTTCCGTAACTCGCCTTGAGTTTGACGCCGTTCCAGCGGTAGGGATTATGGCTGGCGGAAATCTGGATGCCGGCCGCGGCGCCGCGCTGCCGGACGAGAAGGGAAATGGCGGGCGTGGGGCAGGGAGCGGTGGCGAGCCAGACGGGCGTGCCCGACGCGGCCACGGTCTCCGCCGCCACGCGGGCAAACATTTCGCCGCCGAAGCGCGTGTCGTGACCCACCAAGACGCCGGCGCCGGGCTTCGCGGAACGGACGACGTAACGGGCGATTGCATGGGCGACGATGCGGACGTTTTCGCAGGTAAAGTCCTCGGCGATGACGCCGCGCCAGCCGTCGGTGCCGAACTTAATCGTGGGGGCTTTAGCCGTTGCGGCCGATTTGTTTCGTGGTCGAGGCGATTTGGATCGTCGAGCCATTGTCCAGAAGTATATGCGAGGAGGAATTCGGCGGGAAGGAGGGAAGTGAGGGAGCGGGCGCGGAGAGCGTCCCAAAATGGCCGGAAAGCCTAGAGCAATTTATTCTGCTTGCGCTCTTCGAGCCACTTCACGATTTTTCCCACGTCCTGCGAGCGGTCGCGCGGGCAAATCAGGATGGCGTCGGGAGTTTCCACGACGACGAGGTTGTTGACGCCGATTGCGGCGACGAATTTGCCGGGAGCCCAGAAATAGTTGCCGGCTGCTTCGAGGACAAACGAGGGGCCGGCGGAGACGTTGGCGCCGGGTTTGCCGGCGAGGAGTTCGTACAGGGCGGCCCAGGATCCGATGTCGCTCCAACCCACTTGGGCGGGAAGAACGCAGACGCGAGCCACGCCCTCGCTTCGCGTCGCGCGCTCCATCACCGCGTGGTCAATGGAGATGTTTTCGAGGCGGGGATAGATTTTCTTGAGGGCGGCGGGATATTTTTTCGTCCCAATAGTTTTCGCGAGGGTTTGCAAGTGCGCATGAGTTTCGGGCAGGAATTTCTCGAGGCAATCGAGAAGAGTGGAAACGCGCCAGACGAACATTCCCGCGTTCCAATAGAATCTTCCCGAATCAACGTACTGCCGGGCCACGGCAGCGGCCGGCTTCTCTGTAAATCGCGCGACGGCATAAGCCGTTTCGCCGCGCGGGCGTTCGTCAAGCTCGGGTCCCCGCTCGATGTAACCGTAACCTGTCTCAGGATACGCCGGAGGGATACCAAGAACGACGAGCGTTCCGGGCGCTTGAGCGAGGTCGAGAGCGGCCCGCAGCAGGGCACGATACCTGTCGGCGTCGGCGACGAAGCTATCGGAATGGAGGACGGCCATCAAGGCGTCGCCGTGTTTGTGGGCCAGATGAATCGCGGCAAGGCCAACGGCGGCAGCCGTGTTTCGGCCCATCGGCTCGGCAAGAATATGAGCCGCGGGGACGCCGCGGAGCTCGCGGCGCGCTCCCGCCGCCTGCTCGGAGTTGGTCACGACCCAGAGATGGCGCGAGGGGAATATAGGCGCGAGGCGGTCGGCCGTCTCGCGGAGCATCGTCTTCTTGCCGACGATATTCAAAAGCTGTTTGGGGGTGCGAGTGCGGCTGCGCGGCCAGAACCGTGTGCCGCGTCCGCCGGCGAGCAACACCGCTTCGGAAACGAGTTCAAGGCGTTTCATACGAACACCAGCCTGGCGGCATCCGCCGCATCGGCTCCGCGCTCGCGCGCGAGGAGGGCGAAGTCAGCGGGGTTCTCTGGGACGTAAGTACGCAAAAGCGAAGTGGGAGCGGCGGCGGCCAGATCGTATCTGCCGAGCGCGGCGGGGAGAAGCCAGGCTTGCGCCGGAGCATAGGCCGCGCTTCCGCCGCTCCAGGAGATGGAACCGCAGCCCGCGAGAAAAATCAGAAGCTCGAAATGGCGGGGAGAAGTGGATTCGCCCGCGCGATTCGAAAATTCCCACTTTTCGGTGGCGAAGTAGCGGCAAGCGACGAAGAAGGTTTCCTTGAAGCCGTCGCGTTGCAGCAGCACCGGAGCGACCTTTCCGCCGAGTTGTTTGCCGAAGCGCATCACCTGGAGAGCTTTTTCGATGTGAAGTTCGCGGCTGCGGCCTTGGGCGTCGCGGCGGTTGTAATCGAAAACGCGGTAAGTGAAATCGGAATACTGCTGGATTTCGCAGAGCACGAGTCCGGGGCCGATGGTGTGAGCGGTTCCGGCGGGAACGAAAATCACGTCGCCGGTGCTCATCGGCACATGGACGAGTGAATCTTCGGCCGTTCCGTCGGAGATGGAACGGGCAAGAGCATCGCGCGTGACGGACTCTTTCAGTCCGAGGAGGACTTCGGCACCCGGCCGGGCCTGCACGGCGTACCACATTTCCGTTTTGCCGCGGCCGGGCTGACCGTCCGGCAATTTTTCGTGAGCGCGCGCAAAGGCGTCGTCGGGATGGACCTGCACGGACAATTTATCCTCGGCAAAAATGAATTTCAGAAGCAGGGGGAAACCCGCGCCAGTTTCGAGCGCCGTTCCCGACCATTCCACGGGCATTTCCGCCCACGCTTCGCCGAGCTTTTTTCCGGCAAAGGGGCCGTTGGCGAAACGGCATTCGTAGCCGGTGAGCCAAGCCTCGCCAAGGGGCTCGGCCAAATCATTCTTATCGGGATAAAACGGAGCGAGAGAACGCGCGCCCCAGGGACGCGGGCTGAAGACCGGCTCGAGGAGAGCAGGGCAGATCGTCATGCGGGCTGGCCGAAGAAGCGAGCAAGCCGCCGCAATCCTTCCTCGATGCGAGCAAGAGACGTGGCGTAGGAAAGACGCAAATGACCAGGGGCGCCGAAGGCAGCGCCGGGAACGACGGCGACGTGCTCGCGGTCAAGCAGGCCCTTTGCCACGGCGGTGTCATCCGGCATGGACGCGCCGAAATGCGCCGACACGTTGGGAAAAGCGTAGAAGGCTCCCTGCGGCGCGGTGCAGGTGATCCCGGGAATCGCGCGGAGACCGGCGAGGATCCGATCGCGACGGCGGGCGTATTCGGCGAGCATGGCGGCCACGGAATCCATGGGGCCGCGAGCGGCTGCGAGCGCCGCATATTGGGCGATGGAAGTCGGATTCGAAGTGGATTGGCTTTGGAGTTTCGCGATTGCGCTAACGAGTTGCGCGGGAGCGAGAACGTAACCCACGCGCCAGCCGGTCATCGCGAAAGTTTTCGAAAACGATCCGGCCACAATCAGCCGATCCTTCGGACCGGGCAAGCTGGCCGCGGAGAACGGCTTCGCGCCGGAATAGGTGAAGTGCGAATAGCATTCGTCGGTCAGCAGCCAGACGTCGCGCCGACGGCAAAGATCCGAAATTTTCGCGAACTCATCGGGTGGGATCACTCCGCCAGTAGGATTGTTGGGAGAATTGGCGATGACAATCTTTGTCTTCGGCGTCAGGGCCTTTTCAAGCGCCGCGGCCCGGAGGACGAAGCCGTCAGCGGCAGCCGTATTCAGGAACACCGGCTTGGCATTCGCGTACTTCACCATGTCGGGATAGCTGACCCAGTACGGCGCGGGGATTACTACTTCGTCGCCGGAGTCGAGGAGCGCGCAGACGGTCTGAAAAATGGCGTGCTTGCCGCCGCTGGTGACGATGCACTCCGCCGGTTGATAGCTCGAGCCAAGCTGCGCGGCGTGCCATTCGCAAATCGCCTGCCGCAGCGGAGCGATGCCCGCGGCAGGGGTGTATTTTGTTTTGTTCTCTTCGAGCGCCTGGATCGCGGCGCGCTTGATGTGCTCCGGGGTGGGAAAATCGGGCTCGCCCGGGCCGAAGTCGGCGACATCGACGCCACTGGACTTCAGTTTTTCGGCTTCCTGAAGGACGAGCATGGTGGGCGACACGCTGATCCGGTTGACCCGGGCCGCGAATTCGATCGACGGTTTTTTTTCGGCAGCCGTTTCCATGGCTCGGGTTCCTGCCGGCGCCCCGCGCGAAGCGGATGCCGGCCGCTCCTTCTTACGTATCTACGATACCTTGGTTTTGAGGCGCTCTTCCACCAGCGGCGGAACCAGGTCTTTCACCGGGCCGCCCAGGCGCGCCAGCTCCTTGACCAGGCTCGAGGACAGATAGCTATGGGCTTCGGCGGGGAGCATGAAAACCGTCTCAATATCCGGCTCCATTTTGCGGTTCATCCAGGCCATTTGGAGTTCGTATTCGTAGTCGGAGACGAGCCGAATGCCGCGCAGGATGATTTGAGCCTTCTTCTCGCGAGCGAAGTCGATGAGCAGCCCATCGAACGTGTCAACGCTGACGTTTTTTTGTTTGAAGGTGACGGCTTCGAGCATGTCCACGCGTTCTTTGGATGTGAACATCGGGTCTTTGCCGACGTTTTGGGCGACAGCGACGATCAAGCGGTCGAAAATCCCGGCGCCGCGGGTGATCAAGTCCAAATGGCCATAAGTGACCGGGTCAAATGACCCCGGATAGATTGCAATCACAGGAGTCTGCCGCTCGATTGTCATTCGAGTGGGCATTTTAACCCAGATTTTTATGCGGACCGGGCAAATTCAGGCGGGGCGTCCGCTTAAAGGCAATGAGTAAGCAGGCCGGGAGGAGGGTCGGGTGTGGCCAGGACGGGGAATGGCGATTCAGCGGGCTCCGGCGCAGTCCGCCATTGAAAATCAGCCATTCGCTGCAGGATGGTTGACCAAGGGGACTAAAATGGTCGTGTTTTAAGGCCTTGAGTCCGTTGGGGTTGGGGGAATCACTAGGCTTGACAATCAGCCCCTTGCGGTTCTATTCTTTATTTGCGACCGAAATAGTCGCATATACATCAACTGCTATGATGAAGCTCACAAAAAAAGCGGATTACGGCCTAATCGCCCTGAAGCATCTGGCGACCCACGAAGGCTCGGCCAGCGCTTCGGACATTGCCGAGCTGTACCACATGTCGGCGCCACTGATGGCCAAAGTGCTGCAGCGGCTGGCGAAGTCGGGCCTGGTCGCCGCACGGCACGGATCGAGCGGCGGGTACACGCTGGCGCGGGACCCGCGTCAGATCAGCGCACTCGACGTGATACGCGCGATTGATGGCCCGCTGTTCATCACGTCGTGCGTCACGCCGCGCGGGAATTGCGACGTTTCGAGCAAGTGCTCGATCCGGGAGCCGCTGCGACGCGTGAACGAAAGCATTCTTGAAGTCCTGGGCAAAGTAACGATTTCTCACATGACCGACGAATCTCCCACAGCGGAGCTCGTCGAGTTGGGGGTCTAGGAGACACCAATGGCAATGAAGCTTCCTGTTTACATGGACAATCACGCGACCACGCCGGTGGATCCGCGCGTCGTCGAAGCGATGAGGCCTTACTTCACGGAGAAGTTCGGAAACGCCGCGAGCCGGAACCATGAATTCGGCTGGGTCGCGGAAGAAGGGGTGGAAAACGCGCGGGCGCAGGTGGCCAAGCTGATCGGGGCGACGCCGAAAGAGATCGTGTTCACGAGCGGCGCGACCGAATCCACGAACCTGGCGATCAAAGGCGCCGCGGAAATGTACCGGGAGAAGGGGAATCACATCATCACGCAGGTCACGGAGCACAAGGCGACGCTCGATACATGCAAGCGCCTGGAAAAGTACGGCTACGAAGTGACCTACCTTCCCGTCGAAAAGGACGGCCGGATCAACCTCGAGGATCTTCGCCGGGCGATCACGCCGAAGACGATCCTGATCTCGATCATGTACGCGAACAACGAAATCGGCGTCGTGCAGCCGATCGCTGAAATCGGGAAAATCGCGAAGGAAAAGGGCATTTTCTTCCACGTGGACGGAGTGCAGGCGATCGGAAAGATTCCGGTGGACGTGCAGAAGGACGGCATCGACCTGATGTCCATTTCCGGGCACAAAATCTACGGGCCCAAGGGCGTTGGCGCGCTTTACGTGCGCCGCAAGAATCCCCGCGTGCAGCTTTCCGCGATCATCGACGGCGGCGGGCACGAGCGCGGGATGAGGTCGGGCACGCTAAACGTTCCCGGCATCGTGGGGCTGGGCAAGGCTTGCGAGCTGTGCCAGCAGGAGATGGCGGCGGAAGCGGAACGGCTGCGCGGGCTGCGCGACCGGCTGAGGGATTCGATCATGTCGCGCCTGGACGAGACATTCATCAACGGGTCGATGGAGCACCGGCTGCCGCACAGCCTGAACATCAGCTTCGCGTACGTCGAGGGCGAATCGCTTTTGATGGGCATCAACGACGTGGCGGTCTCGAGCGGTTCGGCGTGCACCTCGGCGACGCTGGAGCCGAGTTACGTACTGAAAGCACTGGGCGTGGGCGAGGACCTGGCGCATACATCGATTCGTTTCGGGCTGGGCCGGTTCAATACGCAGGAGGAAGTGGATTACGTCGCCGACCGCGTGGTGGAGACGGTGACGCGCCTGCGCGAGCTATCGCCTTTGTACGAAATGGCCAAGGAAGGCGTCGACATCAGCAAAATGAAGTGGGTGGCGGCTTCCGATACGCACTAAGTTTATGAGGACTTAAAGGAGCAGAGAAAATGGCTTATTCAGAAAAGGTCGTCGATCACTACAAGAATCCCCGCAACGTGGGCTCGCTCGACAAGAGCGATCCGAACGTCGGCACCGGGTTGGTCGGCGCGCCCGAGTGCGGCGACGTGATGAAGCTGCAGATGAAGGTGAATCCGGAGACGCGCGTCATCGAGGAAGCCAAGTTCAAGACGTTCGGCTGCGGCTCGGCGATCGCGAGCTCTTCGCTGGCCACGGAATGGGTGAAGGGCAAGACGGTCGAGGAGGCGCTGGCCATCAAGAACACGGACATCGTCCGCGAACTGGCGCTGCCGCCGGTAAAGATTCACTGTTCCGTGCTGGCCGAAGACGCCATCAAGGCCGCGCTGGGCGACTGGAAGAAAAAGCAGGGTGAAGCGGAAAGCAAGCCCGAGGAAGCTTCCGCCACGGCCAGCTGATCCGGGGCGGGGCGCCGCCGGCTGGGGTTCGGGCCGGAGGGGGGATTCGCGCTTCACGAGTTACGAGCGACAAACCGATGATTCACGTTTCAGAAAAAGCGGCAACCAAGATTCGCGAGCTTCTCGCCAAGGAAGGCGTTCCCGAGGAGACGGGCGGCTTGCGCGTCGGCGTTCAGGGAGGCGGATGTTCGGGCCTCACCTATGCGATGCGCCTAGATACCGAAGCGCGCAACCGCGATAAAGTGTTCGAGGAAAATGGCGTGCGGCTGTTCGTGGACCCCAAGAGCTATCTATACCTCCACGATACGACGCTCGATTATCACGAGGACCTGATCAAGCAGGGCTTCGTGTTTCAGAATCCCCAGGCGACCCGCAGTTGCGGGTGCGGGAGCTCGTTTACGGCCTGAGTTACCCTCCGGGCGCATTGCGGGCGGCCATCCCCTCGCACCGCCCGGCGAACCAAAAAATATCGCGGGCCGAATCGAGCGAGGACACGCCCGCCACAGGCACGGATATCCCGATGAGCGTCACGCAGACAAAACCCGGGGCGGCGGCCACCTCGATGTGCTGGAGCTGCCACACGCTACTTTCCGGCGGGCATTTCTGCGCGTCGTGCGGAAAAATTCAGCCGCTACCCGCGGGGGTGAACTATTTCGCGTTCTTCGAGGGGCCGCAGAAGCTCTCGTTCGACGAAGCGGCGCTCGAAGCGGAGTTTCACAAGTTGAGCTGGAAACTGCACCCGGACAATTTCGTGCGGGCCAGCGAGTTCGAGCGGAATCTTTCGCTGGAACGGGCGTCGCAATTGAACGACGCGTACCGAACGCTGCGGGACCCGGTGGCCCGGGTCGAATATCTTCTCGAGCTGCACGGCATTCGCAAGGAAGGACAGACGAAGCAGCAGGCTCCGCCGGAACTGCTCGAGGAAGTTTTCGAGCTGAACGAATCGCTCGACGAGCTGCGCGAGGCGCGCGCAGGCGGGGGGGACACGGCGTCGCTTCGCGAAAGCCTGGGCGCAGCGCAAAAGAATTTTCAGCAGAAACTCGAAGAGGTGGACGCGCAACTGGGCGCGACGGGCCGCGAGTGGGACGCGGCGCTCGAAGCGGGTGGTGACGCGCCGAAGCGAAAGATGATCCTCGGGAAGCTGAACGAATTGCTCAATCGCCGCAGCTACATCCGGAATCTCGTCGCCGGCGTGCAAGAGGAACTGACGGAAGCATGAGGACCCAATGTCACGGATAGTCGGCATCGATCTCGGCACGACGTTCAGCCTGATTGCGTATGTGGATCCGCAAACGGGAGCGCCGAAGTGCATTCCGGGCCCGTATGGCTCGACGCTGTGTCCCTCGGTGGTCAGCCTCGATCCCGACGGGCGGATTCTGGTTGGCGAGCCGGCCCGGCGACGGCTGCTGACGCAGCCGGATCGCACGATTTACTCCGTGAAGCGGCTGATGGGGCGCGGCGCCGCCGACGTGCAGGACGAGCTGAAGATATTTCCGTTCCGGGTAGAGCCCGAGTCGGGGAACGTGCTTCGCGTCCGGCTCGGCGAGAGGGTATACACGCCGCCGGAAATTTCGGCGTTCGTTCTACGTGAGCTGAAGTCCTGGGCGGAGGATTATTTCAAGGAGCCGGTCGAGCGCGGGGTCATCACCGTTCCCGCGTATTTCAACGACGCGCAGCGGCAGGCGACGAAAGACGCGGGACGACTCGCGGGTTTGGAAGTACTGCGTCTGGTGAACGAGCCGACAGCCGCGGCGCTCGCCTACGGGCTTCACAAGCAGCAACGCGGACGAGTGGCTGTCTACGACTTTGGCGGCGGGACATTCGATATTTCGATTTTGAAGCTGGTTTCGACCGGAGAGGGCGACATTTATCAGGTCCTTTCGACCAACGGCGACACGCATCTGGGCGGAGACGACATCGACAATGAATTGCAGCGCCGAGTTCGGGAAAACATCCAGCGGGAATATGGGGTGGACATTTCCGGCGACGCGCAAGCCGCCCAGGAACTGCGCAAGGCGCTCATCGCGATCAAGCACGCTTTATCGGAACAGCCGGCGGCAACGCTTCGTTTCCCAGTGTCCGGGGGGCGCGTGTTCGAGCAAACCATCACGCGCGCCGAATTTGAAAGTTGGATCGAGCCGATCGTGCAGCGCACGATGCAGCCGGTGAAGCTCGCACTTGGGGACGCGAAACTCGGTCCCAAGGACATCGAGGAAGTAGTGCTGGTGGGCGGGTCGACGCGGATTCCGCTGGTCCGCGCGACCGTCGCCGCATATTTCGGCCGGGCGCCGCACGTGGAACTCGATCCGGACGAAGTGGTCGCCCTAGGCGCGGCCGTGCAGGCCGACATACTCGAATCCGGCGTGAAGAATATGCTGCTGCTCGACGTCACGCCGCTGTCGCTGGGGGTCGAGACCATGGGCGGCGTGGTGGCCAAAATCATTCCGCGGAATTCGACGATTCCAGCGAGCGCGCAGGAGATGTTCACGACCGGAGTAGAAAATCAGACGGCGATCGATCTGCACGTCCTGCAGGGTGAACGCGAACTGGCGAAGGATTGCCGGTCGCTCGCGCGGTTTCAGCTGAAGGTGCCGCCGGGACCGGCGGGGCTGGCGCGAATCGAAGTGAAATTTCTGATTGACGCGAACGGGATCCTGCAGGTGGCGGCGCGCGATTTGCGCACCGGGCTGGAACATTCCGTGGAAGTGCAGCCGAGTTACGGCCTTTCGGACACGGAAATCGAGCGGATGCTCGAGGAATCCATCGAATTCGCCGAACAGGATTTCGCCGAGCGGCAGTTGATCGAAGCGCGCAACGAGGCGGAGGCCATCCTAGGGGCCACCGATAAGACGCTGGCGAAATCCGGCGAGCCGGAACTTTCGGCGCCGGAGCGCGCGGCCATCGCCGAAGCCGAAGGGCGGCTTCGCGCCGCGGCCGGGGGAACGGATTACAAGCTGATCCGAGCGCGCATTGACGCGCTCAATCAAGCCACACAGCATTTGGCAGAACTGGTGATGAACACAGCGCTGCAATCGGCGCTGGGCGGGAAGCGCATTGACGACGTGTAACCGCGGCGGCTATCGGGCTCCGAATTTTGTTTTTCAGGAGCCGCGGATCACGCTTCCGACGCGCAACGATTGAAGGAGCGAAGAAGACATGGGCGGCAAGAATCCCTACATCGAAGAGACCAATTACACGCCCGCGGCGAAGAAATACAAAGTCACGTTCGTCAAGCAGGGCAAGGTCGTCGAAGTGGACCCGGAAAAGATTCCCTACAGCCACGACGGCATTCCGGGAAGCCTACTCGACATTTCGCAGGGCTTTAATCTGGGGCTCGACCACGCGTGCGGCGGGGTGTGCGCCTGCTCGACGTGCCACGTGATCGTCCACGAAGGCCTCGAATCGTGCAACGAAGCCACCGACGCGGAGTTGGATCAGCTGGACGAAGCGCCGGGCGTGACGCCGAAGTCGCGGCTCGGATGCCAGTGCGTCCCCGACGGGACGAAGGATCTTGTGGTGGAAATCCCCGATTGGAATAAAAATTACGCCAAGGAAGCGGAACACTGATCGCGCGAGCTGGCTGAGCCACGCTGGATTTTTTCTCCTGTTCCTGCAAAAGGGAAGAGCGGAAGGCGGTCCCGAGAAACGGCAGGGGAAGAATCTGTGGTTCGCGGCGCAACGATTCGAGCCGGCAGAAGCATCCAAGCAAAAATGACCGAAGACAATCAGACAAAAACTCCGGACCGCGCATTACCCGAAGCGCCGGAAATGGACGAGCCGTCGAAGCCCACAACCGCTCCGCGAGCTACGTCCGGCCAGCACTTCTTAAGGCGAAACCTGCTCACGCTGTTGCTTCCCACGCGCAAGCCTGTTACAACCCTTTGGAACTAATTCTCGCCCCAAGGAAAGGCGCGCATGCCTCCCACTTTCGACTGGGACGACCCGGAAGAGATCGGCATACAGTTGTCGGAGAAATATCCGGAAGTCGACCCGCTCAGCGTCCGCTTCACCGATCTTCACAAGTGGGTCTGCGAGCTGGCGGGCTTTACCGGCGATCCGAAGCTTTCGAATGAAGGGAAGCTGGAAGCGATCCAGATGGCCTGGCACGAGGAATTTCAAGACCGCCAGGGATAGGCAGATTCCCGCCGACGGCTCGAAGGGAAGGATTTCGCGGCGGGCGGCTCCGTAAAGAGGAGAAAAACAATGGATGCGGACCTTCGGTACCCGATCGGCAAACCTGAACGCCCCGAGCGACTTTCGGCGGAACAGCGGCGCGAGCTGATTGCGGCCATCGCCGAAGCGCCATCGAAATTGCGCGCCGCCGTCGCGGGGCTTTCGCCGCAACAACTGGATACGCCCTATCGTCCCGGTGGATGGACAGTCCGCCAAGTGGTGCATCACCTGCCCGACAGCCACATGAACGCGTACACGCGATTCAAGCTGGCGCTGACGGAAAACCAGCCGACGATCAAGCCGTATGAAGAGAGCGCGTGGGCCAACCTTGCCGACTCGAACGGGCCGATCGAGCCGTCGCTCGCGCTATTCGACGCGCTTCACCAGCGATGGGTGCTGCTGCTCAATTCGCTTTCGGCTGCGGATTGGGAGAAGAAGTTCAACCACCCGGAGAGCGGACCCAACACGCTCGATAAAGCTCTCTCGGTCTACGGCTGGCACGGGCGGCACCACGTGGCGCATATCACGGCGCTCCGCGGGCGCAACGGCTGGTGACCACGGCAGACGGCGCGCCGCGTTCGCCTTGTCAATTCGCGGCCTTTCTCCGATAATAATTCAGCCTCTCTGATTGGAGATTCCCCGTGGCGCTATGGTGCAACGGTTAGCACGCGGCCCTTTCAAGGCG
>DATJTF010000034.1:0-45871 GCA_035503815.1 Verrucomicrobiia bacterium
AGGTGATCGCGGTGATGGTCGTGCCCCCGGGCGCAAGGTGCTGCTGCGCCAGAAGGACCGCCTGCTGGATGTCGAGGGTGCCAAGGTCGCGATACAACCAGAACAGGCCAATTGCCATCGACGCATCGCCCACCCGCGTGACGATGAAGGCCTTGCGCGCCGCCGCACCATTGGCCGGATCCCGGTACCAGAAGCCGATCAGCAGGTAGCTGCACAAGCCCACCCCTTCCCACCCGACGAACATCACGATGAGGTTCGAACCCAGGACCAGCGTGAGCATGAAGAAAACGAAGAGGTTCAGATAGCTGAAGAAGCGGTAGTAGCCGCCCTCGTGGGCCATGTACCCCATGGAATAAATGTGGACCAACAGGCCCACGCCCGTGACGACGAGCAGCATGACCACGGTGAGCTGGTCGACCAGCAAGGAAAAGTCGACACGGAAGGGGCCCGCTGCGATCCAAGTGAAATAGGAATGGATGACGGGAATTTCCGAAGGCGCGAGTTTAGAGAATTCCCGGATCGCTTCGAGAACGGAAAGAAACGAGAGCGAAACCGAGCCGATCCCTACGCTGTTGACGGCGGTCTTCGGCCAGTTCTTGCCGAGAAGGCCGTTGACGGCCGAACCCAACAAGGGCAGCGCGAGAATAATCCAGAGGTGGTCGAGTATGAACATTTAAAGTTTCAACCGATTGACACGTTCGACGTTGAGGGACTGGCGATCTCGCGCCAGAGTGATTACGATGGCAAGTCCCACGGCAGCTTCGGCCGCCGCCACGACGATAACGAAAAATACGAACACCATGCCGTCAAGTCGTCCCCAAGCGCGGCCGAAGGCCACAAAAGCAAGGTTGACCGCGTTGAGCATCAGCTCGATGGACATGAAAATCGCGATGACATTGCGCTTAAAAATAAACGCAATCACGCCCAGCCCGAAAAGGATGGCGCTCAATACCAGAAAGTAGGAGACAGGGATCAAGCTATTCATCCCTCTTGGCCAAAACCAGCGCGCCGAGAATTGCAATCAAGATCAAGATCGAAGTGGCCTCAAACGGCAGGAGATATTTGCTGAATAAAAGCTTCGACAAATCCGCCGTCGTGGAGGAAGTGACATACGTTTCGCCGGGAGCAGATGCCGCCTTCGATCCCATCACCGCATGCCACATCCAGTAAGCCAGCCAGGCGAGTAAAATCCCTCCCAACGGAAGTCCGAAGTATTTGCTGGCGAGGCGGCTCCAATCCGTGCGTTCTTCCTCCCCCGCATTGAGCAGCATGATGACGAATACGAAAAGAACCATGACCGCGCCGGCGTACACGATGATCTGAACAGCGGAAACAAACTCGGCGCCCAGCAGAACGTAGAGCATCGCGAGCGAAATCATCACGACGATGAGGGCCAGCGCGCTGTGAATGGGCTCCCGCGCAAGGATGAGCGTGACGGCGCCCAAAATGGAAAGCAGGGCGAAAACGAAAAATAGCAGGAGCGGGAGGCTCATCCGTGCGCCCCCAGCCAGGGATAAACGATCACCGCCGCGGTCACAACGAGATTCACCAGCGAGACGGGCAACAAAAGTTTCCATCCGAAAGACATCAACTGGTCATAACGGAATCGGGGAAGTGTGCCGCGAATCCAGACATACATGAAAAGAAAGACGAGGACCTTCGAAACGAACCAGAAGGGACCCTGGATGACATGGGCGACCGGGGGCAGCAGGCAAAGGAATCCGCCGCCGAAAAGCAGAAGAGTAACCACGGCGAACTGGAGACGCGCGATGCCGCGCATAACGGCGACGGTGTCGAATGCCGTATAGATTCCGGTGAGGACCAGGCCCGCTCCCGGCAAATAGATCTGCCAAGTCCAAGAAGCAGGGAAGGGCGATTGCCATCCGCCGAAGAAGAGAATTGTGGCAAGGCAGGAAACCGTGATCATGTTGGCGTATTCCGCCATAAAGAACATGGCGAACTTAAAGCTCGAATACTCGGTATGGAAACCGGCGACGAGCTCCGTTTCGCCCTCAGGGAGGTCAAACGGCACGCGGTTGGTCTCCGCAATGGCCGCGGTGAGATAGCAGAAGAACCCGACGATTTGAGTAATGGCGCCGTGGCGGAGGCCAAATACGTTCCAGTGCCAGAAGGGGCCGGCTTGCGCGGCGATGATTCCATTGAAGCTCAGAGTGCCGGCCACGAGAACGACGCCAACCACGGAGAGGGTCAGAGAGACTTCGTAACTGATCATTTGGGCCGAGCTGCGCAGGCCGCCGAGAAGCGGGTATTTGCTGTTGGACGACCAACCGGCCAAGGCGATGCCGTAAACACCGATGGAGGTGATGGCAAACAAAAACAGGAGGCCGATGCCCAGATCCGATACGACGAAGACGGGCTGGCCCAGAACGCGGACGGAAGGCGGGCCGAAGGGGATCAAGGCAATGGCTGTGAGGGCCAATGCGAAAGCAGCAATCGGAGCCAAGGTGTAAACAAACTTATCGGAAGCCGGCGGGGTGAGGTCTTCCTTAAAAAGAAATTTCAGACCGTCGGCGAGGGGCTGCAGCAGCCCGTGGGCTCCCACGTAATACGGACCCCATCGCGATTGGATATGCGCGACGACTTTCCGTTCAAACCAGGTCAAGTACGCCAGCGCCGTCATGACAATGAACAGCAAGACGGCAATTTTAACTAGCGATACCACCAGGACTGGGTGCTGGGTGATGAACTCCACGGTCGTTCTTTGGCCTCGCTCGTCGAATTGAGTCTGGAACAATAACGGCCCAGCGTTCCACTGGTAAAGAGAAAATCATTTGATGAGAAAACCGCGCCGGCCGGAGGTTCGTAGGAAGGCTCGGCCGCACGGCAGGTAGCGGAAGAAAGTTCAGAGCCACCCGCGAGAATTGAAGCAAAAGAGAGAGAGTAACCCGGGACACTCTGGCGAATCTCGTCAAAGGCCGCCTCGGGAGTGCGCAGGCGGATTGGCGCTCCCAAGCCAAGCAAGGAAAGCTGGTTGGAAAGGATGCGAATCAAGTCGAAATCGCTGCGCGGCCCTTGGGGATCCACAGCGCGGTGGGTCATTTGAACCTCGCCAGCCGTGTTTGTGAGCGTGCCGTCCTTCTCGTAGCTGGACGCGGCCGGCAGGACGACGTCGGCCCGTTTGGCCGTTTCGGTCAAAAACATGTCTTGCACGACGAGAAACTGAAAGCCGGCCAGGCGCCCGGATTCAGCGGCGCTATATCTTTCAACGGGATTGGCGCCGACGACATAGAGAGCCTTCAATTTCCCGGCAGCGGCCGCCTCCATCATTTGCCGCGCCGTGAGCCCGGGCGTCGAAGGGATCTCCGCGCCCCAAAGCTTCGAGAACCGTTCACGTTCCGAGGCATGCTTGAGCGGCGTATAGCCGGGAAGGCGGTCAGGAAGAACGCCGAAGTCCGAAGCTCCGCGGGAATTTGAATAGTCGCCGAGAGCCATGAACTTCGTTTCTCCCTGGAAGCGGGCGGCAAAAGAGACCAGGTCGCGAATCGCGGCGCCCTGGATTTCTGCGCCGAAAAGAACGACGACATCCGATTCGGCCTCGAGCGCCGCTTTCAGCTGCACGAGAGCTTCCGTGATTTTCGGATCAAACTGGCCGTGTTCGGAGACGAGCCAGCGAAGAGCGGCAACCTCGCCACCGGCGGGAACCTCAGCGGTGATCTTCGCCTGACGATGGATCTTGCTCGGGCGGCTGTTGAGAGCGTAGAGGCGGGTGCCGTGGTGGCGGACGCCGGTGCGAATCTGCCAGGCAACCAGCGGATTCTGCTGGGTGACGTCGTTGGCGACGAGGAAAACAGCTGGCGCGGTATAAACATCCTGCATGGTCGCCGCCGAGTCCTTGAGCTTCGGCCCAAGGGCGGCCGCGAGGCCGACGTAATCGGCGGTCCGGTGGTGGTCCAGATTGTTAGTGCCGAGACTGGCGCGCGCGAAGCGGTTCAGGAGATAGTTTTCTTCGTTGGTCGTGTGATTCGAGCCGATAACGCCGATGGCCGAGCCGCCGTGCGCTTCGTGAACCTGTTTCAAGCGTCGCGCAACTTCCTCAAGCGCATCCTCCCAGCTCGCAGGTTCGAGCGAGCCATTGCGGCGTATCAGAGGCTGGCGGAGGCGTTCCGGGTGGTTGGTGAAATCGAATCCGAAACGGCCCTTGCCGCAAAGGAATTCCTCGTTGGCACCGGAATGATCGCGGTTGTTCGCGCGAAGGATTTCGTTGTTCCGGACGCTGAGCGTGGTCTTACAGCCATTGGAGCAATGGGTGCAAGGGTTGCCGACATATTGCATTTCCCAGGGCCGCGTCTGATAACGGTAGGTCCCGCTGGTAAGCGCGCCGACAGGACAAATATCGATGCACATGCCGCATTCCTCGCACGCCAGCGCGCCCGGCTCATTGGGGATGATGACCGAGTGAACGCCGCGAGCGCCAACACCGAGCGCCTTGACGTCCATGCCTTCATCGCACACGCGGACGCACCGGAAGCAAAGAATGCATCGCGGAGCGTCGTAGTATACGAGCGGCGACCATTTTTCTTCGGGATAGTGAAGCTTTTCTTCCGAGAAGCGGCTATGGTCGAGGCCATAGCGAAAAGTCATGTCCTGGAGTTCGCATTCGCCGCCTTTATCGCAAACGGGGCAATCGAGCGGGTGGTTGGAGAGCAGGAACTCAATCATGTTCTTACGCGCGCCGTGAACCTGGTCCGTGTTGGTGCGGACAACCATGCCTTCCGTGGCGACCAAAGTACAAGCGGTCTGCAATTTGGGCATCTTCTCGACTTCGACCAGGCACATGCGGCAAGCGGCCTGGAGGGCGAGGCCGGGGTAGTAGCAGAAAGAAGGAACCTCAATGCCTTGAAGTTTGGCGGCTTCGATGACGAGGGTCCCGGGAGACGTCGTCACCTGCTTTCCGTCGAGTGTGAACGTAATCTGTTTCTGATCAGCCATGCTTTCCCCTGAAGCGATTGCAGCTTCGACCGCAATTGCAAACCGGCGCGGCGACTTCGGCGCCCCAAGCCGGAAATCAAACCAACAAAAATGCCATGGTAAAGCGGGCTACTGCCCGACGGCAATCACGTCCGCGGGCTTGTACGCACACTTCCCGTGGAGGTGGTCTTCGAATTCCTGCCGCCATTTTTTCACGATACTGATCGTCGGCATCGCGGCGGCATCACCGAGAGGACAAAACGTGCGACCCAGCATATTCTGAGACAGCTCGCCAATCAGAGAAATATCCTCGCTGCGACCACCGCCTTCATGGAAGCGGTCGAGCATTTTTCGAAGCCAAGTGGTGCCCTCACGGCAGGGAATGCACCAGCCGCAAGATTCGTGGGCGTAGAACTTCATGATGCGCCGCGCGAAATCGACCATGCAAGTGTCCTCGTCCAGAATCACCGTGCCGCCGGAACCGAGCATGGAGCCGATTTTCGCGACGGCGTCGTAATCCAGCGCAACATCTATTTCGTCCGCGGAAAGCAGCGGGCAGGAGCTGCCGCCAGGGACCACCGCCTTAAGTTTTTTGCCGTTGCGAACACCGCCGGCAACTTCTTCAATGAGGCGCCGCAAGGGAAATCCGAGAGGAAGCTCATAAATGCCGGGACGGTTGACATGGCCGGAAATGGAATAGAGCCTCGTGCCGCCGTTTTTCGGAGTGCCGAGCCCCGCATACCACTCACCGCCCCGCTGGATGATGGCGGGGATTGTGCTTAGCGTTTCAGCGTTGTTGATGATTGTCGGGCAGCCATATAGTCCGACGACAGCGGGGAATGGAGGCTTGATGCGCGGATAGCCCCGCTTCCCTTCGAGAGATTCCATTAGAGCGGATTCCTCGCCGCACTCGTAGGCGCCCGCGCCGGTGTGCGCGGAAAGCTCGAAATTGAATCCGGAGCCCAGAATATTCCTTCCGAGATAGCCCTTCGCGTAGGCTTCCCCAATGGCCGCTTCCAGAATGTCGATAATGTAGCGATATTCGCCGCGAACGTAGATGTAACCCTGATTCGAGCCGATTGCTCGCCCGGCTATGACCATTCCTTCGATCAACTGGTGGGGGTCCATTTCCATCAGCGGACGGTCCTTCGAAGTGCCGGGCTCGCTTTCGTCTGCGTTTGCAAGGACATATTTCGGCTTCGCAGTGTCCTTGGGAACAAAGCTCCACTTCATCCCCGTGGGAAAACCGGCGCCGCCACGTCCACGAAGCGAGGACTTTTTGACTTCGTCGATGATTTGATCCGGCGTCATTTGCTTCAGCGCCTTCTCCAGCGCCTGATATCCTTCGGTCTTCAAGTACACGTCGATCTTGTGAGAATTGGGAACACCGAAACGCTTGCTGATGACGGGCACCTCGGAGGGTAGCCGTTCATGCAAAGCGCCCGAAATGACGGGCACCGGTTTGGGACGCTTGCCTTCCTGAAGCTGCTCTAGGATGGCGTCTACTTTATCGGGGTCCAAATTTTCGTAGAAGTCGTAGTTCACTTGCATGGCCGGCGCGCCGGTGCAAGCGCCAATGCATTCCACCTCTTCGAGGGAGAAAGTGCCCGTGGGGGAAACTTCCTTGTGGCCTATGCCCAAACGCTTCTGGACATGCTGGTACATTTCGTTGCCGCCGCGAAGCATGCAGGAGATGTTTGTGCAGACCTGGATGTGATACTTGCCGGCAGCCTTGCGGCGAAGCATGGAGTAATAGGCGAGCGTCTCGGTGACTTGCGTCGTGTTGAGACCGAGCCGGCGGGCAATATCGTCAAGCAACTCGTCGCTCAAGAAACCGAATTGGTCCTGGGCATACATCAGCATCGGAATCAGCGCGGAGCGCTTGACGGGGTAGCGACTCACGAGGTCGCTGAACTTCGCTTCCAGGGCTGGGGGTAGTTGCATAGTCAGGATCGTCTCACCGCTTCAGCGGTCCACCTCTCCCAGAACAATATCTGTCGTTCCAATGCAGGCGACCACATCCGCGATCAACCGCCCTTCGGCCAAGAGGGGCAGCGACTGCAAGTTCACAAAGGACGGCGTGCGGGCTTTGACTCGATAAGGCTTGGCGGAGCCGTCGCTGGCGACGAAAAAACCGAGCTCGCCGCGAGGCGATTCGATCGCCTGATAGACCTCGCCGGGCGGAGGGGCAAAGCCCTCCGTAAAAATCTTGAAGTGATAGATGAGGCCCTCGATGGAGGTTTTCATCTCCTCGCGCGACGGAGGAACGATGCCGGGTGCGTTGGCCCGAAAAGGGCCGGTGGGAGGAATTTTCTCCATCGCCTGCTTGACGATCTTGAGGCTCTCGCGCATTTCAGCGACGCGAACCTGATAGCGCGCGTAACAATCCCCCGCGGTCTGAGTTTTTACCTCGAATTCGAATTCGTCATAGCTCGAGTACGGAAACATCTTCCGAACGTCATAAGCCACGCCGCTGGCCCGCAAAAGCGGTCCGCTGACGCCCATGGCAATGGCATCGGCGGGACTCAGGTAGCCGACACCCTTGGTGCGGCCCTGCCAGATGCGATTTCCCGTCAGCAACTCTTCATATTCGTCAATGTGGCCGGGAAACGTATCGAGTATCCGTTGCACGCGGTCGAGCCAATCGGGCGGAGGCTCAAGGGCGAGGCCGCCGATGCGGAAATAGCTGGTCATCATGCGCTGGCCCGAGAGGTATTCCAAAATCTTCAGAATCTCCTCGCGTTCACGGAAGCAATAGAGAAAGACGGACATTGCGCCCAGATCAATGGCATGCGTGCCGAGCCAGACCAGGTGGGAGGCGACTCGAGTGAGTTCGGCGAGTAGAACACGAATATACTGCGCGCGCTTGGGAACTTCGAGATTCAGGATCTTTTCGACCGCGAGGCAATAGCCGAGGTTGTTGGAGAGGGGAGCCAGATAGTCCATCCGGTCCGTAAGGGTAATCGCCTGGGAATACGTTTTCGCTTCGCAGGATTTCTCGATGCCAGTATGCAGGTAGCCGATTACGGGCTCGGCTTTCAGGACGGTTTCGCCATCCAATTCAAGGACGACGCGCAATACGCCATGCGTGGAGGGGTGCTGCGGCCCCATGTTCAGGACCATCGGCCGGGTCTGTCCGATGGGGGTCTCTATCGTGCTTGACATGACGTCGCGACCTTCCCTGATTCAATCATTTTAACGGTACCCCTCGGTTGGATAATCCTTGCGCAAGGGATAGCCTTCCCAGTCATCCGGCATAAGAATGCGCTTGAGATCGGGATGACCCTCGAATCGAATGCCAAATAGATCGTAGTTTTCACGCTCGTGCCAATTAGCCGTGGGCCAAACGGAGGTGACGCTCGGAGCCAGTGGGTCCGAGCCGCCAACGCGAACGCGCAATCGCAGCCGCTCCCGGCGGTCGAGGGAAAGGAGTTGATAGTTGATCTCGAAGCGGGGCTCAATGGGGAATCGGTCGACCGTCGTTACGTCAGAGAGGAAGGAAAAACGCAGGGAAGGTTCGGCAGAGAGGTACTCCGCCACGGAACGCAACTTTTCGCCCGAGACAACAACGGTGGTTTCTCCGCGAAATTCAATGACCTCGGCCACCGCCGCGGGGTCCCATTCGAGAAGTTTATGGACTACCGGATTTTTTTCAGCTTCCTGTGATTCCACGGTGAGTTCGATTCCCTAGGGCGATCAACGGTTCCAGTCGAGGGCGCCCTTCTTCCAGAGGAACAAATAACCCGCCAACAAAATTATAATGTAGAGCATCATTTCGACAAACCCAAAGACTCGCAGGTCATGGTAAACAAGAGCCCAGGGATAGAGAAAGATGGCCTCGATATCGAACAAAATGAAAATCAGCCCGACCATGTAAAAGTGAACGGATAGAGGTTCGCGGGCATCACCCGTGGGGAGGACCCCGCATTCATAAGGCGTGTCTTTTGCCACCGATCGCTTGTGACGCCCGATCAGTGTGGAGACCACGACGAGCACGCCGGCGAGCCCGCACGCGAGTATAAACATCAGCAACAAGGGTCCGTAATTGTCGAGGTAGTTGCCGTTCATGTTGTTCGCATTGCTATAATAATGGCCGGAGTGCGCGGCGGTCAATCGAACTTGCAAGATTTTTTGGGGCCTTAACATAAAGTCAGGCGCGAATATCTTGGAAGCGATGCCATGAGCTCTGGATTCAACACGGATGTGCGGGCGGGCGAACGCATATTTCACGTGCAGACGGAAGACCGCGGGCCCGCACACGCACGCATCGACACGGCGGTGTACCATAGTGGACGCGTGGTGCATCGACTATCCACCGATTATCGCGAGTTTGCCTCGTCGGCCGAGTTTTCCGAGGAAACCCTCCGCCAGCGCGTGCAGGAACAGCACCGAAGCGTTATAGAATCTTTGCGGTCCGGCACGCTCGGCGGCGACGTTAATGCCTTGCTGGCTGCAACTCCCGCAGCGCCGACCGGCGAGAATCCTGGGTCCGTGCCGCCAGGCGGGATTTCGGTCCAGTTGCAGAATCCCGGTTCGTGGCTTTCGGCCGGCCACATCTCCCTGGATTTGGAGATCTTGAGGCGGGCGGACCAAAAGCCGGAACCCGGCGCCATCGTAGAAGCGATGATAGAAGGAGCGCTGGGGGAAACAGTCCACTCAGCGCAGAGCGATGAAAACGGCCGAGTCAAAGTGCGCTTTCCCCTTCCGCCACTGGGGAAGGGCGATCTGACGCTGGTGATTCGGGCCAAGGGCAGCGCCGGGATTGATTCGATTCGGTTTCCCATGCGCGCCCGCAGCAAAGCTCCTGTTTCAAGCCCCGAAGCATGAAGGTCACCATTAACGGCGAAGGACGAGAGATTCCGGAAGGGCTAAGCGTTCGGGCTTTGCTCGAGTTTTTGAAAATGACTCCCGAAAGAGTGGCGATTGAACGAAATCTTGAGATTCTTCCTCGAACGAAGTGGGCGGATACGCCGGTAGAAATTGGCGACCGGTTCGAAATTGTGCATCTGGTGGGTGGAGGTTAGTTCGCGGGCTTTCGCGAAGCGATTTCGGCCATGATTTTCCGCACGGGTTCGTTGTCGCAATAGACTTGCCATTCCGCGATGAGTCCATCCTTCACGACGGCTCTCCAAGCCGCCGGAATTTCCCAGGAATGTTCCTTCGCGAGCCTTCCATTGACGGCCAGCGTCCCTCGCCGCACGACCCTGCGATGCGCTCCCAATGAATTGTTGGGCGGCACTTCATCGCGAAAGAAGGGAGCATCTCCGTCCGGTAGGTGGAACTACAACCCTGCCAGCAAATGTCCGAGCTTGTTTTTCTTGGTGCGCAAATAGGCCTTCGAATGATGGCTCGTGCGAGGGCGGCAGGGGACGCGTTGGGCAACGCGGATTCCCGCGCCTTCGAGCTGGCGAACTTTTTCCGGATTGTTGGAAAGCAGGCGAACGGAGCGAATTCCCATGGCCTTCAGAGCTCGGGCGGCAAAATCGTAGTCGCGAGAATCGGCTTCAAAACCCAGCTTGCGATTGGCTTCGACGGTGTCCAGTCCGCGGTCCTGCAATTCATAGGCCTTCAGCTTGTTGAGAAGACCGATACCACGGCCTTCCTGGGGGAGGTAGAGGACAATCCCGAGCGGCTCCCTGGCGATTTTGCGGAGCGAGTATTCGAGCTGAGCGCGGCAATCACAGCGTTCGGACTTGAATACATCGCCAGTCAGACATTGAGAGTGGATGCGGAGAAGAGCGGGCCTCATTCGATTGGCCGAAGATCCGTTTAGCTTTCCGCGAACGACGGCGACGGCTTCCTCTCCGTGACCAGTTCCCTCGATCCCCAAGATGCGAAACGCCCCGAGCCGCGTAGGCAATTGAGCCTCGGCAACGATTCGAGCCCGATTACTCTTTTTCTTCCGTTTCATAGCAAACTCCAAGTATAGCAGTTTCGATGCGCCGCCTTGCGCGAGCGGGTTTACCTTGAAGGCCGGGTCTCTTTACTTCACCCCGGCGTTTGGCTAACGTTACGCGAGAAAGATAGAAGGCCAGGGCCGCAAACAGAATGTCAACGCTTGCCGGCGGAAAAGACCTGATCTTTACGCTTATGCTGCGCGTCGGATTCGCGGCAGCCCTGGCGGCTCTGCTCGTGCGTTTCCGGTCTTTTCGCAAGCTGCTGTTCAATGAAATCCGCGATTCCGACCAGAAGGTGATGCTACTTCTGTTCCTGACGCCGCCACTGGCCATTGGTGTTCTATTGCGACTCGTTGGCTATCGCTTCTTCGATTTGATGATTCAAGGGGCGTTTTTGATGGGGCTGGTGGGAGGGAGAGTGGTGGGCCTGCTCGGAGGTTCGCTCATCAGCCTCCCGGCCTTTGGAAACCACGAGTGGCTTTCCAGCCCGCTGGCGGCGCTCGTCGGATTGTTCGCGGGAATGATTCGGGAAGTGATGCCGGAAAAGGAAGACATCTGGCATTTCGGGCCATTTCTCTTCTTGAACATTCCCCAGTGGCTGTGGCGAACCGTTCGCTACGGCAAGTCGAATTGGGCGATGCTCCCGTTGTTCGGTCTGGTCGCGGTCGAAATCGGCCGCATGGAACTGGCCGCGACGGTGCCTACGAACTGGCTGTTTACCGACCAACCGGGAAACTGGCTGTACATGGTATTGGTTGTGGTGTCGTCGATGATGTGCGTGGCGATGGCCGTCAAGATTTGGAACAACACGCGGATTGAAATGAACCTCGAGGAAAATCAGCAACTGCTATTGAAGGCGCGAATGGATGCGCTGACCAGCCAGATCAATCCGCATTTCCTGTTTAATACTCTCAATACGGTTTCGTCGCTGATCCGGTTTGACCCTGACGCGGCGCGCGAAGTCGTCCTGAAGCTTTCCAACATCTTGCGCAGGCTCCTGCGAAAACACGAGACATTCGTTCCCTTGCGCGAAGAACTCGATTTCATCGAGGACTATCTGGATATCGAGGTGGCCAGATTTGGGCCGGATAAACTGCGTGTGTTCCAAGAAATTGACGAGGGAGCGCTGGAAGCGTTTGTGCCGAGCATGCTTTTGCAGCCCATGGTCGAAAACTCGATCAAACATGGGCTGGCGGCGCGGCTTGAAGGAGGACAAATCCACATTCGCACACGGCGGGTGGAAGGAAGACTGCTGATCGAAATCGAGGACAACGGGATTGGAATTCCGACCGAGAGGCTTGCGGAGGTTTACGGCGGCGGCATCGGAATCAGCAATGTCCATGAACGTCTGCGCCTCCTCTACGGCGACCAATTTAAAATGGATATTCACAGCCAGGAAGGGCAGGGAACTCAGATTCACATCGAGATTCCGGAGCTGGCGACGGCTGTGCCCACCGGCGAGTGACGGCAAATTTCGGCTTGAGGTTGCGAGGAGCCGCCCCCGCGGCGGATAACCGCCAAGGACGAAATGGCATCCAGAGGGCGGGCAGGAAGAAGAGTGAAAATCTGACAAAAAGGAAGGCGCCGGCCGAATGCCAGCAGAAACAGATAAGAAAGACAGCGCGCGATCCGCAATTATCCTCCTCGGGGTCGTAATTGTGGTGGCGGGGTTGACGGTCTTCTACGGACTCCAGACCCTTACCTACGCCGAGGCGAAATCCTGGGCCCGCACGGATCCATGGCTAAACGACGTTCCCCAAGCCTTGCCTCCGCCAGCCCCCTTGCCAGATTTCTCAAAAATGAAGGACAAGCCGGAGGAGTTGAAAACCAATGTTTGGGAGTTTCGAGTGCCGTGGAAAGGCGAACCCAAACAGCGGACTCTCCCGACGGCGATTGAATACCGGTTTGACTCAGGGCAAGTGGTGGACTTCTTCGATCCTCAGGCGCAATCGGACTCTCTTGGGGAATTCAAGAAATTAAGTCCCTTGGCCTACCAGAGGTTCTCAAACGTGTTTCAAGGAAACGAGCCGCAAAACAATTATGAGCTCTATCGCGACGTTTACTCGGCGGCACCGTCGCAAATGTCGCCAGTGATGACGCAGGCGGACGCGTTGCGGCTGAATGTCCTCGTGATATGGAAAATTGGCTTTGGATTCGATGCTCAACCGGGAATCCATTCGTTCGATTGGCCAAACGCCCGGGGTTTTGAATTCGGCGATGCGTCGAAGGGCGGGCCGGTGGCTCTTCGAGTGTTCGACGCTCGCGATCATCAGTTCAGGTTCCTGTTCGTCGTGGCCGCCGGCACGCATGGAACGTTCACGCAGGACGACATTGATTTTGTCATACAGACTCTGCAGCCCATTCCCTTCGAGGAGCGCTAAAAAGCAGAGACCCGCGAATTCCCGGGCTTCAAGCCCGAACCTGGTAGCCGGCCGCTTCCAACACATTCCGGTAATATTTTTCGTACTGCGGAATCACGTCGTTCGAGCAGTACTTGAGTCGCGCATCGATGCGCGCTTGAACTCCCATCGAGCGGCCGCGGTCCGGGCGCGTGAGGATCTCCAGAGCAAATTTTGCCGCGCTTTCGACGTCACGCGGCTCGACCAAGTAGCCGTCCACGCCGTGTGTGACCACTTCGGGCATCCCTCCCGCATCCGTGGCGATCACGGGGACTTCGCAAGCCATGGCTTCCAGCGCTGCGAGGCCGAACGATTCGAGGTCGCTGGGAAGCAGAAACAGATCCGCGAGTCCAAGTTTCTCTTGGACGCGGTCCTGTTTTCCGAGAAAAAAGACATCTCTTTGCAGTTTCTTTTTCCTCACCAGGTACTCGGCGGCGCCACGGTCGGGCCCATCGCCCATCATCACCAATTTGGCTGGAATCTGGTGCCGAACGAGAGCGAAGATTTCGATGGCGTCCGTAATGCGTTTCACAGGCCGAAAATTTGAGAGATGCATGAGGACCGGTTCATCGTGAGGAGCCCACTTCCCTTTGAGGGACTGATCTTCCGCGCGTTTATACAGATCGCAATTCACAAAATTGGGGATGACCTCAATGGGATTTTGAATTTCAAACTCATGGATCGTCCGGTCGCGCAAATAGCGGGATATGCAGGTGACCCCGTCGCTTTGCTCAATCGAGAAACGCGTGATCGGGAGATAGCTGCGGTCGTTGCCGACGAGGGTAATATCCGTCCCATGCAGAGTGGTGATGAAAGGCAGCCGCTTTGGTCCGGTCATCATGCGCGCGAGCAAGGCGCTGACCGAATGAGGGATCGCATAGTGGACGTGAAGCAAATCGAGAGAAGCTTCCTCGGCGACTTCGAACATCTTGGTCGTCAGAGCCAAGGTATACGGAGGGTGATCGAAGAGGGGATAGGTGGTCACTTCCACCTCGTGAAACTGGATTCGCTCCGAGGAATTGGCAAGCCGGATCGGCATGGCATAGCTGATAAAGTGAATCTCGTGCCCGCGCGCTGCCAGTTCGATTCCCAGTTCTGTCGCGACGACGCCCGACCCGCCATAGGTGGGATAGCATGTGATGCCGATTCGCATGGTTATCTCCGGATTTGCCTACCCCGCCGCGGCCGCACGGATTGCAACGCCGCTCGCCTGGGCAGAAATTATGGACGATACTATGGACCTACCGTAGATTAGACGAGCCAGGAGACTTGCGGATGCCGCGACTTTCGGGGAAAACAGCGTTCCTGACGGGGGCCGGGACGGGCATCGGGCGAGCCTGCGCCCTGGCGTTTGCGCGCGAAGGCGCGAAAATCGCAATCGTCGGAAGGCAAGTTGCGCCGCTTCACGAAGTGGCCTCGGAGGTGGGGAAGGCGAGTGGCCAGGTTCTTCCGATATCGTGCGACGTGACACAAGTTGAAAGCGTCGAGCGAGCATTGGGCAAGGCCGTCCAACATTTCGGCCAGCTCAACGTGATCGTAAACAATGCCGGGACGGTGATGGTGGCGACGGCGGAGCAAACCAGCGATTCGGACTGGCAGAACGTGCTGGCGGTAAACCTGACCGGGACGTTTCATGTGTCGCGAGCCGCGCTACCGTTGTTGCGTAAATCCGGGGGAGGCTCGATCATCAACATCGGCTCGGTTCTGGGGCTGGTGGCAAGGCGCGAGCGTGCCGCCTATTGCGCGGCCAAAGCGGGCGTCACGGGCCTCACGAAGGCGATGGCTCTCGATCACGCGCATGAGAATGTCCGGGTCAATTGCATTTGCCCCGCTATTGTGGAGACAGAGTTGGCCCGGAGGTCTATTTCGAGGGCAACTGATCCTTTGGCGGAGAGGCAGGAGAGGGCGAGGCAGATTCCTCTTGGGCGAATTGGTACGCCCGAGGATGTAGCCAACCTGGCCGTATATCTGGCTTCCGAAGAGTCGAATTGGCTGACGGGCGCGGCAATTCCTTTGGACGGAGGGTTGACCGCCTACTGAAATGTCCCGCCGCGTCAAACCAATTGCCTTAGCTGCGAAACGGCGCCCAAAGTCCCAGGCCCGCGCCTCCATTGAGGAATTGCGTGCGCGCCTAAAAGCGTCGAATACCGCCAAACAATTTGCTTTTGAGCTTGCGAACGCCGGTTATGGGCGCGTCGTCATGCAGATGCGAGTGGGCCATCAGCACAGGCAGCTCCACGGCGTGGTGCATGGCGGCGTGATGGCCGCGCTGGTGGACACAGCAGGAGGTATGGCGACGTACATGGCGCTGCCTCGGGGTGCCAGAAGCGCCACCATCGAGCTGAAGATTAATTATCTCGAAGGCGTCGTGGGCGGAGTGGTCGCAGCCGACGCGCGAGTCGTCAGGATGGGCCGCCACATCGCGGTGGTTGACTGCGATGTTCACGACCAGGACGGGCGGCTGGTCGCAAAAGCTCTGATGACTTTCTTCGTGGGGCCATTCCGCAAAAAGCGGAAAGGCTGAGGATTAAGGTTCTCACCGACCCGGGCCGCGGAATCCCCGTTATTGGCCGTTCGACCCGCCCTGAGCCGCTTCTTCGCCGTCCTTGAAAAGATACCGAATCGAATGCTTGTAAATCAGCAAGTTCGGGCTGCCGAAGCGCGTCAGCTTGATGCAGTCGCGATCGTACCACTCCACGATTCCGTGGAGCACTTCGCCATCGGTAAGGACGACGGCAACCGGAGCGCGCGATTGCATCTGCTTAACGAAGTAAAAATTCTCCGCATGAGTTTGCTCGGGCGGAGCCGGCTTTTTGCGTTGCGGGATCGTGGAAACCTGTTGCGGCGCCGCTTGAACGGCTCTCGGTGCGAACGATTCCTTTGCTTCCGTGAGATTTGGACGAAACAACTTCCGATTCACCATGATAGCTTCTCCCCAAGACACTATTCATAAGACTACGAAACCGGAGATTCGGTTGCAAAACCCGGGAAATTTTTGCAACTGCCGGCTGCCTATTGAACGCTTAGGAAACTCGCATAGGCGTCGAGAGCGAGCTGACGGTTGATGTTGCGGCGGAGGCGTCCCTCCAGCCGATCCAGCTTGTCAACGGCATCGACGACCCAATCCCAGTTAACGCGCTTAGCCAGCGCTTCGATCTCCGGTCCCAGGTCGGGGTTTCGAGGCACGGCCAGCTTTGGGTTTTGCGAAGCTTCAAGAAGGTCCGTAAGTAAACTGTAGAGAAGTTCAAGGATATTTTCAATTGACTCTTTTTCCTGCTTGGCGAGCTGAGCAGAAGCGGCGAAGACGTCGGCGTGTTTTTCTCCCGTGATCGACCTGGCGATCCACTCGAGTAAAGTCCTCCTTAGGCGGATAGACTCGCCAAGATTCAAGGACAGAGCTAATCCCGGGCTTCCCCCCGATAGCTGAGCGGCGAGTTTCCGCTCTTTTGGCTTCGCATCGGAACGACGCGCGAGAAACGCCTCGATCGGCTCGGCTTGCACTGGAGCAAAATGAAATTGCAGGCAGCGGGAGCGAATGGTCGGGAGAAGAGCGTCAGGCGACTCGGCCAATAGGATGAGGCTGGCCGTCTCGGGAGGCTCCTCGAGAATCTTCAAGAATAAGTCGGCGTCATTCCAACGCATGGTATCGGCGCCATCCAGAATAAACACGCGCCGGCGTGATTGCGGCTGAAAATACGCGGCTCTTTGCACCGCGCGCAGTTGGCCGACGCGCAAAACCGGACGCGCCACAGGATTGCGAAGCCGGACCGGATCGGGCACAAGCAGCCAGACGTCTGGATGAGTCTCGAGAATCAAGGGTGTGCGTTCGACGGCGGCGGTGTCGGCGCTTTCGCCTCGTTCCGCCAGGCCCTCCTCGATCAAAGGCGCCGGATCGGCAAGGCGAGAAATTCGAACGCAATTCTCGCAGCGCCCGCAGAAATCATCGGGCAGATCCACACAATTGGCGGCCGCCGCGAACATGCGGGCCAACGTAAACTTGCCGATGCCGCGAGGACCTGTAAACAGAACGCCGCTGGGCATTCGCCCCCGCGCAAGCATGCCCCGCAGGGCTCCCACGATCCGTTCGTTGCCCAAAAATTCTTCAAATCCCACTTGGTTTTCCTATCCCCGAAAATCCGGCCAGAACGCGCAGGTCCACCGCCGCCAGAACGTCCTGATGGATCGAATCCGGCGTGCGAAGCGTTTGGCGGAGTCCATCCCAGCATTCGATCTTCATCCAATTCGATTGTTCAGCCAGATGATCGTAAACCTCCGTAGCCGCCTCCAGGTGAGAGAGGCTTGCTTCGTGGATGTCTCTGCGAAGCTTGGTGTAGTCTCTCTGCTCTTTTTGCTCGATAAGCCCTTGGGCTTGACGGGCGGGGAGAGAGAGGTAGATCACGAGATCTTCGGATGGCAGCGCATAGACGCCGTATTCCAGCTCTTTAAGCCAAGCCAGAAATTCATCCCGTTTTTCAGGGGCAACTCGAGCTCCTTGATGCGCAAGGTTCGAGCCGATGTAACGATCCGCCAGGACTAGCCGGCCGGAAGACAACTCCTTCTCGATTTTCGGCTTAGACTCGAATCGATCTCCCGCGTACAGCAAAGCAGAGAAAGAAGGGGCTACATCGGCAAGCGACCCGAAGTCCCCATTCAAGTAGCGCGCGACCAACTTGCCGAAAAATCCGGCGTAATTCGGGAAAGCGTATCGCGAGCAAGATAGCCCGCGCTCCGAACAGGCTCGGGCCAACATTTCAAGCTGCGTGCGTTTTCCAGAACCGTCGATTCCTTCAAGAACGACGAATTTCCCGCGCTCGGCCATCGAATTGGCGTCCAGTGTAGCATAGCGACGCCGTGCTAGAATCAGCCCCTGTAATGGCTCCCGAACGCCTTTTGAGACACAACCTGGAAAGTGTTCGCGCGCGTATCGAGAAATCCGCCGCGAAATCCGGCCGCCGCGCGGAAGACATAACAATGGTCGCCATTTCGAAGACTTTTCCGGCGGAGGCGATCCGCGCTGCGTACGAACTCGGCGTTCGCCATTTCGGCGAGAACCGGGTGCAGGAGTGGGACGATAAACGAGGAACTCTATCGGACTTGGATGGAGTCTGGCACCTAGTGGGGCACCTTCAAAGCAACAAGGCGCGGCGGGCGGCATATTTATTTCACCGCATAGATTCGGTGGACGATCTCTCCTTGGCCAAAAGACTCGACAGCGCTGCGGCGGCGGAAGCCAAGTTGCTGCCCGTCCTGATCGAAGTGCACTTGGGGGGCGAGGAGACAAAAAGTGGAGTGAGCGCCGAGGATTTGCCACGCGTCGCCGAGAGCCTGGCACCCTTTGCTCACATCGATCTTATCGGGCTGATGACCGTCCCTCCTTTTTTTGACGATCCCGGGCGAGTTCGTCCTTATTTCGCTCAGCTTCGCGCGCTCCGCGACGATATCTCTGTCCGCATCGGAAGGCCCCTGCCTGTCCTTTCGATGGGTATGAGCCACGATTTCGAAATTGCGATCGAGGAAGGAGCGACGGAAATTCGCGTGGGATCAGCGCTGTTTGGGGCGCGAAAGGCGGTGGAATGATTGCCGTCGAGGAGCGGAGCGAGGAAGTAGCGTTTAGGGTCAGAGTGACGCCGCGAGGGCGATGCGACGCCGTCGAAGGTGAACACGGTGGGGCCGTCAAGATTCGCCTCAAAGCGCCGCCCATCGAGGGACGCGCCAATGAATCCCTCTGCCGTTTTCTCGCGCATTGTTTGAACGTGCCCGTGGCTGCTGTTAGAATCGTCGCCGGCCAATCGAGCCGAAGCAAGCGCGTCGTGATAGCCGGAGTCACTCGAGCCGAAATCCTCCGGCTCTGCGATAACTCCGGGCGCCATCAAGCTTAGGAGCCAAGTCCCGTGATGGATATCAAGCTCATTCAAGCCGAGCTTCGCGCCAACCGAATCGACGGGTGGTTGTTCTATGACCATCACCATCGCGATCCGATCGCCGCGCGCATTTTGGGGCTCGACGAGAAGCAGATGGTCACGAGGCGCTGGTTCTATTTCATTCCGTCCAAGGGCGAGCCGAAAAAGCTGGTGCATCGCGTCGAAAATGACAAGCTCGACATGCTTCCCGGCAAAAAACTGGTCTATTCAGGTTGGGAAGAGTTGCATAAAGGGCTGCCAAAAATCCTCTCCGGGGCGAAGACCGTCGCCATGCAATATTCGCCGTTGAACAATATCCCCTACCTCGGGCTCGTGGACGCGGGCACGGTGGAGCTTGTCCGCAAGCTGAAAAAGCGGGTCGTCAGTTCCGCCGATCTCGTTCAGAAATTTGAGGCTACCTGGACGCCGCGACAGCTCGAGACGCATTTGGCAGCGGGGACGCTGATCGATCAGATCGTTCACGAAGCGTTCCGGCACGCCGCCGCCTTTGTGCGGGATGGCAAGCCCATCCGGGAATACGACTTGCAGCGCTGGATTCTCGACCAGTTTTCTTCGCAAGGAATTGTGGCTGGCGATCCGCCGATCGTGGCGGTGCAGCCCAACAACGGAAACCCCCACTACGAGCCGAAGGAAGGATCATCCCGTCCGATTCGGGCAGGAGACTTGCTGCTGCTCGACGTTTGGGGAAAGCTGAGTCAACCCAACAGCGTGTTCTATGACATCACCTGGATTGGATATCTTGGCCCGCGTGTCCCTGATTCCTACGCCAAGATTTTTCGAATCGTTCGCCAGGCTCGAGACGCGGCCGTGCGTTTCGTCGAAGAGGCTGTGGAGTCCGACAAGGCGATTCACGGCTGGGAAGTGGATCGCGCCGCTCGTGAAACGATCCGCAAGGCGGGGTATGGAAAGTATTTTGTGCACCGCACGGGCCACAGTATTGGCCAGGACATCCACGGAAATGGCGCCAACATGGACGGCCTCGAAACGCGCGATGACCGTCGCGTCGCTCCGCATACTTGCTTTTCCATCGAGCCGGGAATTTATACGCCCGAGTTTGGCATTCGCTCCGAGGTGAATGTTTACGTGGGAGAACGCACGGCTCGCGTCACCGGGACCATCCAGCAAGAAATCCTTCCGCTCTTGGCCTGATCGATCTTGAACGATACTCCGTCCAACCCTTCCGAAAGCGAAGCGCCTCCGAGGGCAAACCGAAAATCGGCCCGCTATTGGCGTTTGCCGCTGGTGGTTTTCGCCGCATGGATTCTCCCCGGCCTGGGACATGGATTGCTCGCGCGATGGGGAAGGGCGGCATTGTTTTTCATCGCCGTTGGAGGCTTGGCCATCACCGGGTATGTATTGCGGGGCTTCGTTTTCCCGGTTCATTCCAGCAGCCCATTCGGGACTCTCGGTTTTCTCGCCGATTCCGCGTCCGGCGTATTTTATCCTGCAGCCCATTTTTTAGAGCGGGGCGGAGCGAATATGTCTCGAGCCGCCGGCGACCTGGGGACGCGGTTCATCGCTGCGGCAGGCGTGGTCAATTTGATCGCCATTTTCGATTTGATAGAGATCGTGAACGGGAGGAGAGCCTGAAGCATGTGGCACCCCGGCCACTTTGAGTCGATGGTCCTTTTCGCCGCCTTGGTTTCCATCGCTTTCTCCTGTCTCACAAATCGGGCACCTGCCGCCCGTGCGAAGTATGCCCTCTATTCGTTCCTCTCCTTTTTGGGAGTGGCCATCGGCATCGCGTGGGTGATGTATTTCTTTTCACGCTGAATTGAACGCGGGGTCGAATGCCTCTCTCAACACGTCGCGCCCCAGTGTTTGACACTTTTTTTGGTGCGATGCTACAGTGGAGATATCCGGCGCCGAGGTAGCTCAGTTGGTAGAGCAGCCGATTCGTAATCGGCAGGTCCCCGGTTCAAGTCCGGGCCTCGGCTCCAGATTTTCAAGAGCTTACAGATCAGTTCACCGAGACCTGCTGCACAAGCAATTCTCGCTTCTAGTCGCTTCATCGCCTCAGTCACCACACTCGGCACCGACTTGATGTAGCTCCTCTGCGTTGTACTGACATCCTCATGGCGCAGAATTGCTTGAATCACCTTGTCCGGTACACCGAGTTCGTGCAGGTTCGTGGCTAGACCCCGGCGATAAGCATGCCAACCTTTCCACTTCAGACCATTCGTCTTGAGAACTGGCTTAATCACGCGGTCGGCGAGATTGTCCAAATCTAACGTGTCCGTCGCCCCTCATCAATGTAAGTCGCCCCGGTCGGAGTATTTCACCTTGCGAACGACGCCGTGGATCGCCTGCGACCCGAAATGCGTTGCGGCTGGCTTCTGGAATACCAGCGTGATATTCGAAAATGGCACGTTCGGCTCGTCTGTTCCTCCCGCAATACAAACCTGCAACTGTGAGAACTGCCCGAACGGTGCGATGCTGCCATTCGCGAAGACGCTGGCGGTGCTGTTAATCTCAATGCGGGCGACGTAGGGAGGCGTGGTCGTGGCGGCGGGAGGGCAGTCAGTCGGGTCGTAAGTGACCGTGCCATCCATCGTGATGTCGTGAGTGTGTTGTGCTAGGTTGACCGCTTGGACGTTTGTAGAGCTTTGTCCAAGGACTGACAACCCCATCGTCAGGGACGCTGAGAAATGGGCTGTTCCGGTTTCTTTGTTCAAAGTCAAACTCCAGGGCCCGTGAAGTTCCCACGCAGTTGTGCCCCCGCTTATGGGGCTATAGTCATTAATTACGCCGCTGAAGCGCGTCGGCGTCCCATCTTGAGCCAGAGCCCCGATGGCTACCGCCAGGACCAAGACCGCGCTGATGCTTACCGCCCGCCACAAAGTTCTGTTTTTCATAAGATCTCCTAGTTTGAAGCTGGCTCTTCGGCTACTTCTTCGATCATGGACTTGACCGAATTCGCCGACATTGCCGCGAAGTGGTTTGAGGCACAATGGCGTGCGAATGGTCTGTATATGTTCTGGTTCTGATGGTGCAGCCCTTTGAATTCAGGCGGGTTGCAGGGAATCTCCAGAACATATTCGCTCGGCCCAAAGCTATTGGTGATAGACTCCTGGCACGCTCGGAACCCCTGCCATGGAAGCAACCGCAGCGACTCGCAGGACACGATTTGGCGCATATGAAGTGGACTTGCGAGCGGGCGAAGTGTACAAGCACGGCATCCGTCTGAAGCTTCAGGACCAACCCTTCCACGTGCTGGCTGTCCTACTTGAGCATCCAGGCGACGTGGTTACGCGCGAAGAACTCCGCCAAAAACTCTGGCCTTCGGATACCTTTGTTGACTTCGATACCGGTCTGAACAGCGCCATCAAGAAGCTGCGCGACGCGTTGAGCGATTCAGCCGAACACCCGCGCTTTATTGAGACGCTGCCCCGCCGAGGTTACCGCTTTGTTGCGCCGGTTGATGGCATTGCGGGCGAGGGGCAAAAGGAAAAGGCGGTCCTGGTTCCGCAGGAGTCGGAATCGCAGGCAGCAGTTGGCCCTAGCCGCCGAGTGTTATGGCTGGTCGTGGTCGCTGCAGCGTGTGTCCTCGGGGTTGCGGGCTGGGCATGGCGACTGTTGCGGAGCTACCCGGCTACTCCCGCAGTGCCGCCGATTCATTCGCTGGCTGTGCTCCCGTTACAGAACTTGAGCGGAGATCCCTCTCAGGATTACCTGGCTGATGGCATGACCGAGGAGCTCATCGGGCGGCTTGCGAACATCCATGGCCTCCGCGTGATCTCGCGCACCTCGGCGATGCACTTCAAGAACACGCAGCTCTCGGTGCCCGAGATCGCCAAAACCCTCGGGGTGGATGCCATTGTTGAAGGCTCGGTAATACGAGAGGGCAACCAGGTTCGCGTCCATGCTCAGTTGATTCGCGGCGCCAGCGACGACCACATTTGGGCGGCGGAATACCAGCGAGAATATCGAAGTCTCCTCGCGGTCCAGGAGGAGGTCGCTCGGACTATCGCCGAGCGAATCCAGATCAGCCTCACACCCCAGGAGCAGGAGCGGCTGACTCTGGCGTCCGCACACCCCCTTGACCCTGAAACTCACGAGGATTACCTAAAGGGCCGCTACTATTTCAACCTGCGAACGCAGGACGCGCTCAACAAAAGCATCGCGTTTTTCCAACAGGCGATCGCGCGGGACCCGGGCTACGCGTTGGCCTATAGCGGACTGGCCGATACCTACGCGATGCTTGGATTCCGCGGTGGTTTTCCGTCGAAAGACTCCCTGTCGCGAGCCAAGGCAGCAGCGCTGAAAGCGATCGAATTGGATGATACTCTGGCCGAACCCCACGCATCCCTCGCGTTCATTGCGGAGACTCACGAGTGGGATTGGGCAACGGCCGAGCGAGAATATAAGCGCGCCGTGCAATTAAACCCAGGGGATGCCCGAGCTCACCACTGGTACGCCGGTTATCTGATGTATGTAGGTCGATTTGAGGAAGGGATTTCTGAGGAGAGACGGGCGCGCGACCTCGACCCGCTGTCGTTGCCCGTCAACAACGCTTTGGCGGGCCGACTGCTCGTAGCGGGCCGGGTTGACGAGGCGCTGGAGCAATTGAAGAAAACTATGGAAATGGATCCCCGTTTTGCGTCGACCCACCAGACCCTTGGCTGGGCATACTTGAATATGGGAAAGCACGAGGAAGCCATCCAAGAATTTGAACAGGCGCTGCAACTCTCCGGAACCGACGATACAGACAGGGTCGTGGATCTCGGTTTCGCCTATGCGGCAGCGGGCAAGCGAGAGAAGGCGCGCAAGATACTCGCCAAGCTGATGAAACTACATCATCAGGGACTTGTACCCTCCGGTTCAATTGCCATTCTATATGGAGCCTTGGGCGAGATGGACGAGGCTTTCGTCTGGCTGGAAAAGGCTTACGAGGAGCGTGACCCTGAACTCACCTACATAAAGGTGCCGCATCGGCGGTTCGAGCCACTGCGCCACGACCCGCGCTATCAGGACATGCTGCACCGCATGGGCCTCCCACCGTAATTGCTGATCCAAGTCTAATGGGCGCCGGTGACACCGTTAAAGCGCAAATCGTCTATCAAGATTTTTTGGTACAATGGAAACACGCCGACCCCGACATCCCCATCCTCATCGCTGCCAAGTCCGAGTTCGCGAAGCTTCATTAGCTCCAAGGCAGCATAAAGGAGCGGGCTCCCGAAGTCTCTCGGGCTGTCAGTGGACGATTAGTCGGATTTCTCACTTTTCCGATTGCCGACTTGATGACGACGGCGAACTGGCCCGTTCGCTTAGGCGAAAGTACAACATATGCGGATGCACTTTGAACAAGTAACTGCTCGATTATGGTCGGGGACGATTCGAGGCCATCAAACAAAAAGTCGGGGTAAGCAATACCGCGCCGAGCACTACGGAAAAAACAATTCGCGTCCACGCGCGTTCCTCCCGCGCCGCGCGGGGTCAGATTTGCTAACATCTTGCTAACAACTGCGCCTAAAAGCGCCTATTTTTGCCTATCTCGGAATGAGGAAACCGCTTGAAAACCAATAGATTTAGCATTCCAAGAGTAATCGGCAGGTCCCCGGTTCAAGTCCGGGCCTCGGCTCCAGGCTCATCGCCGTTTCTTAGAAACCCACGATAATGAACGGTAGCTGTCGGCATCTTCGGGTCGACTATCGGGACGAAGTCTGCCGCGCATGCTCCCTGAACAGGCGCTTGCGTCGGCCGAAATTCGGCTCCTTTTCGCTCCAGTCCCGACGGGAAGATCAGGAGCTTTTGGTGTGTTTGGCCGCCAACGCGATTGGCATCCCCACGAAAAAAATGTGCGAGAAGAGGAGGTTCGCGATTTCGAGGCGTGTGACTGGAATTGTGCGCTTGGGCAGAGCGGAAAGGGGCAAGACGACATAATGCATGAAGGCATACACGACGAGTCCGAATGCGGCGCCGGAAAGAAGGGGTCTCTCAGTCAAAGTGCGGATCCTGGTGCTCGCAATGCAAAACACGGCTGCCGCCACCATTGCAATCGAAAAGTGGATGCTCACGCCCAGCGCAACGGTGTGCCATCCCCCTCGGAAGGCCGGCAAACCCAAAAGTCCGCTCGCAATGTATTGAAGGAGCCTGCCGGGTGGAAACCCCAAAGCGACCTTTGTAAAGATCAACGCGTCGGCGCCGTCCAAGAATCCTGCAACCAATCCTCCCAGGACGATCGACTTTAAGAGGTTCACGCATTCCTCCGGTGCGCGGAGACTCGATTTGGCCTAAGAGCTTAGAACTCTTCCAGTGTTGAATTTCATTTCCACAGCTACTCGCACTGGACAATCTTGCCCAAACGCAAGAGACGGTGAATGCAACGGTACCGCAGGCGGGGAATTCGTGCTTGGCTATTGTGATGAAACGTCAGTTTGGCGCGCCGAAGCCCGGGTATGGCCTGGCCGGCGCATTTGGGACAGTGCAACGATTTCAGGAAGGGCGCAAAGCTAGGTGCAGCACAGAACTCTAAACCTAGAGGTCCGTCGAAATGACCTTTTCGACTCTGATCCAGAGGCGTTTGTGTCATTTATCCACCCATTGGCACCCAAATTCTTGCGTTTCGTATCTAATGTCTTGAAAGCACACTAGTTCACATTAGATTGCACATCGTGACCCTTTCCAACTCTCAGCTTGCGAAGGTGGCTCGGGCGTATCTATTGTCATTTGGCTTTTGGCTGACCTTGGCCACTCTGCTTTCTTCGCAGCAGTACGTAATCGAACGCGATTTAAGATGGCATATCCCTTTCCCACAGTTGTTGCTCCTTACGACGATCCGCTTTGCCGCTTTTGCGACTCTAACTCCTCCCCTCTTCTACATCGTCAGGCGATACCCCGTGACGCGCAACAAACCGGTTGGGAAAATCATCATCTACGCCTTGGGATCCGCCGCGTTTGTGCTTTGTTACGCGCTCATTCGGGCGCTGATTGCTCCTGTCTGGGATATTGGGCTGCAAAGGTTTGTTCCGAGATCGATCCATGAGCTTTCGGGTCTCATCTACGGGACGTTTGGCGACGAGATAAGCGTTTACCTCACGATCGTGATCGCGGCGCACGCCTACGCGTATTTCCGACAGGTGCAAGCCGAGGAATTGGAGAGAGCGCAACTTCAGGAGGCCCTTTCCGCCAGCGAGTTGCAGGTGGTAAAGAGCCAGCTTCATCCACATTTCTTGTTCAATACGCTGCAGGGGATTTCCACCCTTATCGAAACAGACCCGGCATTGGCCAAGAAAATGCTGATCCGCTTGTCAAGTTTGCTCCGAACGGCCTTGGAATATGGCAGCACGGACTTGATCTCGCTCGACAAGGAACTTGTCTTCGTCGCGGCCTATCTCGAGCTCGAGGCCATGCGCTTGGGTTCACGTCTTCAAGTTCGGTGGGATATCAGTCCAGAAACACGAAATTTTCTGGTTCCTCAGCTCATCCTGCAACCAATTGTCGAAAATGCGCTTCTATACGGGGTAGCAAGCCGTCGCGAAGGGGGTTGGCTGGAAATTGCCTCTCGCCGGACGGACGACCTGCTGGAATTGAGTGTCCAAAACAGTGTCGGGGGTGCAAGCCGCGGTGGGCCGGGCCTTGGATTGAAAAACACCAGGGCGCGGTTAAGGGGTTTGTATTCCGGCGATGCAGCATTCTCGTTCGATATCGACGGTCGCATTGCCGTAACGAGACTTACGTTTCCCTTGTTGGGTCGTGAATTGGACGACAAGGCCTATCCCTCCATCGTAAGTAGTGAGCCCGGCGGAAAGAGATGAGCCGTGCGCGCTTTGATCGTGGATGATGAGCCCCTTTCGAGAACCGCACTGGCCAAAGTGTTGCTCTCGCGAAGCGATGTGGAGTTTTTTGATTCGGCGGACAGCGCGACCGACGCACTTGAGAAGCTTGAAAAGACACCCTTCGATGTTCTTCTCCTTGATATTCGCATGCCCGAACTTTCCGGGATTGACCTTGTAGATTTCTTGAGCTTCAAGAACCGGCCCGCGCCGGCGATTATATTCGTCACCGCGCACCACGAGCACGCCATCACCGCATTTGAAAAACATGCCGTGGACTATATTTTGAAGCCGTTTTCGGGCGAGCGCGTGGATGAGGCCTTGAACATTGCGCTGCAAAGGACCGCGAGCGAAAGAACCACGAAGCTATTCGACGTTTTGGGACAGTTGAAACCGCCTCCGCCCAAACCCTCCAAGATCGCGATCAAATCGAAAGGGCGAATCCTCTTCATCGACCCTTCGGAAATCCGCGCCGTGGAAGCGCAAGGCAATTATGTCCTTCTCCAAGGGCAATCGGGATCCCACCTTCTTCGGGAATCAATATCGTCCGTCTGCGAAAAACTCGCGCCTTACGGATTCATTCGAATTCATCGTTCGGTGCTTGTGAACGGCTCCTACGTCCAGGAAATTCAGCCGTGGACTACGGGTGAATACGTGATTCGCATTCTGGGCGGCAAGGAATACACGGCCTCTCGAACCTACAAAGAGAACCTGAAATCGATCACGCAGATTTGGATCGGCGTGAGTTCGGATATGTCCGAATAGGGTTACCGCTCGAGACATAAGAGCAGCGAACTCCTCTGCGAGCGGTTAGTGCACCGCTTGCCATTCATCCCTGCGGCCTCGGCGGGAGCGGGTGGCTGGCGATTTCTGCAAGTGAAATCCGCATTTCGGATCCCGCGCAACTCTTCCAATAATGGAATGCGCTTCGAACTTATTCCATTTGATGTGTCCCGCAAATTCGGCGTGACGAAGTGACAAAACAATCGTTTGAAAATTCACCTGCTGGGGTTAATCCGCGATTTCGCCTACGCTAAGCCATAGATTCAGCTCGGGAGAGGTTCCCGAAATCATTGAAAACACAGGGGAATTGTTCGGTTCTTGCCGTGCAATGCATATGGCCTGGAAATGGGGGTGGGGCGTGTTCATTTGGTGCGGATGCACCCCGAGTCCCGCCTCTTTTCGAGAGCCAATTTGCGCGAATGGAGAGTGAAGATGAGATTGTCACAGACTTCCAAGGTCCTCCTGCTGCTCGGGCTACTCATAATGGTGCCTTCGCTTATCAGTGCGCAGAGCGTGGTGACCGGCGGCATAGCCGGCACCGTTACGGATCCGACCGGAGCCGTGATTGTCGGTGCGAAAATCACGCTGAAGAATGTTGGGACGGGCGAAACGGCAAATGTCACGTCGTCCTCCAGCGGAACGTACAACATTCCTCTGCTGAAGCCGGGCCATTACTCTCTCACAGTTTCAAGAGATGGATTCAAGACCGCCGTGCTCGGCGTGGATGTGATCTTGGGCCAGATCGTGACGGCCAATGTGAAATTGGAGACTGGAAGCGTAAGCACGACAATCGAAGTGACCTCTCAGGGACCGATGCTTCAAACGGAAAACGGCAATATCACCACGAACTTCGATACCAAGCAGTTGAACGAAATCCCAAATCCTGGTGGTGACATCACGTACCTCGCCAACACAGCTCCGGGAGTTACGGCGAACAACTCGACGGCGGGCGGATATGGAAACTTCAGCGCGTTCGGCCTGCCTGCGGATGCCAACCTGTTCACCGTCAACGGCAATGACTACAATGACCCCTTTTTGAACCTAAACAACACAGGCGCCAGCAACCTGTTGCTGGGTGGAAATGAACTGCAAGAGGTCACCATCGTCGCGAACGGTTACACGGGCCAGTATGGTCGCCAAGCCGGCGCGCAGATCGATTACACCACCAAGTCCGGCACCAACGCCTACCATGGCGACGCGGTCTATTATTGGACCGGCCGAGCCCTGAGCGCGAATGATCCGATCAACAAGTTGTTTGATGGCACGCGGCCGTTTGAGAACAACAATCAGTGGGCCGCTGCTCTCGGCGGACCAATCAAGAAAGACAAGGCGTTCTTCTTCATCAATACAGAGGGCATCCGTTACATATTTGGATCCGTCCATGATGTAACTCTTATGACTCCAGCATTCCAGAGCTACATCCTGGGAAACATTCCCCAGGACGCGGCAACACAAGGGTTCTACCAGAACGCCTTCAAGCTGTACAACGGCGCGCCGGGGATTTCGAAGGCCGTGCCCACCCTTGGAACGCCCTACAATGCTATGACGAACCCGCTTGGACCGCTGGGGAGTTGCTTGAATTTTGCCTACAATCCTGCGACAAATTTGATATCGGATCCGGTTTCGGGCGCCGTGCTCCCCGCAAACCTCCAACCGACAAATCCGAATGGCGCGGGCGGCGGCGGGTGCACGGAAGGCTACACGCAGTCCGTCTCGAACGGCAACCAAGAGTGGCTGCTTTCGGGCCGCGTGGATTACAATTTCAGCGACACGGACAAAATCTTCGGGCGGGTGAAGTTCGACCGCGGATTGCAGCCCACTTACACCGATTCCGTCAACCCGGTATTCAATGACAGCAGCAACCAGCCGCAGGACGAAGGCCAGCTGAACTACACGCACATCTTCAGCCCGAACGTTGTCAACAACTTCATCGGGTCGGTGCTGTACTACTCGGCGATCTTCGGGAATCCGAATCCGGCGGCGGCATTGGCGCTCTTTCCGGGAAATCTGGCGTTCACGATTGACGGCTCCGCAACGACCGCGCTCGGGACAGGATCGGGGAACCCCGGCGGGTTCGCGCAGGGCTTTGAGTACCCGCAAGGGCGGGACGTCACGCAGTGGCAGATTATCGACGACCTAGCTATTACGCGCGGAAATCATTCTTTCAAGATGGGCGTCAACTTTCGCCGGGACGACGTCAGCGATTATGGCTCTGAAACCCTGACGCAGTATCCCGTGATTCAAACCTCCTTGCTCGGGTTCGCCAACGACCAAGTCTATGTTCCGGGAGTTGGCGGCAGTGTTCTCTACAATTTCTCGCAAAATAAGGTTCAGCCTCTCGCCTTCTACAGCTTTGGCTTGTATTTCCAGGACGAATGGCAAGCCAGCTCGAGGCTGAAATTCACTCTGGCCTTGCGGGCAGATCGCAATTCGGGCGGTGTTTGCCAGCACGATTGCGCCACGCTGCCGGTCACGCCATTCAACGACATGGCGCACGGGGCAGACATACCCTACAACGCGGCTTACGGCGGTTCTTTCCAAACCGGGTTGCACAACATCCTGCCCGACGTCGAACACGTCGTGTTTGAACCGCGAATCGGCTTCGCGTGGACGCCAATCGGCGACAATACGGTGTTCCGCGGCGGAGTGGGATTGTTCACAGATCTCTACCCGGGTGAAATTCTCGGGCTCTACACCACCAATTTCCCGCAGTTCAATGCCTGGAACGTGGCGGCGGGAAACTTGGCATTCGACCTGAACGGCCCTTCTTCGACGGCATTCCCGAATAGCGGCGTGAACGTGATCCAGCAGTGCAACGGTGCTTTTGCCACCAACTTCAATACCCCCGGCGGCAACCTGAACACATACTCAGCACTGGCCTCGGGGATTCCGGGGGGATGTCAGTCTGCCGCTACGGGAAATTTGATTGTTCCTGCTCTCGCTGATACGGATGGAAAAGTGCTGAATCCAAAATACCTTGAGTGGAATTTTGAAGTGCAGCACAGCTTCACTCACAGTACGCTTTTGTCGGTGAATTACGTCGGGAACCATGGTTACGACGAGTTGATTCAGGATCCGTACCTGAACTCTTATTGTGATCCGGTCACTTGTTCGGGGCCGGCGCCTCTGGGAGCCGACTTCACTAATTCGGGCCTTCCGGCGACAGCGCCGGATCCCCGCGTTGGCAACGTCCTCCAGCTCACAAACGCGGGCTACTCGAATTACAACGGCATCACGGTGTCCCTCCAGGAGACAGGCTGGCATGGTTTGACCGGGCAGTTGAACTATACCTACTCGCACTCCCTCGACACGCTCTCGAACGGAGGCATCAACCCATTCAGCGTAATCAACAGCATCCTTTTCCAAGTGAATCCTTACAACCCCAACTTGAGTTACGCGTCATCCGATAACGACAACCGTCACAACGTCAGCGCCAATTATGTTTACGCGCTTCCGTTCAGGACGGAGAACCGGGCGATGAATTATGCGGTTGCGGGCTGGCAACTTTCGGGAACGTTCTTTTGGCACACGGGCTTCCCCTTCAGCATCATCGATGGGGGGACTCTCGCCCAGTTCCAGACCGACAACCTCACCAACGCAACAATTCTGGGTCAGCCGAACTTTGCGACTCGGAACTTCTCGAACGGTGGAGCTTGCGCCGTCGGTTTGATTACGGGCACGGCGTGCTTCGGTCCGGCGGGAGCTACCAACACCATCAACACACTCTTCCCGTCCACCAACTTTACGGGGAACGTCGTCGGGCGGAACGCGTTCGTGGGGCCGGGATTCTTCGGCGCCGACTTCAGCATCCGCAAGACTTTCGACCTTACCGAACGGTTCAAGTTCCAGATCGGATTCAACGCGTACAACGTTTTCAATCATTTGAACTACGGAACGCCGTCACCCGACTCGAACGGCGCCCTCGGTCCGTTCGGCAACACTGTCTTTACGGCCACCATGCCCACTTCTCCCTACGGAGCGTTCGCAGCGGCGGCCACGGACCAGAGGATCTGTCAGATTCAAGGAAAGCTCGTTTTCTGACCTTCCCCTTGAGAGAGCGAGGAAAGGCGGCCCTTCGGGGCCGCCTGCCTCCGTCCGAAACCTGGGGCGCTCGAAGATAGGGCTCTCGACACGGGTTTCTGCGACGATTATCCGGAGAACGCCCGCCGGCGGTCGCGACGGAACCGACTGTGACGCCAGCTTGCAGACACGACTTCCGCTCGTCGGAACGATTGCTTTCGCGGGCTGTCCGACTACTCCTTAGCCAATCTTAGATCACCCCTCGTGTCTTTGAATCCTGCCACTGGAAGCGCCGCGAAATCTCTGGAAGTTCGAAGCAGGAAAAGAGTAATCTCCACAACGTTCATCTTCTAGGTATCACAATTCCCGATAGCGGCCATTCAAAGTTTAAATGAAATTGGCGCACGGCGGTCCGGTACAGTACTCGGCTTCATGAAACACTCTGGCGTCGGAGACGGACAACCACTGATGGCCAAACGCTTTCGTGTACTTCTTCTTTTGTTTTTCATTTTCTGGGGCGGCTTTGCTCCGCCTTTGCTCGCTCAGGAGCCCGCGGCTCCTCCCGCCGCCTCCTCGGCGGCAACGCCGGCCGCGGCCGGGCAAACGGCAGCCCAGATTCAGGCATTAGAGAAACAGGTAGCCGCGGCTCAAAGCGCCGGCGACAACGCCTGGATGCTGGTCAGCGCTGCATTGGTCTTGATGATGACGGGCCCGGGCCTGGCGCTCTTCTACGGCGGCCTGGTCCGCAAGAAAAACGTTCTTGGGACTCTGATGCAAAGTTTCGCCATGATGGGTGTCATCACGATCCTATGGGCGGTGTTCGGTTACTCCTTGTGCTTCGGGTCCGGGAACAGCTTCATCGGCAGTTATCACAATTTCTTTCTGCATCACGTTGGCGCGGATCCCGATCCCGCCTATGCCCCCACGATTCCTGCCCAGACGTTCATGATCTACCAGCTGATGTTCGCCATTATTACGCCGGCGCTGATTACCGGAGCGTTTGCCGAACGGATGAAGTTCAGCGCCATGCTGGCTTTCCTTTCTCTATGGTCCGTGATCGTTTATGACCCCATGGCGCACATGGTGTGGGGGAAGGGCGGCTTGCTCAACGCGTCCCTCGGCGGGCGTTTTCCGACGCTAGATTTTGCGGGGGGCACGGTTGTGCATGTTTCCTCCGGAGTTTCGGCGCTGGTTTGCGCCCTTTATCTGGGTAAACGCCTCGGATACCCGAAACAGGCAATGCCTCCACATAGCGTGGTTCTCAGCTTCGTGGGAGCTTGTCTTTTGTGGGTCGGTTGGTTCGGTTTCAATGCGGGCAGCGCGCTCGCTGCGAGCAGCCTGGCAACAAGCGCATTCGTTGCCACGCATTTTGGAGCCGCGGCCGCGGCAGTCGGGTGGAGCGGGGCGGAATGGCTCCGTAATGGCAAGCCAAGCGCGTTAGGGGCGATTTCGGGGGCCGTTGCGGGATTGGTGGCCATCACCCCCGCGGCGGGGTTTGTTGCGCCCATGCCAGCCCTCGCTATTGGGTTTATCGCTGGAGTTTTCTGCTTTTGGATGGTGACGGCGGTAAAGTCCCGCTTTGGCTATGACGATTCCCTGGATGCTTTTGGCGTCCATGGGGCCGGTGGGACCATCGGCGCCCTCCTCACGGGGATATTTGCTTCGAGCGCGATCAATCCGATTTTCAAGGACAGCGCCGGCAAGGTGTTGCCTTCGGGAGTGCTGGAAGGGAATCCCCACCAATTGTTCAACCAGTGCGTGGGTGTGGCGATTGCATGGGTGCTGGCCATCGTCGGCACGCTTGTGATCCTATTCGTCGTTGACAAAATCATTGGCCTCCGCGTGCCCGAGGAACAAGAGCAACAAGGATTGGATCTCTCCCAGCACGGTGAGGAAGGGTATTACTGGGAGACCTCGGCCTAGTGAGCTGGGCCGGGCATTGCTTCTTTTTGCGCGTTGAGAGAGACTCCGCAGTTCGAGGCGGGTGAAGATGACGAAAGTGGAAGCCATCATTCAGACCTCCAAGCTGGACGCTGTCAAGGACGCGCTGCATGAAATTGGCGTCGAGGGGATGACGGTCCTCGAAGTCCGCGGGCACGGCCGCCAGAAGGGCCACACCGAATTTTATCGCGGCCGCGAATATACGGTCGATCTGATCCCCAAAATCAAGATTGAGATGGTTCTGCACGACGATATCGTGGAGCGCGCCGTGCAGGCCATCGTGACCTCCGCGCGCACTGGAAAAATTGGAGACGGCAAGATTTTTCTCAGCAAGGTGGATGAAGCAATCCGCATACGAAACGATGAACGGGGAGAAAGCGCTCTTTGATCCCGCATTGCCCGCGCTCCGGTCGGGCGACCTTCGCCTTTCGGGCAGGCGGCGCGCGGCTGCGCTGACCAGTCCCTCGGCAACCCCATGAATCCCACGCTGGGTACGGAACTCCGTTCACACTATGTGCGAGAGTTTGGCCGGATTGAAAAATCGTTTGCTGAGTCCGGAGACGGCCGCGCGGCAGTCTCTGGGCGGACGAGCCTGGTTGAATCCGTCCTTCTGCGATTATGGACCGAAGCGGTGGTGCCGGATTTGGGCGCTCCGGCGGGAGTCACACTCGTGGCTCTGGGTGGATTCGGCCGCGCCGGCCTGTTTCCGCACTCCGATGTAGACATCTTGTTTCTGTTCGAGAGCGGGAGTGCGGAGTCCAGGGTGAAGGGGCAGATTCGCGACTTTTCGCAATCGCTTTGGGATCTGCGCCTCAAGCTGAGTCCGGCAAGCAGAAAGATTTCCGAATGCGAGCGGTTCGACCGGGAAAATCTGGAGTTCGTTATTTCCTTACTTGATTCCCGCTATCTCGCCGGGGATCGGAATCTGTTCGAAAGATTGCGCGAACATGTGGTCCCTCGTTTGGTCGGGCGTGAATCGAGGCTGCTCGTCGAGCGGCTCGGCGAGCTCACCCGAACGCGCCACGCCAAGTTTGGCTTCACGGTATTTCATCTCGAGCCCAACGTAAAGGACGCGCCCGGAGGTTTGCGCGATCACAATCTGGTCGCCTGGCTGTCCATCATATCCGCCTTGGAGAAGGGCGGAGGGTGGTCCAGCGTGAAATCCCCGCTGCCGGAGAACACCCAGCGGCAGTTCGATTTCGCTTTCGAGTTTCTCACCTCCGTCCGCTGTTTTCTCCATTTCCGGCACGGCCGCGACGACAACACGCTCGCCTGGGAAGCGCAGGACCAGGCCGCTATTCAGAGGATCGGCATGGGAGGCAATGAGCCTTTGACCGCCGCGGAGTGGATGCGCGCCTATTTTCGCAACGCGCGTTCCATCTACCGCGTCAGCCGCCAACTCTTGGAGGAGATTCCCGTTTCCCGCCCCTCCCTCCACCGCCAATTCCAATCGCTGCGCTCGCGCCTCTCCAATTCCGAATTCTCCGTCGTCGACGACTTTATTTTCTTGCGCCAGCCCGAGGCGATTCAGGATCCGCAAATGATGCTGCGCGCTTTCCGCTTTCTCGCGCGGCATGGTCTCAACCTCAGCTCTGTCACAGAGCACCAGATGCAGCAAGCCCTTCCCGCGATCGCATCCCAGCCTCTGCGCGGCCATTCTCTCTGGGTCGCTCTTCAGGAAGTCCTCGTGGCCCCACATGCCGCGGAGGCTTTAAGAGAAATGCACATGCTCGGCCTGTTCAATCTGCTCCTGCCCGAGTTTTCAGGAATCGATTCTCTTGTCGTTCGCGATTATTCACACCGCTATACTGTGGATGAGCACACCTTTGTGGCGATTGAAAATCTTCACCGGCTCCGGCAATCGCAGTCGAAATGGGACCAGCGCTATGCGGAAATCCTCGAGGAAATCGAACAGCCGGAGCTTCTGTACCTTTCCTTGCTGTTGCACGACGTCGGGAAGGGAGCAAAAACCGACAATCATGTCCGCGCCAGCGTCGAACTTGCGCAAAAGGCCCTGGACCGCCTGGAACTCGACTCCCTGGACCGTGAAACCGTCCTCTTTCTCGTTACTCACCACCTGGAAATGAGCGCCACACTGCGGCGGGATATCTTCGATCCCGCCACTGTGCGGGCGTTGGCCGAAAAAGTCGGAACTCCGGAACGCCTGAAAATGCTGTGTCTGCTCACCTACGCCGATATCAAGGCGGTCAGCCCCGAAACACTCACTCCGTGGAAGGCGGAAAATGTTTGGCAGCTTTATATCGGAGCGGCCAACGACATGATCCGCACGGTCGATGAACGCCTGCACGTCAACACCGACGACGAAATGATGGCGCACCTCCGCACACTCGTGCCCGCCGCGGGAAACCGCCTCGAGCATTTCCTCGAGGGCCTCCCCCGCCGCTATCTGCGCTCCTATTCCGTCGAGGAGATTTTGGGCCACATGGAAATGGCCGAACGCCTCGGCTCGGATCCGATTCAGCTTTCTTTGAGACGCGGCCGCCACTGGTACGAGATCACCCTCGTGACGCGCGACCGCCCCTCTCTTTTCTCCAACATGACGGGCGTGCTTTCCGCGTGGGGCATGAACATCGTCAAGGCAGCCGCCTTTTCAAATCAGGCTTCGACGGTCGTCGACACTTTTTATTTTACGGACCGCTTTCGCACTTTGGAGCTGAACCTGCCCGAATGGGACCGTTTCAAAAAGAGCATTCAAGATGTGCTGGCAGGGCGCGCCGACCTCGAGAAAATGTTGCGCGACCGCATGCGCTCCCATAAACCGGCCCCGCCGAAAGTGATTGTGAAAACCGACGTGTTGATCGACGACGGCGCTTCCGAGCACAGCACTTTGGTGGAAGTCATCGCTCAAGACCGTCCCGGGCTTCTCCATCGCATCAGTTCGCAATTTGCCAGGCTGAATTGCAATATCGAGATCGCCGTAATCGAAACCGAAGGACAGATGGCGATCGACGTTTTCTACCTGACCTCGGGGGGAAACAAGCTCCCGTTCGATCGCCAGACACAACTTCGCGAAGCGTTGCTCAAAGAACTAGCCTGAATCCGTTGTTTCACGTTGCGCATCTATCCCGGGTGTGGAGGATTCATGTCCTTATCGACCTACGTGACGCTGGGGCGGTCCGGATTGAAAATAAGTGCGCTTTCTCTGGGTACGATGACCTTCGGCGGCACGACGGGGTGGGGAACCGACGAAGCGTCTTCTCGGCAAATTTTTTTGCGCTACCTTGAGCAAGGCGGCAATTTCATCGATACCGCCGACGGCTATGCGGACGGACGCAGCGAGGAGATGGTCGGGAAATTCGTCCTGGAAGGAAAACTGCGCGATCAAGTGGTCTTGGCCACCAAGTATTCCTTCAACACAGGCTCGGGCAACCCCAATTCGGGAGGCAACGGGCGCAAGAATATTTATCGCGCGCTTGAAAATTCCCTTCGCCGCCTCAAGACGGATTACATCGATTTGTATTGGCAGCATGTCTGGGATCGCGTAACGCCTGCGGAAGAAGTCGTTTTCACGTTCGACGATTTGGTCCGCGACGGAAAAATCCGCTACTACGGCTTCTCCGACGTTCCCGCCTGGTACGTTGCCCGCGCCTACACCGTTGCGGAAAAAGAAACGAAAGAGCGGTTGATCGCGCTGCAACTGGAGTATTCGCTGGTCGAACGCAATATCGAGCGCGAACACATTCCGGCGGCGCAAGAGCTGGGCCTCGGGGTCTGCCCCTGGAGCCCGCTTGCCGGCGGGTTCCTCAGCGGAAAATACAAACGAGACGAATCGGGCGGCAAGGGTGAAGGGCGGCTGGAGACGTTGAAGAATTCGCCCAACCCCGTGATGCGAAAATTCACGGAACGCAACTGGCGTATCCTGGACGCTCTTCTTGATGTGGCCAATCACTTGGAAAAGCCGCTCGCCCAAGTCGCTTTAAATTGGACGGTCACGCAGCCCGGAATCACCTCGACGATCATCGGCGCAACGAAAATCGCCCAACTCGACGACAACATCGCATCGCTCGCCTTTACGATTCCGACGGACCTTCGCTCACGCCTGGATGGCGCGAGCGCCCTTGAAATGGCGCATCCTTACATTTTCTTCGGTGATTTTATTCAGGCGCGAGTCACGGGCGATGTGCCGGTCGAAGCTTGGGCGCCGAACTGCAAGTTTGCGACGCTTGCTTCGACCAGAGCCGCAGGCAAATCGAAAAAGTAGACCCGCGTTCGAAGTTGCGGCGTGGCACGAAATATCCTTCGGTGGGCATGGTCGGCTGTGGATAATAGGCGGATGCGGGGGGCCGTTTTTCACCTTTCCCCTCGCACGGCGAGGGCGGTTTGACCCCTGTTACGACACTTTTCTGGGATAATGGCGGCGTCATCCTCACCAACGGCTGGGATCGCGATTCCCGGAAAAAAGCTGTCGAACAGTTTCACTTGGACTGGGCAGATTTCGAGGATCGCCACGAACTCATGCTGCACGGGTTCGAGATCGGCCAGGTATCGCTCGATGAGTATCTTCGCCGGACGGTCTTCTACCGGCAGCGTCCATTTACAATCGGGGAGTTCAAACAATTCATGTTCGAGCAGTCCCAGGCCTTCCCTCATTCTTTGGAATTCCTAGGGGAGTTGGCCGCTACGAGCCGTTATTATATGGCTGCGCTCAATAACGAGTCGCTCGAAATCAACGAATATCGCGTGAAAACGTTCGATCTCCGAAATTACTTCGAGGCGTTTTTTGCCTCTTGTTACTTGGGCATTCGCAAGCCGAACCCTGGGATCTACCAGCTGGCGCTAAAAATCTCCCAGCGGCGAGCGGAGGAATGCGTCTTTATCGATGATCGAGGACTCAATCTAGAGTGTGCCAGAGAGATGGGTATGCACGTCGTGCAATTCCTTAGTGTTGATCAATTGCGGCAGGATTTAGCCCGCTTTGGCGTCACCTCTGCTTAACCCCGGCGACTTTTCGGCCGGACCATCAGGAGCTTCCATGAAAATTCCCATTCGGGTTTTCCAGGACTTGCCGGCGCTGAATCGCGCAGTCCTTGAGGAGACGGACCGCTTGATCGCGGAGGCTGTTCAGCAACGAGGCCGATTTGCCATTGCCTTGTCGGGCGGCCACACGCCGGCCGAGTTCTATACTTTGTGGGCGCAACGTGACCGGTCTTTGACGCCATGGGACCGCGTTCATCTCTTTTGGGGAGACGAGCGCTACGTTCCATCCGACGATCCTCTCAGCAACTACCGCATGACGCTCGAAACATTTATTTCTCACGTTCCAATTCCCCAGGCAAACGTCCATCGCGTGCGGACCGAACTTGCTACTCCCGAGGAAACCGCAGCGGATTACGAGTCTACCCTTCGATCGTTTTTTGGCTCAGCTCCTCCGCAGTTTGATGTCCAGCTGCTGGGACTTGGCGGGGAAGGGCATACAGCGTCCCTTTTTCCGGGTTCGCCCGGTCTGAGGGAAACAAAGCGGTGGGTGATGGCCGTTGAGGCGCCTGCCAAACCTCCGCATCGGCTCACTTTTACGCCGGTGGTCCTCAATCAGGGCCGGAATACCTACTTTTTAGTGGCAGGGTCGGAAAAAAGGGAAATTATTCAGAAATTGCGTCAAGAGCCGGACGGCAACCCCTCCGGGTATCCGGCGCTCGAGATTCGGCCCTCCGGAAGGCTTGCCTGGTTTCTCGACCAGAGCGCTGCCGGCTAATTTTCTCCTAACTTCCAGCGACTTAATAGTTGTCCGCGCGTCTAATCCGGAAGGGTGGGTGTGGCTGCTGGGCTATCCTTGACGGTGGAAAACGGAAGCGTGGGAATAACCCTCTGAGACACGTTATGATAGTGAGGATTGCGTAGCGGGCCCACAACCGCCCCATCTGCGTCACACCTAGGACTCGATCTTGAGCAAACAACTGTCGACTGGCCACGCAAAGTTCACCATTGTCGCGCTCCTCGCCGCGACCGCGCTGCTTTCCGCCTGCTCCACAAGAACGGCTCAGACCGCCCCGAGCCTGGCGGTTCCTGTGACTGTGGCAAAGGCCGTCCAAAAGACGGTCCCGATCGAACTGACAGCAATTGGCACCGGAGAAGCCTATTCCAAGGTCTCTATAGAGGCGCAAGTCAACGCCATCTTGAATGCTGTCCATTTCCAGCAGGGGGATTTCGTAAAGAAAGGCCAACTCCTCTTCACGCTGGACGCCCGTCCTTTCCAGGCGGCCCTCGCGCAAGCGGAGGCAAATTTGGCCCGCGATAAAGCTCAGGCGCAGCTCGCGCACGTGGAGGCCGAGCGCTACACTAAGCTCTTCAACGAAGGCGTCGCTGCCAAAGAACAGTACGACCAATACCTGTCCACGGCCGAGGCCGACGATGCGGCCGTACGCTCGGATCAAGCCGCTGTCGAAGCGGCGGAACTCAATCTTCAATATTGCTCGATCAATTCGCCGATTGACGGCCGCACCGGCGCTCTCCAGGTCTATCCGGGCAATGTCGTCAAGCAAAACGATGTCCCCGTGCTGGTGATCATCAATCAGATTACCCCGATCTACGTGGACTTCTCCGTTCCGGAGCAGTATCTCGGTGTCATCAAGAAATATATGGCGCTGGGTCGCCTTCCCGTGCAGGCGGTCCCGTATGGCGACACCGCGGCCGAGGGCGGATATTTGGTCTTTGTGGACAATTCGGTCGACAACACGACCGGGACTATCAAGCTTAAGGGCGCCTTTCCGAATCCGGACCATCGCCTCTGGCCTGGCCAATTCTCCACCGTCACGCTCCGGCTCTCCGAAGAAGAAAACGCCATTACGGTCCCTTCACAGGCAGTGCAAACCGGCCAAGACGGGCAATTTGTGTATGTCGTCTCGTCGGATGACCGCGCAGAGAGCCGTCCAGTGAAGGTGGCTCGGACCATCAACGGTGACTCCGTGATCTCCCAGGGGATTACTCCGGGAGAAACCGTAGTGACCGATGGGCAACTGCGCTTGCTTCCGGGGATTCAGGTGCAAATCAAGTCAGCCAATTCCGGCGACTCCTCCGGTAACTGAGAGCGCTTCATGAGTATTGCCGAGATTTTCATCCGCCGCCCCGTCATGACCACACTGGTGATGGCGGCGATTCTGTTGTTCGGAATCATCGGTTACCGCGCGCTCGCGGTCAGCGATCTGCCCAACGTCGACTACCCTACTATTCAGGTCTCCGCCTCCTTGCCTGGCGCGAGTCCGGACACGATGGCTTCGGCCGTCGCAACGCCCCTCGAAAAGCAGTTTTCGACGATCGCCGGCATCGACTCGATGACCTCTTCTAGCTTTCTGGGCAGCACGACCATCACTCTCCAATTCGACTTGAGCCGAAATATCGACGGCGCGGCGCAAGACGTTCAGGCCGCGATTTCCCGCGCCGCGCCGCAACTGCCTCCCGACATGCCCACCCCTCCCACGTTCAGCAAGGTGAATCCGGCGGACTCGCCGATCATTTACATGGCGCTCGGCTCCAAGACGCTGCCGATGTACGTGGTGGATCAGTACGCGGAGACGTTGCTGGGTCAGCGCATATCCATGATCAAGGGCGTGGCGCAGGTGGAGGTCTACGGCTCCCAGAAGTACGCCGTGAGGATCCAGCTGGATCCGCAGGCGCTTGCGACCCGCCAAATTGGCATCGATCAGGTGGCTGCGGCTGTTTCTAGCGCCAATGTCAATCTTCCCGTCGGAACACTCTGGGGGACACATCAGGCTTTTACTCTGCAGGCTACCGGCCAACTCAATCACGCTTCGCTGTACCGTCCGCTGATCGTGGCCTATTCCAACGGTTCCCCCGTCCGCTTGCAGGACATCGGGAAAGTATTCGACAGCGTGCAGGACGATAAAATCGCCAGCTGGTGGAACGACACGCGCGCGGTTGTCCTGGCTATCCGGCGCCAGCCGGGAACGAATACCGTCGAAGTAGTGGACAACATCAAACAAATTTTGCCTCAGTTCCAGGACATCATTCCGCCCTCCGTTTCGATGCGGATCCTCTACGATCGCTCCGTATCCATTCGTGAGTCGGTTGCGGATGTGAAGTTCACGCTGTTTCTGGCAATTGGTTTGGTCGTCCTGGTTATTTTCTTGTTCCTCCGGAATCTCTCGGCAACCCTCATCCCCAGCATCGCGCTTCCCATGTCCATCGTGGGCACGTTTGCCGTGATGTACCTTCTCGGCTATACGATCGACAATCTCTCGCTCATGGCGCTCACGCTCTCCGTGGGCTTCGTCGTTGACGACGCCATCGTCATGCTCGAAAACATCGTCCGCCATATGGAAATGGGCGAAGGAGTTATGGAAGCGGCTCTCAGCGGTTCGAAGGAAATCGGCTTCACCATTCTATCGATGACTCTTTCACTCGCCGCGGTTTTTATCCCGGTGCTCTTTATGGGCGGAATCATGGGGCGGCTGCTGCACGAGTTCGCCGTCGTCATCATGGTCTCCATTCTTGTCTCCGGCTTCGTTTCGCTCACCCTCACGCCGATGCTTTGCAGCCGGTTTCTGCGCTCTCAGCACGAAATGCGCCACGGCCGGATGTACATGACCCTGGAAAGATTCTTCGACTGGCTCCTTTCGAAATACGACCGCTCGCTGCAATGGGCGCTTCGCCATCGCGTCACGGTCATGGTGATTTCCGGAGTCATCCTCGTCATCACCGTTTGGCAGTTCATGATCGTTCCCAAGGGCTTTCTTCCCGAGGAAGACGCCTCGCAAATCTTCGCCTTCACGGAAGCGGCCCAGGGGATTTCCTTTGACTCGATGGTCGAGCACCAAGAAGCCCTCAACCGCGTGGCTATGAGCGATCCGAATCGCTTGGACTTCTTTTCCACGCTCGGCTTCGGCGCCAACAATCAGGGGATATTGTTTCTTCACTTGAAGTCTCCCGAAGACCGGCCTGAGATTCCGAGCCAGTTCATTCTCGGCCTCGAGGCCAGGTACGGGTCGACTCCGTTTCTGGGCGGGCTGCTACGGTCCGTCGAGCCGCTTTTCCGCCATCACCCGACAATCAACGAAGTTATGCAGGAGCTTCGTCCGAAATTTGCCGCCGTCACCGGCATCAACGTCTATATGCAAAATCCTCCGCCGATTCAGATCGGAGGAAATCTTACAAAGAGCCAGTATCAATTCACGCTGCAATCTCCCGACACCGAGGAGCTTTACAGCGACGCGACCTCCTTCACCCAGCGCGTGTCCAAGCTTCCCGGCTTGCAGGACGTGACCAGCGACTTGCTCCTTTCCAATCCCCAGGTCAATGTGGATATCGATCGGGACAAGGCCTCCGCTCTCGGCGTCTCGGCGCAGCAGGTCGAAGACGCGCTTTACACGGCTTTCGGCCAGCGACAGGTTTCCACGATTTACGCACCCAACGACGAATATTGGGTCATTATGGAGCTCGAAGACAAATACCAGCGCGATCCCTCCGCCCTGTCCATGCTCTACATCCGGTCGAGCACGGGCGCCTTGGTGCCGCTCAGCGCCGTATCGAAGCTTTCGGAGAATCTCGGCCCGCTCACCGTCAATCACCTGGGGCAGCTCCCGGCCGTCACCGTCTCCTTTAACCTCAAACCCGGCTTTGCGATCGGCGACGCCGTCAAAGAGGTCCAGGAACTTGCGCGACAGACCCTTCCCGCGACGTTCAGCACTTCCTTTCAGGGAGCGGCGCAAGCCTTTCAATCCTCTCTCACGGGGTTGGGGGTCCTATTGATCCTGGCCATCCTTGTCATTTACATCGTGCTTGGAGTTCTCTACGAGAGCTTTATTCATCCCATCACGATTCTTTCGGGACTCCCGTCCGCGGCCTTTGGCGCGCTCCTGACCCTTCAGATTTTTCACTACAGCCTTGATATATATGGCTTCGTCGGCGTCATTATGCTCATCGGTATCGTCAAGAAGAACGCCATCATGATGGTTGACTTCGCCGTCGAACGCGAAAAATCCGGGCACAAGTCCGCGCACGAAGCCATCTACGAAGGCTGCCTAATCCGCTTCCGTCCGATCATGATGACTACGATGGCCGCTTTGATGGGTACGGCTCCCATTGCATTCGGCTTCGGGGCCGGCGCCGATTCCCGCCGCCCGCTTGGTCTCTGCGTCGTCGGCGGATTGGTTTTTTCTCAACTCGTCACGCTCTATCTCACTCCTGTCTTTTATACCTACATGGATTCCTTTCAGGATTGGCTCGAGCGTCACTTTGGCCGGCCCTCTTTTGCCGGCAATCCGGCATCGGCCGATTGATTTCGCCCCTCCCCGATTCGCCGTCTCTTCGCTTTCTCCAATTTTTCGCCATCGCCTGGTCCGACGAACTGGCCGCACCTGTCGTTTCGTACCATTGACCTGTCCTTCTTCGCTTTTTAGCATCTGTTTCGGAGGCGTCGCGCCGCCGCTGAAAAGTTCTTCTCCGGTTTTCGATTCGGCGTCCGGGGGATGCAAACAGGATGACCTTTATCCACGACCTGCCCCGTGACATTCGGACCAGGCCAAAAAGGCGCGGTCCGCGCATGAATTCACGTGTCCCGGTTGCCATCGAATGGAGCGGCAGGGGACCACTGCATTTTGAGACGGGTTTTACGCGCGTGGTGAACTGTTACGGCTGCCTCTTGGTCAGTCCTTCGGAGCTGGATATGAACCAGCGGATCCGCCTGACCAATCTTACGACCCGCCAAGCGGTAGAAGCCGTTGTCGTTTGGAAGGGAGCGCAGAGGCCGGACGGTTGGGATCTGGGGATTGAGCTGGCCGCTGAACTTTTCGATTTCTGGGGAGTGGATCTTTGAAACTGGAAACCCTGAAAGTGCCGTCCGCTGGTCGCTCTTCCGTTTCATCCAAATCGAATGCCGCTGCGGGCAAACAAACCGCGCCGGCCCCGGTTCGTCAGAAGGTTGCGCACGGGGGGAGCAGGCGGACGCAACGCGTTCTATTGCGAGTCCGCGCCAATATTCACGTAGCCTTGCAAGGGAAGCCGGTCACATTCGACGTGATCACGCTGAGTGTCAACCTCCAGGGCGCGATCGTCGTGATGAAGCAAACCCTTCCGCCGGAGACTCGCCTGGTCCTGGAGCATGGGACGACGAAAGAACGCGTAGCTTGCAAAGTCACTCGGCTGCCCAAGGAAATGCCCGAGGGTTTTCACGTGCCTCTCGAGTTCGACTCCCCCGCGCCTGACTTCTGGAAGATAGCATTTCCGCCTTCGGATTGGACTTCGGCCGAAGAGGCGTAGCAGGGGCTCTCCTCGCAGCGCGAGAACGGCCCATTTTCCTCGCAAGCGGCTTTTATTCCTTTTCCGTGATCGCCTTGTCCAAGTCCTCAGCCGCCGCATGGATTGCCTCGGCGGCGCTGGCGATCACTGCCGCGACTCTCGGGATTTGCGCGTCCGCGTCAGTCCACTTTTTCTCGTCCATATACTCTCGCACCGCGGCCATGGGCTTCGCCCCGTAGCCCGTGTACGCCCCGGGAGCGTAGACCTGATTCTTAAACCACGGCCTTTCCGGGAGTCCCCGCGGGTCCAAAAATTTGCGCGGCACTTGGAGCAGATCCGCGTTCACGGAAGCGAGCGATTGTTGCGAAAGAGTGGGCGACCCTTCCGCCTGGTATTTTGCAAGCGCTCGTGAGTACAATTCCGCACTCGCCTTGAATTGCTCGATGGCGTTTTTCAGAGGGCTAAAATTCATAAACGGCGGCACCGCCTCCTCCGAGGGCGGCACGAACTTCTTGTGCGGATCAGCCATTGCCTTGAACACGCCTTCCTTCAACTCGACATTCTGTTCGGCAATCTCTTCCTGCTTGTCCTTGAGCAGCTTTTCGAGATCGGCTTCGTAGCCCTCGATTGCCTCCGCTTGCGGCGCGTAGTCAACCGGAATCAGGTCCGCGTCCGCCAGTCTGAGGATAGTGGTTCCCGCAGTCTCGGCCAGGGCCCGGCCGTAAGCGAAATTCGTGTCCGCGAAATGGGTGTACCAGTAAAAATCATCGTAAATCGAGTGATACTGATCCCCGTCTTCCTCACCCCCAAATCCCATGTCGAGCGTTGAAATTCCTGCAAAGTCCTGGAAGGCAGGGTGCATTCGATGGGTCGATGCAACACCATCTAAGAACTTCAAAGGTGGTGTTTATGATCCAACGAAAACGATCGAGACTTTCTCCCGCGGAAAAGATCGATATCTGGCACCGATGGAAGTGCGGTCAGTCCCAGCACGA
>DATJTF010000035.1:0-67158 GCA_035503815.1 Verrucomicrobiia bacterium
GGCCACGCGTGTTCCTGGAGAATCGCCCTCGCATCGCAGAAGAGCGAGCTTGATGAGTTTGTTGCCGCGTCCTCACGGCAACAAAACCCGGAGGTCCAGCTCCGCCTCCTTCCTCCGGGCGACGGGCTAGAGCGCGACGGAGGTTTCCCACAGGCTTCCTCCGTCGCCGCTCGCCCCTAATTCTTCTCCCCTAGAAATTTCGAGATACAGCGGGTAGAGCCATGAATATGTTTCTTTTCTGATTGTGTAGCTGCCTGCCTATCCCTAGCCCGTTTTCGTGATAACGGGCTAGCATACTTACAACTTTCCGGGTGCCGCAGGAGCCACTTGCTACTTGACAGCCCCTAGAAGGCACCATGCTATCATTCGCTGAGAGGGAGGTTCTATGCCTGAAGACCCACCGGAAGAGTGTCGTCCACCAATCGACAAAGCTGTCCGCAGAGCAATTGAGGATGAGAAGGTCCTGGTGCGAGCAGGCAACGCTGTTTATACCGACAAAGAAGCCTGGTCCCAAATTTACAATCATCTAAGCGGCCACTTTTTTGAGAGCTGGAAGGGAAAAGGCGTGAATCCGGTTCCCGACGACTTTTTCAGACTCATGCAATGGGCTGTCGAGCGATACAGTCTGGACCTTTTTCGTAAGCTGCGTAAGGAGGCAGCGGAGAGCGAAAACGAAGCCAGGAAAAAAGGCGCGTCCTAGTCGCGGATGTGAAGGAGAGGAGGTATCGCCTGTGCCGGAATCTGATTTCCGCAGAGTCCATAGGAAATTGATTGAAATGAATTCCAGATTCTCAGCCGACCAAGCCAGGGAGACATTTGTAATCGAGGGCTACACCTACACACTAAAGGAACTCTTAGAGCTTGAGAGAGATAAGAATCTCAACCTGATCGGTCTTGGCGAGTTGCGCGAGAGAAAAACTCGCCCGTAAAAAAGAGCGGGAAATTCGCGTCCAAACGCGTCCGAAATCCTATCCGGGAGGCCCTGTTTTCGACGATTTCCGCCCGTAAAACACGCACGTTCAACGGGCTTTAGCGTTCGACCTTAATTCTCATAACCCGGAGGTCGTTGGTTCAAATCCAACCCCCGCAACCAGCTATCATCCAAGGCCAAGTGAATTGCTTGGCCTTTTCTTTTTTCCTCCGGTGTATGAGCGAGCCGGGCTATCTTCCTTTATCGACTCCCGCGACGACTGCGGGACTCGCACGCCGGAGGTCGCTGGTTCTCGCCAGCAACCGGCGAGCGAGCAAATCCACCCCCCGCAACCAGCTATCATCCAAGGCCAAGCGAATTGCTTGGCCTTTTCTTTTTCCTCCGGTGTATGAGCGGCCGGGCTGTCTTCCTTTATCGAGTCCCGCGCCGACTGCGGGACTCGCACGCCGGAGGTCGTTGGTTCTCGCCAGCAACCGGCGAGCGAGCAAATCCAACCCCCGCAACCAGCTATCATCCAAGGCCAAGCGAATTGCTTGGCCTTTTCCTTTTCCTCCGGTGTATGAGCGAGCCGGACTCTCATCCTTCATCAGGTCCCGCGACGACTGGGGGGCTCGCGCGCAAGAGATCGAATTCCCGTTCGCTTCCACCTCCCTGGTCTGACAGGGGATTTTTGAGCTGTTGAAAGGACCGAGAATTTACCCGGTGGAGTGCTGCTGCTGGAGCCAGTCGACGATTTTACGTTTGAGCGCCGGCGACCCGCGCGGCGCAAGCTAGAGGCCGCGAAGCGATCGAGACAAATGGCTTACAACAAAATGAAATTGTAGTTCGCCCGTTGACATACCGCCGCAAAGGAAACATGTTCTGGCCGGAAGGTTTTGCCTAGCTTATCGGACTCGTTCTTTACGCTGACTTATTGGCCTCCGTAAACCTGGCTGAATGTCTTGGCGAGCATGATGGCCATTAACAAGCCGCCCGCCCCCACCGTGAGGACGCACAAAAACTGGCGGACATGAAAATCTCCTACGTGAATTACCAGCAAATAACCAACCCCCAGATTGAGAAAACCCCAGAGCACATTGACCATCGCCGATGATTCTCCCCTGCCCGGGGGCGAAGCGAATGGCGACGGAAAGCGGCGCCCGGAAATGCCGGATATGAAATGGGGAACGCCGTTCACAAGAAATGCGCCTCCCAAGAAGTACGCCACATACACATACCACTCCATTTTTCCCTCCGTCTTTTGAGCCTCCCACAGTCCATGGCCAAGCGACGCCGGATGATACACGCATCGCCATGGGGTTAAGAACGGGGCAACGCCGGGCCTGTGCCCATTGGATAAGCAGGAGGAAAGACATATTCCGAAGGGGCGCCCGAAGGATGCATCCGGGTTACAATGTTTTTCTCGTCGGGGAGCCTATGACGAAATCGATCGCTATGAATCGCCGCCAATTTGTTCTCACCTCTGCGCTTGCTTCAGCCGGCCTTTTTCGGCTTCCGGGCGCCTTTGCCGACGAGAGGCCAGCGGCGCCGGCCCGATTAACTCTGCGCGCGGACAGGTTGGGAGGCACGATCGGCGAGGAGTTCACCGGGCTTAGTTACGAGTCGGCGCAACTCGGCGATCCGGAATTTTTTACCGGCGACAATTCGGAACTTGTCGGGTTCCTGAAGAGGTTGGGGAAATCCGGAGTGTTGCGAATCGGCGGGAACACCAGCGAATACTGCTATTGGACTCCCGCCCTCGTAGCGGACTCGACGGAGAAGAATGGCGGAAGCGCGGGCAAAGGTGGCACAGATCAGGCGGGACTCGGACTTGCGGTGGGCCCCGACACGGGACATAAGGCGCCTCCGCCCGTCAGGATTGGGCCTCGGGCGATTCGAAATTTGCGCGATTTTCTCGATGCTTCCGGCTGGAAGCTGATTTATGGCCTGAACATGGGAACCGGCACGGCAGAGGACGCGGCCGCTGAAGCAGCCTACGTCATGGATGTGGCGGGAGGGAAACTGCTGGCCTTTCAATTGTGCAACGAGCCCGACCTCTTCTTCCGCAATGGAATCCGTAAGCCGGATTATGATTTTGGGCGATTCGCCGACGATTGGGAGCGGTTTTTCCGGGCGGTTAGGACTCGAGTGCCAAATGCACCCTTTGCCGGGCCGGATACCGCGTCGAATGATGAATGGCTTGTCCCTTTCGCAAAGCGATTTAAGAGCGATGTAAGGTTTCTTACGCATCACTACTATGCGGAGGGCCCTCCAACCGACCCCTCGATGACGATCCAGCGGCTGCTTCGTCCGAATCCAGCGCTGCAAAAAGCATTTGAAAGCGTGAAGGAAGCGCAAAGCGCGTCCGGACTTCCCTTCCGGCTGGCTGAAACGAATTCGTGCTATCAAGGCGGCAAGGAAGGAGTGAGCGACACTCTTGGTTCGGCGCTGTGGGGCGCAGACTTGATGTATCAGCTGGCCTTGGAAGGCGGGGCGGGAATCAATTATCACGGCGGCGGCTACGGCTGGTACACGCCTATATCCGGAACGCGAGCGAACGGATTCCTGGCGCGGCCGATTTATTATGGGATGCTGCTCTTCGCGGCAGCGGGCTCCGGTCGGCTCGTGGAAAGCAAACTGGACGGGATCGAAGATGCGCCACTATTGACGGCGTATGGGGTTCGAGCGGACGACGGGAGCATCAAAATTGCGATTTTTAACAAGAACATCGACCGGCGAGTTCGTCTGGCGGTCGAGACCGGAGAACCTGTCAAAGCGGCGAATCTGCTGCGGCTGTTTGCGCCTCGCGTGGACGATGCCACGGACGTCACGTTCGGGGGTGCGCCTGTCGGGGCGAGCGGGGAGTGGTCAGAAGCGTTTCAGGAGAATCTCTCCGTCGAAAATGGGAAGACCAACGTTGAGATGCCCGCGGCGAGCGCGGCGCTGATCCGGTTCTCTATGAAGTAAGACACGGCCCTCAGAGCAAAATGGGAAGAGCGGGAAGGCTCGCGAGAGCGCCGGCCGCGTAAAGGCGCACGATTAAACTTGGCGTCCTGCGAGCGAGAGCACAAAAATCGCGACGACCAGAATCGTTACCCCGCAGGCCATCACAATGCGAGGTTTTCTCCCGCTTCCCCGCCATTCCCCCGTGATTACTCCCCAGACCGCGGCAGTAATCACGATGACGGACATGAAAAGCGGCCAGCCGAGCACAGCGCCTAACTGGCCGAGGCTGGTGGCGGCCGAGCCATAGAGAATCGTGCTTCCGAACCAAAGAACGGCCATCAGCGCGGCAAAAAGCCAGTAATATGAAGTTCCTGCCTCCGAGAAGCGGTTCGCTGTTCGATTCTTGCGAATTAAATAGACACAGTAGATGAGGCTCGGAATGCCGCCCGCCAGCATAAGTGGAAAAAACGCGGCGTTGGAACTCGAGACGAGAGTCGCGCCATGAGCCTGCGCTGCTTTCAGGATGGGTCCGCCAAATGCGAGACCAAGGTTGACGAGCGCGGATCCGAGCCCGCCGATGACGCAGAAAATCAGGCCCTTGACGATCGAAGGCCTTCCCGGCGCGCCAACCCCGAGGGCCGTTTCACGCTGTTTGCCCGCAACCGCGCAAATCCCTACGCCGACCAGAACTAGAGCAAGGCCCCAGAGCACTACGATCCCCGCAGGCGTGGCGATTTTGTCGGAGTGAAGCGAGAGCAGCGGGATCAGGCTGCCGACGGCCGCGGAAAGGCCCAGCATGATCGAGAAGGAAACCGCCACGCCGACGGCTTCAATCGCGAGGCCAAGAAAGACAACCGAGATTCCCCAACCGGCGCCGCAGGCGGCAACGATTGCCACGATCCCGAATCCCGAATCCCGATAGACGCCCGTCATGTCGGGGATAGTAGCTGCCGTTGTCAGCGGCGGCAGGACGAAAAGGCCGAAAATCGTCCACATGAGCCAAGTGTTTTCCCAGGCCCAGCGCCGCGTGACCTTCATGGGAACGGCAAAGCTCCCGTTCATAGCGCCGGCGAGAAGTATCATGAGCAAGCCGAGGGAGGCTTCATGCATGGCGTGAGCCGGCGGGGCCGCCGGGCCGAGGCTGCTCAAACGAATAGCAACGCGCGGGATTGCCGACAAAAATCTTTTCAACGTCGGAATCGGCCAAACCCGCCTGCTTCAACCGGGGAACGAAGTCGCGCAGCAAAAACGCCAGACCGGGTGTTCCCCCGTAGGCCTTCCAATACTTCCGGCGGGCCGCGTCCATGCCGAGAACAATCTGGCCACCGAAGCCGGCGGCTACCATCGCGACAACCAAATCCAATGTAGGATTGCCCGCATCCGGCCCCCAGCGAAACGCGGAATCATACTCCAGGATCACGCCGGTCGAAAGGACCTCTTTGTGGTACAGAGGGTCCGGGGCTCGATCGGTGTGCGAGATAACAACGTGCTGGAGCGGAACACCGAACTCCTGGAACATACGCACCTGTTCCAACGCGCCCTGGCCTTGCTCGGTATGAGTGAGAATCGGCGCGCCCGTCTGGTGATGGGTGATGGCGGCGGCTTCAAACGTCTTGCGCTCACGGGCCGTTGGGGCGCCCTTCCCCGTCGCCACTTTGACGACTCCGGCCCGGTACGGAGTCCGCGAGATTTCCGGCCCGTTGTAGTCGGCGGAATCGATTCCTTGCTCGATGTCGGCGATAAACAGCCTGGCGAGCTCCTCGGCGTTGAGGCGTTCTCCCCAATGGCCGGGAGCATAGTATTTCGGTAAGTGAAGACCGGTTGGGCAAACGATGTTTACACCCGTTTTGCCGCAAATTTCGGCGAGTTTCGCGGCGTCGCGGCCGCCGCCGCATGGCATGGAATCGACGAGAGTGCGTCCGCCCAAAGCGTAGAACTCCGCCATATCAACGGAAGCGAGCTCAACGGAGTCGAGAAGAAATTCAGGATTGCAGTACGTCGTAAAACTGGGATCGATGATGATGTGCTCATGGGCGTAGCAGATGCCGGCACGCCCGGCTTCGATATCTCCGAGGACTGCCCGAAGAAATGGCATGTTCATTGCAAGCGGAGAATCGCTCCGGCCTTGAGCAAAGCTTGTTCGAGAAGGCGGAAGTCGAGATCGCGAGGAGCGCGACGCGAAGCGGCGCACAGGGCGGCGGCTGTTCCCGCGGCTTGGCCCATCGCCATGCATTGAGCCATCGAGCGCACACTGGCGTGGGCGTCGTGAGTGGCGGAGAAGCAGCGGCCGGATACCAGGAGATTCTCGATCTTCCGCGGAATCAGCGCGCGAAGCGGGATGCCGACGCACTGTCCATCCGGGAGATATTGCCATTGCGTATCGCTGCCCGCATGGTGGTCCTCGATAGGAGCGCCGCATAAGCCGACCTGGTCGTCGAATTGGCGCGCAGCCAGCACGTCTTCGCGCGTCAATCGGTACTCGCCTTGCACGCGGCGCGTCTCACGAACTCCAATCTGCGTACCGAAGGCGATCAGATCGGCGTTCGCATAACCGGAAATTTCTGTCTTGAGAAAACGAAGATATTCGAGTGCCTGACGCCGGCCCTCGATTTCCGCGCTGGTGAGAAGATCCGGGTCGGTCGCGTTCCGGAGACGTCCGCCGGACGAATCGAAAGACTGGACGCGCGTCATGTTGGTGGCCATCATCCCCTTGACGGGGGTGACGTGGTCGCTGCCCTCGCGGCGGGGCAGCCTGTACCGTCCGGATTCGGCGGCCGCCTCCATACGCTTGTGAAACTCCTGCTTCGACATGCTCTTTCGGAGTGGGACGTCGACATTGGCGATTTTGAACGTCGTGGTCAGCATCTGCGCAGGCTCGTGCTCGCCGGCGATCTCGCAGGGGGCGCCAGCGAAGTAGCTGAGGTCGGCATCGCCGGTGGCGTCGACAAAATACTTTCCGGTCACTTTTCGCAAGCCCTGTTTCGTCGCGACGGTCAGAGATTGAATTTTTTCTTCCGAGACTGAAGCTTCCTGCACCCAGGCATAGAGCAGGACGGCCGCTCCCGCGTCCTGAACCAGCCGCTCCCAGACCACTTTCAGATATTCCGAGTTGTAGGTAACGCCGGTTCCCGCGCCGTAGGTGTTGGGGCGCTCCATGCAGGCGTTGTATTCGCGGAGTCCTTTCACCACGTCGTCGGCGACCCCGCCGACAACCTTGATGGATCGAGTCCCGGGTGTGAAAAAACCGTAGAAAGTATCGAGAACCGCGGTGCTCGTGCCGCCGAGAAAGCCGAAACGTTCAACAAGGAGCGTTTTGGCACCAGCGCGAGCCGCGGCGATTGCGGCGGTCGCTCCCGCCGAACCGGAACCCGCGACGACGACGTCGAAATGAATGCTCTCTTTGGATTGGGCCGGAAAAACGTCCATATCAGCCTCGGAGGGCGCCCGTTTCCAGCAGAGCCAGACCGGCGGCACCGATGACACCCGTGTGGGAGGGAACGCGAGGCGAGACGATGGGAAGGTCGCGGCCGATGATGAAGCGGGTTCTGCGCCGAAGCTCTTCCCGGAGAGGATCGAGCAATTGCGCTCCGGCCTCGGCGATCTGCCCTCCCAGAATGATCAGCTCCGGATCGACCAGATGAACCAGGCTGGCAAGTGCGGCGCCCAGGTGACGCGTGGCGCGATCGATAATCCAGCCTGCAACTTCGTCGGATTCCGCGGCAGCTTGAAACACCTGGGAGCAATCCGACATCGCGCCCCTGTCGGTCAGCACGGAATGAACTCGACGATGGGCCGCTGAAAACGCTTCGGCCTCGATGGACCGAGCCGAGAAGACAGTCTCGAGGCACCCGTAGTTTCCGCAAATGCACATCGGGCCGTAGGGATTGATCGTCATATGGCCGATGTGTCCCGCAGCGCCGTGAGCGCCGCGCACAATCTGGCCCTGCATCAGCATTGCGCCGCCTACGCCGGTTCCTAGCGTCAGCATAAGCACATTTTGGAACCCTTTGGCTGCTCCCCAGAGCCATTCAGCAATAAGCGCCGTGCGGGCGTCATTATCAGCGAAGACGGGCTTCCCTGCTGCGCCCGCGCCTAAAAGGTCGCGCAAGCGATGTCCTTCGAGATGCTTCAGATCACCCGGCGAAAAAAGCACTTCGGTGGACTTGATGTCGAGCACGCCCTTGCAGCCGATCCCGATGGCCCGAATTGGAACGTTGGGGCTCAGCTTGGCGTAGAAGGCCTCTGCTACCTCTTGGAAACCCTGAGGCGTACGAGGGGTAGCTTCAGAGAGGGCAATTTGCAGCTGTCCGAGGGAATCGACCAGGCCGCCTTTCAGATTCGTGCCCCCGATATCGAGGCCAATAGCGTATACACCGTTCGCGTGGCTCTGCCCGGATTCTCCCTTTACAATCATTGAATTGCGGAATTATAGCATCAGTGTGCATAATGACTGGACCAAACCTATGACTGAAAAGACCAAGGGTCCCGAGAACGCCGCAGTTTCCTATTTTGAGTCGACCATCGAAATCCTAACCCATTTGAAAAACACACAATTAGGGGCGATTCAGGCGGCGGCCCGGCTCTGCGCCGACCGGATTGCAAAGGACGGGCTGGTGTTCCTGTTCGGCTGCGGGCATTCGCGCATGATGTGCGAGGAGATGACGCCCCGCCAAGGATGTTTTGTGGGATTTTTTGCCCTCGTGGAGCAGTCGCTTTCCAACCATGCCTCCATTGTGGGGGTGAACGGCCTTCGTCCCCCTCTCTTTTTGGAGAAATATGAGGGGTATGCCGAGCAGATCCTGAACGGGTTCAAATTCGGGCCGCATGACGCGTTCATCGTTGTCTCAACCAGCGGTATCCGCCCTGTGCCTGTGGAAATGGCGCGTGGGGCGCGGCAGCGAGGGCTTCCCGTGATCGCGATTGTTTCGCGGGCCCATTGCGAACAGTCCACTCCGGCCCACACATCCGGCAAAAAATTGATTGATTTCGCCGACATCGTAATCGACAACGGGTGCCCTCCCGGCGATTGCGTGGTGGAGCTCGAGGGCTTGGAGTGGCGGACCGGACCAACCTCGACGGTGACCGGAGCCATGATTATCAACATGATCCGCTGCGAGACCGCGCGATTGCTGCTGGAGAAGGGGAAGAAGCCCGTGCTGCTCCCGAGCCACCAGTTTGTGGGCAATGAAAGCGCGGAGAATCAGCTCGATGCGTTTTACGAAGCCTACCGAAAAAGTCTCCGGCACCTGTACGAATGACCTCTAAATCCTAAATGGCGAAGACGCTGCTAATCACCGGGTCGTCTGGGATAGCCGCGGCGACGGCTCGCATGGCGGCCGGCCGCGGAGACCAAGTGTTCATTGCCGGAAACCGCGAAAATGAGTGCAAGGAGTTGGGCGAGCAAATCCCGGGATTGGGCTACGCGGTGGCGGACGTGGCCGATTATCAGGCCGTGCAGAAAGCGGTGTCCGCCTGTATTCACAAATTCGAGACCATTGACGCGGTGTTTAACGTAGCCGGGATCAGCGGACGTTCTCTGGGCGACGGACCTCTGCACGAATGCACTCCCGAAGCGTGGCAGGCTTTAATGAACATCCACGCAGCCGGGACCTTTCACGTTTGCCGCGAAGTGATCCGGCATTGGATGGGAGCTTCACGCAAGGGCGCGATTGTGAACACCGGCAGCGTGCTGGCGCGTTCGCCGGAACGCGAATTTTTCGCTACGCACGCTTACGCGGCCAGCAAGGGTGCGGTCGAGTCCATGAGCCTGGCAGCGGCTTCGTATTACGCGCCGTATGGAATCCGGATCAACGTGATTGCACCCGGGCTGGTGCGCACGCCCATGAGCGCCCGGGCGCAGGCCAACGACAAAATTCGTGCCTTCATTGCGCACAAACAGCCTCTTAAAGGCGACCTAGTTGAAGCCGAAGAAATCGCGCGGGTGGCGCTTTTTCTCTTGAGCGACGAATCCATTCCGATCACTGGAGAAGTGATCCGTGCAGATGCGGGTTGGGCGGTTACAGGGTAGCCCGCCCGGATTGAAGGCGAGAAAATCCGGCGACGAATCGAATGAAAGAACTACCCAGAATTGAGAGGGTTCGCGCGCGGCCGCATGATGGCGGGAACGACGAGCCAACTCACTTTGAAAGCAAAACCGGGATGAGTGTCAGGTAATATCTGGGCCTGTGAGCTGGCCGGCCCATTCGTCTCACCCCGAAGAATCGAATCTCGGGACGTACGGCGTCCCCTCCGCAATTTTTCTGATCTTCCTGCTCGTTTACATCTTGTTGCGATCCAACGATTTTTTTGCCGTGGACGGCAGCTTTCGCTGCCTGGAAGTCTACCGGTACCCCGAGCTTTTCTTTCGGAGCAACAATCACCTTTTCTATACCGCGGATGCGTGGTGGTGGTCTAGGCTGGCGGCTACAGTCGGCTACAGGCCGGGCGGGCCGGTGCAATTCCTCCATCTCATCGAGTTGATGAATTGTCTGGCGGGAGCGGCAGCGCTGGCAATCTTCTGCTACCTCGTTTTCGGAGTCACGCGGTCCTGGCAGCTTGCCATTGTTACGGCGGCGGCGCTCGGATTATCACGAGCGTTCAGCGCTCAGGCGGTGAATTCCAACGAGCCGATGCCCGGCGTTTTGTGGAGCTTTGTTGCGGTCGCGCTGGCGGCAAGAGCCGCTCAAAAAAGAGCGCTGTGGGCCGCCGCAGGAGGCGGAGTTTTTTTGGGGCTGGCCATGGTGACGTACCGGTCGATGGTGCTGCTCGCACCCGCGGCTGTTGCCCTGCTTCTGCTCGGCGAGGGAGACAAATCGCGACGATTTTCCCTTTCGAAGGGAGGAATCGGCAGGGCAGCCGCGCTGGTGCTCTCCGGAATCGCTTCCGCGGCGTGCCTGCACGGTTGGGCGTATTGGCGGATGGGCGAGCGCACACTGAGAGGCATGATCAGCCGGTTCAGCGTGACGGATGGATCGCAGTTTTATTTCGGGTTGCGATTCGGGAGAGTGTTGAATATCCCGATCGGAATGGCGCGCAACCTCTTCGCGGTCGAGCCGGAATACACGGGAGCGCGCGCTTTCCTCGACGGGCCGAAGGGGCCGGTCTTCTTGGTATTTCTGCTAATCGCTGCGATTTTTGCGTTTCTGTTTTTCTGTGCCGTTCAAATCGCGCGAAATTGGGCAGACATGGGTCGTGTGCAACGGACGGGAGTGATTGCCGGCTGCACGGGATTTGTCTTCACCTTCGTTCCGGTGCTGGTGTGGGACCCGCAATACGACAAGCTGTGGGTGCAGCCGCTGGCTTGCCTCTTCTTCCTGATTGCCATCGCATGGAGTGTGGCAAAAAAACCTTCGGGGGCTTCGCGGATTGCCGCAGGGGCGTTTGCCGCGCTGGCGCTATTCGGAGCATGCATTTCATTGCACTGGACGTACAAGCATCATGTGAACGAGCCGATCGAATTCCAAGAGGCGGAGAACGCGGCACAATTGATTGGCAAAAACGATTTCGTAGTCGGCGAATGGCGCGGCGTATCGCTGCTGTACGGATATTTGTGGGCCTACCCACAGCAGTATTTGTCTTTCCCAAGCGAAGCGATTGCCGAACGAGAGCACGTGATGGAAGAATTGCGGGACAAAATAAAGCAAACGGAGGCCAGTTCAGGAAAGGTCTATTTCTTCGGGATCCTCGACATACCGAAAAAGGATTGGGATCCCTTTTTTGCCCAAGGCTGCGGAATTCCTTATTCAGCCTTGGATGAATATCGCGCCCGCGCAAAAGTTCTGGCCCGGTATCGCGACAAACACGGCGTTTCCTTCCTGTGGGAATTGGATTGAGATCGGCGGAATAGAGATAGAACTGGGCCCCACTGGATGAACTTTTCGGGGGCGGCGTTTTGAGGCGCCCCCGCATTCCGGGGCGCCGATCTTACGCGGCATCCCTCGCGTTTGAACGCTTCAGCAAATGGTCCAGCGAAAAGAAGTTTCGATCGCGAAACGTCAACAATACAAAGTAGGTGAGGCAATAAATGAGCTGGAGGCCCGCGACGCTCCAATCCTGGGCGAGAGTAATACCCGCCATCAGCAGAAACATTACGGTGAATCCGGCGATCAGAGCGATCCGCGTAAGGAGGCCGAGCAGGAGCAGCAGGCCCACGAAACCCTCAACCCAAGGAAGGACTGCCGCGAAGATGGGAATGAAGGCTTTTGGGACGAAAAGGGCGTGGCCCATCACCTGGTTGAGATAGGCAAGAAACGCGGCGTGGTCCCCCAAAAGCCGGCTGACCCCATGAAAACAGATGTTCACTCCAAAAATAAAGCGAAGAAATCCGTAGGCAATGCGTTCGTCGGATTGGATTTCAGCCATAAGGCCACCTGCGGCGACAACAATCCATTATCGCACCAGCGCTTACCATTATTTCATGGAGGAAATCGAATCAGACAGAATGCGAGACGCTGTCGTCGGATGAAACGGGCTCTGGCTCGGCCGAAGGCGTAATGGAGAGCGCGGCCGGGGCCTTGCTCCCGCGGCGCATGGCGACGATGCCGGTGCGGACCATCTCCAGCACGCCGTAGGGCCGCAGAACTTCGAGAAGGCCGTCCACCTTGTCTTCTCCGCCCGTGATTTCAATGATCAGCGACTCCGGGGCGACATCCACGATGCGGCCGCGGAAGACATTGACGAGATCCATCACGTGCGGGCGAGATTCGGGAGTGACACAGACTTTGATCATGGCCAGATCGCGCATGATGGAGGGCTCGCCCGTGATATTGTCCACGAGCAAAACCTCGACAAGCTTGTAGAGGTTCGCTTCAATCCGCCGCGCCTGGTCCACGTCGGCGTCTACGGTGATCGTAATCCGCGAGACCTGCGGGCGCTCGGTGCGGCCGACGGCGAGCGAATCGATGTTGAAGGCGCGCCGGCGGAACAGAGAAGCGACACGCGTTAACACGCCCGGCTTGTTTTCGACATAAACGACAAACGTATTCAGCATAGAGATCGTCTCACTGGTCGGCGGCCGTCTCGACAATCGGGCTCGGACGGCGAATCATTTCGTGCAAGGAAGCGCCGGCGGCCACCATCGGATACACGGTGTCCTCCTGCTCGACCTGGAAATCGAGGAGCACGGGCCCCGCATGGCGCTGCGCGGCCTGAACCGCGGGGACAACCTCGGCGCGGTGCTTCACCGCTTGAGCGCGAATGCCGAAGGCGTCGGCAAGTTTGACAAAATCGGGGCTCAAAAGCGGCGTCGCCTCGTAATTGCGGTCGTAAAAGAATTCCTGCCACTGGCGAACCATTCCGAGATAGCCGTTGTTGATGATGGCGATATTCACATTCAGCTTTTCCTGGACGATGGTGGCCAGCTCAGCCATGGTCATTTGAAATCCGCCGTCGCCGACAACCGCCCAAACCTCGGCGTCAGGACGCGCGACCTTGGCGCCAATCGCAGCCGGCAGAGCGAAACCCATGGTGCCCAATCCTCCCGAAGTGATCAGAGAACGAACGCGTTCGTGTTTGTAGTATTGCGCCTCCCACATCTGGTGCTGGCCGACATCGGTCACGACGATGGTGTCGGCATCGCGCGTCTGTCGCCAAAGGTCGTTGATGACGTGAGCGGCATAAAGATGTCCGTTGTCCGGAAGATTCTGAATGTCGCGCACCGCCGAATCGCCTTTCAGGCGGTCAATGCTGTCGAGCCAGTCGGCCCGGTCGACTCGTTCAATTCCAGGGAGGAGACGCTGCAAGACGTGGCGAAGGTCGCCCACGAGCGGGACATCCACTTTCACGTTTTTGTTGATCTCGGCGGGATCGATTTCGATGTGAATTTTCTTGGCGTTGGGCGCGTAGGTTTTCAGGTTGCCGGTGACGCGGTCGTCAAACCGCATGCCGAGCGCGATCAGAAGATCGGCTTCTTGGATGGTGTGGTTGACCCAAGCTTCGCCGTGCATGCCCATCATCCCGAGATTCAGCGGGTGCGAGGCGGGAAACGCGCCGAGGCCGAGGAGAGTAAGAGCCACCGGAATCCCGGCACGGTCGGCGAGCTCTCGAAGCTCGTCCATCGCTCCGGAGACGATCACGCCGTGGCCCGCGAGGATCAAGGGGCGCTTCGAATTGTGGATCAGATCGAGAGCCTGCGCGAATTCCTTCGCCGCGGGCGACAGATCGGGGCGATAGCCGGGCAACTGCGGTTTGGCCTTCTCCCAGTCAAATTCGGCGGAGCCCTGTTGCGCGTCTTTCGTGATATCGACAAGAACGGGCCCCGGCCTTCCGGATGCGGCCACGTAAAAGGCTTCGCGTAGGGTCCGAGCCAAATCGTCGGCGCGCGTCACGAGGTAATTGTGCTTGGTAATGGGAAGCGTGATGCCGGTGATATCGGTTTCCTGGAAAGCGTCCGAGCCGATCAGCTTGCTGCCCACCTGGCCCGTAATGCAGACAATGGGCGAAGAATCCATCATCGCCGTGGCAATTCCCGTGACCATGTTTGTGGCGCCGGGGCCTGAAGTGGCCACGGCCACGCCCACCTTGCCGCTCGCGCGGGCATAGCCATCGGCCATGTGCGTGGCGCCCTGTTCGTGGCGAACCAGGATGTGGTGAATTTTGCTGTGCTTCAACGCATCATAGGCGGGCAGAATTGCGCCGCCCGGATAGCCGAAGACTTCCGTGACGCCTTCGCGCTCCAGACATTCCCAAAGAATCTGTGCTCCCGTTTTTTTCACGATGCCACGATCCTTGCCGGGTCGGATCCGGCCGCTTACCGCGCACCCTGTGCGCGTTCGATTTTGGGCTTGAGCCAGGACATCCGCTCGCGAAGTTCCCTGCCGACTTTTTCGACGGGAAGGCTGAGGTCCTTGTCGAGAAGAGCGTTGTACTTTTTGCGCCCCGAAGCGTCTTCGGCCACCCATTCGCGGGCAAATTCGCCGGACTGGATTTCCCCGAGGATTTTCTTCATTTCCTCGCGTACATGGGCGTCGACGATGCGGGGGCCGCGCGTGAGGTCGCCGTATTTGGCTGTCTCGCTGATGAAACGAAGCATCTGCGCGATCCCCCCCTCGTAGATCAGGTCCACAATCAATTTCACTTCATGGACGCATTCGAAATAGGCCGCCTCGGGCTGATAGCCGGCCCCGACAAGAGTCTCCCAGCCCGCAACCATCAATTCCGTGAGGCCGCCGCAGAGAACGGCTTGTTCGCCAAAAAGATCCGTCTCCGTCTCCTCCTTGAAGGTAGTCTGGATTACCCCCGGGCGCGTTCCGCCAATTGCGTCGGCGTACGCTAGTGCGATTTCGAAGGCGTGGCCGGAGGCATCCTGCTCGACGGCAACCAGACAAGGAACTCCCGCGCCGGCTTCGTATTGTCTGCGTACCAAATTGCCGGGCCCCTTGGGCGCAACCATGGCGACATCAACGTCGGCGGGCGGCTTGATCAAGCCATAGAGAATGTTAAAGCCGTGGCCGAAGAGGAGCATGGCGCCCTTCTTCAAATTCGGGCTGATGGAATCCGTGTAGAGCCTTCCTTGGGCCATGTCGGGGGCGAGAATAACGAGGATGTCGGCTCCCTTGGACGCAGCCGCGGGGTCCTCCGGTTTCCAACCATCGCTGATCGCCTGTCCCCAACTCTTCCCCTGCGGCGGCAAGCCGACGCGGACGTCGCAACCGCTGTCGCGAAGGTTCAACGCGTGAGCGCGGCCCTGGCTGCCGTAGCCCAGGACGGAGATGCGTTTGTTTTCGATCGCCTTTGGATTCGCGTCCGCCTGCCAGTACATTTTTGCCATGGGCCCATCCCTCGCTATGACACTGTTTTGGCGCAACTCTCCTTCGCCAGCCTCCATGTTGAGGGGAACTGCGCCTCAGGTCCAATTTATACTTTTTGCAGAACTCATAAACGCTTCTTATGGATGACCCGCTTGACACCGGCGGTCCGGGTGCGTAGAGTCGGGAAAGATTTTAAGGATGAGGAAGAGCAAATTGATGCGGCGATTTAGCAGCTTCGTTTACGGGGACCGCTTCTTTAGTTGCGGACGCGGCCCGTCGAAGCCTGCTCTCGCCTGAACCATCGAGTCAACAAAGCGAACCAGACTTTCGAACAGGCCGCGCACCTCGAACAGGGGTCGCGGCTTTTTTGTTTTGATCGACGAGGGGGACGTTTCATGACGAAGAGGAGCGCGGGGATGGAAGAGATATGGCGTCTGCGAAAGCGAATCGACGCGCTGGACGATGCAATTCTGGGAATCCTCTCGCAGAGGGCTGGGCTGGCGATCCGCGTCGGCCGCGTGAAGCGAAGAACGGGGTTGGCGGCAAGGTCGTCGGACCGCGAACGTGCAATCCTGCAACGCATCGTGCGGAAAAATGAGGGTCCGCTCGACGATGCGGCGGTCCGCCGCATTTTCAAGCTGATCGTGCAGGTGTCCCGGCGAACGGCCATCCGCGAGATTCGAAAATGAGTTCAGGGAAACCCAGAGAACGAATCGCGTTTCAAGGCGAGAGAGGCGCCTTCAGCGAGGAGGCGGCGATTCGCCTGCTCGGCGAACAGATTTCATTGGTGCCCCGGCCTACGTTCGAGGCGCTTTTTTCGACCATTCGAGAGGGAGCGGCGGACGCCATTCTGGCGCCAATCGAAAATTCGCTCGCCGGGTCGGTGCACAGATGCTACGACCTGCTGCTGGAAAGCAGCCTGGTGATCACCGGCGAAGTGATCCATCCCATCGCGCACAACGTGATCGGAATTCGCGGAAGCGCGCTGGAAAGCCTGACGAGCGTCGAATCCCATCCCGTGGCATTGGCGCAGTGCGAGAATTTCTTCCGCGCGCATCCGCACATCAAGAGAATCGCCTCCGAAGACACTGCGGGGAGCGTCCGCGCTGTCATGGAGCAAGGAGACCCGAGGCGCGGCGCGATCGCTGCCCGGCGAGCGGCGGAAATCTATGGCGGGCAGATCCTGCAAGAGCACGTGGAGGATCATCGGGAGAATTACACGCGCTTTCTTCTGCTCCGGCCGGCGGGGGGGCCCGCGACAAGCGGAGACAAGCTGTCGCTGGCGGTGCAATTGGCGCACAAGCCGGGGTCGCTGCACCGTGCGCTCGGGATTTTCTCGGGGCGCGGCATCAATTTGAGCAAAATCGAAAGCCGGCCGATTCCGGGGAGTCCCTGGACCTATCGTTTTTACCTCGATTTGCAAACCTCGCTCGACGCCAGCGAAACGAGGCAGGCGCTCGAGGAATTGAAGAGCTGCACGGAGACAGTTCGAGTGCTGGGGTGTTATCCGGCCTACGCGGGCGGCGGGCCCGTCAACAAATCCCCCGAAGGAGAAGACGCGTGATCATCAAAATGTCGCCTCAAGCGACGGAACAACAAATCCGGCACATCGTGCAGCGGATCGAGGAGTGCGGGTGCCAGGCGAAGCTGATTCAAGGCGTTGAGAACACGGTGATCGGAGTGGTCGGCAACAGCAATCAGCAACGGAATCAACTCGAAGCGCTTGCCGTGGCGCCGGGAGTTGACGAAATCATCCCCGTGCAGCATCCCTTCAAGCTGGTCAGCCTGCAATTCAACGGCGCAAGAACGGTGATTGACGTCCGCGGCGTCCGCGTGGGAGGCGAGGAGACCATCGTGATTGCGGGGCCGTGCTCCGTCGAATCGCGCGAACAGATTCTGGAGACGGCACGAGCCGTGAAAGCTGCGGGAGCGCACATGCTCCGGGGCGGGGCCTACAAGCCGCGCACTTCGCCCTACGATTTCCAAGGATTAGGCGAGGAGGCGCTGAGTCTCTTAGAGGAAGCGCGAAAGGACACCGGGCTGCCCGTCGTCACGGAAATTATGGCGACGGAAGAAGTGGATTTGGTGGGCGAGTACGCGGACGTGCTGCAAGTCGGCGCGCGGAATATGCAAAACTTCCCTCTCTTGAGGCGGCTCTCGAAAGTGGAAAAGCCGATCCTGCTGAAACGCAGCCCCGCCGCAACCGTGAAGGAATGGCTCCTGGCCGCGGAATATTTGCTGGCCGGCGGCAATCCGAATGTGATTTTGTGCGAAAGGGGCATCAAGACGTTCGAATCGGAGTTGCGGAACACGCTGGACCTAGCCGGGGCGGCGCTGGCAAAGGAGTTGTCGCATTTGCCGGTGATCGTGGACCCCTCGCACGCAACGGGAAGGCGAAGCCTCGTTCCGGCCGCGTCGCTCGCAGCGCTTGCGATGGGTGCGGACGGGCTGATTATCGAGGTGCATCCTTGCCCGGAGCGCGCACTTTCCGACGGCCCGCAATCCCTGGACTTCGAGAGCTTCTCGCACCTCATGAAAAGGCTGCGGCAACCGCGTTCGCGGATGGTCGCCGCCGGATTGCCATAGCCGAGGGATTTTGGCCTCGAAGAAAGCGGGCTAGGACTTCCCCGCCGTTGTCGCATGGCTCCCGGAAGCTTGAGGCGTAGCCGCACAGACCTGAGCCGGCGCGGACGGGACATGCCAATCCCGGCCATCGCGGCGCAACAAATCTTCCGCTTGCTGTGGACCCCATGATCCGGCTGCGTAATTGGGAAATTCCCGGGGAGGAAGCGCGTTCCAAACGTCGAGAATGGGCTGAACGACTGTCCAGGCAGCCTCGACCATGTCGGCTCGCTGGAAAAGAGTCGGGTCGCCCTGCATGCAGTCGTAGAGCAGAGTTTCGTACCCTGTGGAAGGCGTCGAGCCAAAATAATCGGAGTACTGGAAATCCATGTTGACCGCGCCGAGACGGACGACAGGCCCCGGAACCTTGGCTTCGAAACAGAGGGATATGCCTTCGTCGGGCTGAATGTGGAGGACGAGTTCGTTGGGCTGGATTTTGTCGACCGAAGTCTTGCGGAAGAGAACGAAGGGTGGACGGCGAAAACGAATGACGACTTCCGTGCAGCGCTTTGGAAGGCGCTTCCCGGTGCGGACGTAAAATGGAACCCCGGCCCAGCGCCAGTTGTCGATATTCAACGAGAGTGCGACAAACGTTTCCGTGTGCGAGTCGGGGAGAACTTTGGGCTCGCTGCGGTACGCGGGAACGTGTTTGCCGTCGATCATGCCTTCGCCGTACTGGCCGCGGACGGCGTGATCGAGGACGCGCTCGGGATTCATGGCTTGAATGGCGCGAAGAATCTTCGTTTGCTCATCGTGAACTGCCGCGGCATCGAATGAAATGGGCGGCTCCATGGCGGTCAGAGTGATGAGCTGAAAAATATGGTTGGGCACCATGTCGCGCATGGCGCCCGCGCGATCGTAATAATCGCCGCGCAACTCCACTCCCAGTTCCTCCGCCACCGTCACTTGCACGTGATCCACGTAGCGGCGGTTCCAAATGGGCTCGAAGATCCCGTTGGCAAACCGGAAGGCCAAAATGTTCTGAACGGTCTCTTTGCCAAGGTAGTGATCGATGCGGTAAATCTGCTTTTCCTCGAGGACCTTGCCGATCTGGCGATTGAGGTCGACAGCCGAGGGAAGGTCGTGCCCAAAAGGCTTCTCGATAACGACGCGCTTCCACCGATTGTCCGTTTCCTGCGTCAGGCCGGCCGCACCGAGCTGCTGGACAATCACGGGAAAAAAAGACGGGCTGGTGGCCAGGTAGAAAAGGCGGTTGCCGCCCGTGTTTTGCTCTTTGTCCACCGTTTCCAGCATGGCGGAAAGCTTCTTGTACGCTTCGGGGTCCTTGAAATCACCGGGGATGTAATAGAGCCGCTTGACGAACCAATCCCACGACTGCATGTCCACACTCGCGGTCGAGTACTTGCGGATGTCTTCCGTGGCCGTTTGGCGGAACTGCTCCGTTGAATTTTCCTCGCGGGAGACGCCGACAATCGCGAACTGTTCGGGAAGTAGCCTTCCGTTGGCGAGGTTATAGAGCGCAGGGATCAGTTTCCGCTTGGTCAAATCGCCGCCCGCGCCAAAGATCACCATCGTACACGGCGCCCCGGGATGGCCGAGCTTTTCCGGCGTCAAAATCGCTGCATCGGCATGCATGCAATGCTCCTCTCGATACGGTTGAGAATCAGGAAAGCGCCTTCTGAATCGCGTCGTTCAGTTTCGACAGACCGGAAGCCACATCCGCGCCTAAATGAATGCGAAGCGCGCGGCGGTCCCTGTCCGCCAGTACCTGGAAATCTCCACGGGCTTGCGCGGCTTTCACGACGCCGAACGTGTATTTCTGCCCGGGAACAGGAAGGTCCGCGGCGTCATCGCAGGTGATTTGCAGGAAGACACCGGAATTCGGCCCGCCTTTGTAGGCCTGGCCTGTGGAGTGCAAAAACCGCGGTCCAAATCCCAGGCAAGTGGCAACGCGTTTCTTGTCGCGCACGGCGTGCCGAATCGTTTGCAAGGCCGCGTGATGCGCGGCGTTGCGATTGATGTAGGCCAGGAGCGCGAAATAATCGCCGGAGTGAATCCGCGAAAGGTGCGCGCGCAAGTAATCCACCAGCGAAGGATTGGAACCCGCGGCGGATTTCAAGGCCGTGCTGTTTTTTTCGTCGCTGAATAGCTGGACTCCCTGGCCGGAATAAAAAGGAGATTCCGCGGGAAGCGAGCCGGATTTTTCGTACTGATCCGTGAGCTTGCGGGTCTCAATTTTGCTGGCTTCGACATCAGGCTGATTGAATGCGTTGATTCCGATGATCGAACCGGCGACGGCCGTGGCGATCTCCCACCGGAAGAACTCCTGACCGAGCGCATAGACATCGGGAACACGGATCCGAACGACCGGTTGGCCCGCCTTTTCCAGAGCGGCAACGCCCGAATCCTGCGTGGCATCGGGAGCGGATTCAAGGCGGACATAGGCGAACACCCGGTCGTCACCGTAGACCGAGGGCACGCCGATGGATTCGCCATCAACGGGAATGAGTCCTTTGCCCTGCTTGCCGGTGGATTCGGCCAGGAGCTGCTCGAGCCAGGCGCCCAGGTCGGAAATGCCCGGCGAGGTGAAAATCGTGACCTTATTTCGCCCGGCGCGCTCGCAGACGCCGAGCAGCGTCCCCAAAAGCGCGCCCGGATTTTGGTCGGCTGGGACAACCGAGGCGCAGGCATGGACCATTTCCTCGGCGCGGTCGAGAAACTTTCCGATGTCCACGCCCTGAATGGCCCCAGGCACGATGCCGAAATTTGAAAGCGCTGAATAGCGGCCTCCGATGCTCGCCACGCCGAAAAATGTGTGGCGGAACTGGCCGGCTTCGGCGACCTTTTGCATCTTGGAGCCGGGGTCCGTGATGGCGATGAACTGCTTCCCCGCCTGGGCCGCACCAACCGCCTGGGAAACCCGCTCGTAGAAGTACTGTTTGAAAATGTTGGGCTCGAGGGTGCTGCCTGACTTGCTGGCGACAATAAAAACCGTGCGGGCAATGTCGATGGCAGCTTCGACGTCGCGAATTTGGGCGGGGTCGGTGGAATCGAGAACGTGCATTTTCGGAGCGCCGGCAGCTCTGCCGAACGTTTTCTCGAGGACTTCGACGCACAAGCTGGAGCCGCCCATGCCGAGGAGGACCGCGTGTGAAAAGCCTGCGGAGCGAATCTCGTCGCCCAGCTGCTTGAATTGCGAGAGATGAGCGATCTGCTCCTCGGTGATGCCAAGCCATCCCAGCCAATTGCCCTCGTCCTGGCCCGTCCAGAGAGAAGCGTCACGCGCCCAAAGGCGCTGAACTTTGTTGTTGGATTTCCAGTCCTCGATTGCTGCTTTTACGGGCGGCTCCAGCGAAGAAGGGAGCTGGTAAGAGCGGCGGGTGACCGCGGCCGTGGAGGCGGTGGAGTCATGGGCGCTGACGGCAGCGAGCAATTTGTCAAACGCCTCCTCGAAGAGCTTCACGCCCTCCTCGGTCAAGCGGTCCGTCGCGGCTTTCATGGATATACCTGCGCGGGCGAGCCCATCCATCGTCTGGCGCGCTCCATCGATATTTTCTTCGAGTGACGCCCGGGGATGACCGTGCTCGCGAAAGGCGTCATAGGTGGCAGGCGGAATGGTGTCAACCGTGTCCGGACCGATGAGTTCGTCCACGTAGAGAACGTCGGGATAGGCGGGATTTTTCGTGCTCGTGCTTGCCCAAAGGAGGCGCTGGGTCTGAGCGCCGCGGGAGGCAAGCGCACTCCAGCGCGGGCCGCTGAAGATTTTCTTGTACAGCTGGTAGGTGAGCCTAGCATTCGCAATCGCGACTTTTCCCTGCAGGGCGCGAAACGGCTCCTGTTCCGCGGGAGATTTTGCGGATTTGATCCGCTCGCCAAGTTGCGAATCGATGAGAGAGTCAATGCGGCTGACGAAGAAACTGGCGACGCTGGCCACCCGGCTGACGTCTCCGCCCCGCTTGGCGAATTCCTCGAGGCCGGCAATGTAAGCCTCGGCGACAAGCTCATAAACATCCTGAGCGAACAGCAGCGTCACATTGATATTGATGCCTTCGCTGATGAGCTGGCGAATCGCGGGAATGCCTTCGGCCGTTCCCGGGACTTTCACCATCAGATTCTCGCGGCCCACAGCCTTCCAGAGACGCCGCGCCTCCTCGATGGTTTCCTGGGTCTTGTGTGCCAAATGGGGCGAGACCTCGAGGCTCACGTAGCCGTCGCGGCGATTGGTCGCTTGATACGTTTTTTGGAAAGCGGTCGTGGCATCTTGAATGTCGCGGACGGCGAGAGACTCGTAAATCGTTTTGGCGTCCATGCCACCCTGTTTTTTCAATTCCGCAAGGGCTTGCGTGTAATCGGTGCTCCCGGTAATGGCCTTTTCGAAAATCGCGGGATTGGAGGTAACGCCGCGAAGGCCGTCCGTTTCGATCAACCGAGCCAATTCCCCGGTTGAGATCAAGCTCCGGCGAATGTAGTCCAGCCAGACGGACTGGCCAAAAGCGATGAGCGCCTTAAGATGGTTTTCGACAGGCTTCGCGGATGTACTCATATTCCCCTCCTCTTCATTTCATCAATCTTCAATATAACGCGGAAGCGCAGCGCGCGTCCCCCGGCGAAATTTTGCACGGAAGACCGGAAGCCCGACACGGCGGCGGCTCTCTTAGCGCTTGCCCAGCTGCGCCTTTACGGCCTCAATCACGTGATCGACCGTAAAACCGAAATGCTTCATTACATCCTTCAAAGGCGCGGACGCTCCGAAGGTGGTCATGCCGATCATTTCTCCCGTCGCGCCGATGAATTCACGCCAGCCGAGGTGCGAAGCGGCTTCGACAGCGACACGAGCGGTGACGGAAGGCGGAAATACGCTGTCCCGGTAATCCTTTGGCTGGGCGCGGAAAAGCTCCCACGAGGGAATGCTTACCAAGCGAACGCCAACCCCCTGCGCGGACAATTGCTCGTAGGCTTGGACGCAAAGGCTGACCTCGCTTCCGGTCCCCATCAAGATCACGTCCGGTTTGCCACCGGGAGCGTCGGCCAAAATGTAGGCCCCTTTTTGAACACCGGCAGCCGGAGAGTATTTGGACCGGTCCAGCGTCGGAAGCGGCTGCCGCGTGAGGACGAGCATCGTAGGCCCTTGAATCCGCCGCAGAGCTAGCTTATAGCACTCGAGAACTTCATTGGCGTCAGCGGGCCGCAAGACGACGATTCCGGGCATGGCGCGAAGAGCGGCGAGCTGCTCGATGGATTGGTGAGTAGGCCCATCTTCCCCAAGGCCAATCGAATCGTGCGTCATGATGTAGGTGACAGGAAGTTCCATCAAGGCGCTGAGTCGAATCGAAGGCTTGCAATAGTCGGTGAAAATAAAAAACGTGGAGCAGTAAGGCCGAATGTTGGAAAGGGCGAGGCCGTTGGAAAGAGCGACCATGCCATGTTCGCGGATCCCCAGGTGCAGATTCCGGCCGGCGTAGTTTCCCGCCTCAAATTCTCCGGCTCCTTCAAATGTAAGGCGCGTCTTGGTGGAAGGATAGAGATCCGCGGAGCCGCCAAAAAACCACGGAATTTTCTGCGCCAGGACGTTGAGGACTTTGGCGCTCGAATCGCGAGTGGCCAGGCCTTTCGGATCAGCGGCGAAAACCGGCAGATTTTGATCCCAGCCGGCGGGCAATTCGTGCTGCAACATTAGCTCAAATTCCCCGCCGAGGTCCGGAAGCGCGGAGCGGTAGGCGGCCCATTTCGCTTTCCAGGCGGCATTGGCTTCGGCGCCGCGCTTGCCGACTCCTTGAGAGAAATCGGCGTATACACCGTCAGGAACGAGAAATTTTGCGTCCTCGGGCCAGCCGTAGAAGTGTTTCGCTTTGCGAACCTCGTCTTCCCCGAGCGCCTCGCCGTGGGCTTCCTTCGTGTCCTGCTTGTCGGGAGCCCCGTATCCGATATGGCTGTCGACGATGATCAAGGTGGGACGGTCATGAGTGTCCTGGAAGACATGGAAGGCTCGCGACAGCATGTCGAGATCGTTGGCGTCCGCGACGCGGGTGACGTTCCAACCGTAGCCGACAAAGCGCGTGGCGACGTCTTCGCTGAACGCAAGGCTTGTGCTGCCTTCGATGGTGATGTGGTTGTTGTCGTACACCCAGCACAAATTGGATAGATGAAGGTGGCCCGCAAGCGAAGCTGCCTCGCCCGAAACACCCTCCATCAAATCGCCATCGCCGCAGAAGACGTAGACGTTGTAGTCGACGAGCTCTTGTCCGGGACGGTTGAAGTGAGCGGAGAGCCAGCGTTCGGCCATGGCCATTCCGATGCTGGTCGCGACGCCTTGCCCAAGCGGGCCCGTCGTCGTCTCGACGCCCGAGGTGAGTCCGTGCTCTGGATGGCCCGGAGTCTTGCTCCCGATCTGGCGAAAATGTTTGATGTCATCAAGCGAGACCGCCGGCAGCCCCGTCCGCTTGCCGTCGTGCGAGACTTCCTTTACTTGGGCGAGGTGGAGGAGCGAGTAGAGAAGCATGGACGCGTGCCCGTTGGAAAGGACAAACCGGTCGCGATTGGGCCACATCGGATCGGCAGGGTCATACCGCAGAAACCGCTGCCACAGACAATACGCCAGGGGAGCGAGTGCCATCGGAGTGCCCGGATGCCCGGAATTTGCCTGCTGTACGGCATCCATCGAGAGGGTACGAATTGTGTTGATGGACAGCTGGGTGATAGAAGGTTGGTCGATCTGCGCGCTAGCCACGTGCTTTCCTCCCGACGGGCAATTCCAAAGAAGAGTTGCCGAAAAATTGAATTCGTGGTGGTGCGTGGAACATGGTCCGATTCACCTGGGAACAGGCAATGACGCTTATCGGGCCGGAGAGAGAGTAAACAGGCTCGAACTTCACTCCTATTCAGCCTGAATACGCCAGAGGCGTCAAGTCCATCCTTGAAATTGGCCCGCGGGGAGATAGATGCCAGGTGAAGGAAAAATGATTCACGCTAAAAACGAAGATTTAGCGGTTGTAGAAAATCGAACGCAGGCGGTGTAACGACTCGTACACAATACGGCTGACGGGAGAAAGAAAGGCGGCGACTCTTCCGGTCGCTCGATGAAAAAGAGATTCCATGTCAATGTGGCGACGCCCTCGATGAAGGCGGACCACGCGGCCGAGAAACTCATGAGATGAAACCGGAAGGTCTGTTCCGCGCAGAGTGTCGCCCTTCGTCAAGAGATAGGAGCCGTTGGCCTTTCGACCCGCGGCATCGGATCGCGCCACGATGCGGTGGACGAACACCCGGCCTTCCCGCTCAAACACGGCAACCTGTCCGACTGAGACCTGGGTTGTCGCCGCGCTTTTTACGAACACAATGTCACCTGAACGGATCGCCGGCCACATACTGCCGCCCGTGACGCAGACGCAGGCCGCTTTTCCAGCGCGAAGCTTTTGGATAATCGCCCGTGCTGGATCCGAGGCGAAATTCTGCTCGGGCAATTTTTTGCGGTCAATGGGAGCGAGAGCTGTGCCGGCGCCCATCAGCGGGTCATATCCACGGTTTGAGTCGCAATTGGCGCGCCGTCGAGCGAGACCTGTACGGACCAAATTCCGATCTCCTCGCGCTGCGTCACCCAAGTTCCGGCGAGCGGAACCTTACGCAAGGACGAAAATTCATTTCCCCCGGCAGGGTTGACGAGGAAACCGGTCTGAGACGCTTCCAGCGCACCCCCCTGGGGAAGAATCACCTTCAGTTCTTGCGCGTGGTTCCCCGGCGAAACTCCGTACCAATCGACCTTGATCACCAGATCACGGATCGTCGAAAGACTGAAAGAAGTCGTGGGCGGGCATCCGGCAACAGCGTCGTCGCAAAGCGATATCACGGCCGTGGGAGAAACCGGTGAGCCGCCATCGGCCGAGCTGCTTTGCATGGCGCAGGACATCGAAGCGAAACAGAGCACGAGGATGCTCCCGGCCAGCAAGCCCCGCTTTGAACCGCCCGGCCCTTCACCCCAGATGAATCGCACGAAAATTGCCCTCCTCAAAAGGGAAAATTGAACGAATAGGCGCGCTGGTCGTTCGTCGACACATAAACGCGCATCAGCGACAAATCGAGGCTCGGATTGCCCACAAAAGCGGGCTCATTGTTGAGCCCGTTGTCCAGGTTGATGATCACGTCGAAATCGTCCGTTCCCGTTGCGAGGTCGATCTCGTGAATCAGGCCGTCGTTTCCGCCGACATAGACTTTCCCCAGACCTGTGTACGTCACCGGTGCGGAGGGAACCGAAACCGTCACGGGGCTCGCCCAAGCCGTCGAAAACGTATTGGTGACATAGTTGAATTTCACCGCATGAACCGCTGTAGCTCCGGAGAAAACCACGATGTCGTAGGGGTAAGTTGAAGTCGTGACGGCCGGATATCCAATGACGGGGCCGTCACCCGAGGCAAAATTGGAGCTGGAGGAAAACGGCTGGCCGGTCGCGGGATTGATCGCGTAAATCGTCCCGGCATTCGTCCCTAAGAACAGGATAGAGCCGTTGTCGCTAAACGTCGGCGAACTATCCGTGTCGCCCAAGTCGGCCGTTGCCAAAACAGCGCCCGTCGTCGGATTGAGTTTCCAAAGACTGGGCTGAGAAGTTCCTCCTGCACTTCGAGAGGTAACCCAAATCGCGTTATTCTTGTAATCGATCAGTGGGGTGGAATTGATGATGTCCATCTTGGGGATGGAGCCCGAATTCCCTGTGGTTGTCCAGACCACCGCACCTGTGGTTCCGTTGATTCCGATGATTTGATTGCCTGTAGTATTGGCACCCAGATTCGTGCCAAGGACGAGGAGGTCGTAAGCCGGGTTTCCCGGGGGCGAAAGCAGAGAAGTCACGCGAACGCCACCGCCGCCCGTGAAAGAATTGCCGGTCGTGGTCGTTGGGTTCACCACCCACAGAATTTGCCCGGTTGCCGTGGCGACCGCATACACCAGTCCATCGTTGTCCGCTGCATAGATGACGTCTTCTCCCAGCGCGGAATCGGCCGAGTCGATGATGGGAGACCGGCTGTTGACGGGACCGCTGAGCGACACCGGAGGATAGATGCGGGCTCCGGTTGCGGCGCTGATGCCGAATAACAAATCAGTCCCCGTTCCCACCACAATGATGTCGTTCGGAAATAATGACGGAGCTCCCAAATCGTTGGAGTACGTGGCGTCCACCCAATTCGAAAAATATTGGCCGGCGGCGGTTGCAGCCGGCGTGGCGGCGATTTCCGCGGTGTAAGCCGAGCTGGATACTCCGGTCGCCGTGGAATACTGGCTCGAGTAGTTGTTGGCATTATCGCGCTCGAAGACCTTGTAGAAGTAAGTGTCGCCATTGGTCAGTGCCCCGCAAACGCCATTGTCGGTGAACGACGTAGCGCTGGTCTTGTCGTCAAAGACAACGACTCCAGAACCCACCGTCGCACACAAGCCTGGATCCGATCCATCGGCTGGAACCGAGCTCTTGTCGACAGGAACGTTCGTCCGGCGAAGGATTATCGTTCCTTGGTAAGGCTGCAGAACCGTGGCGCCCGTAATTGGAGTTGGGTTCGTCCAAGTCAATTTGACGGTGCCGTTTCCGGGAGCGGCAGCCAGCTTGGTAACGTTCTGAACGTAGGTCACCACCAATGCCGGAGCGCAGGTCAGGTTCGTGGCTTCTTTCGAGTAGAAAACCGTCGTCCCACCGGCCCCTGTCGTTTCGTTCGAATCGATGATTTCCTCGCCATAATTCGTTCCGCCGTTATACCAATTTTGGACGTCAGCCGTGATGTTGAAAGTGACGGCAGTCTGATTGGCGGCCGGGCAAGCGACGCTGTTCGTTGCCACAGTGGCGCTCGCCGTTACGGTCCCGTTGAAATCTCCGCCACCTCCCGAAGTCGTCCACGCCGTGGAAGAAGCGGGAGTGGAGGTGGAGAATCGCGAGTTCCATGTGACTCCGCTTTCAGTGTAGAAACTCGTGACAGCATGAGTCTGATAGGTTCTGTTCCTGCCGGGCCGCGTCTGGATGTAGAGAATCATGTTCGCGGCCTTGACACCCACGTTGGGAAGCGCGGAGGTGTCAAACTGCACGACCGCGCGTTCGTTCTTTGAAGCGTTGGAAGTGGCAATCGTCAGAGTGGGCAGGGCGCCATCCGCGGTGTTCGGATTGCCATGATCGAGCGTCGCGTCGGCTGCGCGCAATTGAGTGTTGGACGCCGATTTTTGAATGGTGAACTGTTCTTCGGCGTATAAAAGGGGCGGGGCCGCGATCAAAATCACAAGCAGGCCCACCAGGAACTGCCTTCCCAGGTGAAGTCTGTTTTGACCCGCCGAATGAATCATTGTCTTGCTACCTCCCTAAAGTCCGATCCTCAACCGAAAGAGGGCATCCCATCCGCCGGAACCTCGCCGGCTAGGACCGGCGGGGAGCGGCGTTGCAGAAGCCTCCCTGCCCCGGCAATTTTCCGCAAGCGAGGGCAAGCGTCTCGTAAATCGGTTCTGAAACGCAGCGCGGCTTCACATATTTCCTCTTGCGCGCCTTTTCCTGAGCCTCTCGCTCGGAATGCCTCCGATCTTCCGTGCCTTTTGCCATTCGTCTCCTAAGTCCTCGCGTGTGCCGCCGCGACTTTACCGGCCGGAATCACGCCGGGAAGTGCGCCTTCGGGACGTCGATGCCATGCGCTCACAGGATTTGCGACTCCTGCCTGCCTGGCGCTGAGTTCGGCCAGTTCGCACGCGCGCTCGTATGGCCCCATCAGATCCCCGCCCTCCATCATCGCCAGCCCCGGACACCGCTCGCAAAACTGCCGGATTTCGCAAGTGGAGCAGACATGTAGCTGCGATTCGCGAATCGCGCGGATTCGCTTCATTTCGCCCGAATCGCGCCAGATTTCCTGGAATTGCTGGCGCCGGAGGTTTCCGGTGGGAAGCGGCATTTGAACGCAGGGATAGATGTCTCCATAGGGCGAGATGTAGCAACTGTTGTGGCCGGCACTGCAAGTCAGGTCGTCGTAGGCGGAAATTTCCACGCCGCTCGAAACGACGCTGCCCTGGGGCGCGCCGGCGCTCGATAAGGCATCCGGAGCGGAGGACCGGTTGGAGCAACTTCGGGACTGAATTATGGGCAGAAGGTCCGAACCCGAAGTCCGCAGCGAGAGCGTGCTCGTGTCTCCGTCCATTTTCGGAGTGATCGTCATATCGATGACGTAGGGAACTCCCAGGTCCTCTGCCAGGTTCACCACGCCGCCGTACGACGCGAGGTTCTGCTTCATCAATGGACACGCGATTTTGACCTGTAAGCCCTGCCGCTTTAGGGAACGAATCGCGGCGATCGATCGCTCGAGAGAACCCTTCACTTTCGTGACGGCATCGTGAACCGCGGGTTCCGCGCTATAAATGCTGACCTGCACGCGGCGAACTCCAAGCTCACGCAGTTTTTCCGCCCGCGATGCGTCCACCAGCAACGCATTGGTCTTCAAGCTGAGATCGAATCCCAGGCGCCTTGCATATTCGAGGATCTCGAACAAGTCCTTGCGGAGGAAAATTTCGCCGCCGCTGAATGTAAGGAAAAGCGTTCCGGCGCCGGCCAGTTGATCGAGAACCGAGAGGACCTCGGAGGTCGTTAGCTCGCCGTGATCCTCGTGATCGAGATAGCAGTGAACGCACCGCTCGTTGCAACGGTATGTCAAGTCGAAGTGCACATTCAGCGGAAGGCTGAGCTGCACCGTTCGACGAATCAGGCGGTCCATGACGGGCGTCGAACTCATTGATCGCCCCTCCCGTCCGCAACCAACAGGAGATTTTTTTCGGCCAGGTCGGCTACCAGCTCCTCTACGTCGGCGCGAATGGTTTCCAAAGGAACGTCATACGCGTCCGCAAGGAGTCGCGCGATCTCTTCCAGGCTGCGCTTCCCGTCCGCTTCCCTCCAGAACAATCCGGCCGTCTCGTTCAATTCGTGGACGCGGCTGTCCTCCGGAGAAATGATGACGATTTCGCCGTCAATTTCCCGCCAGGCAAGTTTTGGGTTTCGGCGAATCGCTAGGGGAGAGGTGATCACGTTGGAGGTCATGACTGCACGACGCTCCAGAAAGAGGAGTCCTTCAAGAAGTGCAGCCGGAAACACGGAATTTCGCGCGCAAACTCCACCAGAATGTTCAGAAGTTCGTCGTTGGCTTGCGGGTCAGAAGAGAAGAAAAGTACGCACGGGAGGATGGCGCGCAGCATCTCTTTAACCGTCATCGGTACGAGCCGGTTTTCCCCGGCTTGCGTGAGGCAGTAGATGCCCGCAACCGGATAATCCTGGTTCTGGCCGGCCGCGCGAAATTCGCCCCAAAAAGGAGTGCCGTGTGCGCGCCAGGCGCCCCGGTCGAAACGAAGCAGCGATATTTCATCCGTGAGCACGCTTCCTTCCGGTGAAAGCGAAGAAACCGTGCTTTTCCCCGCTCCGGAACGTCCCATAAAAATGTAGGCGCGCCCATTCCGGACAATCGAAGCGGCATGGAGCAAAAATCCGCGCTTCGGCAACAGCGCAACCGTCAGAAGGATTCGAATCAGGGAATCAAGAGCGTATTCATGGCGGACACCATGGAATTCGGCCCCGGATTGGCGCAATAGAAGCCGGGCGTCTTCCAAGTCGTAGGCAAAAGTCGGAGAGGAGTGGGAGGTGGCGAGGGAATGGTTGAGGGCGATCTGGAATCCGCCCTGCGGCTCTCCGGAGAATTCTTGATAGCGTACCCTGGCCTTCCACCCGAGTTCATCCTCCGAAAAAAGCAGAGACATGGGGACGTTTCCGATAGAGATGTGCAGCTGCGGTGCAGCGGACGCAGTGGATGCCAATTGGCGTCCCAAGGCGCGCTCCTATGCGCACGAGCCCGCAAAAGCGCCGGGACGATATACCCGGACGCTCAGCGAACCCAAACGATTAAATTGGCTCGACGATCACGAGAGGGAGCCACGCATAGTCTGAGCAGTGGTTATAAGAAGAGCAAGACGGAAGGCTGAAAAGTTGTCGTTTCCATAAACGGCTCTCACCCCTTCGGGGAACCGTGCGAGGAAGGGGCAGCGTTTGGGGAGGCAGTTCGAACGCCATACTTGCGCAGCAGGCGGAACGGACGGAGGAAAAGGTACAGCGGAGAAAGAAACCTTGGCAGAGAAATCATCTCCCAATCGTCCTCGGTAGGGACAAATGTAAGCCGCGAGGAGTACCGGATGCCGGAGAGGAATCCCGGAACAAGCCGTCTGCGGAACTGGAATCTGTTGAGGGAGTGAAGGTGCGCCAGGTCGCGGCCTAAAATCCGAATGGAAACGCTTTGCGTCAATTCGGCGGCGAGAGAATCGCCGGCTACGCGTTCACGGATGGAGGGCGGCAGCACGGTGCCGAATATTTCCACAGCCAGATTTAGGCCCAAGTGAAGAATTCGGACAGATTGGGATAAATCTGCCTGGCGGTAGACTTCCTCCCAATCCAGATCAGGGTGCGACAGCAACATCTCTGATATATCGGCAATCCACGAAAGGCGCTCCCAAAAGTCCTTCGAACCGTGCAGGCACAAGAGAACCAGGGTGATTTCGGGTGAATAGGTCAGAATCTCCTGTCCAGCGACATCAACGGGAAACAGCGATTGGGCGAGGAACTCCAGATCGGGAGGGCGAGGGAAATGGCGTAGCGTGAGTTCCGTGTGAAGTTCGACCATGACGTGCCGTGTTTTGTCCCGGTAGTTGTACTCGCCCGGAACCAGCGTGGATGCCGCGTCACGCGAGAGTATCCAGGGGAAACGGGCCGTATAGCCCTGCCGCTCCAGCAACGCATGGGCGCGCGGCAAGTCTTTTTGCGGCAGGACAATGTCCAAATCTTCGAATTCCCGAAGCGTCACGTCTCCATAAGCCTGGCAGGCCAATACCGGGCCTTTATAGGGAACTCCGCGGATGGATTCCGATTGGAATAGTTGCAGGATTCGGGTGAGTTCGGCGGAGAGGAAAAGACATCGGATCGTATTGGCGCGGTTCATTTCGCCCAACCGATCGAGAATAACTGCGGGAACAAGTTGGGCTGCGGCTTGCCGCAAGGACTTGTGCAGAAGAGGAACCACGGAGTTCTCGGTGGCTTCCGATAGGAGATATTCCCAATCGAGCGTCAAGGGAACAAGAGCCCGAATCGCTTCCTCGTCCACAGGCCGCAAATGAGACCGGGCACAGTGAACGAGCAACTGCTTTTCCGGGCAGGCAGACTTCAGCATGGAAACGGACACGAAAGTGGTCGGAGATTCATCCCGCGGGAGGAATTCTACCGCAGTCGAGACCATCGGCCGGAGCCATTGTTTGTGGAGAAACGCAACTCCCGCGCGTCTGCTGAGGTGGCCTTGGATAGTCACGAAGGGCGGAGTTGAAAATTCTTGCCCCACGCCTTCAGGACTCTAGATCGCGTGGCTGGAGATTTAAGCGGCGGCCGGGTATCGCAGAGCGCCTTCCATTTGGACTCGGCGGCCGATCTTGATCAGCCTGGTTCGAAACGAATCGGCATCCAATCCAGCGCTGGCGCAAACGGCGTGAAAATCGCCCTTGTCTTCGAAAAGAAAGCGCTGCGCTTCCCTTTTAGCCCTCAAGCTTCCTTGAGTCCAATCTTCCACCGCCAGGGCTAGAACGGCCAACCACAAGCGGCGCTCCGCGGATGCGTCTTGCGCCGAACCTTCCGAAATGCCAGCCGAGCGTTGCGTTGCGACCATTTCCATTGTTTCCCCCATTCGTTCTTCTGTCGCGATTTGCTTGCCTGCTCAATCGCGCGTCCCGTAATAATGCAGATCGCTCGCCATTCACGGTTCGCTTGCACCCCACGCGGGCTGTCTGTCCTAAGTTGCGGGGCAGGAAGAAGATAGCCGATGGCTTGAAGGGATTGAATTAGGGGCGCGATTAGCTCTGCGCAGTGCTCACATGCGCCACATGCGTGCAACTGCTCCGAGTAGGAACGTTCCGGTGGGCAATGCGGGTAAAACCAAATCTACTCTTGCAGGTTCTTAGGTCACAACTTCGGCCGCCAGAATTTCTCGAAGCTTGGCGGCGAGCGCGGTAATGGTAAACGGCTTCTGAAGCAGAACGGCGTCGGTCTCAAGGATCCCGTGATGAACGACGGCTTGGTCCGTGTATCCCGACATGAACAGAACCTTGATTGCGGGGCGGAGCCTCTGGATGCGGTCGGCCAATTCCCTGCCGCTGATTCCCGGCATCACCACGTCCGTAATCAAGAGGTGGATCGGTCCGGCATGGAGAGCAGCAAGTTCAAGTGCCGTATGGCCGTCTTCAGCCTCAACCACGGAGTAGCCGCTCATCTGCAGGTATTCGCGGGTGAGTTCGCGAACGCCCTTTTCGTCTTCGACTAGAAGAATTGTTTCCGAGCCCCGGGGGAGCTGTTTTCCCTCGCCCTGGCGATCGCGGGAACTGGTGGAGGGCTCTTCGGCGATGCGCGGAAGATAAATCTTGAAGCTGGTTCCTCTGCCGGGTTCGCTATAAACCCAGACGTAGCCGCCGCTCTGTTTCACAATGCCATAGACCGTGGCCAAACCGAGGCCCGTGCCCTTGCCTTTTTCTTTGGTCGTGAAGAACGGCTCGAAGATGTGAGCCTGCGTTTCGGAGTCCATCCCGCAACCATTGTCCGTAACCGCCAACATCACATATTTCCCCGGAGCTAGAACTGCGGGGGGGTGTGAAAAAGAAGCATCAAGCTCGACATTGGCGGTCTCGACCGTCAAGCGCCCGCCCTGCGGCATAGCATCGCGAGCGTTTACCGCGAGGTTCAGGATTACCTGCTCGATTTGGCTCCGGTCTGCCTTCACCAAACCCAGGTCGGGCGCCGTCGAGCACTCCAGTTGAATATCCTCGCCAATCAAGCGGCGGAGGATTTTCTCCATGTCCGTGACGACGCTGTAGATGTTCAAGACCTTGGGAGCCAAAATCTGTTTCCGGCTGAAGGCCAAGAGCTGGCGTGTGAGTGAAGTGGCGCGCTGCGCGGCTGTCTGAATCTGTTCGGCGTTCTTGCGCGAAGGATCTCCATCGCGCATTCGATCCATCAGCAGATCGGCATACCCCTGTATAACCATCAGGAGGTTATTGAAATCGTGGGCGATCCCGCCGGCAAGCCTTCCCACGGCTTCCATTTTCTGCGCCTGCCGCAATTGTTCTTCCAATTGCTTGCGGTCCGTCACGTCCAGCGACATGCAGATGGCGCCCTGCAAGGATCCGTCCGCGCCACGGAAAGGCTCTACGTGACACGCATAGTTGGCGCCTTTCCACTCGCTTTGGAACGTTACCGGCTCCCCCGCCATGGCGCGACGGTGGGCGGCGATGGGGAGGACGCTTTGGTCCGCAGTTTCAAAGTAATCAAACAACGACTTTCCGAGAAGCTGGTTCGGCTTGAGCCCCAGCCTGGTAAGACCGGCGCCGAGAGCGGAGGTAATTCGCAGGTCGTTATCTACAGTCCAAAGCACGGCGGGAAGCTGTTCGATAATCACGCGCAGCCGGGCTTCGCTTTCTCCGATTCGCTCCTCGGCCCGCTTGCGTTCGATCGCAACCGCAATCTGCCCGCCTACGGATGAAAGAAACTCAAGGTCCCGCTGGGTGTACGCGTTTTCGGACTCGTAGTGTTGCACGACCAGGACGCCGATCGTTGCGCCTGGAGTTCTCAGCGGGGCGCCGAGCCAGGATGGAGAAGGCGTGCCCACCAGCTCGACTTCGCCCTCCGCGGCGAGTTTGTCGAAGGCCTTTTGCGGGATCAGCATGGCTCGGCCGGTCCGGTAGACGTGCGCCGTGCAGCTCCTTCCGACCTGTTGAGGAGGAGGCGCCTCATCGAACTGGTCCACGAAAAAGGGAAAGTGGAACATTTCGCTCGCCGGCTCGTAGAGGGCCACAAAGCAGTTTTCGGCGTACAAGACCTTGCGCAGGGCCTGGTGGATCGACCGGAGAAGATCGTCCAGGTTGTCCGTCATGTTTACAGCATGGATGATTTCAAATGTGACTTCGCGCTCGAGTTCGGCGCGCTTGCGGTCTGTTACGTCTTCCAACGTTCCCACATAGCTGACCACTTCCTGCCGCGCATCGCGGATGGCGCGAACGTTAATGGATGCCCATACGCGGCTGCCATCTTTGCGCAGGACTTGAGCCTCAAATTTCCCCACGGAATCGCCTTTTTTCAGGGCGCTCCGGAAGCCCTCTCTAGCCTGAGGATCGGCGAAGAGGTCGCGTTCCACATTGACGAGCTTTTCGAGGAGTTCTTCTGGCGATGAGTATCCGCAGATTCTCGCCAGCGCTGGGTTCGCGCTCGCCAGAGCCATCCCCGGTGTAAATTCAAATATCCCCTCGAGCACGTTTTCAAAGAACACCCTGAATTTGCGCTCGGCTTCGCTGCGAGCGAGTTCGCTCAGCTGGTGTTGGCTGATATCCTCGTAAATTCCAAAACTTCCCGTACGCTTGCCTCCCACGGTGAGAGGAACCGCGATTATGCGAACATCCACGGTGGAACCATCCCGCCGGACCCGTTGGGTCGTCGTGCGGACGGCTTCGCCCGCCGATGCGCGCCTGGTAAGTTCGGTCGCCTCGTCTCGCGAGTCGGGGGAAGAAATCAGAGGGTCGAGAATTTTCCCTCGCAATTCAGCCTGCGAGTAGCCGAACATCGCTTCAAACGCCGGATTGCACATTTGAACCACGGACCGTTCGTCGGTGACGATGATCGCCAACGGATTCATTTCCGTGAGGGCTCTCAGGTACTCGGATTGATCGCCCACGGGCTGGGTTGCGCGTGGTTCGACAGGACTCCTGCCGTGATTGCCGTTTTCCGCGCTGGAAGGGCTGCCGAATAAATCGTGTTGATTCGAACGAGCGGAAACCTGTGTATTTGAAGATTTCTGTCTTGGACGCAAGCCGACCCGTCGAGTTGTCATCGCCTATGACACACCCTCTGACAGGAGTTGTTAGCAGTCTCCTGGAAGTAACCCCACTCGGATAGGCTAAGGCCGAGCTCAAAAGGGCTCAATGGTACGTCCGTACCAAAGGAGCACATTTGATTACACTTAGGAACATTCGAGACACCGGCCGCAGGGCGAAATTCGAGTTCGAACTGGCCACAAAATGGGTCGCAATCCTTGTCGGTCTTTATTCAAACAAAGGGGCACGTCACCCGCCTCGGAATCGAAGCGCTTTCATCGCGAGCGAAGGGTTTAGCCCGCCGCGTTGCGCGGCGTTCAAGACCTGATTGGCGGAGTTAACTCCCTCCGGTAGAATGAGGTGGTTCGCAAATCCTTGTTTCGATGGCAACGTGAAAGACCGCTCCTACCATAGCGCCGCAAAGCTGTCGGCTGTCGCTATTAATCCTGAATTTGCCGCCGTCGAAACCGGCGAGCACTCCGATCCATTCTCAGTGCTCGGGCCGCACTGGGTGGCGTCAGCAAATGGGAGGAAATCTCTCGCGATACGCGTGTTTCGGCCCAGCGCAAGCGAAGTGAGCATCATTTGGAGCGGAACCGAAAACGCTTACCCCGGCGTCGCCGTGAAGGGTGTACCAGGGCTATTTGAAGCGGTGCTTCCGGCGGGTTTGCCCAGATTAGAGGAAGGAGAGCCGGTTGCGCCTGACCTCTACCGCGTGAGAATCAAATTTCACGATGGGAACGTTTTCGAGGCGTTCGACACGTATTCTTTCCCTCCCCTTCTTACGGAATTCGATCTCTACCTATCCGGCGAAGGCACGGACTACTTAAAATACGACAAATTTGGAGCCCATCTTCGCGAACTCTCGGGCGTGAAGGGTGTGCATTTCGCCGTCTGGGCGCCAAACGCCAAACGCGTCGGGGTAGTCGGCGATTTCAACGCCTGGGACGGGCGCGTCCACGCCATGCGAAGCCGCGGTGCGAGCGGTGTTTGGGAGATATTCATCCCATCTCTGGGGGAAGGGACTCTCTATAAATACGAAATTCTGTCCACCGTCGGCGATCACCTGGTCTTGAAGTCCGATCCCTTCGCGTTTGGAGGTGAATTGCGTCCGCGAACGGCCTCCCGTGTGGCGGACATCGATCACTACGAATGGCACGACTCAAAATGGTCGCAAGCGAGGGCGGCGCAAGATTGGATGCACGCCCCGATGTCCATCTACGAGGTACATCCGGGCTCGTGGCGGCGAAGAACTGCGGAGGGATATCGTTGGCTTTCCTACCGGGAGCTTGCCGACGAGTTGATCCCCTACGTCCGGCAGATGGAGTTCACGCACATCGAATTGCTCCCGATCATGGAGCATCCTCTCGACGCTTCATGGGGGTATCAAACGGTCGGGTATTACGCCGTTTCGAGCCGTTTCGGGTCGCCCACCGATTTTATGTATTTCGTGGACGAGTGCCACAAGGCGGGATTGGGGGTCATCCTAGATTGGACTCCGGCCCACTTCCCGCGCGATGCTCACGGACTGGCTTTTTTCGACGGGACTCATCTCTACGAACACGAGGATCCCCGCCTTGGATCCCATCCCGACTGGGGAACTCTGGTCTTCAACTACGGGCGCAACGAAGTCAGGAACTTCCTTCTGGCCAACGCCCTGTTTTGGCTCGACAAGTACCACGTTGACGCCTTGCGCGTGGATGCAGTCGCCTCCATGCTGTATCTGGATTATTCCCGGCAACCGGGCCAGTGGGTTCCGAACCGTCACGGAGGCAGAGAGAACCTGGAAGCGATCGACTTCCTCAAGCGCCTCAACGAAGTGTTGCACAATCGCTTTCCCGGAACCCTGACCATCGCCGAAGAATCAACCGCGTGGCCGGCCGTTTCCCGCCCGACATACCTGGGGGGATTGGGCTTCGATTTGAAATGGAACATGGGCTGGATGAACGACACTCTGCGCTACTTCGCCCTCGATCCCATCCATCGCCAATATCATCAGGGCGAACTGACTTTCTCCATGATTTATGCCTTCCACGAGAACTTTGTCCTCCCTCTTTCGCACGATGAGATCGTCCATGGCAAGAGAGCTCTGCTCGAAAAGATGCCGGGCGACGACTGGCAGAAATTCGCCAACCTCCGGCTCCTTTTCGCATATATGTTCGCGCATCCCGGAAAGAAGCTGCTTTTCATGGGTGGCGAACTGGCGCAGAGAGACGAGTGGTGGGAAGGTGGAAGTCTGGATTGGTCTCTCGAAGCCTCCCCGCCACATCGTGGGGTCCAGCGGCTGCTGGCTGATCTGAACCGCCTGCACCGGACTGACCCGGCGCTTTACGAGATCGATTTTGAGCCCCCGGGATTTGAATGGATTGACCCGAATGATGCGGCGGCCAGCGCCCTGACGTTCATGCGAAGGGGGCGTACCCAGGAACAATTTGTCGTCGTGGTTTGTAATTTCACCCCGGTGGTGCGCGAGGAATACCGCGTCGGCGTGCCCGGCCCGGGCTATTACAAAGAGATCCTCAACACCGATTCCAATTACTATGAGGGAAGCAACATCGGCAATTCCGGGGGAGTCTTGGCCGATCCAATTCCCTGGAACGGCCGCCCTTGGTCCATAGCCCTCCGCTTGCCGCCTCTGGCTGCCCTTTATTTCAAACTTCAGACCTAGCCCGCCTATTGCTGCCAAACGTGGGACTGCTTCTTCCGCCCCTTAGGCGCCTGCACGGAACATTTCCTCGCCACTTTGCGTAAATCCCGGGCAAGAAGGCTTAGGGAGGCTTCTTCGACATGCAAAAGACAATCCGTGTTCTGGCATCGGTTTTCGCCCTTACAGTCACCCTTTCCGCTGCACTCAAGCCCGCAACCGCCGCCCCGGCAGACCGGTATCTCCACGTGAAAGTAGAGAACGGGTCGGAGGGAGAAAGCGTAAACGTGAACATTCCTTTGACGATGGCGGAGTCGGTCCTCCCGGCCATCCACAACGACAAATTACACGAAGGCCGTGTGACGGTGTCCGACGCGAGTTTCAACGGGGTCGACGTAGAAGCGCTCCTCAATGCGATTCATTCCGCGCCCGACAATGAATTTGTCACCATCAAGCAGAAAGGCCAGGACATTCACGTCCTGAAGCAGAACGGAAACATCGTCGTCAAAATCCGCGATAACACCAGCAAGGACGCGGAGAAGGTAGATGTCACCGTTCCGATTCGCGTGGCCGACGCGCTGTTCTCAACCGTCCACCAGAACGAACTGGACGTCGCCGCAGCCATCCGCGCGCTGAATCAAGCCGGGCAGACACTGGCAATCACAGTCGAGAGCGCGACGGAGCATGTTCACGTGTGGGTCGACGAGCAAAATTCACAGTAAGGATGCTCCATTCGAGGTGATCCATGATTCTCCTTGGAAAAATTGCTGTCGGAGTCGGCGCGTCCCTCGTGGTTTCCGCCGGGCTTCTTTGCAGCGATGGATTCGTGCGAGTGGACGTGCGTGAGGCGCCTCCGGACGCGCATCATATTGTGGTCATTGCTCCCGCCCTTCTGGCTCCCATCGGGCTTCATTTTGTTCCGCCGCAAAAGCTCGAGGCGGCATCCCAACAGATTCGGCCTTGGATGCCCGCTGTCCGCGCGGGCATCGCCGCGCTTCAAAAACAGGATGACATGACCATCGTTGAGGTAGCGGAGCCGGACGAGCATGTGCTGGTCAGAAAAGAAGGCGGTGATATCGCGGTCAACGTGACGGATGAGGGCGAGAACGTTTACGTTCGTGCGCCGATTCGCGCGATTTCCTCGAGTTTAGAGGAGATTGCGGCGGCGGGGAAGCCCGGCAAAACGTGAGAACTAAAATGCCTGGATGTGCCCGCACACGAAGCGCGAGATGACTATTCCTTTGCCGGAACCCAATAGGCTTCCGTCTTAATCGATTTCTTGTCGAATCCACGGCGCTGGAGGATTCCCAGGCCGTTCTCGAGCATTTGCGGGTGGCCGCACAAATAGGCAGTCGTGTCGGCATTAGTCAGGTTCCATTGATCCGCATACTTCCGAAGGATGTCTTCCGCGCGACCGACTTCCCCTGTCCATGCCATGTCTTCCCAGGGACGGCTTACGGTCGCCACGGCGTGAAGCCAGGGGGCTTCCCCGGCAATCTTCTTCAATTCTTCCCAGTAGCCAAACTCCCACGAGCGGCTCGCGGCTTGCAGGACGTAAACATGAATATCTCCCGGGTAGTTCCCTTCCTTCCAATCCTTGTAGAGCGTGCGAATGTAGGAAACGTAGGGCGCGATTCCGGTGACGGTCGAAATGAGGAAATGATTTTTGTGGCCGCTCTTCAAATCCAGGGTAAACCGTCCCTTGGCGATTTTCCGCATGTGGACTTCGCTCCCCGCCGGCAGCCCATGAAGAAACGGGGTCAACTCGCCTTCGGGGACCAACTCGAAGAAAAGTTCAAGCTCCGCTTCATACGGCGAAGAGCAAATCGAATAGGCCCGTTCGACGAATTTTTCGCCTACTTGCCCTCCCAGAGTGACGTACTGTCCCGCCACAAATTTGAATTCTCCGGCGGGCGCCAACCGGATTGTCCACAAATCCGCAGCCAAGTCCGTGCGGGAAATGATTTGCGCCTTGTAAAACTTGTCTTCAGAAAGAGCCATGGTCGAGTTACTCCCCGGTTGAATCTGCGGTCCGCAACCCAACGCGCTCACATCCGCCGAGCGCGTCCCCTACCGATTCCGACTCCCGAATTTTACTGTGAAGGGGGTGCGCCAAGCATCATCGGATTAAATGGAACGGGAGTGCCTGTAATCTTGTCCTTGGCGTCGCTGATGGATTTCGTGAGCGACATCGTCTGATTCTTTCCCTGGAATTTGACGAGCCCCCACGGAGAAATATCCTGAGTCACCCAAGTGTCGCCCGATCCGTCCTTGGAACGATAGTGCTCGCACTTGAACGTGCCCGCCGGAACCGTGACCATTTCGCTTCCCAGGTCGTCCGCAGTGGTTTTAATGTCCGCCGGATGGTTTGTACTTCTCCTTTTCAAGAGGCCCTCCGGAAACTCCATCGGCGATTTGCCCGGGAATTGCATGATCATGCGCGACACGACGACATTGCCCTCCTGAACGATATTGAGAGATTTTATGACCATTTGACCGTCGGGCCCTTCCATGGTCATCTCCATCCAGTAGCCATCCGCCCCTCCAACGGAGTCCTTCCCGACCACGGCCAACTCGATAGTGGATTTTTTTCCGTCCTGGTCTTGGATTTCATAGGCGGCGCCGCGTCCCACGACGGGCTTGAAGACTCCGTTGAACGATGGCGCCCCGCCGCGTCCCCCGCCGAATTGCGCCGCAGCACTGAACGCCACAGACAGAACAGCCAGGACGGAAAGAAGGAAGATACGAACCGAGCGCATAAGTTGCATTCCTCCGGAATGGAATGTGTGGGCTGGGACGGTTTTCTTAAATCCGGCTTCGCCCTGTCGCGCGAACTTTTCGGATTCGGTATTCATGCGGCGGGCCGGTCAAATTGCATGTGAATTCAATACTCTTTTCACCGCGAAGAATCAAGGGAGAGCCGAAAGGCAGTTTCTTGGTCTGGTGCCGGAAGGACTCCGACAGTTCGGGGAAAGGTGGTGTGACTTGCCAGGAGACCCAGCGTCTTGACGGGCAGTTGGGTCGGGGTCGCCTGGCCGTTGCGGCCGAGTCAACGCAAGTCACGAAACGTGATCCGGCGGATATTCCCCTCTTCGATGAGCCGCTTCACCTCTGGGTCCAGCAGGGCCTGGAGCTCGTTTTCGCGTTCCATTTTGAGGCGGGTGCCGGTCGCCTCAAGGTCCGCATCGCAATATCCCGGATGCAACATAACCTCGGTCGTGCCTTCCGGAAGCGTGCGCACCGTCTCTCGAAGTTCCGCGGGCCCCAGGTGACCTGTAACGGCCAGCCCCAAGAAATGGTCAGGAGTCAGGAGGTCGTATTTTTTCAGGGTGTTGAAAAACTGTCGCGAGGAAAGCCTTGCCGCGGCCGATGCGACGAGCTGGATGCCCAGAGCTCGGCCTCGCCGCGCGGAAGCCCAGGAATCTCCCAAGCGCTCAAACGGATTTCGCACGTTGCGGATTGCGAGCTCCTGCGCCGTCCTCGCCACGACCCCGAAAACCTTCGGGTGAGCATACGTATGCTTGTGCGAATCAATATGCGACGGCTCGATTCCAGCTCGGCGAATCTTGGCGACCTGCGCGCGCAGTTCGGCGGCAATGTCCTCGGTCTTAATCGAGCCCGAGGAGACCCTTGCCACAAAGACAGCGAGCGATTCGGGAAGCCGTCCGTCCGGCTTGGCCAACGAGGGGATTTCATGCGGCTTCGCCACCGAATGTCCGCCAACGAGTACGAAATGGCATCCCACGCCAAGTTCAGGGCATGCGCGGGCGCTTTCCACCGCGTCGTCAAAAGCCGGCCCATTGGCCATCAAGGTCGCGCTCGTCAGCACGCCCTCGCGGTGGGCGCGAAGAATTGCGGCGTTGATTCCCCGCGTGTAGCCAAAATCATCCGCGTTTAAGATCAGTTCTTTCATGTCGATTGAAGGACACCGCCATGCGGGTCGCGTTCCCGTCTCGACGCGTGAACTGTTCGGATTCCTGCTCCACATCCTCGAGTGACGCCGGAAAATTGCGCGATTTTCACCCGGATTTCTTTGCAGAGGGCAATTTGAAAGCCAATCGAAATTCTCGCGAGATTTAAATGTGAACAGTCTGTAAAAGTTTTCAACAGTTTTGTTGAAAACCGTGTGGAAAAGACCTCTCTCATGCCTTTGATTCTCCACCAACCAAAAGAGTTAATCCTCTTTGCACCAGATATTGTGCAGGCGCCGCCTCCGGTCCCGCTTGTTTCCCGACCGTCTCTTTGCGAATGAAGGAATTAGAGAAAGGAGTGGGCTTCGAAAAAATTTTCAGTACCAATGCGGCGGGGGTGCGAGCTTGATTTCAATCAGTTGTTCGTCGGTCTCCACGTCATACCACTTCCCGTACGGCCGCCATCCCTTCGCAACTACTTGGACCAAAATTTTTCCTTGAGGGATCGGCGGCACTTTGACGGATCCATCTTCATTCGTTTTCAAATCCATTTCTTGCAGCTTGTCGTGATGGAACAGACCCCCATCCACAGGGAATTTCACATAGACCGAAGCGTTGGAAATCGGCTTCCCGGCATCGGAAGTGATGACCATGCGGATACGCGTGGACTGCTGCGCACTCCCCTTCTCGTCCTTTTTCCCGCTTCCCCCGTCTTTGGCGGAGCTGGAACTTCCGCTCGATGACTGTCCCTGCGCCGACGAGCTTCCTTGATTGTTCGATTGCCCCCAACACACTGCGCCCGCTACCGGCACAAGCCCAACGATCAGAGAGGCAATCGCCAGTCTTATAGGAAATGTTGGATTGGAGGGCCCGCGCATGCCCTCATTTCTACTCCATTCGAAGTGCCCGCTCAAGCTCCTTCCGCGCGCCGTCCATTCCGTGCCCGGAGCGGAGCCTTGGGCCGGTGAACCATCCGGTCCAGTCCTCGGCCGGGTGAACGAACCAGCATGAGCAATCGCGACACAGCGAGCCATGGCGATTTTCGAATTCGAGTCAATCCAGCGTATGATTTGGAATTGCCACCGGCATGCAGAGGATCGCGAAACCGCGGATGCCCACGGCGAATGGATATCCCGCTCAAGATACCAACTCCCCCTGAGGGTCATCGATTGCAAAAGGCCGGGAGAAATTTGACCGCCCTGCGGAGGAAAAGCTGATGGGGTTCTCGACAGACGCCATTCACGTAGGCCAGGAGCCGGACCCCGCCACGGGGTCGATCGTCGCTCCCATCTACCAGACTTCCACATACGTGCTCGAAGAGATGGGCAAGAGCAAGGGGTACGACTACGCCCGCACGAATCATCCGAACCGCAAGGCCCTCGAGCGCACCATCGCCAAGCTGGAAGGGGGCCTCGGCGCCTACGTTTTCACCTCCGGGATGGCGGCCATCGACTCCGTGTTTCGCCTTCTCCGCCCCGGCGATCACGTGATTCTGTCCCAAGCCGTTTATGGCGGGGTATTCCGGCTGACCACCCAATTGCTCGTGGAGTTTGGCTTGCAGTTCAGCTATATCGACACATCGCGCGCGGATGAAGTGGCCAAGGCTATCCAGCCCAACACGCGAATGATTTATGTCGAAACGCCTACAAATCCGACGATGATCGTCACCGATCTCGCCGTTATTTCCCGCCTGGCGCGCGACCGCGGGTTGCGGCTCGTGGTTGACAATACGTTCCTCAGCCCCTATCTGCAAAGGCCCATCGAATTCGGCGCCGACATCGTCGTTCACTCCATGACGAAATTTCTGAACGGCCACAGCGACTGCACCGGCGGGGCTGTCATCGTCACCCAGCCGAAGGACGCGGAAAGAATCTATTTCATTCAGCGCTCCGCCGGGGCGGGACTGGCTCCGATGGACTGCTTTCTCATCTCGCGCGGGCTGAAGACTCTCGCCGTCCGGATGGAGCGCCACGACAAGAATGGGATGGAAGTGGCGAAGCACCTGGTGGGGCACCCGAAAGTGAGGCGCGTGATCTATCCCGGGTTGACGGCTCATCCGCAGCACGAGATTGCGCGCCGCCAGCAGCGCGGATTCGGCGCCATGATTTCGTTCGACCTTGGCTCGGTGGAAGCGGCGAAGAAGTTCCTGAACCACGTGCGCCTCTGTTCATTGGCGGAAAGTCTTGGCGGCGTGGAAACCCTGATTTCGCTTCCCGCCCTTATGACCCACTCCTCGATCCCCCGCGAGGTTCAGCAGCAGATTGGAATTACCGAAGGTTTGGTCCGGTTATCGGTGGGTATTGAGGACGTCGAGGATTTGATCGAAGACCTGGAGCAGGCCCTGGCTAAAATCTAGAGTGGCGTCCGCCGGGCTCGTTTTGAGCCGCGTTTTTTCGATTTCGCGAGCGTTGTGCAATCGTCTATCCATTGCAAGTAGGCCCTGGCGCCTTCGACGATGGGCAAAGCGATAATTTCGGGCAAGTCGTAGCTGTGCAGCTTCAGCACCGCCTCCCGCAGTTGGCCGAATCTCCGTGTCGTGGTTTTCAGTACCAGCAAGTATTCCCGCGCCTCCTCGATTTTTCCCTTCCAGCGGTAAGTCGATTGGACCGGAGCGGAGACGATATTGGCGCAGGCCGCCAGCCTCATTTCCACCATGGTTCGGCCAATCTTTCGCGCTTCCTTTGCCGAACTGCAAGTGACGAGCACAACTCTCTTGTCCGTCATTCCATCGTCTCCGAGTTACTCTTGCGACTCGCGGCCCTTCAAATCTACGGTGCCCTTGCCTCGCGCGGCAAGTTACAATAACGGCCCGTGACGAGCCAAGGCATCCATTTCGGGACTTCCGGCTGGCGCGGAGTCATCGCAGATGATTTTAATTTTTCCGGCGTTCGCCGCGCCGCCGCGGCCATTGCCGGGCACGTCCGCTCCCATCGTAAATCGCCCGCGATTCTTGTCGCCCATGACACGCGCTTTTTTTCCGAGGAGTTCGCCCGCACCTGCGCCCACGTCCTTTTTGCGAAAGGCTGCCGTGTCTCGATTTGCCGCCAGCCAACGCCGACGCCCACCGTGGCCCATGCCATCCTTCACGGAAAATTCGACGGTGGAATCAACGTCACGGCGAGTCACAATCCGTACAGTTACAACGGATTGAAATTTTCCGGGCCCGAGGGCGGTCCCGCCATGCCGGACGTCACAAAGGATATTGAGCAACGGGCGGGCGCTTTGAATGACGAGCCGTTCCGGCTCGAAGAGATCCACGAAACGTTCGACGTTCTCGATCCGCGCGAGCCTTATTTTGCCCAATTGGAAGGCCTCGTTCGCTTCGATGTTTTGACAAAAGCCAAGGGCTCGTTTGTTTTTGACGCGGTCCACGGATGCGGCGCCGGTTGGCTCGACGCTCTCCTCGTCAAGCACGGTGTGAAGGTCTCGTCGATCCGCACGCAAAGAGACGTCCTTTTCGAGGGTTCCGGCCCAGACCCTTCCGAGGAAAATCTCGCGGAATTGAAGCGCGCCGTCGTAGCGAACAATGCCCTGGCGGGGCTCGCGACCGACGGCGACGCCGACCGCTTCGGAATCCTCGATCGCGACGGTTCCTTCATTTCGCCAAACCAGATTTTGGCGCTGGTCTTCGACTATCTGCTCGAAACCCGCGGCGTGAAGCTCGGCGCCTGCCGGAGCATTGCCACCTCGCATCTCCTCGATGCCGTCGCCAAGTATCACGGGGTAAAAGTGTACGAAACTCCCGTAGGTTTCAAGTACATCGGACCCCGTCTCCGCGCCGACGAAATCTTATTGGGCGGTGAAGAGAGCGCCGGGATGACGATTCGCGGGCATGTGCCGGAAAAAGATGGGATCTTGGCTTGCCTGCTCGTCGCGGAAATGATCGCCGCCCGGCAGGCGTCCCTTATGGACCAATTGCGCGACCTCTTCCGGCGAACCGGCGTGGAGTGCTGGCCGATTCGCGTGAACCTGCACGTCACCGAGGAAGTGCAATCGAAAATGCCTGCATTGCTGAAGCGCGATCCCGGGCAATTTGCGGGGAGGAAAGTGGCGCGGGCGGACAGGACCGACGGCCTGAAGCTCGTTCTCGAGGACGGCGCCTGGGTGCTCATGCGCCCCTCGGGGACCGAACCCGTCGTCCGCGTCTACGCGGAAGCCCGCTCTTTGACCGAATCGAAAAGCCTATCCGAGGAGGCGCGCGCATGGATCGGCGCATAGAAATTTCCGGAGCGCGCGCCGGGGCGACCTCGTTCGCGGAGCAGTTCAAGGAGTTTCTGCATCGAAACCTGACCTGGTTTCTTATCGCTGGCCTCGTCCTGCTGTTGATCCAGGATATTTTCGGGACTCATGGCGTTCTGGCGATGCGCCGTTCTCAATTGCAAGCGGAGTCCATGCAAAAGCAGATCCAGGAACTCAACGAGGAAAATCAGCAGCTTCAGTCCAACGTGAAGTCTTTGAAATCCGATCCGACGGCAATCGAGCGCATCGCCCGCGAGCAAATGGGTCTCGCTCGCCCGGGCGAATTCGTGTTTAAGATCCAGCCCGGCGACGCCGATTCGAAGGCGGCAGCCCCGGCAACGGCTGCTCCCTCAAGACACCCTGCTCAATAGATTTTTCGTTCTTCAAATTTCGTGTGCGTGCTGTGATGGCTTGCGCCACAAGGCGCTGAATTCGGCGCCGCGTCCCTTCCAGTGCGTCCGGGCCAGGGAGAGCAGCAGCATCGCGCAAAAGATCGTTGCGAGCCCCGCTGTCGCCCAGGGAACGCTCTGCGCGCCCTTGGTCAAAATCGAAAATCGCCCGTAAACGAATTCGATGTGCACCCAATAGACGAGCAAGGAGGTCTGTCCCAGTTGAATCAGCGGGCTGAATCCCCATTGCCCCGCCCCCCAGCGGCACCAGGCGTAGGAACCAAGCATGATCAGCAGCAGGACTCCGACGCGCAAAAAAAGAAATTCCGGGCTCGAGTGCCAATAGTCGTAGGCCGAATACAGATGGTACGGATTCGCGTCGAGCCATGCGGAGAACAGAATCAGAGCCACTCCCGCTCCTCCGAGCGATACCAAGGCCAAAAGTTCGTGGCGCGTCGCCCAATCGCCGAACAGGAAAAATCCAGCCGCCAGCCCGGCGAACGCAAATGCGGCCCATGGAAACAGAGGAAACAGCCAGTGCTGGGGCGTGCCCAGGTTGTGAACCCCGTTCACATACGACTCGAGATACCACGGAAGCCACTTGGGCGCCCACTTGGTCCACAACAGAGGCGTCAGCACCCCAATCCCAGCAGCCACTCCCACACCTGTCCACAAGCTCGCCTTTCGAGTTCTCGCGACCCGGCACACCGCGCCCATCAGCATCATCGAAGCCCCAATCGTGTTCAGGATGTCCACGCGAAGCAAATCCGTCCAGGGCGACCATCCCCACCCGAGCAGAAATTCCTGAACGCGAAATAACAATCCCATCCCAAATATATCGGCGCCCCGGCGAATCGTTTTGGCGGCGATCAGGTTATCGGCCACTCCCTTCTTTCGCATTTTTCCGGTCACCAGGGAAAACGACACACCGGCGAGGAACAAGAACAGCGGCGCAGGCAGGGTTCCTCCCAACTGAGACCACCCGAAGAACGTCGTTTTTTTCGCCGGCGCTCCCAGCCAGGAGTCGTAGCAGTGCGTTTGGAACATCAGGGCGCAAGCCAGGCCCCGCATCCAATCGATGTAAGCAACGCGCTGTTGGGAGGATTCGGGCATAGCGACAAATATCTCTCAGATTCTCCTGAGGCGTAAATCAAATCAAGTTCTTGTCGAGCCAAGAAGATACTTCGGTAAAATTCCCCCTATGGCGCCGGATGCCAAGAGTCGGGCGATGCCGTTTTCATTGGCCGCGGCAATTTGGGCTGCGGTCGTCGTCATGGCGGCATTCTACGGCATGGCCTTGGGATATTCGGGCTGGCGCTTCACCCTGGGGCTCGGAGTCGCGGCGGGGCTTTTTGCGTTCGAATTTTTTCTAGCGGCCCCTGCAGTTCTCAGCCGTGCGTTTCAGACTCCAGGGAGGCTTGGAGTAGCCCTCCTCGTTCTCGTTCCTCTTATTTTCGGCCTCGTTTACTTGCTCGCCATCGCGGAAAATTGGAAGTTGGCCCTCGTCGCTGCGGTTTACGCCGTCTTGCCGGTTTCACTGGCCGCGATGAGCGAGGGGAAACCCGCTGGGACCTGGGGAGACTACATCTCAATTTTGATCATCTGGTTGCCCGTAGAGTTCCGCTGGATGTACCGCCTATTTGTCTTCCCCGCGCGGCAAGGCATGGCCATCTGGCCCCTGACGCACACATTGACGATTCTCTTCGCGCTGGGCACGGCTGTGGCGGCATTTGTCCTGGTCCGCCGCATGGACGGGATCGGCTATGCCGTGAAATGGAAGCGCGGATACACGCTCACCATCGCGTCTCACTTCGGCCTGTTCGCCCTGATCGCCATCCCTCTCGGCCTCCGGTTGGGATTTCTCCACTACGACCCTTCGGTACTGCGGCTCAAGTCACTGCCTTTGGCCGCAATCGGAATTCTCTTCTTCACCGCGTGGCCCGAGGAGTTTTTATTCCGGGGACTTTTGCAAAACGCGCTTTCGGGAACAACTCGAAACCGTTGGGCAGGTCTTGCGATTGCAGCCGTGATTTTCGGGCTCTCGCACATTCTGCATGCGCCGTTCCCGAACTGGAAGTACGTCGCTCTCGCCACCATTGCGGGACTCTTTTACGGACATGCTTGGATGAAATCCGATTCGCTCGTTCCGTCCGCCATCGTCCACGCCCTCGTGGACATCTCCTGGCACGTCCTGTTCCGCTGAATCATCCTGGCCCAGGCTATGCTCTCAGCGAACGACTCCCGAGAGAGGGCTGGATGCCGTTGCGTAAAGTTTCTTCTCGATGCGCCCGGCAAGATACGCCTTTCGTCCAGCCTCGACGGCCATTCCCATGGCCTCCGCCATCAAAGTCGCATCCTGCGCTCCGGCAATCGCCGTATTCATGAGCACGCCGTCCGCTCCCAATTCCATGGCGATGGCAGCGTCCGAGGCCGTCCCCACGCCCGCGTCAATGATCAACGGCACTTCCGTGATCCGCTCGCGCAAAATTCGCAGGTTGGCCAGATTTTGAATCCCCATACCCGATCCGATCGGCGCTCCCAGAGGCATCACGGCGGCTGCCCCGGAATCCACGAGCCTTCTCGCGGCAATCAGATCGTCATTGGTGTACGGCAGGACCACGAACCCTTCCCGCACCAGCACCTTCGTCGCCTGGATCAACCCCTCCGTGTCGGGAAAGAGTGTCTTTTCGTCGCCGATCACTTCGAGCTTCACCCATTCTGAAAGGCCCACTTCTCTGCCCAGCCGCGCGGTCCGGATCGCTTCATCGGCGGAGTAACAGCCCGCGGTATTCGGAAGAATGAATATCTTCTCGCGATCGATGTAATCGAGCAGAGATTCCTTCGAGCGGTCGGTAAGATTCACGCGGCGCACGGCGACGGTAACCATGTCCGCGCCCGACGCTTCATGCGCGCGCTTCATCTCCTCGAAGGTGCGATACTTCCCCGTCCCAACAATCAATCGAGAACGAAATGCGCGTCCGGCGATCACCAATTGGTCGCTCATGAAACCCTCTCCGGGAATATTGTACTCCGGGATTCGGAAATTCAGCAGTTAGGGGCCCGGCAGCGATTAACCGACATGATGCGGCCGCGGATCCTCCACGTCGGCATACAGCCGGGAAATTACATCCTGATAGCGCTGCTCGATGATCCGGCGCTTCATCTTGAGCGTGTAAGTGAGTTCGCCGTCGGAATAGCTGAAATCCTTTTCGAGAAGGGCGAACCGCTTCGGTTTCTCGTATTGCGCCAGAGCGGAGGTTAGCCGCTCGATCTCGGCCGCGATCAGATCGCGCACCCACGGGTCGAGAATCATTTGCGAAGGTGTCGAGAACGCGCGGCCAGTCTCCCCCGCTTCGGTCTCGATCGCCGCCAGGTTCGGCACGATCAGCACCGACACGAATTTGCGCTTGTCTCCGACCACCACGGCGTTGGCGATATAGCGGGACGTCTTGAGCAAATTCTCGATCGGAGCGGGTGCGATGAACTTGCCCGCGGCCGTTTTCAGAAGCTCTTTCTTACGATCCGTTATGATCAAGTAGCCGTCTTGATCCAATCTCCCGATGTCGCCCGTGCAGAACCATCCGTCCGGGGAAAACGTCTCGCGTGTCTGGTCCGGCTTGCGGTAGTAGCCCTGCATCACGCAGGGGCCCTTGACCAGGATTTCACCGTCCTCCGCAATTTTCACTTCCACGTGCCGAATCGGCTTGCCGACGGTGCCTACGCGGTTCGCCAAGGGCGTGTTCACGGCCACCACGGGCGATGTCTCCGTCAGCCCGTAGCCCTGATAAATCGGAATGTTGATTGACCAGAAGAAGGCGGCAATATCCGTCGAGAGCGGCGCTCCCCCCGAAATAAAGAGCCTGATTTTGCCTCCCAACCCTTCGCGAATTTTCGAGTACACCAAGGTGTTTGCAATCTTCCATTGCATTCGGACACTCGAGGAAACGCTCCTGCCGTAGGCTTTCCATGGCTGGGCCTTATCCGCCACGCCGAGCGCCCAATCGAAAATCTTCCGTTTGAGTCCCTTTTCCTGATGCCCCTTCGCCAGAATATTCGCGTACATTTTCTCGAAAAAGCGGGGAACGGCGGCGGCGATGGTTGGATGAACCTCCAACAGCGATTGAGGCACCGATTCGATTTGCTCGACATAGGCGATGCCCACGCCCTTGAACAAGTCGGTGTATCCCGCCACCCGTTCGTACACGTGGGCCAGCGGAAGGAACGACAAGGAAAGATCGCTCGGAAAATATTCAAGGCCGTCGCAGGAATCGAGCGCATTCGAGCTCAGATTCGCATGCGTCAGCATCACTCCCTTGGGCTCACCCGTGGTTCCCGAAGTGTAGATGATCGTCGCCAGTTGCTCCGGGGTGACTCCGGCGCACCGCCGCCGGTATTCGCCGATCTCCTGTTCTCCGGAGGACGATATCAGCGTTTCATACCGCAAGACATCTTCCCCGGGTGCATCGGGCGAATTCGCCGAAATGACGTGCTCGATTGATGTCAATCGCGGACGGCATTCCGCCAGCCTCCGGGCCTGCATCGCTCCGGAGGTGATCGCGATTCGCGCGCCCGAATCATTGAGAATGTACGTCATCCGGTCCGCCGATTCGTTGAAATATACCGGCACGCTGGCCGCGCCGACGCCCAGGATCGCGAAATCGGCGACATGCCACTCGGGGCAATTCGGCGCGAAGATCGCCACACGGTCTCCGGGCTTGATTCCCAGCTCGAACAGGCACTTCGAAAGGCCTGCGACCCGGCGCAGCATCTCCGTGGAGGATATGGATTGCCATGCGGACGGGCCGCGAAACATCTGGGCTTGCGGCGTGGGACGCTGATCCACGGCGTCCAGGAAATATTTCGTCAGAGGAGCGTATCCCATGTTCTTCTGCAACTCTAACGTATCCTGATGGGGCCCCGCAATGCGCCGCTACTCTTCCGGTGCCGCGATGCGCTAAGATTCTGGCGGAGGCGATTTACATGCCTGACTCGGTCACAACAGAGGCTCCCGCTTACAAGCCATCTCCCGCGCCCCGGGGAAGCGCCATTTCCTGCAAAGGGTGGCAGCAGGAAGCCGCGTATCGCATGTTGCTCAACAATCTCGATCCCGAGGTTGCGGAGAAGCCAGGAGAATTGATCGTCTACGGCGGCCGCGGCAAGGCAGCCCGCAATTGGAACTGTTTTCATGCGATCGTATCCTCGCTCAAATCCCTCGAGGGCGACGAAACCCTCCTCATCCAATCGGGAAAACCCGTGGGTATTTTCCGCACCCACTCCTATGCTCCCCGCGTCTTGATTGCCAATTCCAATCTCGTCGGCCACTGGAGCGATTGGAAGCACTTTGACGAACTCGACCGCGCCGGCCTGATGATGTACGGGCAAATGACCGCCGGGAGTTGGATCTATATCGGGACGCAGGGAATTCTCCAGGGAACCTACGAGACCTTTGCCGCAGCCGGGAGGAAACACTTTGGCGGAGATCTGGCCGGGAAACTCATCGCGAGCGGCGGCATGGGAGGGATGGGCGGCGCGCAACCCTTGGCCGCGACCCTGAATGGCGCCGCCTTCCTCGGCATTGATGTGGATCCCGAGCGGATAAAGCGCCGCGTGAAATCCGGCTATTGCGATGTGATGGTCAACGACCTCGACGAAGCCCTGCGCATTTTGAAAAATGCCGTCCGAAAGCGCGACGCCGTCTCCGTCGGTCTTGTTGGCAATTGCGCCGACGTGATCCCGGAGCTGGCACGTCGCGGCGTGGTTCCCGACCTGCTCACGGATCAGACCAGCGCTCACGATCCGCTGTATGGCTACGTCCCCCAGGGCATCGAGCCCGCGCAAGCGGCCGAACTTCGCCGCTCCGACCCCGACGCCTACACGAAACGATCGCTTGAATCCATCGCTCGCCACGTGGAGGGGATGCTCGCTCTCCAGAAACTCGGCGCCGTCACTTTCGATTACGGCAACAACATTCGCACCTTCGCCTTCCAGCAGGGCGTCAAGAACGCTTACGATTTCCCCGGGTTTGTGCCCGCCTACATTCGCCCTCTTTTCTGCGACGGTCGCGGGCCGTTTCGCTGGGCCGCACTTTCGGGCGATCCAGCCGATATTCACCGCACCGATCAGCTTGTTCTGGAACTGTTTCCCCACGACGAAGTACTCACTCGATGGATTCGCCTGGCGCAAAAACGCGTGAAATTCCAGGGCTTTCCGGCGCGCATTTGCTGGCTCGGCTATGGAGAGCGGGACAGGTTTGGTCTCGCCCTCAACGACCTGGTCGCCCGAGGCGAGTTGAAGGCGCCGATCGTCATCGGCCGGGACCACCTCGATTGCGGCTCTGTTGCCTCGCCCTATCGCGAAACCGAGGCCATGCGCGACGGTTCCGATGCCGTGGCAGATTGGCCTCTCCTGAATGCTCTGCTCAACACAGCCAGCGGCGCCAGTTGGGTCTCCATTCATAATGGAGGCGGCGTGGGCATCGGCTATTCTCTTCACGCCGGACAAGTGACTGTCGCCGATGGCACCAAGGAAATGGCGGCGCGCATCGAGCGCGTCCTGACCAACGACCCTGGGATTGGCGTCGCCCGCCACGTGGATGCCGGTTATCCCGAGGCCATCGAATTCGCTCGCAAGGCGAATGTAAAAATTCCTATGGATTGAAATAAAAAAGCCGCACAAATTCTTTCTGAAAAGCGAGGCTCACTATGATCGTCATCACAGGCGCCACGGGAAATACGGGGCGGGTTGCCGCCGAAGCACTGCTAGCGAAAGGCGGGAAAGTTCGCGTAATCGGCCGCGACTCCAAAAAGCTTCATTCCCTCACACAAAAGGGTGCGGAAGCGTTTGTCGGCAATGTCGAGGACGCGGCTTCGATGACCAAGGCATTCGAAGGGGCCAAGGCCATCTACCTCGTCATTCCCCAGTCGCATACGGTCGAGGATCTTCGCGCCTATCAGGATCGCATCGCGGACTCGTTTGTTTCCGCCGTTGCCGCCGCCCGCGTCCCCTTTGTGGTCACACTCAGCAGCATCGGTGCGCAACATTCCGAAGGCACCGGCCCCATTGTTGGTCTCCATTTTCTTGAGGAAAAGCTGAATCGCATCGCCGGCCTCAACGTCTTGCATCTCCGTCCCGCGCAATTCATGGAAAACCTTCTCATGAATATCCAGCCTTTGCGGACTATGGGAGTGCTGCCCGGCGGCGCCAAAGGAGACCTTGCTTCGCCCTGGATTGCGACGAAAGACATCGGCGCCTACGCGGCGCCACGCCTTGCCGCTTGTGATTTCAAGGGAGTTTCCACGCAGGAGTTGCTGGGCCCCCGCGATGTGACCATGAACGAGATTGCCTCCATCATCGGCAACGCGATCGGCAAACCCAAACTTAGCTACACGCAGGTGCCGTTTCTCATGCTGGGTCCCGCCATTGCCTCGATGGGAATTCCAAAAAAGACGGGTGACCTGCTCATTGAAATGATGAAGGCGGGAAACAGCGGCCTTCTCAATCCACAGGAAGCCCGCTCCCAGGAGAACACAACTCCGACGACGATCGAATCTTTTGCCACCGAAGTTTTTGCCCCCGCTTACGCGGGCAAGACCGCGACGGCCTGAGACACAAGTAAATCACTGCTCGCTTGTACATCCTCCCGCCGGACCTCAGGGCCGAATCGGGTTCCCGGCCGAAAAACGCGCGGCCCCGTATAGTCTTTTTGCCTTTGCCGCGCTAGCATCTATCAACCGTCTCGTGCCGGACTGGCTTATTACCGGTTGTTCCGAGCTTCTCACTCTCCGCGGGCCTGTCCCGCGGCGCGGCAAGCACCTCAGGAATCTCGGCGCCATCCGCGACGGCGCGATCCTTGTATGCGGCGACAGAATCGCCGCTGTCGGCCCGCGCCGCAAAATCGAAAGGCATCCTCTCGCGCGGCGCGCGGAAAAGCTCAACCTTGGCGGCCGCGTCGTTCTCCCCGGCTTTGTCGATTCCCACACGCATCTCATTTTCTCCGCCAGCCGCGCGGCCGAGTACGAAATGCGCATCGAGGGCGCGACGTACGAAGAGCTCGCGCGCAAGGGCGGAGGCATTCGCTCGACGGTCTCCCTGCTTCGCCACACCGCCGCGCAAAATCTCAAATCCCGCGCCAAAGCTTTCCTTGCCGGCTTTTCCGCCCACGGCACTACGACGATCGAAGCCAAGAGCGGTTACGGCCTCGATTGGAAGAGCGAAGCCAAAATTCTGACGGTTCTTCTCGAACTCCATCAGGAACAGCCCGTAGACATCGTCCGGACCTTCCTCGGGGCTCATGTTGTTCCGCAAGAGTTCCGCCGCCAGCCTGAATCCTACGTAGACTTGCTCGTTCGCAAGTGGATTCCAGCGGTCGCCGCGGCGGGCCTCGCGGAATTTTGCGATGTCTTTTGCGACCGCGGCGCTTTCTCCGTTCCCCAAGCAAGAAGGATTCTCAAGTCCGGCCGCGCCTGGGGACTGGTCCCGCGACTGCACGCAGAACAGTTGGCGCACACCGGCGCTGCACGTCTTGCCATCGAAGTCGAGGCCGCCAGCGCCGACCATCTCGAAAAACTGAATCGCGACGATATCCGCGCCTTGAGCCTTTCCAACGTAGTCTGCACGCTGTTGCCGGGTTGCTGCTTCCATTTGGGCCTTGCGCACTATGGTCCCGCTCGCGAGCTCGTTGACTCCGGCGCGATCGTCGCGCTGGCCACGGATTTCAATCCGGGCACAAGTCCCACTCTCTCGATGCCCATGATCCTTTCTCTCGCCTGCGCCCAAATGCGCATGACTCCCGCCGAAGCGATCTCCGCGGCCACCATCAATCCCGCTTACTCCTTGCGCCAGCACGACCGCTGCGGCTCGCTCGAGGTTGGCAAATACGCCGACCTCGCCGCCTTCGACGTGGCCGACTACCGCGAAATCCCGTATTATTTTGGTGTGAATCTCTGCTGCCTGACGATGAAGCGCGGCGCGATCGTTCATTCCACAATCCACTGACCCATGAAACGCCTGATCGAATGTGTCCCTAATTTTTCGGAGGGACGCGATACTTCCAAGATTGACGCCATCGTCGCCTCCCTGAGCGAAGTCGGCGGAGTCTATCTTCTCGACCGGGAGAGCGATTCCGACCACAACCGCAGCGTGGTCACGATTGCGGGCGATCCCGAAGCCGTCGCCGAAGCCGCTTTGCGCGGTGTCGGCAAGGCCGCCGAGCTGATCGACTTGACCCGCCATTCCGGCGCTCATCCGCGTCTGGGCGCCACCGATGTCCTGCCGTTCATTCCCATCGAGGGCGTCACCATCGAAGACTGCGTCGCGCTCGCCAAAAAAGTGGGCCGCGAAATTTGGAGCCGGTATCGCATCCCGGTCTATTTCTATGAGGCGGCCGCCCAGCGGCCCGAGCGCGCGAATCTTGAGAATATTCGCAAGGGCCAGTTTGAAGGTTTGCGCGAAGAGCTTCAGCGCAGCCTCGATCGCGCTCCCGACGTAGGCGACCCCGCTCTACACCCCTCGGCCGGAGCCACCGTAGTCGGCGCTCGAAAATTCCTGATCGCTTTCAATATCAACCTCGATACGTCCGACGTCGAAATCGCTGGGAAAATCGCGAAATCCATCCGTTATTCCAGCGGTGGCCTGCGCTACGTCAAGGCCATGGGCGTGGATCTTCGCGCGCGAAACCTCGCTCAGGTTTCGATCAACATGACCGATTTTGAGCACACCCCCCTTCATCGCGTCTTCGAAATGGTCAAGCGCGAAGCCCAGCGCTACGGCGCTTCAATCGTTGGCAGCGAAATCGTCGGCTTGATTCCCAAGCGCGCCATCGAATTGACCGCCGATTTCTATCTCCAATTCGAGAGTTTTTCACCCGCTCAAGTGTTTGAGAATAGGTTGGAGGCGTCTCTGGCCGGTGGCCGCTGGGAAGGGGGCGGAAAACTGGCAGCCCTCGCACGTCCTTTCCTGGACGCCGTGGCCGCGCCGACGCCTACTCCTGGCGGAGGCTCCGCGGCGGCATTCGCCGGAGCTCTCGCCGCGAGCCTGGGTCAAATGGTCGCCGCTCTGTCGCGCAAAAAGAAATCGCAAGCCGCCTTCGCCGATTCGCTCAGCGATATCCTGGCCGAGCTTCGCGACTCTGCCGACGCTCTTTCCAAGGCCACCGACTTGGATGCCGCTTCCTTTGACGCCGTGATGGCTGCTTACAAATTGCCTCATTCCACGTCCGATGAAGAGAGGGTTCGCGAATCCGCCATCCAGTCTGCGCTCCAGGGGGCTGCCACAGTGCCTCTTGAAGTCGCTCGCCGCTCGGCCGATGTTTTTGAAAAGTTGGGCCAACTCGAACCGATGTCCAGCTCGTCTATGTTGTCTGACATTCGCGTGGGCCGTTTTCTGGCCTCGGCTGCTGTTCAAGGCGCCGTGGAGAATGTCCGGATCAACGCCGGATCGATCTCGGAATCGGCCGTGGCTTCCCTTCTGGCGTCCGAGGCTGCCGCTCTTTTGAAGCGGGTGGGTGTGGCCGGTTGAGTCCTGTAGGTAACGCGAAGATTCGAAATTCTGGGTCCTTTGTGAGAGGAAAAATCATGAAAAAGAAGTTGATTCGAACCGGCGTGGCGGCAACTCTCGCGGCAGGGCTTTTTCTCGCGTGGATGACCGCCCTCCCGCAGCGCTCTTCGGCAGACAGCCTGAGCACGGCCGTCGTCGGCATGTTTCCCAAGGACGTGGGAGAATTCGCCTATGCGGATTTGAAGACCGCGCGAAAGTTCTCTTGGTTCCCTCAGCTTCGCGAGCAGCTCCTTCCCAGCCGCTTTCGCCAGTTTGAACAGTTCCTTACTTCCGCGGGCATAGACCCCAATACGCAGGTGGACGAAATGGCCTGGGCCGGAATTACCGCGGCCAAGGGGAATGGCGAGGAAGTTGTAGGCGTTGCACTTGGATCCTTCGATCCCGCCTCCGCGGAGGCTCGCTTTCAGGCTCAGAAGCTCCCCACGTTCGACATTCGCGGGTACCACCTCTACGCTTTCGGCAGTGGCCTCGCGGCCAACGACATTCTCTTCACCTTTCTCGACAACAACACCGCCGCCTTTGGCCACCGTCACGCCATGGAGCAATTGATCGGCGTCCGCATGGGCGACACGCAGGGTTTGCTTTCGAATTCTCTCCTGTACCCGTTGATCAACGAAACGAATGGCAGCGGCTTCATCTGGGCGGTCTTGAATCAGAGCTACACGCACTTGGCGATGCAGCAGCTCATGCCCCAAACCAGCCAATTTCCCCAGGCCGCTGCGATCGTCCAGCGCATGCAGGCCATGACCATCAGCGTCCAGGGCGATTCCGGCGTTGACGCCCATTTCCAGGCGGTCTGCAGTTCCCCCGACGATGCCAACGTTCTCGCGGCCGCTCTCCAGGCGGGCATACTGTACCGCCGCTATCAGGAGGCTCAGGGTGATCCGGCTTTAGCCGCCGCGCTCGATCAGGTTCGCGTTGACCCCAGCGGAGACCGATTGAGAATTGAAGCGCCGCTCACTCAGGCGCAGATCGCATCCCTCATTCAGAGCAAGGTTTTTGTCGTGAAGATGTAGGAAGGTGGGAAACGCCGGCGAGGCGTCGAAACTACGCCACTAGTTCCGCGGCGCCTTTCCAGCCGCGTATTTGATCAACCTGGTGCGCGACCATCCGTCTCTGGCTTCGTATTGCACTCGATCCACCCCGGTCCCTTGCAGCGCGCTCGCAGATTTTCCCTCGCCGCCGGCTACGAAGGTGTCCAGCCCTGCCGCGGGGTCGGCTGCTCCGTGGTGCTCGACCGTCACTTCCACCCGGTCGTCAAAATTCTCCACGGTTACGTTGACCTTTGGTTCTTCCCCCGCCTCTCCCACAGCGAGCTCCAAGGCTTGATCGCAGGCCTGCATGGCCGCTTCCGAAAGAGCTCCTTGCGCCGCCTCGTCGAGTCCCGTTCGCTGGCCCGCGTGAAAAATCACCGCCGCCAGCGCTCCAAAGAGGCGCTTGTCTTTCGGCACGGTGAGTTCCGCTCGGGAAGTTTCAACGCTCATGGGCATCGGGAATCCGCGCGTCGCACGCCTCGCGGCAGTCGGGGCAATAATAGAGGCCATCCACGCATAGGCGGACATTTTGCTGCGACTGGCAAAAGCAGCAATACTTGACGCAAGTGCAATCGTGCTCCGGTTTGTCGCACTGCAGGCACAATACCGCCATCTTTGCTTTCTCGCCTCCGGAACCTTCTGCAGGAAATATAGGCCAATGCGCGAACCCCGACAAGCGTCTTGCGGCGCGCGTTTCTTCATCCGCATTTCTTGACACTCTTCCGGGCGCATGCTACGGTGAAATTTCTTTCCCCCTAGCGAGAAATTTCAAGTGACGACGCAGGCCGCCGCGGAACTCCGCAGGACATCGCTGAATTCGGTCCATCGCCGCATGGGCGCGAAAATGGTCAATTTCGGCGGCTGGGATATGCCCCTCGAGTACACCGGCATCCTCTCGGAGCACGAAGCCGTTCGCCGGCGGGCCGGGCTGTTCGACGTGAGTCACATGGGCGAAATCGAAGTTCGCGGTCCCGAGGCTCTCGCGCTCGTCCAGCGGGTCACTTGCAACGACGCCGCCAGGCTCGCCATCGGCCAGGCCCATTATTCCGGCTTGATGACCCCGCAAGGAACTTTTGTTGACGATCTCCTGGTCCACAAAATCTCCCCGGATCATTTCCTCTTGTGCGTCAACGCTTCCAATCAGGATGACGATTTCGCGCACATCCAAGCGAACAACCGTTTCAATGCCCGCGTCGAAAACACCGGCACTCGCTATTCTCAACTCGCCCTCCAGGGTCCCCGGGCCCTGGACATTCTTCAGCCGCTCACGCCGGTTCCGCTCGCTCCCATTCGCTACTACCACTTCACCCACGGCAGCGTCGCGGGCGTGCACGCCCTGATTGCCCGCACGGGATACACAGGCGAGGACGGCTTTGAAATCTATTTCGACCCGGCACACGCCGAAAAGCTCTGGACCGGGATCCTTTCCGCGGGCGAGCCTTTCGGCCTCCTTCCCTGCGGCCTGGGCGCGCGCAACACTCTTCGCCTGGAAGCAGGCATGTGCCTCTACGGCCATGAAATTGACGCCACAACCACTCCTTGGGAAGCGGGCCTCGGCTGGATCTGCAAGCTCGACAAGGGTGAATTTCTCGGCAGCGAAGTTTTGCGGCGCCAGAAACAGGCGGGTATCGCCAGGAAAATCGCCGGCTTTGAAATGCTCGATAAACGCATCGGGCGCGATGGCTATCCCGTTTTCGTTTCCGGGCGTGAAGCCGGCCGCGTCACGAGCGGTTGTCCTTCGCCGCATCTGAAAAAAAATATCGGCATGGCCTATGTGCCGCCTTCGGCCGCCGCTCCGGGCGCGGAAGTGGAAATCTCGGTTCGCGGCCAGATGGTTCCGGCCAGAATCGTCCCGCTTCCTTTTTACAAGAGGACCCAATAATCCGATAGAATATCGGGGGGAGACCAAATGTATCCTGCTGACTACCGTTACTCGAAAGACCACGAGTGGATCAAAGCGGAAGGGTCCACTGCCACACTTGGAATCACCGACTACGCCCAGGAACAGCTCGGCGACGTCGTATTCGTCGAACTGCCCAAGGTGGGCGCCGCCGTCAAGGCCGGCGCCGTCTTCGGCACGGTGGAATCGGTTAAGGCGGTCAGCGAAATTTTCAGTCCTGTCACCGGCGAAGTTGCGGAGACGAACCCGTTGCTCTCAGCGACCCCGGAAAAAATAAATCAGGATCCGCACGGCGCGGCGTGGCTCGTCAAGATTCGCATGACCGATCCCAAGGAAGTTTCCGGCCTGATGGACGCTTCCGCTTATCAGCAATACGTAGCCGCGAAAGCCAAGGAAAATACGGCCTGATGCGCTATCTCCCCAAGAGCCCCTCGGAACGGGGCGAAATGCTCTCAGCCATTGGAGTCGCATCGATCGAAGAATTGTTTGAATCGATTCCGGCTGAATTTCGCTTGTCTCGTCCTCTCCGTCTGCCGGGCCCGCTCTCCGAAGCGGAAATCATCCAATATTTTCAGGCTCGCGCCGCCGAAAACAGCCGCGGATTCACTTCCTTTCTCGGGGCCGGCGTCTATCCGCATCTGCGTTCCGTCGTCGCCGATTCTCTGATACAGCGCGGCGAATTCCTCACTTCCTACACCCCTTACCAGGCTGAATTCGCCCAGGGCACCCTGACCGCCATCTTCGAATTTCAGACCTTGATGTGCCAGCTCACCGGCCAGGAAGTCGCCAACGCTTCCATGTACGACGGCTCTACCGCGCTCACCGAAGCCATTCTCATGGCTCACCGCCTGACGGGCCGCAATCAGGTTCTGATGGCGCGGTCCGTCCATCCCCAATACCGCCAGGTTTTCGCCACCTACGCCCGCAATCTTGGAATCGCAATCGAAGAAGTCGGCTACACCTCCTCCGGGCAAATCGATCTCGGCTCCCTGCCGCCGGAGAAAATTCGCACGGCGGCCGCGATTGTCGTGCAATCCCCGAATTTCTTCGGCGTCCTCGAGAATGTTCCCGGAGCCGCCGACTCCGCCCACGCGGCTGAGTCCTTGTTGGTCGTGACGGTCGCCGAAGCTCTCTCCCTCGGTGTCGCCCGGCCTCCCGCAGAGGCCGATATCGTGGCGATGGAGGGTCAATCCCTGGGCGTCGCCCCGAGCTACGGCGGCCCGTATGTGGGAGTCGTCGCGACGCGCGAAAGATTCGTGCGCCAGATGCCTGGCCGTCTCGCGGGTCAAACCACGGACGAGGATGGCAATCGCGGTTTCGTGCTCACTCTCGCCACTCGGGAGCAGCACATTCGCCGGGAGCGCGCCACCTCCAACATTTGCACCAACGAAGCTCTTTTCGCCCTGGCCGCGACCATTCATCTCTGCCTGCTCGGCCGGCGGGGCATTCGCGAACTCGCCGCTCAAAACCTCGCTAAAGCCCGCTATGCCCTCGGCGAGCTCGAAAAAATTCCCGGCGTCCTCCGGTCATTCTCCGGCCCATTTTTCAACGAATTTGCCGTCGACTTTCCTCGCGCCGTGAAGCTCGTTAACGCCTCTCTGCTCCGGGAAAAAATCATCGGCCCGTGCGTGCTCGGAGCCCACTATCCCGAATTGACCAAGCGCGGACTCGTTTGCGTGACGGAAACCACGCCCCGCGCTGAAATCGACCGTTTTGTGGCCGCCGTTCGCAAAATCCTTGAGAATCCCGTCTGAGGAGCTGCCCGTCTTGGACTCGAAATCCGTCGAAACCGTGATTCCCGCGGAAACAATCCGCGCGGCCCGCCGCCACGTCAGCCGGAACGAAAATTTGATCTTTGAGGAGTCCGCTCCCGGGAAGCGCGGGATGGAGCTTCCGCCTCTTGACGTTCCCGCTGTTGATCCCGCCGATTCGCTCGGCGATGCCTTTGCCCGCGACGATGTTCCCGGTTTTCCGGAAGTCAGCGAAATCGAGGTCATTCGCCATTTCACTCGTTTATCCACCTGGAATTACGCGATTGACCTCGGCATGTACCCGCTCGGTTCCTGCACCATGAAATACAATCCGCGCGTCAACGAGTTTGTCGCTCGATTGGAAGGCCTCGCCACCGAGCATCCCCTGCAGCCCGCCGCTGTCTCCCAGGGCTGCTTGCGGATCCTTCACGACCTGCAAAAGTGTCTGCTGGAAATCACCGGCATGGAGGCGGTCACGCTTCAGCCCGCCGCCGGGGCCCAAGGCGAATTGACCGGGCTCCTCATGATCCGTTCTTTCCTGCAGGATCGCGGCAACCCGCGCAAAAAGGTGCTGATTCCGGATTCGGCTCACGGGACCAATCCCGCATCCGCCGTAATCGCGGGCTACGAAATTCAAAACATCAAGTCCAACGATCGCGGCCAGCTGGATACCGACCATTTGCGCGAGTTTGTGACCCAGGATGTCGCCGCTCTGATGCTCACCAATCCCAGCACCTTGGGCGTCTTCGAGGAACGCATCGCCGAAATCGCCGCCATCCTCCATGAGCGCGGCGCTCTTCTCTATATGGACGGCGCTAACATGAACGCTCTCGCCGGCGTCGCCCGTCCCGGCGATTTCGGTGTGGACGTGATGCACCTCAATTTGCACAAGACTTTCTCGACTCCGCATGGCGGCGGTGGCCCGGGCGCCGGCCCCGTGACCGCCAAGAAATTTCTCGAGCCTTATCTTCCCGCGCCTACAGTCTTTCAAAAAGAAGACGGAACATACGCCCTCGACCACAACCGTCCGAAGTCCATCGGCCGCGTGCGCGCCTGGTCCGGCAATTTTGGCGTTCTGCTGCGCGCCCTGGCCTACACGCTCGCCTACGGCCCAGGGATCCGCCAGGCCACCGAGGACGCCGTCTTGAACGCCAACTACATCCGAAAAAATCTCGACGATCTATTCGATTTGCCTTACGACCTTCCTTCCATGCACGAAGTCGTCTTCAGCGATGCCCGCCAGAAAAAACACGGCGTCAACACCATGGACATCGCCAAGCGCCTCATCGACTACGGTTTTCATCCCTACACCACCGCGTTTCCCTTGATCGTCCCCGGCGCCATGATGATCGAACCCACGGAATCCGAATCCAAGCAGGAGTGCGACCTCTTCATCCAAGCTCTGCGTTCCATCGCCGCCGAAGCTGAATCCAATCCCGAGATTGTCAAGACGGCCCCGCACTCCACCCGAGTCGGCCGGCTCGACGAAGTCGCCGCCGCGCGCAAACCTGTCCTTCGATGGAGACCCTGAAAAAATGTCCCAGCAAACCCAGTCGCTTTGCCTATCGCCGGAACAAGCCGCATTTCTCGCCGGATTCTTGATCAAGAAATTGCGCCATGAGTTCGAAACGACCTGCCGGGTCCTGAAAGCCGTTCCCGCCGGCCAGGAAAGCTACCGCCCCCACGAAAATTCCCGCACGGCTCTCGAACTTGCCTGGCACCTGGCCAACGTGGACGTCTGGTTTCTCGGCGCGTTTCTCTCCGGCAATTTTGATATGGACGACGATTCTATGCCCGACGAAGTCTCAAAAGTGAGCGATATCGCCGACTGGTATGAAGATGTCTTCCCTGCGAAGCTGGACAAAGTTTCGACGCTTTCCCCGGAGTTTTGGGCCGCTCCTCTCCCCTTCTTCGGAAAATTCAACCACTCTCCCGCGGCTTACCTGGAAATCATGCTCCTTCACTCCGTCCACCATCGCGGCCAGCTTACCGCCTACCTCCGCCCGATGGGAGCGAAAGTCCCCAATATTTACGGCGGCAGCTACGACGAGCCTTCCGAAGAAATCGAGTGAGCGAACCCTCCCTGCCCGCTTTCCTCTCGCCCTAAGGTTTCACGTCGCGAAGGTGCGTTGCGATAAACCACCGGTTCCCGAACGCGTCTCTCACCCCTCCGCTGCGCTCCCCGTATGGCTGATCTTTCACCGGCATGATCGATTCCGCTCCCGCCGCCAGCGCTCTCCGGTAGGTCTCGTCCGCGTTCGGCACGTAGATGTGCAGCGTCGTCGGCATCGGTTGATACGGGCCGTGCGCCTCTCCCATGGAAATCAAGGAATCTCCGATTCGCACCTGCGCGTGGTGAATCACGCCGTCCGGTGATTGCGCTCGAAACACCTCCTCCGCTCCGAACGCCTGCTTCATGAATTCGATCACTTGCGGCGCGCGAACCGGGTGGAGATACGGCGTAATGCTGTAATGCCCTTCCGGCACATAGCTCGCTCCCTTCGCCGTCGCGATGTACCAGTTGTTTCCGAACTCGTCTTTCACACTCCCGCTTCGTTCCCCGTACTCCTGATCCGTCATCTCGTTGAGCATCGAGGCGCCCGCCTCGAGCGCCCGCTTGAAGACGGCGTCTGCGTCCGGCACATACAAATGCAGCCCTGTCGGCGTGGGCGGAAAATCATCATTCGCGTCCGCCATCTCCACCATCGAATTTCCGATCCGCGCCTCGGCGTGCATGATCAGGTCTGTCCCCGGCCGCTTCACCCGGAACATCTCCGTTCCGCCCAGCGCCTGCTGGATGAAATCCATCAGCCCGGCGGCGTTCTTTACAATCAAATAGGGCGTGATGGTGTGGAATCCGGCGCGGACGGGACTCACCGTCTCCGGCCCCTCCGTTCCCGGCACCCTTCCCCCCTCAGGTCCGGTCGTCAATCCCTTCATCCGGCGGTGCATCTCCTCGACCGACATCTCTTCCGTAACGGTGAAAACAGTCCACGTGTATCCGAACGGGTCGGTCAAAATGACGTCCCGATGGCCATAGAACTCGTCCTGAATCGCCCGCTTCACTTTCATCCCGGCGGCGATCGCTTGCTTCGCGAACGTGTCCACATCGTTGACGCGGACCGTCAGCCACACGGGCGAGCTTCCCAGCGTCTCCGCGCTCAGCCTTCCTCCCTCCGGCCACTCTTCCGACAGCATGACCGTTGAGCCGCCGATCGAGATCTCGGCGTGCGCGATCTGTCCGCCCACCTCGAACCGGAAAGTCTCCTCCGCCCCCAGCGCGCTCTGGTAGAACGCGATGGCCTTGGCCGCATCTTTGAACGTGAGACGCGGCGATGTGAGTGCGTTTTGCGTGCTCTGAACCGTCGATTTTGCTGTGCTTGCCATGTTTCCTCTCCCTTCCAATTCCATTTTTAGCCTTCTGCGAAAATCATCCCGGGGCAATCCTTTGAGTCTCTCCGCCACGCGCACCAGTCCCGCCAGCTCAGCGCCGCCGCTAAGCCTCCCCGCTTTTCGTCCCGCGAGGATCCCCTCGATCCGCTCGTCGAGTTGTCCGCTCACGCTCGCCCTAGGCATCTCTTTCACCCGGTTTCTTGTTCACCTTCTCGCGCAGGCTCTCCAGCGCCCGAAATTGCAGCTGCTTCACCGCCCCTTCCGATTTGCCCAGCGCACACGCGATTTCGCGGATGCTCTTCTCTTCCGCAAAACGCATCACCACCACGCGTCTCTGCGTCTCTGGCAGGGTATCTACCAGCCGGAACACTCTGGCGCGATCCTCGATTTCGTCCGCGCCCGCTTCGCGCGATTCCGGCTCCTTCGTCAACCCGTTTCCCTGTTCCCTCGCCGACCTCTGCCACCGGTTCGAGATCTCGTTCGATGCAATCTGAAAAAGCCAGGCCGCGAAGGGAGCCCCGCGCCACTCGAATTTCTCGATGTTGGAAAGTGCCCGGTGAAATACTTCCGACGTGACGTCCTCCGCCTCTTCTCTCCGCCCCACGCGCCTCAACGCGAACGCGTAGACACGCTCAAAGTGGCGCTCGTAGAGAGCGACGAAGCGGCGCCGGTCGCGCTGCGCCGCTTCCACGAGCATCCGCTCTTCCTCTTCCTGCCTCTTCGCAGGCCTCAACAGAGTCTCCCGGAATTTGTCTCTCTGTAGCATAAACCGCCGGCCCGGCGAAAGGTTACGCGGGTCGTTTGGCCAGCGCATGGCCGGGGGCGCCGTCATCCGGTTTTCCTTTGCCTCAAAAAACAAAAAACCCTCGGAGGCTCCCCTCCGAGGGCTTTTTTCAATACCTTCTGAATCTTCGGGTTATTTCTTCTCGTGCTTGCTCCGGTCCGAAATTACTCCTCGATGGACCATTGGGCTCAGTTGTTGGTCGCTCTTCGCCTCGGCCGCCATGGCGTTGGGCGCCGCCGAGATGCTTCGTCCGTCGGAAATGGCCGCGGCGGCGTCCGCCAGCAAGCCCGGCTCGGGCGATGACATCGGAATCAACGCGCCCTCCGCCTCCTTCAGGAAGCTGAGGTGATTGGCGGTCCCGTCCCAATCGATGGAGAGGACGTCGCCGATGGTGACCTGATCGGTGGCCAGCAGGTTGGCGATGGGATACACGACGTGGCGCTCGATGGCCCGCTTCAGATGCCGCGCGCCGTATTTCAGGTCCGTCCCTTCCCGCAGC
>DATJTF010000036.1:0-366068 GCA_035503815.1 Verrucomicrobiia bacterium
GGATTTTGAGTCCGGCGCGTCTGCCAGTTCCGCCACACCAGCGCCATTACCTGTGCAAGCGTAACACGCGTTCCCGGTGTCTCTCAAGCCGCGACGCGGGGAAAGAGGGATGCGACGGCCCTCGGCGGGCCAGAATGGGGAAGGATGAGCTACGGCGCGGTTTCGCGCGTGCCGGCTGCGCCCGCCAAGCGCGTAATCGCGCGAGGATCGAGGAGATTTCTGGCAAACTCACCGAGCGTGATCCCCAACTGGCTCCAGAGGCGCTGCTTCAAGCCGCGATATTCCTGCGAGCCGCTGAAGACGTCGCCGATTAAATCGCACGCCGCGGGCGAGTATTTCAGGAGTTGGACCATGCGCGTGGTGATGGCGCCACCAAGGATGTTGCCGCGGAAAAGCTTCCGGGCGATATTCGCGGCGAATTCGAGGTCCGCGGAAAACGCGGCGCGGAGCCGCTCCGGATACTCCGCCGTTTTCTCTTCGATGAGAGCCTGGGCGCACAAATCGCCGGACCGCAGAGCGTAGTAAAGGCCCTCGCCAGTGATTGGGTCAACGCAAGCCGCGGCGTCGCCCGCCATCGCCCAGTTGAGACCGACGATCCGGCGGCCGCGAATCGTCTGGGGTCGCGGCGAAGGCAGGACGTGGCTGTAAAATTTTCCGCTGGCTGTGACGATGTTTTCGGCGGCCGCAAACTCGTCGAGATGCCGCTTCAACTGCCGGCTCGAGGCCTGCCCCATCTTGGCGCAAATTCCCACAGACAAATGGTCCGCCCTGGGAAACGACCAGATATATCCCTCAAATTGTTTGAGGAATTTGACTTTGATCAGGTCCTCTTCAGTGGGAACAAAATATCCGAGCGTCATCTCGAGATCGTTTGCGGTGAGGGGCGTCGTTTCCGGCAACAATTGGTTCCTCGCGCCGGACGCCAGGATGACGAAATCCGCGACGAGCTCATCGCCGGCGGCGGCCAGGCGGACTTTTTCGCCGCTGGTGTCGACCGAGGTCACACGCGCGCGCACCAGGGAGCACCCGGCCGACTTGGCACGGTCGAGCAAGAGGCCGTTGAGCACCTTTCGCGCGTAGATCACGATGGGGCGAGCGACTTCGAAGCGCGCGCGGTGCCCCCGGCTCGAAATCAGCTCCATCATGCGGATGACTTTCTTGGGCTGAGGGGAATCCAGGAGGAAGGGATAGGTTTCGATGGCTTTGTGAGTCAGGCCGCCCCCGCAGGGTTTTTCCCAGGCGAGGCGCTCATCGAAAATCGTGACATGGTAACCGGCGCTCGCCAGACGTTCGCCACAAAGCGAGCCGGCCGGACCACCGCCGACAATTGCGACATCTCTCATCGTTTCACTCAGGTGAGTGGAAACACGGCTGCTGCAAACCAGGCGGCGAGTATAGCACCAAATAAAGCGGCTGCCGTCGCCGAGGCAGTCCGAAGGCGCAAAGAATCACTAGCCCAGCGCGTCAGGACGGTGAGGAGGCCAATCGGGACGATCAGCAGCAAAATCAGAATCTGCCCGCTGTCAAATCGAAAGACGGCGAAGACGCAGGCCGCCAGCAGGAGCAACCGGAAAATCAGGAATAAGCCAAACCGCTTGGCGCGTTTCCCGCCGCGGCCCACCGGGCCGAGAAGAATTTCCTCGGCGTAGAAAAACAGCCACGCCGCAGGAAGAATTTCGAAGAATCGGAGCCATCGCGGAGCGTTCATCCAAGCGTCATCGATCTCCCAGTTGAGCCACGCGCCCATGGAGAGAAAAACGGCAAAACCCAGAAACGTGGAGGCGGCTGCAAGGTTTCCATCCCACCGAAAATTTTGGCGGAAGGCCTTCCGATTCGCGACGGCCACAAAAAGTCCCACCAGCAACATGAGCGAAGCCAAGTAACCGCCCGTGAGCAAGTGGACGAAACTCATCGGGCGAAAGACCTCGAGGATCAGGACACCCCCGAAGCCGAATACCAACCCTTCGAGAATCACGAGCTTCGACGAAGGCGTCGCGGCGTCCATGGCGTTTTCCTCATGGGTCCGTCCGTTTGCAAAATGCAGGGCGAGTGCGAAGAGAAGGGGATAGACGAGCAGGAGTCCCAGCACGCCCCACTGCGAACCGTTGCGGACCGCCGCGTACCACACTTTCTGCAGCGTGCCTCGGACCGTTACGGGAGCTTTCTCTTCGGTCCAGCTGGCGCGGTCTTTCCAATTCACCACACCTTCGGCGTCACCCGAAGCAGCCTCGAAGGAGTTCAGAATCCAGTCCCGGGCGTCTTCTTCGACTTGCTGGTTGTGCAGTTGCGAACTGTGGGTCGCCCAAGGAACGTAATCCAGCAGGAAAGCACGTTGCTGCATAAAGTCGTCCACGCCCGTGCGGTCTCCTCCGGCGGCGGTTTCGATATCCTGCGCGGCTCTTTTAAGCAGACGCGGGTCGAATTGGCCCGTAAAGACCAGCAGATTTGCGGGCATGCGCTTGGGCAGGACCGTGGGGCCGGGCGAAATCGCCACGGTGCCGGCGAGCGGCTGGACGTCCGCGAGACGTATGGCGATCGAAGCGCCCATCGAATGACCGATGTAGACAGCATCTTTGGGGTCAATCGCGCGGGTGGCGATCAAATTTGCGACGACGGCGGCGGCGCAGTCCTGGGCGCGGCGAAAAGTAAATTTTGCCTCGTTGTCGCCATGCCCGGCCAAATCGAGGGCGTAAATGCGGAGCCCGGCGTCGAAAGCGAGTTCGTCGCCAAGATAATTCATCACCCGGCGGTTGGCCGATAATCCGTGGAGGACCACAGCGGATCCCACCGGCTTGTCAATATCGGGGTCGATGACCGTGATGGGAGTCTTACAGCCTCCCGCATCCACGTAAATGGTGTGGCGCGGCATCGTGGTGACGTGAATTGCCCACGCGCCAAAACCAATCATCGCCGCGCCTACTACCGCCGCTACGCCGTGCCAGGTCTTCATGCCGGTCGCCGCCTCGCCTTCCTGCCGCGTGTTAGAATCGAATGGTGCCGATGGTTCCCACCACCAGTATCGCCTCTGCTGCCGTGCAATTGCCGCGCCGCCGCCCGGATGCCTTGCCGTGCCAGGGAGCCCGGGAGTGAAGAAAATAATCAGCCCGGACAAAATGATTCTCCAATGCCGCGACTGGAAACGCAACGCCCGGCGTATTGTTTTTGTCTCGGGCCATTTTGCACTGCTTCACCCGGGCCACATCCGGCTGCTGGAGCAGGCGCGCTCTTACGGCGACATCCTCGTGGTAGCGGTCTGTTCTGAGGCTGGCGGAGGTGGCGGCGAGATTTTGGAGTCGGTGGCGCCGATTGCGGAGCGGGCCGAGATTCTGGCGGCGCTTGCTGCCGTGGACTTCGTAACCGTTTTTGAGGGAGGGTCCGCGGAAACGATTATCGGCCAGCTTGCGCCGGATGTCGTGGTCACCGGAATCGACTCTCGCTCAGTTTCCGCAACCGGAAAGGGCAGCGGTGCGAATGCGGGTCCAGGGCCGCAAATCGTCCGCCTGCCTCTCGAGCCAGGCTATTCGACGAAACTTCTTCTCGAGCGCATCGCCCAGCTTCCGGCATGATTCTTCCTCAAGTAAGTGAACTCCTCTCCCGGGTTGCGCGCCACCCCGCTCTCGAGGACTCGTTCGACTCCCTGCGGCGCTCGGGCGGAGAGGTGCGCCTCAGCGGCCTGACGGACACGGCGAAGGCCCTGACAATACCTCTCGCGTTTGCGGCGCTGGGGCGGCCGCTGGTGGTTCTCTTTGATTCGAACCAGCGGGCGGAATCGTTCCTTGATCCAGTGCGCTACTTTTATCGAGGGGTCACGGGCAAGCCCGGCCGCCGCGTCGCGTGGCTTCCTTCGCTCGGCGTCTTGCCCTACGAAGAGCGGTCGCCTCACGCGCAAATTTCCGAAGCTCGCGCCGTTGCCCTGTGGCGCTTCGCGAACGGAGAAGCCGATCTTCTTCTGCTGCCGGTCCAGGCGGCGGTCTGGCGCCTTCGCGAGCCGCCGTTTTACCGCCAACTGGCTCGCACCATCGAGCGCGACCAGACGATCGCCCACGAAGACTTCCTCGGATTTCTGGTGGCCGCCGGATACGACCGGCAGCTCACGTGCGAAATGCCGGGGCAGTTCGCCGTTCGCGGCGGGATCGTTGATGTGTTTTCTCCTGAAACTTCGCAACCCCTGCGCGTTGAGCTGCTGGGCGATACGATCGAATCGATTCGCGCATTCGACCCCAATACGCAGCGCTCCACCAGCCCAGTCGAGCGCGCGACTCTGCTGCCTCTGACGGAATTTCCGCTGCGTGCCGCCGAATTTGCGGCCGCCCCTGCGCGCCGTTCCGGCGCCGGATCGCTTCTGGAGGCGACGGTGCGAGAGGATTCCGGCCTGCCGCCGGGCCTCTATCCCGGGTGGGAATTTCGCGAAGCCGCTCGCGAAACACGCAATTCGATGGTTCTCGACCTCGCCACAGATCCGGTGATTCTCGAGGACGAGCCCGCGCTCCTTTCCGAAGCCGTCGAGCAGTTTCACGCCGAGATGGCGGAGGCTTTCGACCAGGCGGAAGATCCGCTCGCCGAACCCCCGGAAAAATATATCCTGACGAAGGAAGAATGGTCGCTCGCCCGGGAAATGGCTCCTCGCCTGGGAATCGAGCGCCTTTCGCTGGGCGATTCCGGGCCGGGAAACGCTCCCCGGCTGCTGCAATCCCAGCCCACGACCAGGTATCGCGGCAATGTGAGCGCGTTCACTTCGGAAGTCCGCACCCGGATTTCTTCCGGCGAGAACGTCTTAATCTCGGCGTCGAGCACGGGAGAGCTCGAGAGGTTTGCGGACATTTGCCACGAATATGAGCTGGCGTACCGCGTGGGAGAGCTCGAAGAAAACACGACCGTGACGCGGCTCGCGGAGGAGGGAACGAGCGCCGGAAAACCGGCCGTCACGCTGATCAAGGCGCCGCTTTCGGAAGGAGTCGTCATTCCCGATTCGCGGCTCGTCCTGTACGGCAACGCCGACCTTTTCGAGACGCTTCCGGCGCCGGCCGAACGTTCGCGCGTCCGGCCGAAGACGGCGAGCTTCTTCTCCGATTTCTCCGACCTGAAGCCGGGGGATTTTGTGGTGCACGTGGACCATGGCATCGGGCAGTTCGAGGGATTGCGCCAGGTCTCGGTGGAAGGGGCCACCGGCGAGTTCATGCTCCTGCGCTATTTCGGCGATGCCCGGCTGTACGTTCCATTGGCGCGGCTCGACCTGATCCAGAAATATCAGTCTCTGGGAGGGGAAGAGCCGCAGCTGGACCGGCTGGGGATCGGCGCGTGGGAAGCGCGGAAATCGCGAGTCCGCAAATCCGTGACGGACATGGCGGACCAGCTTCTTTCGCTGTACGCGGAGAGGAAAACCGCTGTTGGGCACGCATTCCCGCCCGACTCGAATTTTCAGCGCGAATTCGAGGACGCCTTCGAATTCGAGCTCACGACGGACCAGAGGAGCGCAATTGAAGACGTCAAGCGCGACATGGAATCGGAGCTTCCGATGGACCGGCTGCTGTGCGGCGATGTCGGCTACGGCAAGACGGAGGTGGCCATGCGCGCCGCGTTCAAGGCGGTGTCCGATTCCAAGCAAGTGGCCGTCCTCGCTCCGACTACCGTGCTTGCATTCCAGCATTTCGAGACGTTTCGCCGGCGATTTGCGGCATTTCCGGTCCGCATCTCAATGCTCAGCCGGTTCCGGACGCCGGCCGAACAAAAGAAATCTCTCGAGGAGCTCGATGCCGGAAAGATCGACATTTTAATCGGCACCCACCGGCTGCTTTCGAAGGACGTCAAGTTTTCCGACCTCGGCTTGTTGATTGTGGACGAAGAGCAGCGTTTCGGCGTGGCGCACAAAGAGAGGTTGAAAGAACTTCGAAAAAACGTGGATGTCCTCACCATGTCCGCGACGCCCATCCCGAGGACACTCCACATGTCTTTGGTCGGGCTGCGGGACATGAGCCTGATCGAAACCCCGCCGAAGGACCGCCTGGCGATTCAGACCAACGTTGCGGCGTTCGGTGAAACCCTGGTGCAACGGGTAATCACCGAGGAATTGTCGCGCGGCGGGCAGGTGTTCTTCGTGCACAATCGCGTCGAATCCATCGCCTCGCTGGCGACGCTGATCGGCCGGCTTTGCCCCAAAGCGAGGCTGGTCGTCGGCCACGGCCAGATGAAGGAAAGCGAACTCGAAAAGGTGATGCTGAAATTCATCCGGCACGAAGCCGACGTGCTGGTCTCCACCACGATCGTCGAAAACGGACTCGACATACCCGCGGCGAACACGATCATTATCAACCGGGCCGACCGGATGGGCCTGGCGGAGCTCTACCAGCTTCGCGGGCGCGTCGGCCGGTCGAACGTGCGCGCTTTCGCGTATCTGCTGATTCCACCCGACGCGCCGCTGACACCCATCGCTCGAACGCGCCTCGCCGCCCTGAAAGAATTCAGCGATCTCGGCGCGGGATTCCGGATTGCGGCCCTGGACCTGGAGCTTCGCGGCGCCGGAAACATACTGGGCTCCGAGCAGCACGGGCACATCGAGGCGGTGGGGTTCGATCTCTACATCCAGATGCTCGAGCGCGCGGTTGCGGAGCGCAAAGGGCAGCCCGTCTCTCCCGAGCGACGGGTGACTCTGAATTTGGGCGTGGACGTCCGGATACCGCCCGAATACATCGACAGCGAGAACCTGCGGTTGCGCATCTACAAACGGATCGCCGGGGTTTCGTCGGAATCCGACCGCATCGAAGTGCGCCGCGAACTCGAGGATCGCTTCGGCCCGCCTCCCCCGTCCGTCGAATCTCTGCTCGATTATTCGGTTCTGAAAGCCCTGGCGGAAAAACTGCTGGTCGCGTCGATAGACCGCCGCGGGGATCAGGTGGGAATCAAGTTCTACAACGATACGCCTCTCGGCCCCGAGCGCCTCGTCAAGCTGGTGCGAAAACGCCCCGATTTGCGTCTCGACCCTTCCGGGGTTCTTTGGGTCAACTGGAAGGCGGGGCAGGGAGGCGCGATGGGCGCGGTGAGAAACGTATTGCTACAGCTGCAAGCGTAGAGCTAAACTTTTCTGCGAAGGATTCCTATGAACACTTGCCTGATTCGTTCGCTTTGCATTCTTTGTTTGGGAGTATTTCTGTCGTTCCTGTTCATTCATACGAGCCACGCACAAAGCAAGGACGTCGTAGTGGAAGAAATCGTCGCCCGGGTCAACAACGACATCGTCACCATTTCCGACCTCGAGAAGGCGCAGGCGGCGCTGCGGCAGGAAATTTCCCAGGACTGCCAGGGCTGCACGCAGGACAAAATGGACGAGGAGTACAATACGCGCTCGAAGGACGTCCTGCGCGACCTGATCGACCAGGATTTGCTGGTCCAGCAGGCCAAAGACGAAGGCGTAAGCGTCGAGACCGACCTGATCAAGCACCTGGACGACGTCCGCAAGGAGAATAATCTGGCCAGCATCGACGACCTGGAAAAGGCCGTCGAATCCCAAGGGCTCTCCTGGGAAGATTACAAGAGCCAGATTCGCAATAACCTTCTCACGCAGGAGGTCATCCGCCGGGACGTCGGGTCGCGAATCGACATCGCGGAATCCGACGCCCGAGCCTATTACGCGGCTCACAAGCAGGACTACGTGAAGCCGGAGGAAGTGGTGCTGGCGGAAATCTTTCTCAGCACGCAGGGCAAGTCCCCGCAGGAAATGGCGGCCGTGGAAATGAAGGCCGACGATCTACGGGCGCGCCTGGTCAACGGCGATGATTTCAACCAGCTCGCCAAGCGCTATTCCGAGGGGAGCACGGCGGCGGATGGGGGCGAGCTGGGGACGTTCCAGCGCGGCCAACTAGATAAGCAGATCGAAGACGCGGTGTTTAAGTTGGACAAAGGCCAATTCACCAGCGTGATCCAGACCAAGACGGGTTTCGAGATCTTGAAAGTCGAGTCGCACTACGTTGCCGGCCTCCAGCCGTACGAAAAGGTGCAGGACGAAATCATGAACCGCCTGTATATGCAGCGGGTTCAGCCGGCGCTGCGCGATTACCTCGGGCAACTCCGCGAGCAAAGCTACGTCAAGGTCAGGCCGGGTTACGTGGATTCGGCGGCCGTGCCGGGAACTTCCGTGATAACGGAAGTCTCGCCGACGCCCGATACGCAGGAAAAATCGAAGGGCAAGAAGAAGTTTCCCCACCCGAAAGTAGAAGGGCTGTGAAGAAATTGCACGTCGCCGATCTGAAAGATGGCGACGCCGTCACGATTCACCTTCTGGTCCGCGAAAAAGAGATTCGCACTTCCGCCCGCACTGGGAAATCCTGGCTCGAGCTATCGCTCGCCGACAGCACCGGCTCCATCCCCGCCAAAATGTGGGACAATTTCGAACCGATAGCGAAGACTTTCGAACGCGACGACGTAATCCAGGTCCGGGCTCGCGTGAAGCTGTACAACAATCAGAAGGAATTGACGCTCGAGCAAATCCTTCCGGTCCACGAGCGGGATTACGACCTCGCCGATTTTCTCCCGCACACTTCCTGCGACGTGGAAGAGCTCTTCAAGACACTTCGAGACGCGATTTCGGCCATGAAAAATCCATGGCTGCAGCGGCTGCTTGCGTCGATTGTCGAGGATCCGGTCCTGGCCCCCAAACTCAAGCGCGCTCCCGCGGCCATGACCATGCATCACGCCTATCTCGGCGGCCTGCTGGAGCATCTCGTCAGCCTCATCGGGCTGTCCCGGGGCGTCACGGCACATTACCCCGAGCTCGATGCCGATCTTTTGCTCGCCGGAATCGTTCTTCACGATATCGGGAAAACGGATGAGCTGCGCTACACCCGGGCGATTGATTATTCGACCGAGGGGCGTCTGCTCGGACATATCTCGATCGGCCTGTTGCTCGTCCGTGAAAAGATTAAGGGCATTCCCGGCTTTCCCGAGCCCCTTGCGACGGTCGTCGAGCATTTGATTCTTAGCCATCATGGGTCGCACGAATTCGGATCGCCGGCGCTGCCGCAAGTTTCCGAAGCCGTGGTCCTGCACTTTCTGGACGACGTGGACTCGAAAATGGCGTCGATGCGGGGAACTTTGGAGGCTTCGCCCTCCGCCGATGGGGAGTGGACAGACCGCAACCCTTCTCTGCGCCGAGCGCTTCTCCGGACAGGCGCGTACCTCAAAAGCGCGAAATGACCGGCAAAGCTCCATCTCCGCGCCGCGCTGTCCTGGATCTCGCGCCCCTCGAGCTCGATTGCATGAACACGCTGTGGCCGATGGGGGAGGGAACCGTCCGCCAGATCCGGGACCAACTGGCAGGGCGCCGGCCGCGTGCCTACACGACGATCATGACAATCATGGATCGCCTGGCGCGCAAAGGAGTTGTCGAGCGCCGCAAACTCGGCCGCGCCTATGTCTACCGGCCGAATCTTTCCGCTGAGGAAGCGCGGGCGCAAGCTTTGGGCCAGGTGGTGGAGAATTTCTTCGGCGGGTCGCGGGAGGCGCTTCTCGACCAATTGAGCACCGAGGCTCCCGCCGCCGCTGCGCCGGCTCGGGCAGCTGCAGCGGCAGGTTCGGGCGTCATCACCATGCCGTCTCCTTCCGCGCCCAGGGAACACCGTTCCCCGCGATCTGCTCCGCCGCCCGCCGAACCCGCGGCGAGTCTGCCTGACCCATCGTCGCCGTTTGTGACTTCGGAGCCATCTCCCGCTCCCGCCGACTCGATCGACGACACCCTGCTATAATTCGTCCGAGCCGGCATGTTTCCCGCGTCCATCACGATCCGCGACCTGAAGCTGACACCCGCCACGATTCTTGCGCCGATGGCGGGCGTCACCGACACCGTTTTCCGCCGCGTTATCCGATCGCTCGGCGGATGCGGGCTCATCATGACGGAATTCACTTCTTCGGAAGGGCTGACACGCAATTCGGCGCGGACGCTGCGCTACCTGTATTTTGATAACGACGAGCACCCTATTGCCGCGCAAATCTTCGGCGCCGATCCCGAGGTCATGGCCGCCGCCGCGGCTCTGACCGAGGATCTCGGCTTCGATCAAATCGACATCAATCTGGGGTGCCCGGCAAAGAAGGTGGTGAAATGCGGAGGGTCCGGGCTATTGCGCGATCTGCCGCTGTTGGAAGGCATCTTTCGAGCCGTGCGGGCGTCGGTTCGAATTCCGCTGACCGTGAAATTCAGGTCGGGATGGGACGAAAAGTCGATCGTCGCCGTGGACGTCGCTCGTCTGGCGGAGCAGTGCGGTGTTGAAGCGCTGGCGATTCACCCTCGAACGCGCATGCAAGGATACGCCGGGAACGCCGACTGGAACGTCATCCGATCCGTCAAGCAAGCGGTGCGAATTCCCGTGATCGGCAATGGAGACATTCGCGCTCCGGAGGACGCGGTGCGCATGTTCGAAGAAACGGGGTGCGATGGCGTCATGATCGGACGCACCGCGGCCACCAATCCGTGGATCTTCCGGCAGATTGCCGACTACGTTTCGACAGCGCGCTATGATGAGCCGACCGATCTCGACCGGTACCGGCTTCTTTCCGGCTATTTTCGCAACCTCATCGAAGCCGACCTTCCAGACGCTCTCGGCAAGATGAAACAATTCGCTTCGTACTTCACTCACGGGATTCGCAACGGCGGGGAGCTTCGGCACCAGGTTCATAACTCCCGCACTTCGGGCGAAGTCCTTGACCGCGTTGACGCCTTTTTCGCTTCCGCGGCGCTGCCCTAAGGAAGCGGCAGCCCGGCCGCGGTCAGGCTGATTGGCTGGCTAAGAGATTCGGGCGTCACTCCTCTCGCGTAATCAGTAGCTCTTTATACGCCTCCCGGCGGGTCATTCCGCGTTCGCGCGCGGCCTGCTTCAGAGCGGCCTTCTGGTCCACTCCCTTCTCCATTACGATTTCAGCCACTCGTTTCGCCAGGGGGAGATGCGTCTTCTCCGCCTCGCCTTCGAGGCGTTTCGCCGCGTCCGCTGGGCCCAGGAGCAGAGTGATCTCTCCGCGAACCTCTTTTTTTTGCAATGCGGCGACGAGTTCATCCAGATGGCCGCGCAGAAATTCTTCATGAATCTTGGTGAGTTCGCGGGCGATCACCGCCGGACGATTTCCGAGAATTTCGAGGGCGTCTTCGAGAGTATCCAGAAGCCGGTGCGGCGCCTCGTAGAGAACCATCGTCCTTGGCTCCCCGGCCAAGCCGCGCAAAGCCTTTCGCCTTTCCGTGGGGCGCGAAGGCAAAAAACCAACAAACGTAAACTGCTCGCCGGGCAGAGGACTCCCGCCGAGCGCCGTCAGCATAGCGTTGGCCCCCGGAATCGGGACAACGCGAATCCCGTGGCGGATGCACAGGCCCACAAGTCGATGTCCAGGATCGGAAATCCCGGGCGTGCCCGCATCGCTTACCAGGGCCACCTGGGCACCCTGCTCAAGCTCGATGACGAGCTCCGAGGCCCGCGTGATCTCGTTGTGTTCGTGATAGCTGACCATGCGCTTTTGAATTCCAAAATGATGGAGCAGTTTCGCGGTCTGGCGGGTATCTTCGCAAGCGATGGCGTCGGCTTCCTTCAGCACCCGAATCGCGCGCAGAGTAATGTCTTCGAGATTCCCTATGGGCGTGGCGACTACATACAGGCACCCGGCGCCGTTCCGCGCGTCCACCGTCTTTTCTTTCGGCATTGGGCCAGTCTAGCCCTATTTCCCGCCCGGCGACAGGAGGGAACTTGGACTCATGGCGATTCGCCGTGGGCGATTGACGGACCTCAGCCGCTACGCGCATTCGGACGCTCATGCTATGATTCTTTTTTGACGCAACATCGCGAGGCGCGCTGCTTTGCCGCTCTACGAATACGAATGCTCCAAGGGCCACCGATTCGAGAAGATCGAGTCGTACTCGGCGAAGACGGTGCAAAAATGCCCCAAATGCGGCGCCCGCGCCGAACGCCTGCTGGCAGCTCCAGCCATTCAATTCAAGGGCTCGGGGTGGTACGTGACGGACTATGCCGGAAAAAAACAGGGGTCGAGTTCGGGGAGCGGCGAGTCGCAGGGCGACGGAGCTTCCTCCAACTCTCCGGCTGGTAAATCGCCTGAAAAAACGGGCGAGAAGACATCGGAAAAGCCGGCGGAGAAGCCTGCGGCAGCTAAGAGCGTGGACAAAGGCAGCGAAAAACGGAAGCGCTGAAAGGAAGCCCGCCGCTGGCTCGTTTGCGCGAAAGCGGCGCTACAACTTCTTCGCCCGCAAATAGTCCCGAAAGGCGCCGCCGAAGTCCGGATTTCTCAGCCCAAATTCCACTGTGGCCTTCAAGAATCCCAGCTTGTCCCCGGCGTCAAAAGTCTGGCCATCGAAGACGTGGGCCCATAACCCTCGCTCTTTTGCCAGCATGCGCAGCGCATCGGTTAATTGAATCTCTCCATTCGCGCCGGGCTTCGTATTTTCGAGATATCCAAAGACTTCGGGAGGCAAAACGTAACGGCCGGTGACGCCCAGGTTGGACGGCGCCTTTTCCGGAGCGGGCTTTTCGACAAGGTCCTTGATACGCAGCAGACGGTCGCCCCATTTCGTATTTTTTTCAGGCGTAGCGTCAACAATGCCGTAAAACTGCAAGCGGTCGCGCGGGACTGCCTCGACGTCAATTGCGCCGATACCCGTACTCTCGTAAATATCGAGGAGCGCCTTGGTGGCGGGCACGGGCCCGTCCATGATGACGTCACCCAGGAGAACGGCGAAGGGCTCGTCGCCGACAAGATCGTTGGCGAGCAGGACGGCGTGGCCCAGGCCGAGCGCTTCGCTCTGCCGCGTGTAACTGAATCGAATCTGGCCGCTGATTTCCTTGACCAATTGAGCGAGCTTTGGCTTGCCGTGCTCCTCGAGAAAACGTTCCAACTCCGGCGCCGAATCAAAGTGGTCCTCGATCGCCGTCTTCTTCCGGCCCGTCACGAAAATCACATGCGTGATGCCCGAGGCGATGCACTCCTCGACAGCGTACTGAATGAGCGGCTTGTCCACAACGGGGAGCATTTCTTTTGGCGACGCTTTTGTCGCCGGAAGAAATCGGGTTCCCATTCCGGCCACCGGCAGGACGGCTTTCCGCACTTTTCTGATTGTTTCGCCCATCTCCAGGCTATCCTTTCGATTTGGACCGCTCTTCCAAGTTACCATTTCCGCCTGGCCGCACCCTCGATTTTCTTATGCGATGCCGTTCGATCGCGGGGACGCTTGCCAATGGCCGGCATTGCGGACGGAAATTTGCGTTGCCGGTTGTGCTAGCATGAAATCATGGCCAAGTCTTCACAGGAAAAGCTGATCCTGGGAATCGAATCTTCGTGCGACGAGACGGCCGCGGCCGTCGTGGCATCGGGGCGCCGCATCCTTTCGAGCGTCGTGGCGTCGCAAATCGCGATCCACCGCAAGTACGGCGGCGTTGTACCGGAGCTGGCGTCCCGCGAACATCTACGCCGGATCGTCCCAGTGGTTCGCGAAGCGCTGGAACAGGCAGGCGTTGGGCTGCCCGATGTTGACGCGATTGCTGTGACGCGCGGCCCCGGCTTGATTGGGTCGTTGCTCGTCGGCGTCACCTACGGAAAGGTGCTCGCGCTGGCGCTGGGCAAGCCGCTGATCGGCGTGAACCATCTTGAAGGGCACATCCACGCGGTGCTTCTCGAAGCACGCAGCGAAAAACGTGAGCCTCAACTTCCCGCCGTCTGCCTGGTCGTCTCGGGCGGCCACACACTTCTTTATCACGTCAGCTCACCTCAGGGAAACGACTCGGCCGGGTTCACCTATGCGCGGCTTGGGGGGACGCGCGACGATGCCGCGGGGGAGGCGTACGACAAGGTCGCCAAAATGCTCGCTCTGGGCTATCCCGGCGGGCCGATCCTCGATCAACTGGCGCCTCATGGCGATCCCCGCGGGGTGCGTTTCGGTCCGATCAAAACACGTGGAAATCCGTTCGACTTCAGCTTCAGCGGGATCAAGACCGCGGTGCTCTACCATCTCCGGCGCAATCCGCAACTGCAGCCTGAAATCGAAGCGCGCCAGGAGGCGTTGAATCGAGGAGACCGCTCGGCCGAAGTGCTGCGCGGCCTTTCCTCGCAGGCCACTCTCGACCTGGTGGCCAGCTTTCAACGGGCTGTCGTGGACGATCTCGTCTCCCGCACGATCGCCGCGGCTTCCGAAAACTCCGTCCGCACTGTTTTAGTCTCCGGAGGAGTGGCGGCGAATTCGGAGCTGCGCCGAACGTTTGCCACCGCAGCTGGGCCGCGCGGCCTCGACGTTTTCTTTCCCAGCCGCCATCTCTCGACGGACAATGCGGCGATGATCGCCGCCGCCGGCTATCCGCGATTTGTTTCCGGCCTCATTGAACCGGCCACTCTCAACGCCGAGGCGAGTTTTCCTCTCGCCTAAGGTGAGATTGTGGTGGTTCGATGGCGCACTTCTGCGGGTGCCTCACGCGCGCCGGGCGAATTGCGGGCCGCGTCGGGATGCAATCGTTTCTTCAATCGTTCAACGGAATCACTTTCTCGGGTGGGAACTACAAGAACGCCGGCTCATACACGTAGGCAAAACCATCGCGCGTGACGGCGTAGGCCTTCGTTCCTTCCAGATTCCACCGCAGATCCGCGACGCCTTCCGCCGCATGCTCGTCGAAAACGCGCATCGTCCTCAAATCGGCCAGGAAAAGCCTGCCCTTGGCCGAATTCTTCAGCCAGCCGCTATAGCAGACGCACACTGGAAGCTCCGGATGGCAAGCGGCCCATTCCGCGCCGAAAGGGAGCGCCTCCGCCTCGATGGTCTCGACGTCCAGACGGTAAGCCTGCCCCGCGGCGCAATAGACGATCCGCTGGCCGTCGGGGGTCCAGGCCATGTCCGTGATGTGCCCTTGGGCGGGATGAGTCATCTGCTCCCGCATGCCCGGCACATCCACAATCGCAATCGAATCGTCCGCCCACTCGCCCTGAAATTCCGCCGCGCAAGCGAGAGCCCTGCCGTCGGGGCTGAAGGCCAGGCGGCCGTAGCCGAGAAAGGCGCCATCCTCGCCGAACTCGGCTTCGTAGGTCTGCCGCTCGATCCAGCCGGGAAATCCCAGTTGAGCCGAAGGATAGCCGGAGAAGGGAACCTCCCCTTCGGTCGCCGGCCATAAACTGACGGCCGCCTCCCGGCCGCCGGCTTTCGCCGCGGCAAGTGATTTTCCGTCTCGCGACCACTCCAGATTTGTTGGAAAGTGAGTGAAGGGTCCGAACGCGATCGGCGACGTCTTCCCGCGTAAATCAAAATACTGAAGTTCCTGCCCCCACGCGTTCCACGCTGCCACCAGGCACGTCCCCGAAGGCGACCACACAAACACGGCGCGCGGTTCACCTTCCATCGCGTCAGCCGGAAAATCCGCCTCTAGTCCGGCTCTGAGTTCGATGGGGGTGGTTGCTTCTTCCACGTTGTAAACGGCCGATCGGAACCCGGAATGGGGCGGGCCAGGTGCGATCGTGGCCACTCGTCCAGCGGGCGAAATCCTGAGTCCCGCGGCACGCCCGGCGAAAATCCTTTTCACCATCCAATTCGACTCGCGCGCCAGGTCGTGCAGACCCCGGAGCGCCAGACTGGCCGAACGCACCGTCAGGGCCCGCGCCCCGTAAGTCACAATTTGTGTGGTTGCCTTGTGTTCGCGCGTTTCCATCGCCTTGGTCACATCCCTTCCGAACTTCGGAGCGCCAATCGCGCCGACCTTAAAAGTCTCCCGACAATCTTTGCCTAGCCTGAGCGATCTGCTCCTCCACTTTTTCCTTGAGTTCGCGGAGAACGTCCCGCCCATGCTGGCTGGCTTCATCCACCCGCAATTTCAACTGGTAGAGATCCGAGCGCAACAGCTCCTGCAACTCCGCTTCGATTTCCGCCAGGCGGCTTCGCCCTTGGCTGATACGGCGAATGACGCGGACCAATTCCGCGCCCGCTCCGTCTCCCGTCACGGATTCCGGACTGCACTCGTACTCCGTCAGGATCTTCTTGAGCCTGGCTTCGTCTCCTCGCTCGTAAGCCTGGTTTGCCTCCGCCATCAAATTCTGACGCTTGGCCCGGTCGGCGCGGTCAGACGTCAAGTCCGGGTGCACCCGCCTGGCCACTTCCCGGTAGAGCTTTTTCATCTCCGGGGAAGCTGCGAATGCCTTGGGGTCCTCGGGGAGCTTTTCTCCGGCAGAAGCCTTGGTCTCGTTCGACCGGGCGCGAGCCTCTTGCGCCGCCCTTCGGGCTCTGGGGTTCTCGGGCTGCTGCTGGGCGATCCGTTCCGCGATGCGCGCCTTCCATTCATCCAGGTCGGCGTAGAGCGAGCCCACGTGGTGAAGGTATTGCCGCTCAAACGCGCCCAATTCCGCTCGCAAATTTTCGGCGCGGAGTTCGCGTTCCGCCAGGTCCATCTCGATGACCGCGTGCTCTTCGCGTTTTCGCGAGAGCTCCTGCTCTTCCGGGCGAACGACTCCCGCCGCGGCAAGGTTCTCCACAGAAATGTCCGATGCTTTGGGCGCCATTCCGTCAAGCCTCTGAGAGTTCGCCTGATCCCGCGCCGGCCGCCGCGATGCCATATCGCGTCCTAAGGTGCCGTCGCTATTGATTGAATTCTAAGCTAACGCCGCGGAGTTCCTTCGTCCGACGCGAGCGGACTTCCTCAACCCGGCACCTGTACGACGGTACAGTGCGCTGGCCACGGGGCGGTGGCGAATCCAGCAGGAGGCAGGGACCGCGGCATTCGGGCATACTCCAAATTGGCAGGGCGAGCCAGACAGCGGTTTACTCGCTTTCATTTGGGCGTCACGCGGATCTGTTTAAAATGGGCGCGAATCAGAGGAGAGAATCGCCATGAACGAAAGTCCGCAGCAATATACGCAGCGCATGGTCGGGCATCTGGAAGGGAAGGACCCCCTCAAACTTCAGGCCACCGCGCCGGACAGATTTGCCCGGATGATTCGGAACACTCCGGCATCCCTGCTACGCAAGTCGCCGGCGCCCGGGAAGTGGTCCATCGCCGAAATCCTTGCGCACCTGGCCGACACAGAGATTGTGGTGGGCTACCGTTTGCGGTCGATCCTGGGCGCTCCGGGAACGCCGCTGCCGGGCTTCAATCAGGACGCGTGGGCGGCCACGATGGAGTATTCGAACCGGAAACCGCAGGATTCGCTGCGGCATTTTCGCGCCATCCGCGAAGCCAATCTTGCGCTTCTGAAACGCATCAAGCCGGAGCAGTGGAAACATTTCGGGGTGCACTCCGAGCGAGGCGAGGAGTCCATCGAATTCATCGTTCGATTGATTGCCGGACACGACTTGAACCATGGGGCGCAGATCGAGGCCATTTTGAATTCGGGGAAGAAGAGCCGGAAAGCGAAGCGCAAATAAAATCGCCGGACAAAAGCCCAAGGCCCGTGCCCGGCGATTCGGAGAGAAAGGTCTCTTATTCCGCGAGCGGAGGAGTTTCCGGCATTTGCAATTTGGCTTTGGCGAGGGCGCGGACCAGATTCGCTTCCACGATCTGCTCGGATGTATTCCGGACCGTGGCAAGCTCGCTGACCAGGAGATATTTCGCGCGCTCGAGCATCTTTTTTTCGCGGAAGGAAAGAGGCTTGGTGCGGCTCAGCGCCACCAATCCCTTCAGCACCGCGGCCACTTCCATCAGGGACCCGGTGCGCATCCGGTCTGAATTTTCCTTGAAGCGATGCTTCCAATCGTGGTGGGAATTCGAGCGGCCCTTTTCCAGGAAGGAGAGGACTTCACCCGCTTGTTGGTTTCGAATGATGGGCCGCAAACCGACGTTCATCACGTTCGATTGCGGGACCATCACTTTCAAACCGCTCGAACAGATTTTGAGCATGTAATAGCGCTCTGATTTGCCGTTCAAATACCCATAACTGATCTGCTCGATTACCCCAACACCATGGTTCGGATAGACTACTTTCTCGCCTAGCTTAAATTCCATAGGTGGAAGTCCCCTCCCGAGAGCTGCTTCCGATTCTAGGCACAGGTTACGGTCGCGTCAAGAAAATCCGCTTCTTTTCGAGGGCGTCTCAATTGCGAGAAATCTTGTGTTTTCTGATAGATTGGCCTGTAAATTGCCCTATACTTGTGCATGTGCTCCTCCTAGCCGCGGATACTTCCTCCCCTTCAGGCAGCGTAGCCGTCTTGCGGGGCGATTCTGTCGTAGCCTTAATCCATACGGTATCGGACGAGGCTTATTCCTCCCGCTTGTTTCGGCATCTCGATTTCATCCTTCGCGATTTATCGCTCGAATTGAAGGGTTTTGACGCTTTGGCAGTCGCGTCAGGACCCGGGTCATTCACGGGCCTTCGAGTTGGATTGGCGGCCGCCAAGGCCTGGTCGGAAGCGTTTTCAAGGCCCGTCGCGGGCATCAGTGCACTGCACGCCGTTGCCGCTCAATGCCGGTCGAGTTCGCCCATCGTGGTTCCCGTGATTGACGCGCGCCGGCAGCAGCTCTATTACGCTTTCTATCGCAACACTTCATCGGGTCACGTGCTGGAAGGGGATGAAAAAGTGGCTGACCCACAAGAGTTTCTCGAGGGCTTAAGCCGCTTGCCAGGCGATCAAACTTTCACGGTCGTTTCGACCGACGGCGAACTCCTGGAAAAACTTTTTAGCGACGCCAAGAGCGCGGGGATGTCAAGGGAGCGCGTTTCGCCGGCCCTTGCGCCGTGGATCGGCCGCATCGCTCTCGCTCAAGCCCGGTCGGGAAATTTGGGGGACTCGCTTTCGTTGGACGCCAATTATGTCCGCCGGTCTGACGCCGAGCTCCATTGGAAAGGCGCCTGATCCGATCAGCGCCAACGCGCTCGCAAAGATCGTAAGCAGGGGGCCGGACGACCGCAATTCCTCACTCCTCTGCGTTAGACTTTGTCCCTATGGCCTCCAAAACCATCCACACGCGTCCGCTGGAGCACGGCGATATCGAAGAAGTTCTGGCCATTCAGTCCGAGTCGCCGGAAATTGCGCCTTGGTCCGTCTCAGATTATGAACGGGTCGCGCGGAATGAAATGGCTGGATGGGTGGCGCTGAACGGGACAGCCGTCGTTGGATTCTTGATCGCAAGGAGGGTCATCTCTGACGTCGAAATTTTAAATTTTGCGGTGGCGGCGTCGTTTCGGCGGCGGGGAGCCGGAACCACTCTTTTGACGCAGGCCTTGGACTGGGCAAAATCGTTCGGCGCGGAAAAGGCGCTTCTCGAAGTCCGAATTTCCAACCTGGCGGCCATCCGGTTCTATGAACGCCACCGGTTCGAGGTCGTGGGCCGGCGGCCTCGCTATTACACTTCCCCTCTCGAGGACGCTCTCCTTCTCACGGCCTCGCTGCCGGGGGAATCAGCCGACGAGTAATCCCAGGCTCGCCTCATCCCCTCAACTCGTCCCGCCACATTCTCGCTACCGCAAAGACGAAAATGAAAATCGCCGCTCCAATCCATAACCCCGTGGTGGAGACCAAATCCCGCGCAATGGCATCGATACTAACTCCGGTGGATTGCTGGCCGGGAATTCCTCGCGTCGCCTGGTGCAGCATCCAGATGGCGTCCACGGCCCCGCCCGCCAAAGCCACTCCGAACGTGATGATGAGAGCTGTCGCCGCGCTTTTTCCGGTCGTCATGGTTTCCGCCCCCTGAGCTTCACCGACGCCGCCTTCCCATACTCCCACCTGCCTATTGGTTTTCACACGCGATTTGTGGTAATTGTTACTCCCATGTGACAGTTTCTTAAAATAGGAGGGAAACGATGCCGACCCAGGCAGACTTGATACGCCAGTCCCTGTTGGCCAACGACCCCGAGTATAGACAGCTGGCGGAAGAGCACCTCCGCTGCGAGTCGCAACTCAAAGAAATCCTCGACGAACCCTACCGCAACTCCGAAGACCTCGCTCTCGAAGTAATCCTCAAAAAGAAAAAATTGCATCTGAGAGACCAAATGGAATACATCGTCTCCCAACATCAACACCACCTGGTTCATCACTAGAGCCCGATCGTCGCCTGACGTCCGGAGCATCTGTCGTACAATACGCGTGCATTCAAGCGCGGATGTGATAGCGTCTGCCGCCGAGCCGCGCGCCATTCCGGCGAAGACCGGGGTCGCCGGCCTCCAATCACGAGGAACTCTTATTCATGGTGAATGAAGCGTACCGATTCTCCGTTCCGCCACTGGCGGCTGGGATCCTTTGCCTGTTCCTGCGGTGGCACTGGCTTGCCGGGATTTTCATTTTTCTGGGGCTTTTCGTGGTGTACTTCTTTCGCGACCCGGAGCGCGCCATTCCGCCGGATCCTTCGTCAATCGTTTCTCCCGCCGATGGCCACGTGGTCGAAATCGTCGACGAGCTGCTGGACGGAGAGTTGGGCCATCGCATCAGCATCTTTCTTTCCATCTGGGACGTGCACGTCCAGCGCGCGCCCGTCGCCGGACGCATAGCCGACGTCGTCTACCGCCCGGGAAAGTTCTACGCGGCCTGGCGCCGCGACGCCTCGACGGAGAACGAACAGAACATCATCTATATTCATTCGCCACACGGCTCGGTCGTCTTCAAACAAATTGCCGGAGCCATCGCTCGCCGCGTGATATGCTGGAAACCGGAAGGTGTGGAAATCACGCGCGGGGAACGCGTTGGCATGATCCGCTTTGGTTCCCGCGTGGATATCTGGCTCCCGCTCAACTCCGAAGTTGTGGTGAAGCACAGGCAATTTGTAAAAGGCGGCGCGACCGTCCTCGCAAAATGGAATTCAACCACATAGATCCAATCGGCGATTCCGAAGAGCAGCCTCGGGGGCGGTTCCGGAACAATCCGCGCCTGCGCCGGGGCGTCTACATCCTTCCCAGCGCCTTTACGGTTGCGAATATTCTGTGCGGCTATTACGCCGTTCTGGCCACGCTGGACGGCAGCGTGGTCAATCTCGACAACGCGTCTCGGGCGATCGGGCTGGCGATTTTATTCGATTCTTTCGACGGACGCGTAGCCCGAGCGATGGGCACGACATCGGCATTTGGGCGCGAATTCGACTCCCTCGCCGACGTCATCAGCTTCGGCATGGCCCCCGCTTTTCTCGCCTACGCGTGGGGAGTTCACACGCTGACTCTGGGGGGCAGCTTCGATAATCTCCACCTCGTGCCGCTCGGCTGGACCGTCGGATTCTTCTTCCTCGTCTGCTGCGCCTGGCGTCTGGCCCGCTTCAACATCCAAGGCATGGCGCCGGGAGGCAGCCGGTATTTCGCCGGGATGCCGACTCCCGCGGCCGCCGGGATGATCGCCGCCACGGTCCACTTCTTTCAGTATCCGATACAGGACGCGCGGCTTTCTCTGCTCTGGCTCGCGCTTGTGGCCTGTCTCGGCGGGCTGATGTCCAGCACCTGGCGCCACTACAGTTTCAAAGATATCGAATGGACGAAGCGGCGGCCCTCGCTCACCGTGGTTCTGCTCGCTCTTCTCGTGGGCGCCGTGTGGTTTTTCTCGCGCCAGACGCTTTTCGCCATCGCCATCGCCTACACACTTCACGGAGTGGGCATTCAAATCTTCCGCTTCGCGCGCCGCCGCATCGCTTCGCGCCCCGCCTGAGCTATGCCCTCGCACTCCGACCGTGTCGCGATTGTGGGAGCGTCTTCGCTGCTTGGCAAGGAGCTGAAGCGCATCCTGGAAGACCGCAATTTCCCCTCTTCGGAAATCGTTCTGCTCGACACGAATGAAGCCGCCGGAACGCTGACGGAAGCGGCGGGCGAGCCCACTTTCATCCGCTCTCTCGAAGAAGACAGCTTCGAACACTCCCGGTACGCGTTTTTTGCGGGCACGCCCGCGGACGCCGTCCAGAACATCCCCGCGGCGCTACGTTCGGGCGCGACGGTGATCGATCTTTCCGGGGCAGCCGTGGGAGCCACCGGCGCGGTCATTTCGATTCCTTCACTTTCCACGGTTCTGCTGCCGGTGCCGACCAAGCCCGCCCTTTCCGGCGCGGTCTATTTTTCACCGCCCGCAGCGGTGCTCATCGCGTGCACGGTTTCCGCGGCGATTTCGAAATTCTCGCCTCTGCGATTGGCGCTCACCCTTTTTCCTCCCGTATCGGAGTACGGACAAGGGGGAATCGACGAGCTTGAATCGCAAACGGCGGGGCTGCTCTCGTTCCGCTCTTTTTCCCAGGCGACGTTTGACTGCCAGGTCGCGTTCAATCTTCTCGACCGTCTCGGGGAATCCGCCACGCCTGGTCTCGACGACACGCGCCGAAAAATCACCGCATTCGTCTCCCAATTTCTTTCGGGCCGCGCGCCTCTTCCCGCCATTCAACTGATTCAATCGCCTGTCTTTTACGGCTACGCGTTCTCCGCCTTCGCGGAATTCCCGTCCGCCGTGCCGCTCGAACAGTTGCATGCCTCGTTCGCGAGTCTGGGTGCGCGGATCGCCGGTCCGGACGATCCGGCGCCGTCGAATGTGAGCGTGGCCGGCGAAAATGAGATCCATCTGGCGGTCGCTCGCCCCGACGATTTGCACCCCTCTTCGTTCTGGTTCTGGGGCGCGGCCGACAATCTTCGCCTCCCGGCGGGAAACGCCGTTCGCATCGCGGAGGAGTTGCTTGCCAAGCAATAAAATCCCGGGCGCAAAATCCCTGGGTCTCGTTCTGATTTCTCTCGTCTTTTTTGGATCTCTGTTTATTTCCGGCTGCGGCTACCACGTCGCGGGGCACGATTCCTCGCTTCCTTCCGGCTGGCACGAAATTGCCATCCCAGCCTTCAAGAACGACACCCCTCAATACCGCGTCGAGCAGATGTTCACCGAGGCTGTCATTCGCGAGTTCATTTCACGCACCAAATACCGGGTCACCCAGGACCCTGCTTCCGCCGATGCCGTCCTCCATGGAGAGGTTCTCTCCATCGAAACCACTCCGCTTCTTTTCGACGCCGAAACAGGGGAAGTCCGGACGATGCTCGTCACCGTCCACACGCGCGTCGAGCTGATTGACAACAAATCCGAAAAAGCAGTCTATTCCAACAAAGACGTCATCTTCCGCCAGCAGTACCAAATCTCGAGCGACGTGCAGAGCTTCTTCAACGAGCAAAGCCCCGCGTTGCGCCGCATGTCCCGCGATCTTGCTTCCCAGCTTGTCTCCGGGGTGCTCGACAGTTTTTGAAAAGGTTTCAGCTTCCGCATTCGATCCCGCGGCGCGAAGGCCTTCTCTCCACTGCCTTCAATCCCGTACAATGCCCTGCGGCGGAATCCGATGCCTCCGATCAACTCCGAAAAATTAATCGAGCGTCTCGCCGGCGGCACCCCAGTTCCCGGCGTCCTGCTCCTCGGCTCCGACCCGTACCTTCGCGATCTTTGCCGGGCAAAAATCATCGAAGCGTGCGTTCCCGAACCCGCCCGCTCCTGGGCCGTCGCCCGCATCGCCACCGAGGACTCTTCCGGCTGGAACGATCTCCTCGAACGCGTTCAGACCATGCCGATGCTTTCTCCCCGCCAGGTCGTCGTCGCCGAGGGAGCCGAAGCGTTTGAGGAGATGCCGGAGAAAACGCGTGAAGCGCTTCTCGAAGCTCTTGAGAAATATCTGCGCGATCCCGCCCCCTTCACGCTGCTTCTCATCGAAGCCGCCCAACTCGACCGGCGGCAGCGCTTTTTCAAGCTGCTGGCCGAGCGCGCGCTTCTCGTCGAACTCACGCTCGGCGAGGAATCCGCATCCGCGCTTGCCGCGCAAATGGCTCGAGATCTCGGGGCGGAAATGGAGCCGGCGGCCGCCTCGTTTCTCGCTGAAATCTGCGACAGCGAACCCGCCCGGATCCGGCTAGAGGTAGACAAACTCGCCGCGTATTCCCGAGGGCGCGGCAGCATCACCCCCGCCGACGTCCGCGCCCTTGTTGTCTCGGCGCGGAAGAATGACGTCTGGCAGTTGGCCGACATGCTTTCGGCCCGCCGCCGCACCGAAGCTCTCTCATTTCTCGACAACCTTCTTCGCGAGGGCGACGAACCCATCGTCATCGTCGGCGCGCTGGCCTGGGCGTACCGCAAGCTGATCGAAGCCCGCGAGCTTCCCGCGACGACGAATCCATACAATGCCGCGCGTTCGCTGGGAATGAACCCGAATTCCGCGGGGGCCGCGCTCCGGAACGCGCACCGCTTCAGCAAAAAAGAGCTGCTCTCGGGCCTCGTCGATCTGGCGGAAGCCGACAGCGCGCTGAAATCTTCGAACCCCAACCCCCGCGCTTACATGGAATTTCTCGTCGCGCGGCTCACTTCCCGCACCGTTTGACGCTCCCGCAGAGCCTCCTCGCAAAATCTTTCCCGCGCCGCTAAAATGAAGCCTCTATGAAACGCAAATCTTCCACGGGCGAGAGAAAATCCAATGCGAAGCGGCGCGCCAAACGCATTAGCGTCACCGCGGCAGACAAACACGCCGGCGAATGGTTCGCCCGCCTTATGGCGCTGCAACGCCGCCTTCGCTCGCCGAATGGATGTCCCTGGGACCGCGAACAGTCTCATGCCAGCCTCCGCAAATTTCTTGTCGAGGAAACTTACGAGACCCTCGACGCCATGGACTCCGGCAACGTGAAAGAGTTCGCTTCGGAGCTCGGGGATCTGCTTCTCCAAATTGTGTTCCATTCCATCCTCGCCGAAGAGTCCCGCGCATTTACGGCCGCGGAAGTGATTGAATCCGTTCACACCAAGATGGTTCGCCGCCACCCGCACGTTTTCGGGAGTGCGAACGCCAGGACTTCCGCCGATGTTTTGAAGAATTGGGAGCAGCTCAAGGCCGCCGAACGCGCTTCGGCAGGGAAGTCAGCGGGAAAGAAGGGCAAAGACGAATCCATTCTTTCCGGTATCCCCCGGTCTCTTCCCGCCGTTCTCGAGGCGTATCAACTCACGCGGCGGGCTTCGCGGATCGGGTTCGATTGGGATTCGGTCGAGGGGGTCCTCGAAAAACTGAGGGAGGAGGAAGGCGAGATCGCAGCAGCTCTCAATCAATCTCCAGGTATCGCGCGGGTCGAAGAGGAAGTCGGCGACCTCCTTTTCTCCGGAGTCAACATTGCCCGTTTCCTCGGCGTTGATCCCGAAATCGCCCTCAAGAAAGCCAATCGAAAATTCAAACGGCGATTTGAATGGATGGAGTCCGCCGCGCGCCGCGAGGGCGCCGTTTTCGCCGACATCTCGCGGGTGCGGAAAGAAGAGCTGTGGGACGCCTCCAAACGCGCGGAAGCCGGCGGCGCTTCTGCCGCGAAGGCCGAATCCTAGTGCCAAACGAAATCCAGGTCAGGCCTCTCCACTCCCTCGCCGAATTTGACGAATGCGTCCGCCTGCAGCAGCTCACCTGGGGACGCGACATCGTTGTCCCTTCGGCCATTTTTGTCGTCGGGGAACACACCGGGGGCCTCTCCCACGGCGCGTTTGAGGGCAGCCGGATGATCGGCTTCGCCATGGCGCTTGCCGGGCATCGAGATGGGGAGGGATTTCTTCATTCGCACATGGCCGCGGTCCTGCCCGAGTATCAAAATCACGGCATCGGCCGCCGTCTGAAACTCGCACAGCGGGAAGACGCGCTCGACCGGGGCATCCGGCTGATCGAGTGGACCTTCGATCCTCTCGAACTCAAAAACGCCTATTTCAATTTCAATCGTCTTGGCATTATCGCGCGGCGCTATCTTCCCAATTGTTACGGCATCACAGACAGCCCGCTTCACGCGGGCCTTCCCACCGACCGGCTGGTCGCCGAATGGTGGCTCGATTCACCCCGCGTTCGAGCAGTCCTGGGGAAGACCCCTGAGAGCGTCCGCGCCGCAACCAGGATCGCGCTTCCCGCCGACATCGGGGCGCTCAAAGTCTCGGATCCAATGGCGGCACTGAACGTCCAGACCGCTTTGCGCGAGCAATTCCAGGCTCAGTTCGCTCAAGGACTGGCTGCCACCTCGGTTGAAAAATCAGGTCAAACCGTGAACTACATTCTTGAACTGGAATCTTCAATCCCGGGGGTCGGTTCGGCGCCTCAAGGCCACTAGGATTTTCCCTTTTCGCGCCGCCCGCACTTCATTCCGATTTGGATTGCACCGATATTCGGCTCTATGCGGCCCGTCGCCACGACGCACTTCCAGCATTCCCGCTTGGCTTTCGGACATATCTCGATAACAATATCTGCGCGATTCGATGCGCCTAAAAAAAATCACCCTTCGCGAAATCCACCTGCCGCTTCTTTCTCCCTTTGAGACGAGTTTCGGCGCCACATCGCTCCGCCGCATCCTTCTCGTCGAGGCCGAAACTCAGGACGGTGCGACGGGATGGGGCGAATGCACGGCGGGGGAGAATCCGTTTTATTCCTACGAGACTGTCGAGACCGCGTGGCACATTCTGGGCGATTTTCTCTTCCCTATACTCCAGGGGAGGGAAATCGAGTCCGCCGCCGAGGTTTTCGACCTTCTCGCTCGCGTGCGCGGACACAACATGGCCAAGGCTGCGCTTGAGTCCGCGATTTGGGATATCGAGGCACAGCGAAAGTCCGAGCCCCTCTGGAAAGCGCTGGGCGGGACTCTGCCGGAGATTCCCTGCGGCGTCTCGATCGGGATCCAGCCTTCGATTTCCGAACTCATCGCCAAGGTAGAGCGCGAGCTGGCCGCGGGATACCAGCGCATTAAGATCAAAATCAAGCCGGGTCATGACGTCGCGCCTGTCCGGGCGCTGCGCGAACGGTTTCCCCGGATTCGGCTGATGGCCGACGCGAATTCGGCCTACACTCTCGCCGACGCGCCGCTGCTGAAGCAGCTCGACGATTTCTACCTGATCATGATCGAGCAGCCGCTCGGCCACGACGACATCTATTCCCACGCGAAGCTACAGCGCGAACTCCAGACTCCCATCTGCCTCGACGAATGCATCCACGATTTGGAACACGCCCGTGCGGCCATCGAAACGGGAGCGTGCAAAATCATCAACATCAAGCTCGGCCGCGTCGGCGGCCACACCGCGGCGCGCCGGATTCACGACCTGGCGCAAGCAAACTCGATCCCGGTCTGGTGCGGCGGAATGCTCGAATCGGGCGTCGGACGCGTCCACAATATCGCCATGTCCACATTGCCGAATTTTTCACTTCCCGGCGACGTTTCCGCCAGCAAGCGCTATTGGGCAGAGGATGTCATCACGCCGGAGGTGGAAGTCACGCCGCGCGGCACGATTCTGGCGCCAGATACTCCGGGCTTGGGCTTCGCTCCCCGCCGCGATCGCATCGAGTCGCTCGCGGTCCGCAGCGAGGTCATCGAATAGCTCGTGAACCTTTCCTCGCGTTCGGAGTCGCGCCATCCCAGTCCATTTGTGCTCGGCTTTTGGGTGGCTGTGATGCTCCTGCTCTGGTCGCTCAATTACATCTGCGGGAAAATAGCTCTGCGGCATTTCGAGCCGGTCACCCTGGCGTGCTTGCGATTCGTGGTTGCGAGCGCGATCGTGCTGGCTATCTATTTTGCATCATCGAATCGGGCGCGCCCGCAGGCTCGCGATCTCTGGCCCTTCCTCTATCTCGGCGTCTTCAATATTATTTTGAATCAAGGGCTCTTCACCGTGGGTCTCGGCTACACTTCGTCGGGCCATTCGGCTGTGATCACGTCTTCCGGGCCGGTGTTTATCCTTTTGCTCGCCTGGCTTTTGAAACTCGAGCACCTCACGCCGGGAAAAATTCTCGGCCTGGTGGTCTGCTCCTTCGGCATACTCCTGCTTGAAACCGACGCGGGCTCCGTGCGTAATTCACCGTTTCTCATGGGGGACTTCATCTCGCTGCTCGGCGCCATCGGGTTTGCTCTGTATGTCGTATTCGGGAAGCGTATCGCCGCGCAGTACGATTCGCTTTCGATGACCACGTTCAGCACCGTCGCGGCCACGGTCGTGCTGCTTCCTCTGACGGTTCACCAGGCGATCCACCTTGACTGGGCGTCGGTGGGATGGGAGGGATGGTCCGCGATGGTTTACATGGCGGCGGGGAGTTCGATTGCAGCCTATCTGATTTTTTATTGGGCACTTCGGCACACCACAGCTTCCCGTCTTGGCGCCGTATGCTACCTTCAGCCTCTCATCGTAATCCTCCTGGCTGCTGCGATTTTGGGGGAGCGTCCCACGGGCCATTTGCTTCTCGCGACGCCGATCGTGCTGTTGGGCGTCTTTCTCGCCGAACGTGCTCCCGCTTGAATTCCAGCCGGGACAGTAAGTTACGCCGCTCATTACTGAGCGGGAGGGCCAAAAGCAGACCCCGCGAAGGTTTGCGCAACTTTCCTCTTCGAGCCGTGTTTACACACTTGGGTATTGCTCCGCCTTGGCGACGCACCAGGGTGCCCCCAAAGCGGCGGGCTGCAACCGAACTGTTGCGCCGCGAATCAAATGGAGTAGGATGGCGATAGCAGCCGCGCCCTCCCAGCCGCGTTTTTTTGCGGAGGTAAAAAATGAAAGCCTCTCGCTTTGGTTTCCTGGCATTTTGCTTCTTGGTTTTGGCGGCCTTGGCGTTTTGTCCCATGCCGGCCTACGCCCAGCGGGGCGGTGGTCATGGTGGCGGGGGAGGCGGCTTCCATGGAGGCGGTGGCGGAGGTTTTCACGGCGGCGGCTTTGGCGGAGGCGGCTATCACGGAGGATTTTCCGGCGGAGGATTTCGCGGGCCTTCGGGTGGCGGCTATCGGGGCTATTCGGGCGGAGGGTTCCGCGGCTATTCCAGTGGAGCACGCGGGTACTCGGCAGGTCCGCGCGGCGGCGGGGCCTACCGTTCGTATTACGGCTCAGGAAATGGCGCGGGACGCGGTTACGGCGCCTCGAGAGGCGCTTCTGGACGCCCCAGCTTCGGATATTGGGGAAACCGGGGCGGCTCGTTCTCGCATGGTCCTTCTTCGGCGAGGTTCGGTGGATCGGCTTCCGCCCGCAACTACGGCCATTTCAACTATAGTTCTCCAGCGGCTCGCGGATTCAGCCGGCCCTCGTCCAGTGCACGAGCCGACGGCGGCTGGCACTCCTTTGGCTCCGCGCGCGGCGGGGCTTCTGCGGATGCTTCCCACAATTTTTCTCATTCATTCGCGCCGTCCTCTTCTCACTCTGTAGCCCATCCCTCGTTCGGCAACACTTCGCTGAGCGCCCACAATTCGGGGCGCTTCGGGGCGAATTCATCGGCATTTTCCGGTTCGCGTTTTGGCGATCCCTTCGGCAGCCGTTCCAACGTGGCAGGCTTCAATTCCTTCGGCCGCTCGGGCTTCGGAGGGAATTACCATTCGTCGTTCATCTATGGCGGCCGTGGATATGGATGGGGCGGCTATGGAAGGCGCGGCTATGGTTGGGGCGGCTACGGATGGGGCGGCTGGGGTTGGGGTGGATGGGGATGGGGCGGCGGTTGGGGCCTGGGATTCGGCGTCGGCTTCGGTTGGGGCTGGGGCGGGTTCTGGGGTCCTGGTTGGTGGGGAGGATACGGATACCCGTACGGGTGGGGCCCGGGTTGGGGATATTGGGGCTACCCCGCTTATTATTCGCCGTACCCCTATTACAACTACGACTTCAACAGCAATCCTTGCGACCCTTCGTGGCCCGCGCAGTTTCAGGACTATTGCGGGTCCTCCGGGACTGATTACAACTTGAACGACATTCCCCCATCGAATGGGTACAACTCACCTTACTCATCGCCCGACGATTACAATTCGACCAACACGCCCTCGTCGAGCCCGGATTATTCCTCCACTGGCGCCTACTCAGCCGAGGGCTCGCCGGACAATAATCCCGTGACGGGCAATGTGGCTGCTTCGACGCCAACCGTTCTTCTCTACCTCAAAGACGGAACCATGTACGCGGCGACCGATTACTGGATGGCCGGCGACCAGTTGCACTATGTCGTGGACTACGCTGGACCGGGCACTATCGCTCTGAATCAACTCGACTGGCAACGCACGGTTGATGAGAATGCCAAGCGCGGCGTTCGGTTTACTCTGAAGAACCAGCCGGACTCGGCCTCGGAAGAGGCTCCCGGCGGGTCAGGGGCAGCGGCCGGTGCGGCACCGGCAACGAGCAGCGCACCGCCTGCTCAGGTCCCGCCAGCTCCGGCGCCAAACAGTGCTCTTTCGGCGACGTAGTCCTATTCACTTCGCAGGGTTTTCTTTGATAGATTTGGGGATGTGGCACGATCGAATTCGCGGGTGTGCCGCGAATTTTAGAACGATGGTGTAAGCAGGAATAGACGATGCCTAAAACACGCAAACGCGCTTGGCCCCTGCGAATCCTGCAATCTTCAACGCAGGCCGCGTTCCTCCGGGCTTACCGGCAGGTTCAGGTTGACCCGCAGGCGTATCTGGCGCACGTCTGCCGTGTTCATCGTCTTCCCGTGCGCTCGTGGGACCAGATGTTTCTTCTGGGCGAGGAAGTGATCACGCCGATCGCCGACGACGTAATTTCGGGCTCGGCCAAAGCGGCCGCGCTTGAAGGCGCGGGCCTCGGGATTGGCGGCCTCCTCACTCTCGTTCCTGACGCCGGAATCCTCGCCGCCATCACCATACGGATGCTCCAAAAGCTGAGCCTGGTTCACGGCTTCGAATTTGCCACCGAGGAAGAATCCACCGATCTTTGGCTGGCCGCCGCGACCGCCGCGGGTGTTGATTTCGGCCGCGATTTCCTCGAGAAACAAGCCGCCGAACGTGTGATTCCGCGGCTGGTAGATGCCGTCGCCGTGAAGGTGGGCGCCGAAATCGCCGAAAAGTGGTCGGCGCGGCTCGTCCCTTTGCTGAGTGGAGGCGCCGGCGCAGCAATCAATTACTTCTTCATTCGCTCGTGGGGACGCCGGGCTCAAGCACATTTTCTTGAGCGGCATCGCGCCCATGCATCGCGATTTCTGCCTGCGCTCAACGCCAGCCCTGCCTCTCTAGTCCGCGGCATTGACCCACACGCCGTGCCCCTGCTTCCATCGGGCGTGCCTACCATTTCGTAGCGCGCCGGTCCGCGCGATCCGGTCATTCGATATAGAATTTCCCGCGCCCGAGGCATCCGACCCGTGACCTTCACCAAACGGCTTCGCGACGGCGTCCGCAGCGGTGAAATCACCTGCAGCGTTCGCATTTGGACTCGCCCGCATGTTCGCGTCGGCGCGCGTTATCCAATGGAAGAAGGCGCGATTGAAATCGATTCGCTCGAGCCTATCGGCTTTCCCGACATTACTCCCGCGCTGGCCCGCGAGTCTGGATTTTTAGGCGTGCTGGACCTGCTGAAGGTGGCAAAACACGGCAGGGGAGAAAACATCTACCTGATTCGCTTCCACTACATCGGCCCTCGAAAAGCGGGGAAGACGCGGAAAAAGTCCCGGTAGTTTTCGGGGCGAGGCTTTTCGAATCCGCGGCTGCGCTCCTCTATTTCCGCCTCCTCTGCAAAAAATCGCAGGGCCTTCCCTCGGCGACATGATTCGAATTCAGGCAATCATCCGGGATCATCAATCTTGCCACCGGCACTCCGCCCACGATGTGCGATTCAATGATTTCGTCCACGTCTTCCGGCCCGACCGTGCCGTACCAAACTGCCTCGGGATATACCACCACGGTCGGCCCGTGATCGCATTGGTCGAGGCATCCTGCCTTATTTGAGCGCACTCTTTTCTGCAATCCACGTTCGGCGAGCTTGGCCTTGAATGCCGCCGCCAATTGGCCTTCGCCCGACGCATTGCAGCACCGTTTCGGATTCCCGGGCGGGCGCTGATTGGTGCAGATAAAAATGTGCTTCTCGAATTTCGGCATTGCTGGTGCTCCTTCGCGATCGAGGCGCAGTCAGGAAGCGCATCAGGCCGTCTATCTTGCGCTCGCGACGGCGAGAGAATACCCATTGTCACACGAACTCGGGCAGGGAACCACACAGAGGTGAAATTTCGGAAATACGCGCTGCGGGTCTTCGGGGCCTGCTTACTTTTTCCTGGGCTCTTCTTCGCCGATCTGATACACGTGCCAGAAATCGCCGTCCATTTCGAGGAAGTTCACGGCAATTTTCTTAGGCGACCCGTTTTCCGGCTCGACGTTAACGATCCGGCAAATTCGCTCCTCGTTCGTAACGCTGTTGACCAGCAGGACCGTCTGCCCGCATTCCACTTCCGGGGAAAGCGGCAGCATTCCGCCGTGGGCGCTGATGACCTTCATTTCCGTTGCTTCCCGAAATGGCTGGTTTTCCGTGGTCCGACCGTAGACTTTTACGGGTATATGGATTGGGAGCCGTTTGCTCCGTCGCCGGTCATCCATGACCCCTCCTCTGCAGACAAGCACAAATGGCATCAATAAAACTAATACCTTGCATACCTCCGGTCAATAGTACTGCTTCGCCTGCGTTCGCCCCGGGCACGCGCGCCGCGGGATGAGCGCTACGGTTGTGCCGGCAGAGATGCGCGCAGACCGCAGGAAGCGGAGGTCTGACTTATGGGATCTGCTGGATGAGGCTGGGATGTGACGTTGGCGAGAGAGCAACGAAACGGAGGGTTAAAAACTGGAGACGATTTCCGAAAACGATCAATTGACGTTCGCAGTTTGGAGCGACGAATTTCCGTTTCCAGCCCGGCTGTTGCTTTCCACTTTAAATTGGGACACCAGATGCTGCAACCTTGACGAAGCGTCGACCAGTTCCTGAGCGGCCCTTTGGGTATCTCCCGCCCCGCGCGACGTGCTCTCGGCCGCGTTAGCCACGCCCGCGATATTCGAGGTAATTGCGCTGCTGCCTTGCGCCGCGTCAGTGACGTTGCGCGACATTTCGTTGGTCGTGGCGTCTTGTTCCTCGACGGCAGTGGCAATCGTGTTGGAGATGTCATTGATTCGCTTGATGACGCTGGTAATCGAGCCAATGGCTTCGACCGCCGCGTGCGTGTCGCTCTGAATCGCTCCGATTTTCTTGCCGATATCCTCGGTGGCTTTGGCTGTCTGTTTCGCAAGTTCCTTCACTTCGTTGGCAACCACGGCGAATCCTTTGCCCGCTTCGCCGGCGCGGGCCGCTTCGATGGTAGCGTTCAAGGCCAGCAGATTGGTCTGCTGCGCGATCGAAGTAATCACCTTGATTACGTTTCCGATCTCCATGCTGGATTCGCCGAGCTTGGATACCGTCTCATTCGCACTTTCGGCGGCCTTTACGGCGCCTGTGGCCACTTTTGCGGCATCGGAGGCGTTCTTGGCTATCTCCTTGATGCTCACTCCCATTTCCGCGGCGCCCGTCGCGACTGTTTGAAGGTTCTGGCTGATCTGCACGGTGGCGTCGGAGACAACCTTAGCTTGAGCGGAAGTCTCTTCCGAATTGGCGCTGATTTGCTGGCTGGTGCTAGAGAGAGCATCGCTGGCCGTGGCGACCCCCTGGGCGGTTCGTGCGATCTGGGAGAGTATCTCCTGCACTTTGTCTACAAACTGATTCAGACACGCGCCCAACTGCCCGATCTCATCGTCCCGGCTCTGGTCCACGCGTGAAGTCAGGTCGTTTGCCTCGGCCATCGCCTTGAATTTATGCGAAAAGGCATCAAGAGGACGCGTGATACTGAGCGTAATGCGCATAGCGACCGTCAGGAGCAATAGGAGCGAAATGCCGCACATGATAAAAGTAGCGTGAATGGCGCGCTGCCCGCGGGCCGTCGCGCTCGCTTCCGCATCCTTGGCGCTTTTGGAGAGCTGATCGCTGGTTTCTTCGATTTTCTCCTGGAGGGATTTGTAAAGCTGCAGGTATGGGCCGAGCTGCGAAGCCGCCTGGGCCGGATTCTTTACGATGGCGCCAACCAGTGCGTCGCCGGCGGTCAGGTATTGCTCCATCAACTGCTGTTCGGCGTCGAGCATGGACCGGCTTTTGGGGTCCACCGCAAAACCGCGGGCCTTGGTCACGCGATCCCGCAGCAGATTACAATCCAGATGGAAGGCGTCCACTTTATCCTTCTGCTCGTCGCCTTTGGCGGTGAAAACCGCGGAGACATCTGTTCGCGTCAGGTCGTTGAACACTCCTGCTTCGATATGATTGCGGATGGCCGAACTCGTGGCCGCCACATCGGCCGTTGTCCTCTCAACCGACGTGATTCCCCAATACCCCGTGGCGCTCACGCAGGCTACGAAAACGAGACCGCTGATGGTGAGTCCGAAGAGGCGTCTTTTAATTGTCCATCGCATTTCGAGCGCCTTCCCCCGCAGCAATCAATCCAAACTGCGTTTACATCTTGAGCTTGTATCCCGCGTCGGTCGCGGCCGCGCCGTCGATCTTCACGGCCTTAATTCCGGCTTCATTGCCTTGAAAATCGCCGGCCTTGAGGAAACCTATCGCGCCGGGGGTGTCCGCGACGAAACTCTTCAGAGCGCTTGCGCTGGTTACCTCTTTCGGAGGGGTTGCGGATTTGCCGGTGAAGGCGGCCTGCATGAAGTAGTTGCTGAAGTCGGAGTCGTTCATTCCGCAGACCGTTTTCAGGAATGCGGTTCGCTCCGGCGCTCCGGGTGTAAGCATTACGGGAGCGACGGCCTTTCCGGTCTCCCAGCGGGTTCGGTCCGAAAGGTAAAGCTTTTTAAGTTCGGATGTTGTCAGGTTGTCCACCGGATTCGCGGAATTCACGATTACAACGATGGCGCCCCCGGCGGCGCGGACTGGAGGCGCTGTGACTCCCGACCAGAGAGCCGCTGAAACAGCCGCTATCGCGATCAAGAAAAACCAGAATGCCGGGGAACCATTCTCTTTTGCCATCGGCGTCTCCGTTAGAACGTGAATGCGACCTGTGCGGTCAGGCCGTTGGTCGTTGGCAGCGCCCTCTCAGAAATGCGGTCGTATTGAAGCTTGAGAGCCGAATGGCCTGAAAAGTCATATCGAACGCCCGCTGAAGGCCCATTGAGTCGCGCCACGAACCCATTGACGTAACCAGGCGCGTAATCGTTGGGGCCGGCGTAAATGTAGACCGGGTCGTCGTTCGGTGCGTTGAAATACTGATAGCGAAAGTAGGGCCGGACGTGACCAAATTTGCGGGAGAACTGGGTGTAGAAGGCATAAGTGCGAAATACGGGGCCGGTGGGTTCCGTGTGCCGGACGATGACGCCTTCGTTGAGGATTTCGTACCGGGTATCGATAAAAACGACGTGAGCCGTGGCGATGGTTTCATGAACGGCAGGCCCTGGAATCGTCAAGTTGTCGTGGCGCAACGAGAATCCAAGCTGGAGGCCTGAGAGACGCTCGGGCTGCATGTACAGCCCTCCGTTGACCGACTTGCTGTTGTTGGCGTCCTGATTGTTCTGAGTGGGTTCAACATTCGGTCCCCACGCCTCGCCATTTCCCAATTCCAGAACATAATGAACTCCCAAGTTTCCGGAGGGAATTCTGCCCGTCATGTTGACCCCTACTTCCTGCATGGGCAGAACGCCTCCTTGATCGTCGAAGGCATAGATAAAGGGGCGATCGGTGGTGGTCTCGAGAAATTCTCCATAATTGAACGCTGTGTTGTAATAGCCGATCCATGAGTGCATTCTCCCGGCCGATATCGAGAAGTAGTCATTCTGGCGGTAGGTGAGAATCAGCCTCTCCACGTCGGGAGACAACGAATTGTCGTTTTCCGCGATGAACAGGACCTCTCCGAGGACGCTGACCTTGCTGGAAAGCCGCGCCGTCATGAAAAGATCCAGCGAGCCGAATAAGAATGTGTCGGGACTGTGGCTATAACCCTGCGCTCCGACGTCGCCAAAAACTATCATCTTCAGCCGCGGAGCGACTTCATTCACCGGGGGAGCTTGGTACACCGGAGCGGCCTCAGGTTCCGGTGTCTGTGCCGGCGCTGCCCCCGGTGCGGGCGCGGGCGCCGGGGCGGCTGCCGCTGTAGCCGCGGGGGAAGGCGAACTGGCAGCCGATGCAGGAGTAGAAGAAGTGGAGGACGCCGCTGCCAGCTGCCCCTTGAGCTGATCTACTTCTGCCTGGAGTTCCTGCAAACGCTGCAAGAGCTGCTTGTTAATATCGTCCTGATTGACGGGTGGATTTGGCGCCTGCTGGGCCCGGATGGGAACAAGAATGGCCAAGTGCAACACGAGCAACACCAAGAATTTGGTCATCGGCATGCGACTCTTCATTTTTCCCCCCGGCGGCGACCACGACGGTTCTTGGACCGTAGCGTGCAACTATTCACACTCCCTATGATTTCGGCAGTTCGGGATAAAACCTTAGCCCGGCGATAGATAGATAACTGTCTGGGCAGAGAAAGAGTACTGATCGGGCGGTGATAAGGGACAACAGGGGATATGTCTGGTGATCTTCGCGGACGCCGCCTGCGGCGGATGAACTCCTATTTCAATTTCTTCCTAGCCGTATTCAAAGCCGCAGAGAAGCCGCATTGCGCGTTCCGACTCGTATGAGTCTCGTCTGTATGCCTTGGCGTCTTGCCTCTCGCTGCTTTGCGTGCTAGTTTCGCTGCTCGTATGCCGCCCTCTGAACTAGCCCGCAAAAATCGCATTGCAATCATCCCTGGCGACGGCATCGGCAAGGAAGTTATTCCGGAGGCTGTCAAGGTCCTGAATGCCGCCGCGGCCGCCCACGGCCACGCGCTCTCGATTACCGAATTCGACTGGGGCGCCGACCGCTACCTGCACGACCACACGACACTTCCTCCCGGTGCGGTTGAGAATCTGCAAAACAATTTCGACGCCATACTTCTCGGGGCCATGGGAGACCCGCGCGTTCCTTCCAACATCCACGCCGCCGAAATTTTGCTCGGGCTGCGCTTCCAGCTCGACCTGTATGTCAACGCGCGGCCTTGTTATCTGTACGACTCTCGTCTCTGTCCCTTGAAAGAGTGCACGGAGCGCGACGTCCATTTCGTCGTCTTTCGAGAAAACACCGAAGGGCTTTACGTCGGTATGGGTGGATTCTTCAAGAAGGGAACTCCCGACGAAATCGCGACGCAGGAGGATTTAAACACGCGCAAAGGCGTGGAGCGCATTATCCGCTACGCGTTCGAATTCGCGCGCGCGAAAAAGCTCAAACGCGTGTGCATGTCCGACAAATCGAACGCGCTCACTTTTGGCCATGATCTCTGGCAGCGCGTATTCAAGACGGTTCGCGCCGAATATCCCGATATCGAGTCCTCGCACCAATACATCGATAACCTGCTCTATCAGATGGTTCGCGACCCTTCGCAATTCGACGTCATCGTCACCTCCAATCTTTTCGGCGATATTGCCTCCGACCTGGGTGCAGGGCTTATCGGCGGTCTCGGTCTTGCCCCTTCGGGCAACATCCATCCCGGCAAGGTTTCTCTTTTCGAGCCGGTTCATGGCTCCGCGCCCAATATCGCCGGCAAAAACATCGCCAATCCCATCGGCGCTGTCCTTGCCGCCGGGATGATGTGCGAGTACCTTGGCCTGGCCGCAGAAGCAGGCGCCATCGAAACGGGGGTTCGCCTCGCCCTGAGCGAGCGCAAGCTTCCAGCTGAGCTTGGAGGCAGCGCCGGCACGCGCCAACTCGGCGATTTTCTGGCGCGCGCCGTTGAGGCATCCGCCTCCTGAAGATGGCGCTTGTCAGGGTCGAGCCGCAGGGAAGGGAACGGGGATGAAGGAAAGGCGGAAACTGGTTGCAAAATTCGGAATCGTCTTGGGCGTCGCCGTTACGATTTTGTTTGCCAGTTCCACGGCTCTAAGTCAATCCCAACAGCCGGCGGTCGCCTTGACGATCACGGGCAGTGTGGAAAAGCCACTTTCACTGTCCATGGCGGATTTGCGCGCTATGCCGCACCAGACCGTGAAAGCGTACAACGAGCACGAGCATCAAACCCATTCCTACGAAGGTGTGCCGCTCGAGGCCTTGCTTCGGGAGGCGGGTGTTCCCCAGGGCGAGAAATTGCGGGGCGCGGCCATGACGACGTACATTGTAGCCGAGGCTACGGACGGATACCGTGTGATCTTCGCCCTCCCTGAGCTTGATCCGAGCTTTCAGGATTCCGGCGTCCTTGTGGTGTACGCGGCCGACGGCGAGCCGCTGGGTCCAAAAGACGGGCCTCTGCGTCTCGTCGCTCCGCACGATAAGCGCCCGGCGCGCTGGATTCGCATGCTGACGTCAATCCGCGTCGTCACGATTCCTCGATAACCTGCTTTCCTGGAGCCTCTGCGCTGGGGGCTGCTCGTGGCTGCAGTCTACGGGTTCGCTTCAGGGTGCCGTCTGGACGGGATCGAGCCGGTTTTCGATCGTGAGCATCTGGTCGGGAGCCAGATCCACCGTGGTGACAAAATCCTTGTACCCGGACTCGGAAATCTTCACCACGTGCTTTCCTGCGGGCAATTTCAATGTCCGCGCAATCCCGCCAAACTGCACGACCGGCCCCTGAAACTTTCCGTCGACAAAAACGGCTGCGCTGTCCGGCGCGAAGTTGATCTTCAAAGAAGCGGTTTCGCCCGCCGGTTCCGGCACGGGCTCCGGCTCGAGCATCCGGACGACGAAGTCCAGCGTTCCCCCGGAGGCCAGATCGAGTTCGCGAGTAGTCTCTTTCATCCCGAGTTCGCGAATCACCAGAGTATGTTTTCCCGGTGTGAGGCTTAGCGTGGTGTGTCCCTTAAATTCATCCACGTAGCCGACGTACCGCCCGTCCACCCATACACCCGCGAGCTTCTCCACCCTCGAAGAGGGAATCAGCCGAAGTTCAGAGGTCTCCGCCTGTTGCGCCCACAACGTGGCCGGGGCAAAGCCGATAGCAAGGGCCATCGCCAGGGCGCTCCATTTGGCCGTCAAATGTTTGCTCATGGTTTCTCCCTCATTTTTTGAGCCTCCGGCTGAAGTTTTGGTTTCCTGAGCGATTAGTGCAGCCTTCGATGGATTTCAGGCCCTCGAACAATTCAGAAAGCTGTCGCCGCGCCGACGAAGGAAGCGTTACTTGAGAGAATCATTCTAAAATTACAACTTAAAGCTTCACTTGAGGAAGCAAGTCCAGAAACTGATCTGTTTACCATTTCCATTCAGCATCGCTCCAAGTTCAAATGGCGGCTCACATTTCGTTTCAAAAGACGCCTCGTCAGCAGAAGTCATAGGTAAAGTATTACTTTAGATTGCGCATTTCCGATGTTCGCACTTCATACTTGAACTTTTTCACGTGAAATATCAGGTGATGCTTTACATGTCGGCCCGACGACTTTTTGGCGCCCTACGAATTCTCTAGTCGTTCTTTATGGAACGGCCCGCCTGCGTGATGCTGCCCGGAATCAGGTCCGTCTTGATTGTGATTTTTTGGTTTGGCAGCAGGTCAATGTCTGTGGTGAAATCCTGATATCCGGCGAGCCCAATCTTCACGCGATGCTTCCCTGGCGAAACAAGCATAGCCCGCCCGATGCCGCTGAACTCCCTCACAGAGCCGACGTATCCCCCGTCCACGAATACGGCGGCACGGTCCGGGGTCACCTGAAGTTTGACTTCAGAAGTGACTCCGCTGGCAAATTTGGCATTCGGATCTTTCACCATATGCACGGTGATGATGGTCTTCTTTCGGGGCTCCACGGTGATTTTCTGTACTTGCTCGATGTAACCCGCCTGGCGTATCGCAATCTCGTGTTCGCCCGGCAACAGAAGAATCTGTTTATCTCCTTTGAGCTCGCTTACGAAGCCAACGTACTGCCCATCCACCCAGACCCCGGACGATTTGTCCACTTTGGTTTTCCCGACAACTTCGACTTGCCCAAGCAGTTGGTTCTGCCCGGCCACAAACACCGGCGCCGCCAGCGCAAATAAAGTCGCGGCGACTGCGCTGATTAAGGGCCACTTGTGTTTTCCCATCTCGCTCCTCCTAAGCATTCCCAACTTACTTTGACTCGTACCCGGGACCATTGGTTGGGCCGCGCAGATTACCGACTCGGCTTCAGTATCCTTCATAATACGCGCTCGACCGCCTCGCGCTTCCCCGCGCGCCCCGTGCAACGAGCGCCAGCAACGCGCCCATCACAAATCCCCCGACATGCGCCCACCACGCCACCCCGCCCATCTCCGCCGATTGTGGCATGCTCAAGGAACTCATGCCGCTTAAAAACTGGATCGCAAACCAAAGGCCGATAAAAATCACCGCCGGGATTCTCGCCGTAAACCAGAACACGATTAGCGGAACCAATGTAAGGATGCGCGACCGCGGAAAAAACATGATGTAAGCGCCCAAGACTCCCGCGATCGCACCGCTCGCCCCGATGGATGGGATGTGCGAGCCCCAGGAAAAGATCGTTTGAGTCACGCCCGAGAGCAGGCCGCAAATCGTATAGAACAACAAATACAGCGCCGGCCCCAGCCGGTCCTCCACATTGGCGCCGAAGATCCACAGGAACCACATGTTCCCGATAATGTGCAGCCATCCGCCATGGAGAAACATGCAGCTAAAGAGCGGAAGCAGGGCGGGACCTGCCGGCACGTGGCCATTTCCCGCCAGAAAGGCCGAAATTCGCGCCGGAACGAGCCCGTAATGAAATATGAACGCTTCAGCCGCTTTCGGGGAAAGCGAAATCTGGTGGAAAAAGACCGCAGCATTGGCCAGGATCAGAGCGATCGTCACGAACGGGACGGACCTTCGCGGATCGAGGTTTTTCAGCGGGATCATCTCGTTCTCATGTTCGATCTGCGGAGCCGCTCCCGACCGAGTATCGAGTCGGCGCTGCTCCGCGCCGCTCGCCGGAGCGCCAGCTCCGTGAATGCGCGTTCGGACCTCTTACCCCTTCGCCGCAGATTTTCGATCACGGCGAGCCTCCGGATTCCGCCTCGCGCTCCTACCTCCGTACAATTCAGGGCCGCCGCGGCACAGCTGAATTCGAGAATTTCATCCATCGCCCAGCCATTCACCAAGCCGAAGGCGAACGCACCGTGGAAAACGTCCCCCGCACCCGTGGTGTCTACCGCGTCCACTCGAAATCCAGGGCAGAGGTGGAACTCTTCGCCATCCCAGACGATCACTCCCAGCCTTCCCAACGTCGCTCCCGCGGCGAGGCATTTGTAAGTCCCCAAAATCGCCGGCAATGATTTCAGCAAATCTCGCTCGCCCGTCAAGCGCCGTGGGAAATCCTTCGACATGATTGGATAGTCCACGAAGTGAAGTAGTTTCTCAACTCCGGGATAGCGGTTGTCGAAATCCCCGACAATTAAAGTATTACTTTCACGCGCCCATTTCGCAGCCCGCGACGCCGCCGGCGTGTCGTGCCCATCCACAAGTAAGACTTTAGCTCCGGCGACCCAGTCTTTCTTCACCTCGTTCGGTCGCAAGGCTATCGAGGCGTCTCGTTTCCAGAGAACCGTGCGCTCACCGGAAATCTCGTCCACTAAAATATAGGCGATCTGGCTTGACAGCCCCCCTCCCACCACCCAGTTGGCCCGGACGCCTTCGCGGCGCATTTCTCGCCGCTGAAACATTCCTGCCGCGTCATCGCCGACTTTACCTGAATACCGGGCGGTCAATCCCCAGCGGCGACAGGCAACGATGGCGCTGGCCACTTGCCCGCCCGCGTGAACATTGTCGGAGAGAATTTCGACTTTCGAATCGAGGGCAGGGAAATGCGGCAGGCGAATCATCGTGTCCGTCGCATTCAACCCCACGCCGGCCACGTCCACTGCGCCGATTTTCCTCTTGCCCGGCATCGCCGAACCACTCTAGCCAAGGAGTCGCGATTTGCAAGCGGCAATCTGCAGTTCAAGAGGAGCTTTACGTCTTCACCGTCGTTTCTCAATTGCGCCCATCGGATGGCTGTGATAAAAATTTTTATTTCCGGCACGCGGCTCTTTCGCTTCTGTGGGCGCAGTTAAAAAACTGCGGGACGGCCGCGAGTCGTGTCGGCGCGCCGACATCCAATGCCACTTCACGAATCCGAGGCTATCATCCTGCAAAGCTATTCGCTGGGCGAGTCCGACCGTCTCGTCAGCTTTTTCTCGCGGAACATGGGGCGGGTCCGGGGCGTGGCTGCGGGAGCCCGCCGAACCAAGAGCCGCTTCGGCTCCACGCTCGAACGCCTGTCGCACATTCGCATCTGGTTTTTTGAGAAGGAGACTCGCGACTTGGTTCGCATCAATCAGTCGGAATTGATCGAATCCTTTCTTGAGGCCTTTTCCGATTTTCCTTCGAGCGTCGCTCTCTCCATTTTCAGCGAAGTTACCGAAGCTGTCCTGCCCGAGCACGAACCCTCGGATGCCAATTTCAGGCTGCTGCTTCTCGCCGCCCAGGCGATTAAACGTTCCCGGCGTCCCGAACTTCCCCTGGCTTACTTTTCTCTCTGGACCGTCAAGCTGGCCGGATGGCTGCCCTCGCTCAGCTCGTGTTCCCGTTGCGGCCGCCCCATCGCTTCCGGTGAGCCCGCGTATTTCTCTCGCGGCGCTTCGGCCGTCTTTTGCGACCGGTGCCGCACTCCCGGACTTCGCGCCTTCTCTCCCGCGGCGCACGCCGCCGCACGCGCCATGCTCGCGGAGAAACTCGACCGGCTGAGCGAGGGAATTATCTCTCCGCGCGCCGCCCGCGAGCTGTCCGATGTTATGCTGGACGTGATTGAAAATCAGATCGACCGAAAGCTGGTTTCACGAGAACTCTTGGAGTCACCCGCAAGATGACGCCCGTTCAAACTCACAGGCCTGTGCAGGGCCTCACGTTTCAGGACCTGCTGTTCAAGCTCGAGGTGTACTGGACGCGCCGCAACTGCATTTTGCAGCAGCCCTACGATATCGAGGTCGGCGCCGGGACGATGCATCCCGAGACTTTTCTCCGGGTTCTGGGCCCCGATCCCTACCGCGTCGTCTACGCACAACCCAGCCGACGACCCGCCGACGGCCGGTACGGCGAGAACCCCAACCGTCTCTATAAACACACGCAGTTGCAGGTGATTCTGAAACCTTCACCGCCCGACGTTCAAGACCTCTACTTAAAGAGCCTGGCGGAGATCGGAATCGACCTGCGCGACCACGATATTCGCTTTGAAGAAGACAACTGGGAATCGCCCACTCTTGGAGCCTGGGGAATCGGCTGGCAGGTGCTGCTCGACGGGCTGGAGATCACCCAGTTCACTTATTTTCAGCAAAGCGGCGGGCAGTCTCTCGATCCAATCTCGGTTGAGCTGACATACGGCCTCGACCGCATCGCCGCCTATCTGCAGGGTGTGGAGAACGTCTACGACGTGATGTGGTCCCGCGAAGTGACCTACGGGCAAGTGCGCCTGGCGGAGGAACAGCAATTTTCCGCATACAATTTTGAATTCGCGGACGCGGCTGCCACGCGCAAGCAATTCGATCTGAACGAGGCGGAAGCGACTCGGCTTCTCGGTGCCTATCCCTCGGCAAAGGGAATCGCCAAGACCCGGTTCCCGATCCTTCCCGCGTACGACTTAACTTTGAGATGCTCGCACCTGTTCAACGTGCTCAACGCTCGGGGCGCCATCTCCGTCACGGAACGCGCGGCGATGATCGGGCGCGTGCGCAAGCTGGCCACGCGAGTCGCGGACGCCTGGCTCGACCAGCGAAGTTCGATTGCCGCTTTAACTTCGCAGGAGGAGTCATGAAGCGCTCCTCGAAGTTGAAATCTTCCGGCACAATTGCGAAGAAGAACTTGACCATCGCCCGCGGCGATTTTCTTTTTGAAATTGGATGCGAAGAAATTCCGGCGGGGATGATTGCGCGGGCGGCGCGGGAACTTAAAGTGTTACTTGAGAAATATTTTTGGGCACACGCGCTGCTTGAGTCCCAAACCGTCGCGGAATCGATCGAAACTTTTGGCGCTCCTCGAAGATTGGTCTCGATCGTTCGCCACGTTTTGCTCCGGCAGAAAGATTCGACGCGGGAAATAATCGGGCCGCCGAGATCCGTGGCTTTCGATAATGTCGGCGCGCCGACACGGGCCGCACAAAGTTTCGCGGAGAAGCAGGATGTCAGCATCAGCGATCTGAAATTCGTCTCCACGCCGAAGGGCGAGTGCCTTGCGACGGTTCAAACCATCCAGGGACGCCCCGCCTCCGAAATTCTTTCCGAAATTCTTCCGCAAGTGATTCAGGAAATTTCCTGGCCTCGCTCGATGTATTGGACGGGAGCGACAGGGGCGCGCTTCATTCGCCCGATTCGCTGGATCGTCGCGCTTCTGGCGGGCAAGGTCGTTCGATTCCGCTTTGCGGACGTAACGTCCGGAAATCGGACGGAGGGCCACCGTTTTCTTGGCGCGGGCTCCATTCCCGTTTCTTCCCCTGAGGAGTATGAAGTCAAGCTCAAGAAGAACTTCGTATTGGTCCGCCCTGAAGCGCGCCGGAAGAAAATCGAGTTGGAAATCCAAGCGTTGAGCGCCCGGAAACATCTGTCCACGCACGAAGATTCGCATCTGCTGCAGATGGTCGCCTATCTGAACGAATATCCCACCGTTATTTCGGGCGATTTCGATCCCGCTTTTCTTTCCTTACCCGATGAAATTCTGATCACGGTGATGCGCGACCATCAGAAGTATTTCGCCCTCGAGTCCCGCAACGCCGAGCTCGCCCCTCACTTCCTCGCCGTCATCAACCTGCCCCGCGATACCAAGGGCTTGGTTCGCTCCGGGCACGAACGGGTTCTGCGGGCCCGCTTCGCCGATGCCCGCTTTTTTTGGGAGACAGACCAAAAAGTGCGGCTGGCGGATTATCTGCCAAAACTTGCCGCGGTCACTTACGAATCCCGCCTCGGCAGTTATCGCGACAAGGTGGAGCGAATGCGCGCCATCGCACGGTGGCTGGCTGAGCAGTGGTTCAGCGCCGGTGTCACGCAAGCCGACGTTGCGGGATCGGACCGCGCCGCCGAACTGGCCAAGTGCGACCTCATCACGGAGATGGTGGGCGAATTTCCCGAGCTACAGGGAATTGTCGGTGGGCTCTACGCGCGCGCCCAGGGCGAACCCGAGGAAATCGCCTGGGCGGTCTATGATCACTATAAGCCGGTGGGACTCGACGACCCGCTTCCGCGCAACTTGACCGGGTGCGCGGTTTCGTTCGCGGACAAACTCGACTCACTGGTGGCATGCTTCGCCGTCGGCGCGATTCCCACCGGGTCGAGCGACCCATTCGCACTGCGCCGCGCCGCGTTGGGAATCATTAAAGTAATTCTTGATAAAAGGCTTCCGCTTTCCCTTGCGGCGGCTGTTTCCGCAGCGGCTCGAGCGCTCCACGAGCATCCGCCAAGAATCCAGGCGGGCGTGGAAGTCGAAAAGCAGGTTTTGGACTTTCTGCTCGAGCGGGCGCGCTTCATCCTTCGCGAGAAGCACGGATTCGCGTACGACGAAATCAACGCCGCCTTCGCGGCCGGGGCGGACAATCTGGCGGACGCTGTCGATCGAGTGGCGGCCATCAATGCGATCCGCCATTCCCGCGATTTCATTCCTCTCGCCGCTGCCTTCAAGAGAATCCGCAACATCCTTGAGAAATCGGCAGGGAAGGCGGAGCGCGGCCAAACAGCGGTGAACCCGGAGCTGTTCCGGGAAGCGCCGGAGCGGGAGCTTTTCACGGCGGCGCAAAAGATCGGGGAACGTTCAACGCAGATGCGCAAGGCCCGGCATTACCGCCAGGCGCTCGAAACCATCAGCGGACTTCGCCCGTCTGTGGATTTGTTTTTCGACAAGGTCCTGGTGATGGCGGAGGAGGAGGACGTGCGGCGAAACCGAATCGCGCTTTTGGGGAGCTTGCTGAAGGAGTTTTCCACCATCGCGGATTTTTCGGAGATCGGGTCGGAAGAATCGAAAGTGGTTTCCCGCAGATCGTGAAGTGGGAGCGCAAAAACAATCGCAAGTGACACTTGAATTTCGCCAAATGCGTCGGGGAGCGTCGCGATTTGAATGTGAAGTACAGCTTGAGATTTCAGTTTTGTAATTCTGTCGAAAGACTGTCGGCGCGCCGACAAATCCAAACTTAATTTTTACTTTTAAATCCGGGGGATGAAATGAAATTCGTTTATTTTTTTGGTGCGGGTAAAGCGGACGGCAAGGGCGACATGCGCGACCTGCTCGGAGGAAAGGGCGCCGGGCTCGCGGAAATGACGCGAATCGGCCTTCCTGTTCCCGCGGGCTTCACGATCACCACCGAGACTTGCGACTACTACCTCAAGCACGGCAGAAAATATCCGAAAGAGTTGCGCGCGGCGGTCGCGGCTAATCTGGCCCGCCTCGAAAAATTGACAGGGAAAAAGCTGGGCAATGCCAAGGATCCGCTGCTCGTCAGCGTCCGCTCGGGTTCGGCGCGCTCCATGCCGGGAATGATGGAGACCATTCTGAACCTCGGGCTCAATGAAAAATCGGTGCAGGGCCTGGCGGAATCCACCCGCAACGAGCGTTTCGCCTATGACGCTTACCGCCGCTTCGTGCAAATGTACTCGACCGTGGTAATCGGCCTTTCCAAGGAAGACCTCGAAGCCCGCCTGCGCGCTCTCAAGAACTATTTGAAGGTGAAGGATGACACCGAGGTGTCCGCCGATGGCTGGCGGCAACTGGTGGGAGAGTACAAGGAGCACTTTCGCCAGAAGACCGGCCGGGAATTTCCCGAAGATCCCATCGAACAGCTATGGGGGGCGATCGGCGCCGTATTCGAATCGTGGATGGCGGAGAAGGCCGTGACGTACCGCCGCGTGGAAAAAATCACGGGACTGCTCGGAACGGCAGTCAACGTGGTTCAGATGGTCTTCGGAAATACGGGCGAAGATTCGGGAACGGGTGTCTGCTTCACGCGCGATCCCTCCACGGGCGACAAGGTCTTCTACGGCGACTTTTTGCTGAACGCGCAGGGAGAAGACGTGGTCGCAGGTATCCGCACGCCGATGCACCTTTCGGAATTGAAGAAGGCGATGCCCAAGGTGTACGCACAGCTCGAGCGCGTGCGCGAAAAGCTCGAAAAGCATTATCGCGACATGCAGGATATGGAGTTCACCGTCGAGCGCGGCAAGCTCTACATGCTGCAGACGCGAACGGGGAAGCGCTCGCCCTCCGCTGCCTTCCAAATCGCCGTTGACATGGCGAATGAACGCTTGATTTCAAAGGAAGAAGCCCTCGAACGAATCAAGCCGGAAGACATCGAGCGGCTCTTTTATCCCGTTCTCGATCCATCCTTACCTCGAGTAGAACTTGAAAAAAGAAAAATCGCCGCCGGAATCAATGCGGTTCCGGGAGCGGCGGTTGGCAAGGCCGTCTTCACGGCGGAAGAAGCGGAGGCGTGGGCGGCGCGCGGCGAGAAAGTGATTCTCGTGCGGCGCGAGACGAGCCCCGAAGACGTGGGAGGAATGTTCGTGGCGCAGGGAATTCTGACGGCCACGGGCGGAAAGACGAGCCACGCGGCGGTGGTCGCACGCGGCTGGGGAAAGTGTTGCATCGTGGGCGCGGAATCGCTCGACATCAGCGCTGAAAAGAAACAGATGACCGCGAAAGGCAGAGTCGTTCGCGAAGGCGAGTGGATCTCGCTCGATGGCGGCGACGGCACGGTTTATTCCGGGGAAATCGGCCTGGTGCGTCCCGAGCCGCCCAAGGCGTTTGAAACGCTGATGAAATGGGCCGATAAGACGCGGCGGCTGGGAGTGCGCACGAACGCGGACACGCCTCACGATTCGAAGGTCGCGCGCGGAATGGGAGCGGAGGGAATCGGACTGTGCCGCACCGAGCACATGTTCTTCAAGGATTTCGTGCATCCGGAGAAGAGCGTCGAGCGGCAGCAAGCCATCCAGGAGATGATTCTCGCGGACACGACGGAAGCGCGGCGAGCGGCACTGGCAAAGCTGCTTCCGTTCCAGCGCCGCGATTTCATCGGAATCTTCGAGGCGATGGACGGGTATCCGGTGACGATCCGGCTGATCGATCCGCCGCTGCACGAATTCATTCCGCACGACCCGGAGAAACAGGAAGAGCTGGCGAAGAAAATCGGGACAACGCGGGCGGCCATCGAGCGGCGCGTGGAGCAGTTGCACGAAGCGAATCCCATGCTGGGGTTGCGCGGGTGCCGGCTGTGCATCGTCTATCCCGAGATTTTGGAGATGCAAGTTCGAGCGATTATCGAGGCAGCGATCGACTGCCAGAAACGCGGAATTAAAGTGCTGCCTGAAATCATGATTCCGCTGGTCATGGAAAAAAGAGAATTGAAAATCCTGGAAGAGGCGACGCGAAAGGTGGCGGACGCGATCCTCGCCGAATCTAAAGTAAAACTTGAATATCTGGTGGGGACGATGATCGAGCTGCCGCGCGCGGCTTTGCTGGCGAACGAGATTGCCGAAGTGGCGGAATTTTTCTCGTTCGGCACGAACGACCTGACGCAGACCACGCTGGGGCTTTCGCGCGACGATGCGGGACGGTTTCTGCCCGAGTACGTGGACGAGCGCAAGACGGGGATTTTCCCCGCCGACCCGTTTCAGACGCTCGACATCGCCGGGGTGGGTATGCTGATGAAGTGGGGCATCGAACGCGGCCGCGAGTCGCGGCCGAAATTGAAGGTGGGAATCTGCGGGGAGCACGGAGGAGATTCGGACAGCGTGAAATTCTGCCACCGCGTCGGGATGAACTACGTGAGCGCTTCGCCGTTCCGCGTGCCGGTCGCGCGGCTGGCCGCGGCGCAAGCGGTGATCGAGGAAAAGAAGAGCAAGAAAAAATCGGCGAGGTGAGGGGGTCCGGCCAGTGATTGTATTCACGCGAAGGATCGCAGAAAACACGGAGGGACTGCAAAGCAAGCGATTCGGCTTTCGACGACCGCCCGGTTCGCGCATCGGGGGAAAGCAGCGCGGCGATCTTGTTGGAGTGAACGCCCCTAGAGTCCCGCTGGCCGCTCAGGGCGAGTACGCTGGCCGCATACTCAAAAGTGTAGCGAACCGGAAGGGTTAAGTCCTTTATTTGCAGCAGTTCGGTTTCCGGGTGTGTTGCGAACCGAAATGCCTGATTTCGTGAATTCTCGCAGCGAGCAGACAGGCGTGAGCGGTGATTCTCGGTCTGTGAATTTGGAATTTCCGTTCGATGCTCAAAAGCCGGATGTCCACGATTTGCAAATCGAGAGTGCGAGGGGGACTCGCTGCAGAGCCGGTCAGAAGGTGCGTATTGGGCAGGCCATGGGGCTTGAGGCTTCGGCGAGTGCGGCGGCGTGGCGAAATATGTTGCCATTCACTATTTTAACATTTGCGTCAAATCAGGATGCGTGTGGACTTTTGAAAAGAGCTCAGGCGGCGAAGCAAGGGAGCAGGAAAAATCGCCGCGGTTGCGGATGAATGGAGCGCGAGAAGATGAAGGGACGAGCGTCGTGAAGCATGACCAAACCCCGCACGCTTCAAAAAGCGGAAGCATGCGGCACCCTCGAATGGTAAGCCGATGAGAGGTGAATTTGGGGTGCGACGCGAAAGCAGTGAGCTTCGGTTGCGGCCAGTGAAACGCAGCCGCCAAGGGCCTGCCATCCGCCGACGTGACTGAGCCCAGCCCGTCCTGCTCGTGGTAGTCCGTGGTTCCGCCGCGCTGCATCGCGAGCGGTTCATCAATATTCTGTCGTTGGGCGTAGCGGGCGACCGTGCAATCGCTGGAATTGACGGTTTCTACTTGGTTGTCGCCGTCGTAGGCGAAGATGCTCGTCGAATCGGGCGACCGCTCGCAGATTCTCCGGCCGAAAGAATCGTATTTGAACGTAACGGGATCATACCTGCTCCTCACACAGGCCTTCCTGATTTGATCGAAATTCAGTTGCTCTCAACGCTGGATACCTCCAGGTATGTGAGCTTTGAATCCATAAACTTCGCTAGAATGCCAGCGCCGAGGTTGTACGAGCCGTAAGTCTCTTGGAAGTCTTTGTTGCTCATATGCGGATTTCGCTCTCTAGCTTCTTTGAGATCCTGGGCACTCGTCTTTTTCTTGACAGAGAAGGAATAGATAAGTTCATTTTCACGTTTTACGGTAGGGTCTCCTAGGATCGCGATCACCTGGGCAGGTGTTTGGCCGAGGCGTACACCTGATGCAGTTGCTAAATGCGTGGAGATGGCCCCTGAATCAACGCAGCGATCGGCGCCCTCCCAGGTAGGGCCGTCCGCAAAGAGATAAAACGTATACTCCACCTCGCCCTGCTCAAGAATGAGGTGCACCTTGTTTCGGTTGCCAGGAGATGCGTAGCAGACTTGACGCCGCCCTGTCGAGGCGTCCCCTCGTTCAATGATTGTGGCTTTTCCCAATTTTGCTGCTGCGACCCTAAACATAGTGTCGCCCAATTTGATCCCGAGAACTTGAAAATTTGAGCTGGTAAATTCGCGCTCCTGAGTTTGGACATTTTCATCGGAGTCGGGGCCTCGATTTATGGACCACCAGTCGGAATTGTCCATTAGGCGAACAATCCCGTCTGTCTGCGAGGAAGACCAGGGCCGAGGCAAAACCAACATCAGAAATAGAAGGCACCACCCCGAGGGATAGATCATCTTCGTGTGAAGAGCTACTCGCTCAAAGGATATCTTCATTGAGGGCCTCCTTAAGTAATGGGACCCTGCACCCAATATCAAAACGGCGCTCGGATTCCCGGATATGGTGGAGAGAGAGAGAATGGGGAAGAAGAGGGCGGAAGGCCACTGATCACATGCATAATCCCGCCACAGGACTGACAGATCGCTCCTCTCTGCGGCTGACCGATGATGATGCACCCTTCCGATGCGGTTCTTGCTCCATTCTGGCGACCTCCATGAATCAGAAAGCCAGGTGACCTAACGAACGCGTCGAACGAACTCCCGAGTAACGGCGTCAAGCGACTCACGTCCGGCATTTTGTGCCAAGTGAAACATGTACTGATATTCCAGTAGCCCGTGGGTATTGGGCCTGAAAAAGGCATCCCCTGAGTAGCCGGATTGTTTACACACCACGAACATTTGCCCTCGTTTCCGCCCGAATATCCAAACGTGTTCAGAATGACGTTTCCCGTCGAGTCGTCCGTGCAACTAAGCTGGCGGGAGGACTGATTGTAGGTACAAGACACCGTCAGCCCGGAAGGGTCTTCCAAATTTACAGGATTGTCGAGCGAATATCGGTACACATTGAAGCCTCCGCCAGCAAATCCAATCTGGTCTTCCGAAGTGAATCTGCCGCTGAATGGATCGTAGTATCTGGCGCGATAGTAATACAGGCCGGTTTCAGTGTCGAATTCCCGTCCCGTGTACTGGAAATAGTTCCGCAGTGAGCCGGTCGAAGCCGTCGTGTTGCCAAACGAGTCGTAAGTATAGTTCTGGACGATTGAGCCGTTCGTGGCGGTCAGCGATGTGACTGAGCCCAGCCCGTCTTGCTCGTGGTAGTCCGTAGCTCCGCCGCGCTGCATCGCAAGAGGCTCATCGATATTCGTCGTCTGGGTGTATCGAGCGACCAAACCGCCGGTCGAATTGACAGTCTGCACCAAATTGGCACCGTCGTAGGCGAAGATGCTGGTCGCACTGGGCGAGATTTTCTCGATTCTTCTGCCGAAGGGATCGTATTTGAAGGTCACCGTGCCTCCGCCAGTGGGCAGAGTGACGAGGTCTGACCACCGATTTAAGCTGCCACCTTGTTTAGCTTCCGAATGGATTTTACGGATATCACGCATATCGTTGTCAGGAAAACCAGCGACACAGACAAAAGAAGGGCGACGCGCCTTCTAGTCCTGCCTGACTCCCCAGCGGGTACATCCTCTTTGCCAATTGAGTAGAGAATTGTCACGCCATCGATTGTGGCTATTTGTTTAGTTACTTCGCCAACCGCAGGAACAAAGACATGAAGAGTTGATTTATTGCTCCACGTTATTTGTGGGGGATCTAAGTGGCCAAAATTGCTGAACCTGAATACAAGAGATTTCCTGCTGTCTTCCGTTCCTTGCTTATTTACGTAAACATAAGTGGTTTCATCGCCGTGGACGATAAACCAGCCGCACGTTGTGAAGTGCGTTGTCGCAACCAATCCGGCCCCGTTTGGGACCGGCGCAAAGTCCTCCCTAGCACAGCTGTCGCTAGCATCCCCAAGCGCGTCTAGCGGGCGAAGTGTCCCATACAAACCAAGAAGAATTACCACGACGCCGATACCAGATACGGCCAGTAATGAGCATAGCGCGATTTTCCACAACTTCGCTCTCATGATTGGGTGTCTGTCTCCTTACCCCGCGCAAGTAGATCATTTGCAGCCGCAGTTGGCATTCGAAAATGTTCCAGATTTTGCTGCGTCCCACCCAGCGCCCCACATTGGAGTCCACTGCGACGCGCCCTTCCCGTAATTACTGGAATGGGTTATGCCATACCCAAGACCGATAGCATTGGTTGTCCATCGTGGGTAACCTGCGCATTGCATGTGGACACCGACCGAGTAGTTTGCCGCCTGCTGGAATTGGCTGTAGACGACATGATTGGTCGGGTCTCGTTGGTAGTCGTATTTCCCTCCTTGGCCAATCGATGAGGCTACGGCGAAAGGATCCAGACCATTTTTCTGGGCAGCCTTGCACTCTTCGCACCAATTCGCACTTGCGGGGATCCAGAAAGTCTGGCCACCGGGAGCGGTATATCGAACCGAGCCAGGTGGCAACGCGTTCGTTAGAAGATACTTGGGTGGCGGAGGTGGCATATCATGCCCACAGAGCCTAGGAAAATGGCACACTCGGTCCGTGCCGAACGGGTCTGCGTAATCGACAGGGTCGCCACCTACATAGGCGTAGAAATTCGAATCCCCACCGCTAAACAGCAAGGGATCCTCGGTAGCGAATCTGCCCAAAGACGGGTCATAGTATCTCGCGCGGTCATATAAAATCCCTGTTTCCGAGTCAAACTCGCGGCCGGCGTAGCTGAACGGATTAGAGACAGAGCCCGTCGAGTTCGTCACATTTCCAAACGAATCGTATGTGTAGGTGTTGGCCAGCGACGTGACTGAGCCTAACCCGTCTTGCTCGTAGTAGTCCGTGGTTCCGCCGCGCTGCATCGCGAGCGGCTCATCGATGTTCGTCGTCTGGGTGTATCGAGCGACCAAACCACCCGTTGAATTCACCGTTTGAACCAAATTGTTGCCGTCGTAGGCGAAGATGCTGGTGGCGTTTGGCGATTGCTTATAAATCCGCCGCCCGAATGGGTCATACTCGAAGGTAACGGTGCCGCCCGAGTTCGGCAGCGTCACTTGCGTCAACCGGTTTTCGTAGTCCCACGTGTAATTCGTCGTGTTTCCGGAAGCGGTCTTGCTTGTCGTATTTCCGTTGTTGTCGTAGGTGTAGCTGGCGTTGGAATTCGAGGTCATCTCGTTCGAGACGTTGTAGCTGTAGGACGACACCCCGAGCGAACTCAGCCGATTTCCCACCGGATCGTAGGTGTAGGACTCCGTCGTATTGGACCCCCGCGTCGTGCTCAACAGCTCGTAAATCGAGTCGTACCCATAGTTCGACGTCGCCCCGCCTGCCTGACCGGCAGGCAGGCCCGGAAGGTCATTGACCTTCGCGGTGCGGTTACCCGCAGAATCGAGTATATAGCTCGCACCGTCAATGGTACTTCCAGGTAATTGATGCAAGACCGGCAGCAGACGAGACAGGCTGTCGTAGTTATAGGTCGTGGTGACGCCGTTCGGACGACTGAGTTGCGTCCTCCGGCTCAGCGAATCGTAGGAAATTCCGAACGAGCCGGCCCAAGAGTTGGCGAGCGTGGTCAGCCGGATATGTTGGGCGCTGCACCTGGCGTTACTCCGGCTATTCGGGAGCGGGGCCGCGGACGATTTGAACGAAGCCGGCGGGGCGGATGCGTTTGTCGAAGGCGGCGCGGACCTGAGCGGCGGTCATTGAAAAGTAGAGCTTGGCGGCGCGGACAGGTTCGTCGAGAGGCAAGCCGATCTGAGCGCGAGCGAGCAAGCCTCCGGCGAGATCGTCTTCGCTGGATTCTCCGAGGGGAATTTGCCGGAGGAGCAAGGCCTTGGCCTGCTGGAGTTCGGCCGGGGTGACGTCTTCCTTTTGCATGGAATTCAGATCGCGAATAATCAGCAGGCGAGCCTTGGAGACATTTTTCGGGTCGCAAGCGTAGCGGACGGAGTAGACCGTGCGAGTTTTGGAGGCGTCGAGGCCGACGCTGACGGAGTAGACGTAACCGTTGATTTCGCGCAAGTCACGATACAAGCGCGTGGCGTAGAAGCCGCCGCCGAGAACGTGGTCGCCGAGCTGGAGCGGATAGTAATCGGGGTCGAAGCGGTTCATGGGCAGGGTCTCGGAGAGAGTGACGGTGTCCTGAAGTTGAGTCGGATCAGGAACCGTGGCGGCGGAAGGCTTGTTTTCGGGCACGGGAGGGAGATCCACCTGGGGAGCGGGGCCGGAAACCTTCCACGAGCCAAACCATTTCTCGATGACAGCTTTAGCTTCGGCGGGGGTAACGTCGCCAACGACGACAATGGTGGTGAGGTCGGGGCGAATCGTCTTCGAGTAAAAGGAATTGAGGTCCGCGAGTGTGAGCGAGGAAACGGATTGAGGAGTGGTTTCGCGGAGAACGGGATCGCCGGCAGGAAAGAGGGCGAGATCGAGAGCGCGGTGAGCGCGGTAGCCGGGGCTCTTAAGCTGGCCGGCGACGAATTGCGCGGTCTGAGGTTTTACGATGTCGAAGGCTTGCTCGGGAAGAGCGGGATTCAATTCGTTGTCGGCGAGCAGTTGAACGCCACGCGAGAAATCGTCCTTCATGACCTGGAGCGAGAAATCGAAACCGGCGGATTCGTTGGCGGCGATATCGTCGAGAGCCTTCTGAAAGGCGAGGCGGTCAAGATTCTTGGTGCCGTAAGAGAAGAGGTTCGCGAGAATGGCGGCAACGCCGTCCTGGCCGGGCGGCGTTTCCATTTTTGGATCGTTCCTGACGTTTCCGATCACACTGACGGTGGGAGTGATGTTGATGGTCCTGACGATGAGGCGAAGGCCGTTGGGAAGCTTCATGTCGGCGACCGGAGGCGGCGGAGGGGGAACCTGGAGAGACAACAATTCCGAGGAAGCCCAGGCGGGCAATTGAACGGGCTTTGTGGGGGCGGAGGTAAGCTCTTCGGCGCCGCCAAATCCCTTGGAGGCAACAGCAGCGCCGGAGGGCGTGGGCTTGAGAGTGGCGGTGATGGAATTTTGATCGAGGAGAAATTGCCTGGCGACGCGGTTGACGTCTTGCAGAGTGACGCGCTTGATCGCGTTGATGTCGTCATCCGGGGAATTGCGGCCTTCGGCGGCGAGAGCATCCGACCAGGCGTCGGCGAGCCCGGAAATGGAGGCGCGGCGGAATTCGGCGCCGACAATTTCCCGGCGTTTGGCTGCCACGACGAGATCTTCGGGAACACCGTTTTTCGCGTAATCGGCGACGATCCCGCGCATGTCTTGAATGATGGAAGCGGATTCAGCGTCCGCGGGAAGGGCGGCGGCGCTATAGGCGACGCTGGCTTTGGGAAAAGCTTCCGCCAAGCCGAATTCGGTGCCGAGCGCTTTGCCCTGAGGGACGAGGGCGTACAAATTGCCGCGCTGACTCGAGAGAACGTCGCAGAGGATTTCAACAGCGGCGAAATCCGGGCTGTCGGTTCCGGGCATGCGATAAGCAATAAAAGCCAGGAGATAAGGAAGATTGCTTTCGAGGGTGAAGGATTCCGATTTCACGGACGGGAGAGCGACTCCGGGACGGGCAGGCAGAGACTTGCGGGGAATCGTCCCGTAATAGTCTTTAACTTTCGAGAGGACTTCGTCGGGCTGGACGTCGCCGGTGACAATGAGAATCGCATCATTCGGGGCGTACCAGGTGTCGTAGAACTTCTTGAGCATGGCGCCGGTGGTGGCGTCAAAGGACTCCTTGGTTCCGAGTGCGTCATGGCTGTAGACGGTGCCGGCGAACATGTCTTCATTCATGCGGGTGAGGAATTTGTAGGTGGGATTGGAAAGGTCGCGAGCAACTTCCTGCTCGATCGCTCCTTTTTCCTTGGCCCATTCGGCTTGAGAGTCTTCCACATTGCGCATGCAATCGGCGTTGGCGCGGAGAGCGACGTCGAGATCGGAGGCCGGGACGGTCTCAAAATACTGGGTGATGTTCTGTTGCGTGTCGGCGTTTCCCGCGCCGCCGAGCTGCGCGAAGATGGCGGCAATTTGATCCGCCGATAGCGTGGAACATCCGCGGAAGGCCATGTGCTCCTGGGCATGGGCCATGCCGGGAAATCCGGCAGGAGTTTCATCGCCTCCGACAAGATAATTGAGCTCGACAGTGGCGACGGGAGCGAGAGGATCGCGGACCACGACGACCTTAAGGCCGTTGTCCAAAGTGGCGCGCGTGACGCGCGCAATTTCGGGAGACTTGGATTGAGCGGAGGCGGGCAATGAAGAGGAAAGAAGGGCAAAGGCAATTATGAATCCGGGGAAACGCATGACTCCTCCATGAGTCGTAATTTCTCTCACCTACTAAGATACTGTATCCGGGGGGAAACGCATCGGGGCGAAACAAGCAGGGCGACATCCGGCGGGAACCCGGATGAGGGCCGTCAGGCGCGCGAACCGGATTCCGGCGAGAGTTGGGCAGCGGCATTGGTTTCAACCGGGCTGGATGGGGTGGCACGGTCGAGCATGATATAGGCGGCAAACCTTCGAAAAGCTTTTCGGCGTTCCCTCGACGCAAAGAGAGAGCGAAACCCGAGAATCAATTTCAGGCGAAGAGGAAATCGCAAGGGTCTCTGCAATCGCTCACCCTCCTCCGCCAGATAGCGAAGCTCTCGGCAATGCCAGCCATGGGCGGCGAAGAATCCGAGCCAATCTCCGGGGTTGAATTTAAAAGGAGCGTTCCTCAAAGTGCGGCGCGTCATCCGCAGGCGGAATTTAAGGGCCTCGTAGGAGAAATATTCGAGGACCCAGTAAGCGGCGCGGTCCTGAGCGGCAAGGTCATCGGCAAGAGAGCCGACGTCCTGAACCGTGAGATAGGGGACGACGCCCTCGGTGAGGATGAGTATCTTTTGTGCGCGGGCATTGGAGCCAGACAGGAGTTTGAGGCGCTCGGAGGGATTGGCCAGGTCGAGTTGGACGCGCTCGAGACGGCACCGCGGCGTCTGATTCGAGAGTCGTTCCTGCTTGAAATCGATGACATGAGGATAGTCGGCCTCGATCCAGAGAAGGGAGGAAGGAAGGTCCATGCGATAGGGACGAGTGTCGAGACCCGCGCCGAGGTTGAGAACGGTGTCGACGCCGTGGGCGAGGGCAAATCGAATGTAATCGTCAATGATGCAGGTGCGGATCACGACGGACCACGCCGTCATGTACTTTCCCGGCATGGAGCGAGCAATTTTTTCGCCGTGGGCGCCGGCCAGCAGCCCGGCAAATGGATCGTGGAAGAGGGCATCGGGGCGCTTGGATTCGAGGGCGCGGTAATAAGCGACCCAAAACGCGGTGTCCGAAACGTTTTCGATTAGGGTGTCCGTCATGCTCTCAACTCTCGATTGCCGTTTGCGCGGAGAGCGCGAAGATGGCAAGACCGGCTAACGCGGTGTGCCGAAAGGCATGGCTTCCCCGCGGATGCAACGCGATTCACCTACTAAGATACTGCATCTCAGCAAGAATTCGTCGCAGACAACGCAAGGGGGGTTCAGGATTTTCCGGCGCCGGATTCGAAGTAACGTTGTCCCTGCGACATGCGCCTAGTTTAGCGGCTGATCATCGTCCGGCCGGCGCTTGAGGGTGGGGGGACCTTCGTCCGAAGGGGTCGCGCTGCCCGGAGTGGAAGCGGTACGTCTCCTCAGAGTGGGGCGATTGGGATTCGAATCCTTCACCTTCAAATTCATTTCGATTCTTTGCAGGCGTCGCTTGACGACATCGAATTCGGAGGTGGTTACGACGTACTCCTTGCGCGGCGGCAAGATGGTTGAGATTTCATTCTGGATGGCTTCGATGCGGTCGGGCGTGGGAGGATGGTCCGCGAAAATCTTGGCGACCGTTCCGGGTTGCTTGAGCTCATCGGCTTCCACTTTTTCGAAAAACGAAACGAACGAATTCGGGTCGTAGCCCGCCTTGTACATGTATTGCAAACCGAAATAGTCGGCCTGACGCTCCTCATCGCGCGAGAATTTGAGAAAGGCCAAGGGAATCCCGAAGTTCATGCCCTGATACATCGCCAAGCCAGTCCAGGAATAGGGAATGAAGATCATGGCCGGAATCGAAGCGATTTGGACCAGGTCTTCGCGGGTGGCGTTTTTGGTGCCGTGGCGCAGGCAGACATGAGCGGTCTCATGACCGAGGACGCCGGCGAGTTCGGACTCCTCGTCGGCGCGGAGGATGAGGCCGCTGTTGACGTAGAGATATCCTCCAGGAAGGGCGAAGGCGTTGACTTCGTCCGAATCGATGACCCTGGTTGTGATGGGCACCTGGCAATCGGAATTGCGGACCAGGTTCTGCTCGACGCGGTTGACATAGCCGGTGACGACAGGATCGGTAATGAAGCGCGCCGTCTTGTTGACTTCTTCCGACAATTGTTTACCAAGAGCGATCTCTCTTTGGAGAGAGTAAAAGTCCAGTCCCTTTCCCACGCCACGATCCCCTATGGCGTTGACATCTTCCTTGCTGCCCGGCTTGACATTCGGCGCCTGCGGCTGGGAGGCCGGGGGAGCGGGCGGCTGTGCGGCGGAGGTGGACGACTGGCTTGTTGAGGCCTGCGGTTGGCCGGGTGTTCCGAGCGCGGGGGCGGGCCAAGCCGGAAGCGAAACCAAAAAAAGAGCGGCGAAAGATGCAATCGCAGGAGCGACCAAAGGTCGGGACATCTGAATTTTTTTGCATGTCATAAGAGATTCTCTCCATGGCAAGAAAGCTCCGCCGGTCAAGTGCGGGCGGCGGAAATGGAGTGGGGGCCGGCGCGCGTTGCAAAATTGAAGTGCGCGCGGTCAATCCGGCGAATCGCCGATTTCCCAGAGAGGAGAAATGTTCAGGAGCGAGGAGGGGCGCGGTCTTGAACTACGAACGGATGGACGAAGAGGAGTGCGAGGCCACTGGTTGGAAGGAAAATCGCGGTCTGGAGCGGTATGAAACGGAAGCTGGCGAAGGAAGCGGCGACCGCCTGCTTGGTGCCATGCAAGGCTTTGCAAAACGGGCAGTGGGAGTCGCCGGTGGCTTTGGCATCGAGATGGCCGTGGGCAACCGCGGCCGTTGAAACAGCCAAGAGAGCGAAAATGGCCAAGGGAACGAGAAGCCGGCGGGTGCTGGGAGCGCGCATGACAACCAAACTGTTTAGATGGCCGCAAGCACGTTTCGCGTTGTCAAAGAAAATGCGGGCCGGGGCAGGGCTTGCGGGAAGGCCGACTTGGGAACGCGGTCCATCTAAAACGGATGGTTAGCCGGGCTCACCTCGAGTCTTCTTCTGCGTGGGCGGAATCTGGCCAGTTGTGGGAAAAACGGGAGAAGGAAGGAACGTGGTCTCGTAGATGGCCAGGTTGAGCTGGCCGCTGGTGTTCGGCAGCGCCGGAGGCTGTTTCGGCGCATCCGCAAAATGCAGGGCGGATGTGAAATCGCCGAAAGTGCGGCGGCGCCACTCGCTTACGTTCGGCTCGCGAACGCCCGTGAACTTTTCAAGGAATTGAAGCACGGAAGTGTGATCGAAGGCGTCGCTGCAAACCCAGCCACCGGTGGTCCAAGGAGAGATGAGGATGCAGGGGACGCGGAAGCCGGCGCCGATGGGAACAGAGTCGACGAATTCATGCGGGGCGGCAACGCGAGGAGTAGGCGGGGCGACGTGGTCGAAGATGCCGTCGTTTTCATCGTAGTTGAGGATGAAAAGAGTCTTGGCCCAGACGTCGGGATTGGCGGCGAGGGCGTCGATTTTACTGGCGACGAAAGCGGCGCCATGGGCGGGCATGTAGTCGGGATGTTCGGATTGATAGCTGGTGGGTATGATCCAGGAGACGGCGGGCAATTTGTCGTTGATGGCGTCGTATTCGAAGAGGCCCTCCTGGCCGCGGAGCATGCCGCGCTGGTAGAGCGGCGAATCCTTTGAGGCTTGCTGAAAGACTTTGAAATTCTCGAGCATGTTGCAGCCGTAATTGTCTTCCTGCTGATAAACCTTCCAGGAAATTCCCGCTTCCTGCAGGCGCTCGGGATAGGTTTTCCAGGTATAGCCGCCGGGAGGAGCAACATTGCGGAGGATAGGGCCACCGCCGAGGCCATCGGGGTCGATCGTCCCGGTCATCCAATACATGCGATTGGGCCAAGTGGGGCCGAGGACGGAGCAGAAATATTCATCGCAAAGAGTGAAGGATTCGGCGAGGGCGAACTGGAAAGGAATATCCTCGCGCGTGTAATAACCCATGCAGTAGGGGCCGTTGACACCGTCGGCCTGGCGATGTGCAGGAAGCCATTGATCCATGTCGCCGCGATTCCAAGCTTCGTGCTGGACGGCCCAGGCATGGCTGGTGGAGGGAATTTTCTGGGCGCTGGTCGTGCGGGTGTCGAGATGGAATGGGAGCATGTAGCCCTCGGGGTTGAGCTTGTCGGGCTGGTAGAAGACGGATTTGCCGGTGGAATAGAGCTTCATGGCGTTGGGGTCGCCAAAACCGCGGACGCCGGCGAGAGTGCCGAAATAGTGGTCGAAAGACCGATTTTCCTGCATGAGGAGGACGACGTGCTTGATGTCGCGGAGAGAGCCTTTTTTCGGCGCGCCCTGGGCGAGGACGCGGCGAATGTTGGAAGGCATCAGAGCTTGCGCGGCGGCGGCGACGGCAACCCCGGCGGCGCCTTTGAGGAGCCGGCGGCGCGTGAGCAACCTGGAGGAAGCGGGTGCGTCGTGCGGGGGGATATCTTTCGTGGCCACGGCCACCTCCGAGAGCGCGGTTGAAGCTGGGCAGTGCCAAGTATACGCCGGGTTGGGAGGGGCAGCCTTTAATCGCAGATGAACAGGATTGAGAGGGGAAATCCCTTGGGGACAGAACCAGGGGAACCAGGCGAGTGGACGCGGGCCAGCCGGGAACGGGCGAAAGCCAAATTCGAAATTGATGCACCAGGTGCGGTATGAGGACGGTGCAAGGAAGAGGGCGGAGATGGCAAGATTAAAAATCGTTTTGTTTGGAGCGACAGGGATGGTGGGCCAGGGAGTGCTGCGCGAATGCCTGGTTGACGGCAGCGTGGAGCGAGTGCTGGCGGTCGGACGCAGGCCGACAGGAATGCAAGACGCCAAGCTCCGTGAGATTACGCTGGCGGATTTCTCGGAATTCAGGACGGCAGGAGCTGAAGTGGAGGGATACGATGCCTGCTTCTTTTGTTTGGGAGTGACATCTGTTGGGAAGAGCGAGGCGGAATACCGGGCCGTGACCTACGATTTGACAATGATGGTGGCGGAAACGATGGTGAAGAGAAACCCGGGGATGACTTTCGTCTACGTGACCGGGCAAGGAACGGACAGCACGGAACGCGGCAGGACAATGTGGGCTCGAGTGAAGGGCCAGACTGAAAATGCGCTGCTGCGAATGCCGTTTAAGGCGGCGTATATGTTCCGGCCCGGATACATTCAGCCGCTGCACGGAGTGAAGACAAGGGTGAAATGGGTTGCGGCGATATATGCGATGGTGGGACCAGTTTATCCGTTGCTGAAGGCGGTTTTTCGCGGGCAGATACTCACGACGGAGTGCGTGGGAAAGGCAATGATCGCGGTCGCAAAAAATGGAGCGGAGAAGCGGGTGCTGGAAGCGAAGGATATCAATCGGATCTGCGAGAGCGTGGAAAAAACTCCGTAATCACCGACGACCGAACGTCGAGCGAGACGGCACGGAGAGATGCTACGGAGCGGGCTGGGGGATGGCCTCGCCGTCTTTTCGCGGGTCGGAAGCTCCGAAATTGACGCCGGAAGAAAAATCGCGGAGAACGGCTTGGCCCCCGCCCATCGCCGCGGAAAAGGCGCCGCGAAGGTCGACGAGGTGGCCGCGCTGGGCCAGCGAATCGCGTATGGAAAGCGGGACGCGATCTTCGATCGAGACATCGCAGCCGGAGAAAGTGCTTTTGGTAAAGCGCGGCGCTTCGAGAGCCTGCTGGATATTCATCCCGAAGTCAGCAACGTCGGAAACAAATTGCGCGTGAGCCTGCGCTTGGTTGAATCCTCCCATGATGCCGAAGGCGATGCGGATATCGCCGCGCGTCATGAAGGCCGGAATGATGGTGTGCAGCGGGCGCTTGTGTCCCGCCAGAACATCGGGCGAAGAAGGGTCGAGAGTGAAGAGGGCGCCGCGATTTTGGAGGACGAAACCGGCGCCGTCGGGCGCGAGCAGCGAGCCGAATTCGAAATAGTTGCTTTGAATGAGAGACACCATGTTGCCCTCGCGGTCAACTACGGTGAGGTAGGTAGTGTCGCCGGAGGAGGGAAACTTGGGTTCGCCGGGGGAAACGCCGCAATTTGCCTTGGCCATGTTGATGAGCTTGGCGCGTTGGGAGGCGTAGTCCCTGGAAAGCATGCCTTCGACAGGGACGGCGGCGAACTTGGGATCGGCGACATAACGTTGGAGGTCGGCGTAGGCCAGTTTTTTGGCTTCGATCATGACGTGCCACCGGTCGGCGGGATTGGAGAAAGTGGCGACGGGAAAATTTTCCATGATGTTGAGCATCAAGAGGGCGGCGATGCCCTGGCCGTTGGGAGGAATTTCGTAAACGGTCCAACCGCGATACGTGGTGGAAATCGGGTCCACCCAATCGCTGGAGTAACCAGAGAGATCTTCGGGGGTCATCGGGCCTCCGAGCTGTTTCGAAAGCGCCAAGATGCGGGAGGCGATTGCCCCTTTATAGAAAGCGTCGCGGCCGCCGGAGGCGATGAGCGAGAGCGAGCGCGCCAGATCGGGATTTTTGAAAACTTCACCGACGCGAGGCGCATGGCCGTCGATCAGATAGGTGGCGGAAAGATTCTTATTGCCGTGAAGATTTTCCTCCGCATCGGCCCAATAAGCGGCGTCCCACTCGGGGACGGGGAAACCGTCGCGAGCGTAATGGATCGCGGGAGCGAGAAGCTCGGGAAACTGCTTCGAGCCGAAGCGGGAGAGAAGTTTGGACCAGCCGTCCACAGCACCCGGAATTGTGACCGTATCAATACCTTCGGTTGGCATTGCCGTGATGCCCTGTCTGGCGAGAAATGCGGGAGTGAGTTTCGCAGGCGCCCAGCCGCTGGCGTTGAGGCCATAGAGTTTGCCGGACTTGGCGTCGTATACGATGGCGAAGAGGTCGCCGCCGATGCCGTTCATCATGGGCTCGACAACGCCCATAACTGCGTTGGCGGCGACGGCAGCGTCAACCGCGTTGCCACCGTGTGCGAGGATTTGAGCGCCGGCTTGAGCGGCAAGAGGGCTTTCGGCGGCGACGATTCCACCGCGGGAGATGACCATGGAGCGAGCTTGCGAGCGGTCCTGGGCGTGAGCGGGCATAACGAGGAGGAATGGTAGCAAAGCAGCGGCAATAGAAAGAAGCCGCGGGCAAGAGAAACGCGGTGCGTTAATTTCCGCCATGAGCGAACATCTCAACCGACTTGATTGGGGCGGCCGAGCGAATGGAAGCAAGCCAGCGGGCGGGGGAAGAGAGGGCGCGCGAAGAGAGGTGCGCACCAGGCATCGCACACTGGCTGCGCCAGGAACCGTCGACATGGGTGATTTCAACCGCCGGCGTCGGAGAGTCCCCGGACTTTTTCTCAAGGACGATTCTGCCCTTCACGGCGACAAGCAGGGAAGCCGGAGGCTTGAGATTGGCCGTGGAATAGGCCTGGTTCAAAGTCGCGACATCGCCTTCGGAAGAGACAGGGAGGGAGATTTCGGTGTCACATTGGGTGAGCGTGGAATCGGGGCCGTTCGAGACGTATTGCCCGCGGATGGAAAAGGCAGGCGTGGGAATTGTCGGGGTACCCGCACGCGTGAACGTGGGCAAGTAACTCGCGGGGATGTTCGAGCCGGCCGGAGGAAATTTTCGGATATGGTCACCGTCGAGGATGACGTAGGATCCGGCGGCAGAACCGGATAGAAGAGTGAGGAGCGAACCGTCGTCGGAAAAAGCCCAGTGGCCGAGAAATTCGGCGGTTGTGTTGCGGCCTTCGTAGACCAGCCGGTCGAGATAGAGGCCGCCGGGGAAAAAGGTGAGCGACTCGTGAATCGCGGGGCAATCGGCGCAAGGAGATGTGCCGGAAAAAGTGGCGGGAACGGAAATGGGCGGGGCAGAGGGAGATTGGGCGATTAGAGCGGGGACTGGAAGCGAGAGCGCGAGGAGAAGGAGGAGAGTGAGAGCAAGAAATGGACGCAGATGCATTAAGACCCTCCGATGAAGTGTAACTTCAAGAATGTAACACAGGAAAAGGGCGCAAGGCAGGCGGACCGGGCTGGGATGCGGATGGTTTTCCGGTTATCCTGAGGCACCTTGCGGCCACCACAAACAATCAGGGCACTCCGCTTTCTCCTGCTGGCGCTGGCCGCAATTCCCATTCACACCGCCTCGGCGCAGGAGACCGTGTTTGACGTGCCGAGCGCGGACATCCTGAACGCAGGGAAAGTGTACGGAGAGCTGGACGGAACGGTGCGGCCCGTCGATCCGATGGCGACTTTCACGCCGCGCGTGGTGGTAGGCATCGGGCACCAGATCGAGGTTGGCGTAAATTTCGACGGGCTGAGCGCCCCGATGTGGAGCGAACTCGAAATCTCACCGACGATCAAATGGAGGTTATGGAACGACGCGAGCGCCGGGTGGTCTTTTTACGCGGGAGACGACCTGTTTTTTCCCGTGAGAGAACGAACGTACAACGCGGGGAATTATGCTTACGCCTCGTTCGCGAAGCAGTGGAAGCACGGGACGCGAATTGGATTGGGCGCATATGATTTCACGCGAAAGGTCGTAGCCAATGCGAACCGGGCCGGGGGACAATTCACGTTTGAGCAGCAAATAAACAGCCGGTTGACGCTGGCTGCCGAGTGGTACACGGGGAAACAATCGAGCGGCTATGTGAACCCCGGCGCGATCATAAAGCTAACATCGAAGCTGACGTTTTACGCAGCCTACCAGATTGGGAACGAGGGTGTGACGTCGGGGAACCACCAGTTCCTTTGGGAATTCGGATACAACTTCAATTAGGCGGCGAGATTGGTGACCGGATTGAGAGGCGTTGCCCGTCAGAACCAATCGCTGCGGTAAGCAAACCACCAACTGATGAATCCGATGGGGATGGTAGCGATGAGCGCCCACATGAGCGGCAAGAAAAGGTCCGCCATCACGCCCAGCATTGTGAAGGTAGCCCAGAATATTTTCTTGCGCATAGGAATCATAATAGCGCGCGAGGCGAGGGCTGAGGCCAGTGAATTCCTCCCGCGGAGGACTGTTGGTCATGACCAAGTCCGGGGAGCCATCTAGCAAGGGAACAGAGATCATCGAGCGTGGCAAAAATGTTGTGTGAATCTCAAGAGAAGCTTACGATGCGCTCAAGAAGACACGAGATCGGCGACTCGGGCGAGTGTCGATTCCCGGGCGGGCTCGCGGACAAGGAGGCGATGATGCGGAGAGTGGCGAAGTTGGGGTGGATCGCTGCGATGTTCGCTGCGATAGCGGCGACGACGGCGTCCACGCCGGCGCAAGGCACAAGGCAGCAGAACGTCGCCTTGATCCAGCAGAGGAATGCGACGGAAAAGGAACTCGAATCGATCGCGATCATCGAGCGGAAGGTGATGGTGCCGATGCGCGACGGCAAGATGATGCAGGCCGACATTTACCGGCCGAAAGACACTTCGAAGTCTTACCCGATCATCTTCGTCCGGACTCCGTACAACTTCAACTATTGGGACGTTTCGCTCGGCGCGCCACGGGACATGACGACTGAGCTCGATGCCGTGAAGCGCGGGTACGCATACGTGGAGATGAGCGAGCGGGGGCGATATTTTTCAGAAGGGAACTACGACATTCTGGGCGTGCCGCTGACCGACTCGGACGACGAGCTGAATTGGATGGGACACTTGCCGTGGTCGAGCGGGAAAGTGGGGCTGATCGGGTGCTCGTCAACAGCGGAGTGGCAATTGGCAGTGGCGGCGCGGGGAAATCCGTCGCTGACGACCTTTGTTCCGGAGAGTTTCGGGGCGGGAGTGGGCCGCGTAGGTCCTTATTACGAGCAGGGAAACTGGTTTCGTGGCGGAGCCGTGCAGATGCTATTTGCGACGTGGCTGTACGATTACGGATTGCAGACGAACGACGCGAGGCCTACTTTTGCGCCGGGAACGCCGCAACAGGACCTGATCACTGCGGCGCGGCAGTGGGATTTGGACGCACATCCTCCGGAGGTGGATTGGTCGAAAGCCCTGCAGCACTTGCCGGAGAAGGACATTTTGGCCGCGGTAGACAGCCCGCACGGAATATATGCGGACCGTACGCCCTCCGGCGAGCCCGGCTTGATCGAGCGAACTCCAAACGATCCGTCGTGGTACAAGGGCGGCCTGTGGAACGACAGCATGCGAATCAACGTTCCCGGGCTTTGGCTGATGACCTGGTACGACGTGAGCATCGGGCCAAATCTGGCGGCCTACAATTTTGTGCGCAAGACGGCCAGTCCAGAAGTGGCCAACGAGCAGTATGCGGTAATCGCTCCGGAGACGCACTGCGCCTACAAGCGAGCCACCGAGCACACGATCGTCGGCGAGCGCGACATGGGCGACGCGCGCCTGGATTACGACGCGCTCACGTACGGATGGTTTGACCATTTCCTGAAGGGCGAAGACAACGGGTTGCTCGAGAAAACGCCGAAGGTGCTGTACTACACGATGGGGAGCAACAAGTGGCAATCCTCGGATACCTGGCCGCCGAAAGGCGCAACGCCGGTGACGTATTATCTGAAGAGCGAGGGTCATGCCAACTCCCTGAATGGCGATGGCCAATTGGCAGCATCCCCGGACCCGAAGGACGCCGCCGATGCGTTCGTGTACGATCCGATGAATCCCGTGCCGACGCACGGGGGAGGATTCTGCTGCATGGGAGGGGATTACAAGCCGGGAGCGCTCGACCAGCGAGCCGAGGAAGCTCGGAACGACGTGCTGGTGTACAGCACGTCGCCGCTGAAGGAGGGAGTGGAGGTCAGCGGCCCCATCGAAGTGACTCTGTACGTCTCGAGCGATGCCAAGGACACGGATTTTACCGTAAGGCTGATTGACGTGCTGCCGGACGGAACGGCTTACAACATCGAAGACAACATTCAGCGGATGCGTTACCGGGAAGGATACGACAAGCCGCCGGTGTGGATGGAAAACGGCCGGGTCTACAAGGCGACATTCCAGCCGATGCAAACAAGCAACTATTTCGCGCCGGGGCACGAAATCAGAATTGAGATCAGCAGCAGCAATTTTCCGCGGTTCGACCGAAACTTGAATACCGGCGGAGACAACGTGAGCGAGTCAACCGGCATTGTGGCGCACAACGAGGTGCATCACTCGCGGGAGTACCCGTCGAGCTTGACGCTGAGCGTGGTGAAACGGTAGGCGGCGCGAGCCCCTCGGGATCAACAAGGCGACAGGGCAAAACGCGGAAAGCGATTCGAAATCTACTTTTCGGGCGAAAGGTGTGGCATACTCCGGCCGTATGAAGGGAAACGCGAAAGTCGTCGAAGAGCTGAATAAGGCGCTGCGGGAGGAATTGACGGCGATCAACCAGTATTTTCTGCACGCGGAAATGTGCGAAAACTGGGGCTACCGGAAGCTGGCGGAATTCATCAAGAAGCAGTCCATCGGCGAGATGAAGCACGCGGAAGCCCTGTTGGAGCGGATTTTGTTCCTGGATGGGACGCCGACAATGGAGCCTCTGAAACTGTCCGTGGGAGCGACGGTTCGCGACATGATCGAGGCCGACTTGAAGCTGGAAACGTCGGCGGTAGCGCAGTACAACGCTGCCGTGCAATTGGCGATGGAGCAGAAAGATAACGGGTCGCGAGACCTGCTGGTGACGCTGTTGAAGGACGAAGAGGACCATGTGGACTGGCTTGAAGCGCAACTGCATCAAATCAAAGAAATGGGATACGAGCGGTATTTGACGATGCAGACCGGAGAGTTCGAAGAAGAATCGTAGGTTCCGCAAGACCATTCCCGCCGAAGCAAGTTCATCCCCGGCAATGCAAACGGAGGATGGGCGCCCGCAACAGCAAACCCCGCGTGGCCGATATCTCGCAAAGGGTCCGGTGAACCGGATCGAGGTTTGGCAAAGGACCGGACGCAGTACAATCTTGGCGGAGAAAAACTGATGAGGAGAATTGCCGGAATTTTGCTGGGGCTGGGGGCGATGCTGGCGTTGGGGGCAATGACCGGCGGGATGGAGACGTCACTGTTGGCTCAAAGCGGCGGAGGCGCGACGAAAACCGCAGTGAGTGTAGAGGCACCACGGGATGTGGAGTTGACCACCTACCCCGAGGACGAGTTTTGGAGAGCGGCGGAGCCGATTCTAGCGGAGCGGGACACGTGGGGAAAGACAGTTCCAGGATTCAAGACAACGATCTATTCGCGGTGGACGAAGAGCAATTTGTACTTCCTGTTTGTGTGCCCTTACGAACAGCTGCATCTGAAGGAGAATCCTACGACCACAGTGGAGACGAATGAATTGTGGAAATGGGACGTCGCCGAGGCTTTCATCGGCTGGAATTTTCAGGATATCAACCGCTATAAGGAATTTGAGATTTCGCCGCAGGGGGAGTGGATCGACCTGGACATCAACCACCTGCATCCCCTCCCGGAAGGCGGGTGGAAATGGAATTCGGGATTCCGGACCGCCGCGCGGATCGATTCGGCGAAAAAAGTCTGGTACGGGGCAATGAAGATTCCTTTAGCGGCGATTGACAAGCGGTCGGCGGCCGCCGGAACTCGATTTCGAATCAATTTCTACAGGAGCCAGGGACCGCCGGGAAAATTGAAGAAAATAGCATGGCAAGCGACGATGAGCGACAGCTTCCATGTGCCAAGCAAGTTTGGAGTCCTTCAGCTGGTGGCGAACATCCCGATTTCCAAAGGAACGAACAAACAAATGCGGTAAAGAAGCAGAACTGAATGGTGGGGCCGCGGGGCGTTGAACGTTGGGAAGCAGGGAGGATCGTGATGGTTGAGGAGGGCGCGCCGGAAGATTAGCGTGGAAGGGGCGACTTTTTGTCGCGCTCGGGGTTAGATCGAGCGACGGGTTCCCAACTTTCAAATACAGGAGCGCAAGATGACGAAAAGGAATGTCCTGGTTGGCAGCGCGCTGGGCGCAGTGCTGTTTTTTGGCGGAGTGGCGATGGGGCAAAGGCCGGCACAGAACGTGAGCCCCGGGCGGCATCCCAATCTTGCGGCCGCACAGCGGTTGACCAGCATGGCGTACAACAAGATTGTGGCGGCGCAGGAAGCGAACGAATGGGATATGGATGGGCATGCCCAAAAGGCAAAGGACCTGCTCGACCAGGCGAATCAGCAATTGAAGCTGGCGGCGGAGGCAGCGAACCGCAGGTAGGATTTGCATGAAGCCGGGTTTTTGAGAGCCATCGGGCAGCTCAAAGGCGCTGCCCGGTGGCTTTTTCTGTCTGTTGGATAAGGATTTAACCTGCAGCTATTTGCCAAAAAGAATCGGGCTCACACACCCTCCTGCATCGGGCAGGCTCAGAACGGCAACTCTGGACTGCAAGCGGGTCATGGCGCAGCCGCTATTCGGCGCCGACCTCATGGGCGAGGCTTTTGTAAATGGCTTGGGAGTCGTAGCCGACCCCGTTTTTGAAGACGACGACAGGGTGCTCGATGACGGAGGAGTCTTTTGCGAGGTCGCCCTCGAGCAGGACCAGGTCGGCCTGTTTGCCAACGGCGATGGAGCCGACGCGGCCGGAGATGCCGAGGAATGAAGCGCCATTGAAGGTCATGATGTGGATGGCTTCGGAGGGAGAAAAGCCCGCTTCGATGAGAAGCTCATAGTTGCGTTGGTCCCCGAGGCCGGCGAGAGTGTGCCCGTCGCCGGTGGGGTCGCATCCGGCCATGAGCAGCCCGCCTGCGTTTACGAAATCTCTTTCAAATTGCATTTCTTTATGCAGGAGCGTTTGCACTTGCTTGTCGAAAGTGGTGATGACGGCACGGTAGGTCATGGTTTGAGACCAGGAAGCGGGGGTGAGGAGATCGCGGACGCGGAACAAGTAACCGGGGGGAATAATGGGAGGTTGCGTGCCGTTCTCTTCGACCGCCAGAGTGGATGTAATGGCGACATGGTGGTCGAGGAGAACATGGATGGTCCGCTGAAGCTCGGGGCCATCGGGAGCGATCTTTTCAGCGAGTTCAGCCGTGATTGCCCTGTAGTCGCAGGCACCGCCGCCCGGCTGATATTTCGAATAAAGTTCGCCGTCGGGAGCTTGAAAGGGGCCGTGCTCGAGATTGTCGATGCCCATTTCGGCGGCGTCGCGATAGCCGACCGAACACAGATGGCCGGTGATTTTCATGCCCAGCTTGTGAGCCTCGTCGATGCCGGCTCGCAATTCGTCGGGGTGGATGTTGGCGTAGGCTTTGACGGAGGTGAACCCGACGGAGTGCCAGTAATCGATAAAGGAGCGGGCTTCAGCGGCGTCTTTGAGCTCGTGCATCTGGAAAAACATGGTGGGCGAGCCCTGGAGATAGGGAGTGGTGAGGAAAAGTTCGGGGCCGGGAAGCTGTCCGGAATCGACAGCGGCTTTGACGTGGAGGTCGGCGTAGGGGTCCATCGAGCCGGTGGTGCGCGCGGTGGTAACGCCGCTCGCGAGGTAGAGCAAGGGAAAGGCGTAGGGCTGCTCGAAGGCGAGAGCCTGTCCGCCGGCGAATGTGGAAATGTAAAAGAGATGCTCGTGCATGCCGACGATGCCGGGGATCAGAGATTTGCCGGAGGCGTCAATGATTTTTGCGCCGGAAGGAGGAGCGACGGAAGCGGCCGGGCCGACGGCGGTGATTTTGCCGTGATCCAAGACGACGGTCTGGTCCGAGAGAGGGGCGGAGCCTGTGCCGTCGAAGAGCTGAACGTGGGTGATGGCGATGGACGGGCTGGATTCGGAGACAAAAGAGGGAGGAGCCTGCTGGGCGCTGAGAGCAAGGGGGAAAAGAAGCAAGGCCGAAAGATATGAAATGCGCATGAGAGCCTCCGGGATGGCGGGGAAAGAATGCGTGAACTCAAAGTTGGAGTCAAGAAGAGCCGGGTAGAAAATATTTACGTGGGGATTTTCAGAAAAAAATAGACACCCAAGAAAGCGAAGATGAGATCAGGAGCCCACGCGGAAACGAAGGGAGGAAGCTGGCCGACCGACCCCATGGCTTCAAAGAGGGCGGAGGTGGCCCAGTAGACGATGCCGAACGCAACAGCGAGGGCAAGACCGCTGATGGCGCCGCGAGTGCCGACGAGGAAGGCAAAGGGCGCGCCAAGGAAGACGATGATGGCCGCGATCAGCGGAAACGCAAATTTTTTCTGCCATTGAACGGAAAGCCGCGAGGTGTCGAAGCCCGCTTTTTTCAGGCTGAGGATGTAAGAGCCGAGTTCGCGGACATTCATCTGTTCCGACTGGCGGATTTCGCGCCGGAAGTAGCTGGGAGGCTCGGTGAGTTCGGGAAGGGTATAGGCCTTGAAGGGGATGTAGCTGGTGACTCGGCTGCCATCGAAATCGCGCACCCAGCCGCCCGTCAGAATCCAGGTGCTCTCCGAAGGCTCCCAGGAAGCCCGGGCCGCATAGACGCGACGGCGAATCTGAAAGGTTTTAGGGTCGAGCTCGAAGACGTTCAAGCCGCCGAAGAGCTGGCGGTCGGGGTCGTAGAGCTCGTAGTTATAGATCTTATCGTTCTCGCCAAAAATCCACTGGCGCCCGGGTTGCAGGTAGGTTTGTGCAGGCAAGCCTTTGATTTCGCTGCGCAAAGCGTCTTGGCGCTGGTTGGCATAGGGAAGGTAGGTGTTGTCGAGGAGGAAGAGTCCCGCGGCAACGAGAGTTCCTGCAATGGTCAGGGGGAGAACGAGGCGGTAAAGGCTGATGCCGCTGGCTTTGAAGGCTACCACTTCGTTGTTCTTGGCGAGTATTGCGAGAGTGACCAGGGTGGCTACGAGAGTGGCGAGAGGAGAGAGGTGGTAAATCATGTATGGAACCAGGAATCGGAAATAGTCGAGGACGACGGTGAAGGAAACGTGATTTTTGGAGATATCGGCGAGCAGGTCAAAGAGAGTGAAGGCGTCAAAAATCAGGACGAAGCCGGAAAGCAGAACCAGGAAATAATAAAAAAAACGCTGGAGAAGATAGACGTCAATCAGCATCGGGAAACCGAGCGAAGAACCGGCGCCGACGGCTTGGCGGAAGGTGACGGCGGGGCGAGGGCGGGACACAGCGACGCCATTCGCCAGCGAGCCTGTACCAGAGACTTTCAACATAGAGGCAATTGGGCCGTTCGGAACGGGGACAGGCGGTGAAGCGGGTTGGGGGCGAAAAGACGAGCGGAACCGATGGACCACGGAATCCAGCCAGGCAAGAAAGCGGCTGGGCTGGCGGATCTGCTCAATGCGGACAAAGAGGGCGAGGCCCACGACGACGGCAGTGATGTTGGCGATCCAGATTCCGAGCCAGGGCGAGACGGACCCTTGCTCGGCCAGGTGCGCTCCGGTGACGAAGAGAAAATAGTAACCGCCGATTAAGACAAGTGTGAGGATCATCCCGGCGGCGCGGCCTCCGCGGCGAGGACGCACGCCGATGGGAACGCCGAGGAGAGCGAAGACGACGCAGGCGGCGGGGAAGGCCAAGCGGCGCTGAAATTCGACGCGGGACTCGCGCCAAGTGGGGCCGTTGTCGCGAAGAAGGGCGAGCCCCGATTTTTCCGTGGCAGAAAGAATGACAGACTTTGGACCAGAGGATGCTCCGGAGAGGTCGACCGGAAACGCGGACTGGCCAAAGGTGGTGACATTGTAGCGGCGAGGGTCGCGCGGGTCGTATTCGTGGGTGCTGCCCGCGCCAAGCAGCAGCTCGATCTGGTCTTTCGACGGGCCCGGGAGGATCGCGGCATCGGAGGCCACGGTGACCTCGGCGGGCGTGGAACCTGAACCCGATTCGGCCAGGAACACCCCGCGCCAGTGAGTGGCTGCAGCCTCCACATCCTGTACGTATAATACGAGGTGAGGAAAGCGCTCGTCGAAAACACGGGGCTGAACGGCGTAGGGCACTTGCGTCGAGCGGATTTGGTCCTCAAGGGACCGCAGAGTGCGGACGGAAGCGGGGCCGAGCCAGAAAGTGATGGCGAGGTTGAAAAGACCGCAAGCCAGGGCGACGAGTCCGATGGGCAGAAGGAGACGCCGCAAGCTGATGCCCAAGGCGTGGAGCGCGACGATTTCGCTGTCAGCCGAGAGACGGCCCAGACCAATGAGAACCCCAACGAGAACGGCCATGGGGATGGTGAACGTGAGCGCGGGGGGCAGAGTACAGAGAAACAAGAGCGTGACGGTGCCAATCCCGCCGGAATGACGGACGACAAGGTCCATCAGACGGACAAGCTGAGGAACAAAGAAGACAAAAGTGAAGACCGCCAGACCCAACAAGGCGTGGGAGGCGACTTCGCGGGAGATGTATTTGTCGAGCAGGCGCATGAGGCGCAATAAAAGTTTAGCACGGTAGCGAGGGCCGGCAGGAAAGGAAGGCAAACGCCTGCCCATAGACCAATACGGAAATCGAAAGACAGTCGTGAAGCGGTTCAAGAGTCGCGAAGAGGCATTCGTTTTATGGAGAGGGATCGGATAAGGGGATGAGCGAAGTCAATGTGGTGATCTTGTGGCACATGCACCAGCCGCAATACCGGGACCCCACAACGGGGAGATACGTCTTGCCCTGGACGCGGCTGCATGCGCTGAAAGACTACTGGGGGATGGTGAAGATCCTCGAAGAATTTCCCGGCGTTCACGCGACGTTCAACTTTGTGCCGCTGCTCGCGGAACAGATCGAGGAATACGCGACCGGGAAATTCAAGGAACCGTGGTTCGAGATTGCATTCACGCCGGCGGAATCCCTGCGCGCGGAACAGAAACGCGAAGCGCTGGAAAGGGCTTTCCAGCTGAACGAGAACTACATTCGAAGGTGGCCGAGACTCGCGGAGCTGCAAAGCCAAGTGCAATCGGGCGGAATCGAGGCGAGCGTCGCACACTTCGGGACGAGAGACTGGCGGGACTTGCAAGTGTTATCGCAGCTCGCCTGGATGGACGAGGAGTATTTGGCGAAGGATGCGGTGGTGTCCGAGCTGGCAAAGAAGGGCAAAAAATTCACGGAGATGGACAAGTCGGCGCTCTGCATGAAGCAGATTCAGCTGCTGGCGGACGTCCTGCCCGAATACCGGCGAGCGGCGGAGCGAGGGCAAATCGAAATCTCCACGACGCCTTATTACCATCCAATTCTTCCCTTGCTGTGCGATACGGACATCGCGCGAGTGGCCAACCCCCACACGCCGCTGCCCTTTCCGGCGTTCCGGCAACCCGGGGACGCGCGGGAACAGCTGGAAAGGGCGCGGACATATCACGAGCGGATATTCGGGGCGCCGCCGGCGGGATTGTGGCCGTCGGAAGGCTCGGTGTCCGACGAAGCCCTGGAAATCGCGATGGACCTCGGGTTTCAGTGGTTCGCGACGGACGAAGGAGTGCTGGGTCGGACGCGGAATGCCGGATTTTGGAGGGACGCTTCGGGATATCCGGAAAACGCGGCCGATTTGTACACGCCGTGGAAGCTCGTCAAGCCAAAAGGAGCGATGAGCGGGTTCTTCCGCGACCACTATCTTTCGGATCTGGTTGGATTCGTGTACAGCCGGATGGACGCCGGGGCGGCCGCGGAAGATTTGCATCGGAGAATCCGGGAGATCGGGAACCGGCAGCCGGGCGGAAAAACGGCGACGGTCAGCATCATCCTGGATGGAGAGAACGCGTGGGAGCACTTTCCAGGAAACGGGAGGGAATTCTTGCGGAAGTTCTACGGGCGAATCGAGAAGGATCCGGAAGTCCGGGTCCTGACGGTGAGCGAAGCGATTGCCGCCAATCCGGAAATGCCGAAACTGGAGGGAATTTTCCCGGCGTCGTGGATCAACGCGAATTTCGACGTCTGGATCGGACACGCGGAGGACGTGCGGGCGTGGGACCTGCTTCGAGACGCGCGCGAGGCTTACGCGAAGGCCGCGTCGAGGGCGGCCCGCTCGGTGGCGGCGTTTTCGGGAGCGACGGAAGGGCCGCTGAAACGAGCTTACGACGCCGTACTGGCGGCGGAGGGAAGCGATTGGTGCTGGTGGTACGGCCCGGAGCACGGAACCGCGAACGACGCCGAGTTTGACGCGATCTACAGAAAGCTGCTGACGGAAATCTACGCCGCAATCGGCGAGACGGCGCCGAGCGCTCTGGCAAGTCCGATCAAGCGAGCGCCGGTTCGCGCGAAAAGAATCGCGCCCGAATCGTTTATTGAAGTGAACGTGGACGGGCGGGAGAGCAGTTACTTCGAGTGGCTGGGAGCGGGGCTCTACGCGACGGAACGGCGCAGCGGGACAATGCACGGAAAAAATTTCGTCCTTGGTGAGCTGTACTACGGGTTCGGACAGGACCGGTTTTTCGTGCGGGTCGATCCAATCGAAAGCGCGATTGCCATGCTGCCGGAATTTCAGGTGCGCTTGACGGTATGGGACGCGCGCGAAACGAGGATTACTCTGCGCGTGAAGAAGGGGTGCATCGTGGGAACGGTGGTGGAGCAAAGCGGGTCGTGCCTGCTTCATCCGGAAGGCAGCGTGGAAGCGGCCTACGGAAAGATCCTGGAAGTGGGAATCGGAAGAGAGCTTTTCGATTTGCGCGAAAGAAAATCGTTGCTCGCCAGCGTGGCTTTGTGGGAAGGCGGACTTCCCGTGGACGTTCTGCCGGTCGAAGGGGTGCTCGAAGTCGCGCTGGGAGAAGAGAACTTCGGCTGGGCCACGGAAAAAGTGGGGAGCGAGAAGTAAGAAAGCTCCCTTCGAAGCGCTTCACTTTATGTTCGCGAGCTCAAGAGACGAGCGACCGATCGAGAGTCGCATTTGCCGGGCGGTAAGTGGGAATCGAATTATCCTAGAAGCAGTACCCCCCAAACTGGTCTGAGTCACAAGCCAGAACCCCTCTGAGTCCCAAAAAATGCAGCGATATGCGCATTCGTCCCGGTATGCGATTGACACGCCTGCGGCGCGGTGCAAGTTTCTAACTCCCTCTCAGCGGTGAATGAAAAACAAGAGCCGTGGGGCAGGGTGTGCTCCGAGGGGCGGGCTGGGGCGCAGCGAGCGCGCCTAGCGACCGGCAGGAGGTTGCAATGCGAAGGGTCTTGAGCGTGGCATGGTTGGCCGGCGTAGCGGGACTTGCATTGGCCGTCAGCGGGGATTTCGGGCAGGGCGCGCGTCGCGAGAACACCGCGAGACACCCGGTATCCACGCGCCAAATGCGATTGGGACGGACGCGAGCGCGGGAGTTTCTATTTCCTCCCGCCTTTGAAGCGCCCGCGCAAGGAACGGGACAGGGAGTGCAGTTCGTGACGAGAGGCGGAGGGATTGCGGTCGGACTGGGAAACGTTGGAATTCTTTTGCGAATTGCGGGGAAGGAGAAAGCGCAAGAAAAAGTCGTGACAATTGAATTCGAGAACGGCGGCAAGATGGCCCACAGGTTGAAGTGGAAGGGTCAAGTAAAGTTGCCGGGAGAAGCAAATTACTTCGTTGGGAGAGACGCTAGGATCTGGCGAAGACATGTAGCGCGGTACGCGAGGGCCGAAGCAAGTGTGTTTCCGGGAGTGCGCGCGGCGGCGTACGAAGAGCGCGGGGAAATCGAATACGATTTGCGGGTCGAGCCGGGAGCGGAGCTGAACGGGCTGGGGTTGAGAATTCGGGGAGCGGAAAAGGTCCGCCTTGACGATGACGGAAACCTGCGGATTTGGAGGGCAGGTCGGCAGATCGTGATGAAACGCCCGGGAATCTTCGAGGAAGGAAAAAGAAAGGCGGTGAGCTCTATCGCGCAAAACTCCGAGGAACGCGACGAGAAGCGGATCGAAGGCGGGTACGTAATGCGGGCGGACGGGAGCGTGGGATTTTGGTTGGGGGCGCGCGACAACGGAAACACTCTGGTAATCGACCCGACGCTGACTCTCGAATATGCGACGTTTCTCGGCGGGCCGGGAGGAACGGAAGTAAACAGTGCGGCGCTCGACGCGCAGGGGAATTTGTACGTGGGGGGAGAAACGGCGGCAACGGGCTCCTTCCCCGGAACAACAGCGCAGTCGGAGGGAGTGGCGGGAGCGAGTTCGTATTTGTTTGTCGCAAAGATCAATCCGGGCGTGAGCGGACCGGGTTCGCTCGAATGGCTGACTTTCATCGGCGGGAACACGACGCAGTCGGGAGGAGCGATTGCGGTGGATGAGAAGGGAAATGTCGCGATCGCAGGCACGACAACGTCCTCGGATTATCCGGTGACGGATGGAAGCGCGATGGCGGGAGGGACGAACGCCGCGGTGGTGACAGTGCTCGATCAATCGACGGGAGGCAAGCTGAACTTTTCTTCCGTTTTGGCAGGGAGCGGAGCCGAGGCCAATGAGAACGCGGGAGGAGTCGCGATCGACGGCAGCGGAAATATCTATATCGCCTCGGATACTACGTCCACGGATTTGTGCACGAAAGCAGAGGTGACCACGCCGTACCAGGCGACGTACGGGGGAGGGGCAACGGACGGATTTTTGGCGATGTACACACCTGGAGCGACGCCCACGCTCCGCTACTGCACGTATCTGGGAATTTTCGCCGAAGTGGGAGTGACGGGACTCGCCGTGGATTCGAAGGAGAACGTGTTTCTCGCGGGGTACACGTCTCAGCCGATCAACCCAACGACGTTTCCGTCGACGGCGAACGGATTTCAGCCGAACTACGGCGGAGGAAACTACGACGGGTTCGTTGTGAAGATATCGCCGTCGGGAAATGGTTTGAGCGACCTTTCGTATGCGACGTACCTCGGCGGAACAGGCGCCGATCAGGTGATGGCCATTGCCGTGGATTCGTCGCAACTGCCGGCGACGGCTTATGTGGCGGGAACGACGAATTCAGCGGATTTTCCAATGGGGGTCGTCGCCGCGTACCAGGGCAAGGACCAAGCGGGATTGGGAGGGACGAACGCCTTTTTGGCCGTGGTGAGGCAGAACGCAGCGGGCATGACGACGCTCGAATACTCGACCTATCTTGGTGGATCGGGCGTTGACTCCGGAATGAGTGTGGCGGAGCTGGCGCCGAACGCCGTGTACCTGGCGGGCAGTGCGAGTTCGACGGATTTTCCGTGGCTCGACAACATGCAACCACAGAATGGGGATTCGGATGCGTTTGTGGCCAAGCTGGACACGACGACGCCAGGAAGCGCCGGATTGAAATTCGCGACGCCATTGGGAGGAACTCCCTCGCCGGGAGTGACCGCTACGAGCTCGGGGAACGCCGTGGCGGCGATGAGCGCGGCGGGTGAAACGGGCGATGTGAACGTGTACGTGGGTGGGACGACAAATGCGAGCGATTTTCCGCAAGCTCCGGGTGCTGCTGCTACGGGTGTTGAGCTGACGTGCGCGAGTTGTCCCGGGGTGGCCAATGGATTTGTCGCCGGGATTGTCGAGAACCCGTCGGGGGCGGCGGGGCCAAGCGTGGAGTTCAGTCCCGCCGTGGTGAAGTTCGCCAATACGGGAATTCAAAATTACCCCGGTGTGAATGTGGGCATCAAGAACACAGGGGACGAGACGCTGACGATTTCAGGAATTTCGCTGACCCAGACTGGAAGCGATTTTTCGCTTGTTCCGGCAACCCCCTGCAGCGGCATGACTCTCCCAGCGGGAAGCAGCGAGATTTGCTCGTTTGAGGTGGATTTCACGTCTTCGACGCCGCAAACGGAAGGGGCGACGATCGAGGTGGAGGATAACGCGGCGGGAGGGGAACAAGTTCTCGAAGTCGAAGGCGTATCTGCCTCGCCACAAGCGACGGTGACTCCGGGAAATTTGAATTTCGGAAGCGTGGCTGTGGGAACCACGGGATGGCCGCAGTATGTGACGTTGACGAACACAGGAGGGCAGCCGCTTAGTGTGGCGCAGTTTGCATTTTCGCCGAGCGTCTACTATGGGATGGCGTCGGGCTCGGTGGGAGTGAATGGCGGCTGCCTGACGATTCCGGCGGGGGGGTCCTGCGTATACGGTGTGTGGTTCAAGCCGGCGGCGACCGGACTGGTGAATGGGACGCTCGTGATTACCGACAACTCGGGAAACCAGCCGGAAACCGAGCAGACGGTGATGCTTTCCGGAACCGGTGCGACCGCAGCGGCGATAGCGACTCTGGTTCCGAATTCATTGACATTTGCAAGCCAGACGGTGGGAACGACGAGCGCGGCGCAGACCGTAACGCTGACAAACACGGGAAGCGGAACGCTTGACCTGAAGAGCGTCGCGCTTCTGGGAAGCGCGGCTGGATTTGCGATGAGCGGCGGCGCGGAGGCGTGTCCGGCCGGAGGAGGGACAATCCCGCCCCAGGGAAGCTGCAGCGTAATCGTGACGTTCACTCCATCGGCGAATGGAGCGGCCGCCGGCAGCTTGAATTTCTACGACAACGCAGGAACAGGAGAGCAGAGCGTGAGTCTGAGCGGCACGGGGTCGAGCACAGGTACGGTCAGCGTCGGCCCAGACAGCATATCGTTTGCACCGCAAAGTGTGGGAACGGCGAGCGCGCCCACATCGGTGACGCTGACGAACACGGGAAGCGCGCCGGTCGCGATCGGGACGATCGGCGTGTCCGGAACAAACGCGCAGGATTTTTCGGAAAGCACGAATTGTTCCGGAAGCGTGGCGTCGGGCAAATCGTGCGTGATTCAAGTGACCTTCGCGCCGACGGCGCCGGGAAGCCGGACAGCGATGCTGAGCGTGGCTGACGCCGCCGCGGGCAGCCCGCAAACCGTCCCGCTGACTGGAACAGCAACGCAGGCGGCGCTCAAATTGTCGGCAACAAGCCTGTCGTTTTCCCCCGCGCAATTGATTGGAACCGCGAGCGCGGCGCAAACTGTGACCGTGAGCAGCACAGGAACGGGAGCGCTTGCCATCACCAGGATTGCGTTTTCAGGCGCGGACGGCGCCGACTTCACGGAGACGGACAACTGCACGGGAACCGGCGGAGTGTCAATTCCAAGCGGGCAAACGTGCACGATTCACGCCGTCTTCACTCCTCAGGCGCAGGATGCGCAGTGCGGAGCGACCGCAGGTGCTCGATGCGCGACGATGACTCTGACGGACAACGCCGGCGATTCCCCCCAGAGCGTGGCGCTGTCCGGCACGGTGATGGACTTTGAGATCGCGCCGCCGGCGGGGGGAAGCCTGGCGCAAACCGTTACGGCGGGTGGAACCGCGACATACAACCTGGAGATCGACCCGAGCGGGGGATTCACAGGGAGCGTCGCATTGACGTGCAGCGAGCCGGTGGCGATTTCCGGGACCAGTTGCAGTGTTTCTCCGACGAGCGTAACCGTGACGGCGAGCGGCCCAGGGGCGTTTACGGTAAGCGTGCCGACCACGGCCGCGGAATCGGCGGCTTGGAAGCGGCAATCGGGAAAAAGCAACAGCGATGGAATAGAGGAAATCCTGTTGGTTTTGCTGTTCTCTTTCGGAATGGCTTGCCTTCCAGGAGAGCGGCGCCGTGAGCGACTGTTTGGAGCTGCTGCGGGGCTTGCGCTTGCCGTCGCGCTGACAGCGTCATGCGGCGGCGGCGGAAGCGCGGCGACCGATCCGCCGTTCACGTCAACAGGCACTTACGCGAACGCGGTTACCGTAACGGCAACGACGGGGACCGGAGCAACTGCAGCGACCAGAACGGCGGAGCTGACGCTCGTGGTGCAATAACGGCAGGTGAAGGATTATGCGCGGCGGTAGCCGCGGAAGGCGAAGAAGGCGATGTAGATGTAGCAGACGATGGGAAGGATGAACGCATGGTGAATGCCGATGCGGTCGGCAATAGCGGCTTGGGCAAGAGGAATGACGGCACCACCTACGATGGCAGCCACGAGAAGGCTTGAGCCGTCGCCGGTGAGCGGACCGAGACCTTCGATAGAAAGGGTGAAGATGGTGGGGAACATGATGGAATTGAAGAGACCAACGGCGATGACGGTCCACATGGCGACGTGACCGAAAGTGAGCATCGTGGCACAGACCAGAAGGGCGGCCATGATGGCGCAGACGCCGAGAATTTTGTTGGGCGCGATTTTCTGCTGCAGGCCTGAGCCGATGAAACGGCCGACCATCGCCCCGCCCCAATAGAACGAGACCAATCCCGCCGCCACTTTTTCCGAGACATTTCCGATGTCTGCCTCATTGAAATAATTCACGAGAAAGCTGCCGATGGCGACTTCCGCGCCAACGTAAACGAAGATGGCGATTGCGCCAAGCACAAGGTGCTTATGCCGCCAAATGGAGTCGCTTACTTTGGCTCCACTGCGCTCGACTCCAGGGATGTGAGGGAGCTTGAAAAGGGCTATGGCAACCGCAAGACCCGCAAGGACAAGCGCGAAACCAAGGTAGGGAAGCTTAACAGACGAGGCTTGGCTGATTTGGTAGGCTCGCCAAGCTTCGGGTGAAAGCTGACGGAGAGCGCTGTCCGCTAAAGGAGCGGCGGACAAGATGAGAAGTCCACCGACAGCCGGCCCGATGAATGTGCCAAGAGAGTTGAAGGCCTGAGCGAGATTGAGGCGGCTGGCGGCAGTGTTTTCGGGGCCGAGAACGGCGACATAGGGGTTTGCGGAAACTTGGAGGATGGTCATTCCAGCAGCAAGGACGGCAAGAGCCACCAAAAAAAGCGCGAAGGATGGTGCGCTCGCCGCGGGAAGGAACAGGATGGCCCCAAGGGCCATGGTTAAGAGGCCGCCGACCATTGATTTTTTATAGCCGAAGGTGTCCACGATCCGGCCGGAGGGAAGTGAAAAGACAAAATAGGAAACGAAAAAAAATACCTGAATGAGAAATGCCTGCTTGTAGTTGAGCTGGAAGATAGTCTTCAGATGCGGAATGAGAATGTCATTGAGGCTGGTGAGAAAGCCCCACATGAAGAAGAGCGTGGTGACCATGGAGACGGCGGGAACGTTGGTCTTATCCGCGTGGAAGGAGGAGGGAGGTGAATCGCTTCGCTGGGCCAGTGCCATTGGTCGCGAAGGATTGTATATCGGGAGAGGTGCGGGGCAAAGGAAGTAGTTGCGGGAAAGAACGCGGAAGTAATGGCGAAGCTGCGGCAGGGAAAGCGAAGGGAGACACCGGCGTCAGCGGGTGACGGTGGTGAAGAAGGAATTCGTGCCTGAACGAAGATCCTTGCCGTAGCCAAGGACGAGCTCGAAGCTGCCGAGTATCCGGATTTTGGTCTCCACGCCCGTATCCCAAAGCCATTTGGGCGAACCGAAAAAACCCGAAGGGTCGTAGATTCTGCCGGTATCGAGCAGCGGGCCCAGTTTCAGAGTCAGAAAGCCGTTGTTGAAGAGAATCTTGTCAAAATCAGAGTTCAACAGGATGTAGTTCCTGCCGAGAGGGGCGTTTCCTTTTTGCCCGCCGCGGAGATCGGGGTGGCCGCGGAGCCACAGGTCGTTGTCGCGGTCAAATCCGAGCATGTAGAGCTGGTCAAACGGAACGCGCCCAAGCGTGCCGCCCGCGCGAAGCCTCGATCGGAATTCGTAATCGTCACCGCGGGCGCGGAGAAACCATACTGCCGAGAGATCTCCGGTGAAGCGGGCATACCGGCCGAGAGGATTTTCGAGAAAGGTTCCGATCTCGGCGCCGGCCGAGGAATCGAGTGTGAAACGTCTTTCGGGAAAGCGGACAAGTGAACGTTGAACGCCTCCTCGCAGAGAAAGCGACGAGCCGTCTGTAAAAAACTCGGAGGACTGCAACGGGATGCCCGAAAGGCTTCGAAAATGCCGGTCGGAGTATTCGGCGCCGAGGCTCCACTGCCATCGCGGACCCGCGAGAAAATGAAATTCGGCGCCCACGGCGAGCTTTTCGAGATTGAGAAAAGCGGGCGCGGGAGCGGAGGGCATTATCGTGCGGGAGATGTTCCAGTTTTCGTTGCGGGCGTCGAAAAAGAAGCGGAATCGGAGCGAGGGATTATCGAACAGCGGCGAAGCAAGTTCGGAATGGAGGCGGCGCATCTGGTCGTCCCAGCGGAACGAGGACAACCAATTGAGACCTGAATGGTTGAGGTTGAAAAATTCGGGATAAACGGTTTCGTAAGGCAAGCCGCGGAAAAGAGAAAGCCAGCTTTCCGGGCGCTGTGGGTTCCAGGTTCCGGCGATAGGAGCCTCGACGCGCAGATCGAACGAGCCGTCGGGATGGGCTTCGAGGTCAAAACGGCGTTGGGGAAAGAGATCCAAGGCGTCGAGATGTGATTCCGAGGCTAGAAACTCATCGCGCGTCCAAAGCATCCCCGGAGAAAAAGGGAATGTGCGATCAAGCAGGAGTGGATTCAGTTCGGGTGGCGGCTGAAAGCTAAAATCCGCAAGATGAGGCCGCGCCGCGCGATTCCAATACTTGAGAGCCGCTTCGAGGTTGCCCTCGAGGTAGTAAATCGAGCCGAGGAAATTGTTGGCATAGGCATCCCCGGGCTCGAGCCACAGAGCGCCCCGAAGATATTTCTTGGCCTCGTCATAGCGTTTTTGCCGGTAGGCCACGCCTGCCAGCTCTACGCGGAAGCGCGGGTCGCGCGGATAGCCAAGGATTCCCGCAAGAAACGTTTGCCGGGCTTCGCTCCAGCGCTTGAGTTGGGCGAGAGCCAGACCGCGATCCAGCTCGAGGTCGGCGGGTTCGGATGAAGCGAGCGGGACGGCCTCGACGACTTTTTCCCACTGTCCTTGGCTGAAGAGACTCTCGATTTGGGCCGTTCGGTCCGCCGGGGGATGCGATTGTGAATGAAGTTGTGGAAGCGGGAGAGTCGCGAGGAGAAAAAGCAGGATCAATCGGATGTCCGAGGGACGGCGAGGAGAGTCCAGTTATGAATCGGAGCCCATTCGGATTGGAAGCCGCTCCGCGAAATGCGAAGCATCTTCTGCTGAGCGGGGTCGTTCACGAAGACGGAGCCGCGTTCCCAATCCAAGCCCACAACCACGACATAATGGAGGGGCTCGAGAGAACCGCTGGCTTGCAGCGCGACGATCAAGGGCCGGCCAAGATTCAGATGGTGGCGAAGCGTCTGCCAATCGCCATTGAACACAAAAACCTGGTAACCGGATTTTTGAAAATAGCGTTGCATGTCGGAGGCCTTAATTCCGCGGGCTTTGGGGGAATAAAGAGCAGCCTGAATTACGGCGGGATCGGCCGAAGAGGGAACGGGCCGGCCCTCCTTCTTCGACCAATATGCCATCACCATGGCGATTGCGGCCGAGCCGCAGCCGTCCTTGGACTGGGCGAAGAAGGGAACGTCGATCCAAGCTCCATTGGTCTCGGCAGCGGGCGCCAGCGTTGCGCCCGCCGCGGAGAGAAGGACGCCGAAGAGGACGAGGCGAAAAAACATCAGAATCAGCGCACGGCGACGATGATCAGAATAAGAGCGGCGACGGCCACCAGAATTATGAGGAGGTCACGGTCGGTAATGTCTCCCGCCGCGAAATCCTTCTGCGCCTTCACCGAACGAGCCGACAACATCGCCAGGTCCTGGTCGCTCAATTGGGGAACCGCTTTTTGCACCTCCCGATAGTCCAAGTGGGCGGATTTCATGGCCCGAACGGCCTCGGGAGATTCCAGGAATGATTCCAGTTGGTCCAGATTCTTCTGCCGGACAGATGACGCGGCAGCTACGTCCTTTTGGAGTTGGGTTGGGGAAACGACGTGGTTTTGGGCAAACACATCCTGCGGAGTCGCCAGTGCAGCGGCCAGGAGCAAGGTAAAAACGAGTTCGATCGTCCGGAATGAGCAAATCTTCATAATCCCTCCGAAGAAGTTTGCAACCGGGCTGGCAGTATCAGTTTAGCGAGCTATCACCTTGCGGGTCAACGATTTTGGGGCGAACAGGCGCGCAGCGGAGGTCGCGAAATGGCTTGCAATTGCGATGGAGCGCGGCTTTGCGCGCGCGAATCGACCCGCTCCCAGCCCGGCCTCGGTGCAGGTTCGCAAGCCTCCTCAGCCGTTAAAACAGCTTGACGGCAAGGTCTCTAGGGCTGGAACCAACCGGAATGAGCGTGATGAGGCTGGCGGTCTGGGTGCGGATGACGGCGAGGTCGCTTGAGGCGCGGTCCACCACCAGAAGAAGGTCGCCGCCTGGCGTAATCCCACAGGTGGAGGGGGACTGGCCAACGGTGATGGGTGGAAGGACATGGCGCTCGTCAATGATGATCGGAACGACGTGATTGGCGGCCGAGTCGGCAACATAGAGAGTTTCGGCGTCGCGGGAGAGCACGCCGGCAGAGGGCGACATACCTAGGAGCACAAAATCGCCGACCTCGTTCGTCGCCGTGTCTACGATGAGAAGCCCGTGAGCGGCGGCGATTGGAATATAGAGCTCGCCGCCGTCGGGCTTGAGGATGAGGTCGCTGGGGTTGCCGCCGAGTGCGAGGTTAGTGACAAAAAGTTTTCGTCGCAGGTCAATCACCGATATTTGCGGGGTGGTTCCGGAAGTGATGAACGCTTTCGAACTGTCGGGAAGAATGGCGATCTGTTCAGGAGCGGGAGCGACGGGGATGGTGGCAAGGGGAGCAAGGGAAGCGGCGTCGAGCAAAGAGACAGTGGCATCGCCGCGATTGGTGACGAGGACGAGGCGGCCGTCGGGTGTGGCATGGGCGATCCAAGGGCTCCGGCCGGTGCGCTCGCGCGCAACGATTTGCCGCGACGAGGTGTCGATGGCGACCACGGTGTCGTCACCCGAGGCGGCGACGTAAGCGCGGCGGCCGTCGGGAGAAAAATCGAGGGCGTAAGGCTCTGAGCCGACGGGGATGCGGGCGACGATTTGATCGGTCTTGCAATCGAGAACCCACGCGTAGCCGCCAGAAGAACTGAGTCCCCAGATTTCAGGGCGGTTGGGGTGGGCGCGTATGCCGGATGGCCCGGGCCCGACATTGAGGGTGGCGATGGGAGCAAGCTTGATGAGGTCGATGACGGTGAGCGTGGCGTCGGCAGTGTTGCCTACATAAGCAAAGAGATGAAGGCCGGGACGAAGAAACGAGGGGCGGAGCTCGAGAGCGACTTCGCGGACAGCAAAGAGGGAAAGGATGAAGAGAAGCGCGAGGAGACGGTAATTGGGACGGAATTTCATGAAGGCCCTGATCCGGAAGACGTCGAGCGTGGCTCGCGGGGCGCGAAACGCCGGCGAAGCGCACACTCACAAGGGGAAACTCGAAAGCAGGAAACTCCGCGAGAACAAGAATAAGAGGAGGAAATGGAGAAGGAGGAAACCGATTCATTCTTCCATTCATACGCGCGGTCAAAAAACCGCGTCTGGGGCGAGCCGATTCGGAATGCGGGCGACTCGCTTTGCATGGCGCAATTCAATTGAGTGAGCGGTGGAGGACGGCCGCGATTTGGCGGGCTTCGCCGACGAGCCGGTCGAATTCAGCTGGGAGAATGGATTGCGGGCCATCGGAGAGAGCACGGTCGGGATCATGATGGACCTCGACAAGGATGCCGTCGGCTCCGACGGCGACGGCCGCGCGAGAGAGAGGAAGGACCTTGTTGCGGCGGCCGGTGCCGTGGGAGGGATCGACAACGATGGGAAGATGGCTGCGGCGCTGGACGGCGGGAACAACGGAAAGATCGAGCGTGTTGCGGGTGAAATCGGAGAAGGTGCGGACGCCGCGCTCGCAGAGAATCACGTTGTAATTTCCTTCGGAAAGAACGTACTCGGCGGCCATGAGAAATTCGTCGAGCGTGGCGGACATCCCGCGTTTGAGGAGCACGGGTTTCTGGGCGCGCCCGGCCCGTTTGAGAAGAGAAAAATTCTGCATGTTGCGCGCACCGATCTGGATGACATCGGCGTACCGTTCGACCAGATCGAGCGATTCGTGGTCCACGGCTTCCGTGATGATGCCGAGGCCGAACTGGTCCCGGACGGCGGCAAGAATTTTCAGGCCGGGCTCGCCGAGACCCTGAAAGCTGTAGGGCGACGTCCGGGGTTTGTAGGCTCCGCCGCGAAAGAGGCGCGCGCCGGATTTCTTGACGGCGGCGGCGATGGTGAAGGCCTGCTCCGGGTTTTCGATGGCGCAGGGACCGGCAACGAGAGCGATAGCGCCGCCTCCGAAGGCAACATCTCCGAGCGGGGTCGGTACGCGGACAACGCTGCTTTCTTCCTTCACGTCACGGCTGACGAGTTTATAGGGCTTGCTGACGGGAATGCATTCGACGACGCCGGGCATGCCTTCCAGAGAAGTGAGATCAATGGCGCCGGTGTTGCCGGTGATGCCGATGGCCGTGCGGCCCGCGCCAGGAATGGGATGAGCCTTGTAGCCGAGAGATTCGATGACCTGGCATACGGCGCGGATTTGGTCTTCGGTGGCGTGCGACTGCATGACGACGAGCATTGCGAGAATCCCCCGGGTGAAGAGAATTCGACAGTTTAGCGTAGAGAGAGGACGTAAAGGAAGCAGGGCCCTGCCAGAGATCAACCGGCGAGTGCAGGAATGATGGAGGCGCGGGGCGGAATCGAACCGCCGATAAGGGTTTTGCAGACCCTTGCCTTACCACTTGGCGACCGCGCCAGAGAGAAAAATCATAGCATCGGAAGCGGGAAAACTACGACGAGAGTTTTCCCGCGGTGGCGGCGAATTGCTACCGGCGCGGCGCGAACCGGCGAAGGGCGAAGAGCTACTGCGCCGGGGTGATCAGGCGGTCAATCCGGTGCATGCCGCCGGGGAGAAGCACCTGGCGAAGAATCCGGACGCGACTCGGTTTGGCGGCATCGCCGGAGGGAGCGGGCAACGGAGCCACGCTGACGCCGTCGTTGATTTGGGCGCAGTCCATGCGAAGAGTGCCGTTGTCGTTGAAAACCAGGCCGTTGAAGCGAAAGACTCCGCCGGGAGCAAGCGGCTGAGAATTTAGCAACTGCGTATTGGTGTCCACGTAGACCTGCACTTGAGTAGGATTGTTGAGCAGGGTGGTTTGTCCTTGCTGGACCGCGAATTCGGGAAACAAATCGTACGGGGCGAGCTGGATGGAGTAAACCGTGAAGGCTCCACTGGTGGAAGAGCCGGTAATTGTGCCGTCGAGGAATTGAGGGATCAAAGTGAGTGTGGTGACAGTGGGATCAGGCTCGGAGGCCCAGTTGGGCGAAGGAGAGGTGAGGAATACGTTTTGACCGCCGACCATCGTCGAAGCGTTAAAAACGGGAGTGAACGGCAAATTCTGGAGATTCGTCTGCTGGTTGGAGACGAGAAACGTGGCGTTGGCGAAGCTGAATTGGAGCAAGCCCAATTCATTTACGCCTACGAAGGGGCCGCCGCCCTCCTGACGGCCGAAGATGGCGAGTTCAGGAACGAGCGTATCCACAAAGGTGATGGGACCGGTCAGGTAGAACACGGCAGAAGTGTCCGGAACGTTGATCCGTGTGGCGGCGAGAGAACCGTCGGGCTGAAGGTTCGCGTCCATATTGAGAAATTGGCCCGTGGCGACCGCGGCGAAATTGGGAAGGCCCTGAAAAGTGGTCGAGGCGGAGGTGCTGACCATATCGGTCCGGGTGGTTTCGAGGTTGGGGAGAGAAAGCGTGAAACTCGCGCTGGAGGCGGCGAGCGTCGCGACGGACCCGGTGAAATTGGAAACCCGGCCGTTTGAGGCGCTGGAAGGCTGCGCCGCCAGGACGTAGGGAGACAAAGTGAAGGTGGGTGTGATCGCGAAGGAATTGATTCCGCTGGGATCGAAGCAGGTATCGAAGGACGCCGACTGCTCGACGGCGAGATTTAAGGACAAGGCCATGGTTTCGCCGCGAATGGTCAAGGGCTGGGGCAGCGTGATGGACACGTGTGATTGAGGCGTGTAGCCGTAGGCGAAAGTGCTGTCGACAAGCCCGCCACTGTAGGAAACGAGACACGTGAACTGCTCCCAGCCGACGGTAATTGAAGCGGAAGTGTAATCGCCCTGGGGAACGGAGGCGGTGGCCAGCGGCTCGATGGCGCCGTTCACATGAATGTATTCGGCATCCTGCTCGGAGGAGATGACGGGAACGGTCTGGCCGGATTTGGTTGTGAGCGAAAGGCTCTCGATCGCGAGAGCAAATTGCGAGAGCTGGTCGTTGGCGGTGCCAGTGGAAACGAGGGTGACGAGAGTTGGGCCGGAGTAAGCTGAGCCCCCGCCGGGTGAATTTCCGCCGCAACTGGAGATGAAAACCGAAGCGAGGACGGCGAAAAGCGCGATTGTCAGGGGTTTTAGGCGAGAGGAGAGCATAAGACGGCGAAATCCGAGGGCCAGGTCCATGGGATCCTCCGCAGAATATCGGGCATTCAAATCCACGCGGCGATTCAGACGGAATAGCTGAATCCAAGGTTACTACTTAATTGAATGAACGGGTGGGGAAGGTATCGCGTTTTTACGTTCTCTGCAACAGACCGGGGAAATGCTAGGGGCGGAAGCCGCGGCCCAGGAAGTAGAGAAAAGCAATAGTGGAAATCATGGCGAGGAGCAGCCAAGCAGGACTGAAGGGAAGTACCGAGGCGGGGGCATTTTCGGGTCCATTCGGGGAAGCGACGACGGCTCTGGAGGAGATGTTCCTGGCGACGCCGGGGATGAGGCAGAAACCGATGACGACACCGGCGGCCATGGAGAGACCGTCATACAGGATGAGCGAAGGGCTGACGGGATTGAAAAGCGACGCAATGAAGTACAAAAGCGCTCCAGCGAGACAAGCGGGGTAGACAAGGCGTGGAATGTCCCCGGAAAGCACGGAGCCGGAACGAATGAGTGAAGCGGTGTCCCGCGCGGCGAGGCCGACCGAGAAGCGGTAGCCCCAAGCTCCGAGAACAATCAATCCCGCGCGATACATCCACGCGGGGCGCAGACCGGCGATTACGTATGCGGAGTCGCCAAAATTGATCACTCCGGAATAGAGGATATAGCCAAAACCGAGAAAGAGATTCGCAAAGGTAAAAATCCAGAGGAAAAAACGGAGGGCCGTGAACCCCGGAATGCGGCGCATGACAATGTAAGCGGCGGCTCCGAACATCAGATTCGACAGTGGCCCGGCGGCGGGGATCAGACGGGAGCCGCCCGCGGTCTGCATCGCCGTCGAGGAGACGAGGATGACTTTTACGCCGAGGAGCCACGCTGTGCAGGCGTGACCTAGGAATTCGTGCACGAATGGCTCGAGGGCAAAGGCCGGCAAAGAGATGGAGATAAGGGTCGTCAAGTTGAGGCGCTGGGAAGAGGGCGGCGGCATGCGAGGGAGAATATACAGGAGCGACGCTGCGGACAAAAGAGCATCGCGAACGGGCGGCTACGAGCGCGGCCGGAGCGCCAAAAGGCGAGTTTGCGGAGTGAAGGGGAATCCGATAAAATCAATAATACCAACGAGGAATGTCGGAAGAAGAACAGAAGAATACGCTGACCTACGACGCTTCCGACGAATACCGTCCGGAACCGCCTCCCGCCCCTGAAATACCTGCCTGGAAAGACGGAAGCATTCGAATTGGCATCCACACGTCGATCGCCGGAGACATCAGCGGCGCGCTCGAAATCGCGCACGGTCTGGGAGCGAACGCACTGCAGATCTTTTCGGCGAGCCCCAGGATGTGGCCGGGAGGGAGCTCGCGGATCGGCGAAGCCGAAGCGAAGAGATTTCGCGAGCGGCGAAAGGAATTGCAGCTGGGGCCACTCGTGATTCACACGAATTACCTGATCAATCTCGGATCCCCGGACCGGGTAATGCGCGCGCGGTCTATGCAGGCGTTTCACCAGGAAGTGGTGCGGGCGCTGGCCCTGGGAGCGGATTACCTGGTGACGCATCCTGGGAGCTGCGTCGGAGGAAGCAGGCAGGAAGCGATTGGAGCGATCGCGGAGGGCCTAAAGCAAGCGACGCGGGGATTGAAGCTTGAAGGGTTGCAGATTTTGCTCGAAAACACGGCGGGACAGGGAAGCTCCGTAGGTTCGAAGTTCGAGGAGCTGCGGGCGATTATGGATTTGTGTCCCGAACTGGGCTTGGGAATTTGCGTGGACACGGCGCACACGTTCGCCGCGGGCTGGGACGTGCGGACGCAGGAAGGACTTGAAAGAGCGCTCCAGGATATCGAGAAAGCCGTCGGGCTGGAACAAGTTGCCGTGGTGCACACGAACGATTCGAAGACGCCTCTGGGGTCGCGCGTGGACCGGCACGAGCACATCGGAAAAGGGAAGATCGGGCTCGACGGATTCCGGAGAATCCTGAATCATCCACTGCTCGCCGGCAAGGCCTTTATTCTGGAGACGCCGATCGATAAGCCCGGGGACGATCGGAGGAACGTGGCGGCCCTGTGGAGGCTCGTGGGAGTGACCGTGAAGGCCAGCGGACGGGACGGCATGAAACCTCGGCGACGCTCGAAAAAATCTTCAAAACGAACTCATATCAGGAAGCGGGGGAAGTGAACTTGACGGAATACGACGCAGGGGCGGTTGAAGCGAAGTGGCAAAAGCGATGGGAAGAAGAGGGAGCGTTCCGCGCCGTGGATTTGGATGCGACGCGTCCGAAATATTATTTGCTCGAAATGTTGCCGTACCCCTCCGGCACGCTGCACATGGGCCACATGCGCAATTACACCATTGGAGACGCAGTGGCGCGCTACAAGCGGATGCAGGGATTCAACGTGCTGCACCCGATCGGATGGGACGCATTCGGACTGCCGGCGGAAAACGCCGCGATCAAGCGGGGCACGCCGCCTCGTGAATGGACCAACGCGAACATCGCGCAGATGAGGGCGGTCTGCAAGCGGTTTGGGTTCAGCTACGACTGGGACCGCGAAGTTTCAACGTGCGAGCCGGAATATTACCGGTGGAACCAGTGGTTTTTCCTGCGAATGCTTGAGCGCGGGCTGGCGTATCGCAAGCGCAGCCGTGTGAACTGGTGCCCTCAATGCCAGACGGTCCTGGCGAACGAACAGGTAATCGACGGGTATTGCTGGCAGCACGACACGCAACTGGTCGAGTCGAAAGAAATCGAGCAATGGTTCTTGCGGATCACGAACTACGCGGACGCGCTGCTCGAGGGAATCAACGAACTGGCGGGCGGCTGGCCGGAACGAGTCCTGGTGATGCAACGGAACTGGATCGGCAAGTCGGAGGGTACGCGCGTGAAGTTTGCCGTCTCGGGGATGACGCTTGATCCCATCGAGGTGTTCACGACGCGCGTCGACACGATTTACGGCGTGGCCGCGGTACTCGTGTCGCCGAACTTCGCGCGGTTGAAAGCACTACTCTCGGGTGTCCCGGGAAGCGGTGCGATGGAATCGCAGCTGAAAGCGATGCGGTCGAAAAGCGTGAAGGCCGCGGACATTGCGACTGCGGAAAAGGAGGGATTCTTCACCGGACGGTTCGCCGTGAATCCGTTCTCCGGCGAATTGGTGCCGATCTGGGTGGCGAATTTTGTCCTGGCGGAATATGGCACAGGCGCGGTGATGTGCGTCCCGGCACACGACCAAAGGGATTTCGAATTTGCGGAAAAGTACCGCTTGCCGGTCAAAGTGGTGGTGCAGCCCGTCAGCGGCCCGCCGTTGAAGGCCGATCGAATGGACGAAGCGGCGACGGAGTATGGAAAGCTCGTCGAATCCGGGCCGTATACCGGGCTGACAAGCAGTCGCGCAATCGAACAAATGACGTCCGACGCCGAAGCCAAGGGCTTCGGAAAAGCCGAGACCACCTATCGCCTGAAGGATTGGGGGATATCGCGGCAGAGGTACTGGGGTACGCCGATCCCCGTGGTCTATTGCACACAGGACGGAATCGTCGGAGTGCCGGACGATCAGTTGCCGGTGCGTTTGCCGGACAATGTGACGCTGACGGGACAAGGGCAATCGCCTCTTGTGAACGTTCCGGATTTTTTGCACACGACCTGCCCGAAATGCGGCGGCCCCGCGCAGCGCGAGACGGACACGATGGACACGTTCATCGATTCGTCGTGGTATTTCTATCGCTATACGGATCCGCGGAACGACCGGGCGCCGTTCGCGAAAGCAAAGGCGGAATATTGGTTTCAGATCGATCAGTATATCGGCGGGGTCGAGCACGCGATCCTGCACCTGATCTACTCGCGTTTCTTCAGCCGGGTGATGAATGAACTCGGATTAATCGATCATAAAGAGCCCGTGAAACGCCTGTTCTCGCAGGGCATGGTCCTAAGAGACGGCGTGAAGATGTCGAAGTCGAAGGGAAACATTGTCGGGGCCATCGAAATGGCCGACAAATACGGGTGCGACACCGGCCGCCTCTACACTCTTTTTGCGGCGCCTCCGGAAAAGGACCTGGAATGGAGCGAGGAGGCGATCGAAGGCTCGTCGCGATTTTTGCACAAGGCCTATCGTCTGGTGGCGAAGCACGCCGATAGAGTGCGCGGTATTCAGACGGATCTGACGCAGAAAAGCGATTTTTCGACCGCGAGCGCCAAGGAAAAGCTGCTGATCCGGAGGACCCACCAGACTTTGAAACGGGTGACGAACGATTTCGAAGCCCGCTGGCATTTCAATACTTCCGTTGCCCTGCTAATGGAGCTGGTGAATTCCTGGCAGGCGCAGGAACCGCTCGAGACGGACGTTAGCCCGATGATTTTGAAACGCGGCCTGGAGATCTTGGTCCTCATGCTGGCGCCGATGGCCCCCCACATTGCCGAAGAAATGTGGGAAATGCTGGGCCACGCCGAAGATCTGTCGAAGGCCAAGTGGCCCGCCTACCGCGAAGACCTGACGAAAGAAGAGGCCTACGAGGTGATCGTGCAGATCAACGGGAAAGTCCGCGGCAAGATTCTGGCGGAAGAAGGATGGGACGAAGAAGAGACCAAGCAACGGGCTCTGAATGACGCGCGGATTTCGCTGATGATCAAAGGAAAAGAGGTGGGGAAAGTGGTGGTCGTCCCGAGGAAGCTGGTGAGCATCGTGGTGAAGTGAAATGGCGCGCGGAAAGAGGAAGCGGTGGCAGCGGGGAATCGAGATGTGCTTCGAGATTGAGGAGAGGCGGAAGCGATGGGGGAAAGCGCGGCGAGGATGGAACAGGCCGGCGGAGGCGCGGTGACGACGCGAGGCGGGATCGTGGTGCTGGACTTTGGCGGTCAATACACGCAACTGATCGCCCGGCGAATCCGCGAGCAGGAAGTGTTTTCCGCGATTTTGCCCTGCAACGCAAAGCTGGAGGAAGTAAAGGCGCTCGAACCGGCGGGCATCGTCCTGTCGGGGGGACCGAGTTCGGTGTATGACGCGGACGCCCCAAATTGCGATGCGCGCATGCTGGCCCTGGGCGTCCCGGTGCTGGGAATCTGCTACGGAATGCAATGGATGGCGCGGGAACTCGGCGGAAAAGTGGAACGGGCGGAACGGCGGGAATATGGCCCCGCGGAATTTGACGCCGAGGGAGAGTCGGCGCTGATGCGCGGAATGCCGCGGCATTTGAAAGCGTGGAGCAGCCATGGCGACAGCGTGGTGGGGCTGCCTGAAGGCTTTTCGGTGGCGGGCCGGACCGACAATGCCGTGGCGGCCGTGGAAAACGCGGCGAAGAAATTATATGGAGTGCAGTTTCATCCGGAAGTGAATCACACCGACCGGGGAACGGAGATTCTCCGGAATTTCGTTTTCGGAGTGTGCGGAGCGAAGAAAAACTGGAACCGGTCGGGGTTTATCGCCGAGACGATTGAACGCATTCAGAACCAGTCGGTGGGAGCGCGGGCGATTTGCGCCTTGAGCGGAGGCGTAGATTCAGCCGTTGCGGCGGCCCTGGTGCACCGTGCGATTGGCGAGCGGCTGACGAACGTATTCGTGGATACGGGCCTGCTGCGGCGAAATGAATTCGAGGACACGCTCCGGTTGCTTCGCGAGCGGCTGGGACTCCACGTGATCGGAGTAGACGCCAGCGAACGCTTCTTGGGGAAGCTGGCGGGTGTGAGCGATCCCGAAACGAAGCGGAAGATCATCGGCAAAGAATTCATCGAAGTGTTCGCGGAGGAACAGAAGAAATTGGTTGCCGCGTCGAAGGATGGGCTTCCGGTGAAATTTCTTGTACAGGGTACGCTGTACCCGGACGTGATCGAGTCGGTGTCGGTGAAAGGGCCGTCGGCGGTAATCAAAAGCCATCACAACGTGGGCGGGCTGCCGGCGGATATGCCGTTTGGCTTGATCGAACCGCTTCGCGACCTGTTCAAGGATGAAGTGCGACAGATCGGAAGGGAATTGGGACTTCCCGAGGAAATCCTGGTGAAGCATCCGTTTCCGGGGCCGGGGCTGGCGGTGCGCGTGCTGGGTGAAATTACGCGCGAGAGATTGGAGACTCTGCGCGGGGCGGACGCGGTGGTGCGGGAAGAGATTCGCCGGGCGGGATTGTATCAAAAAGTTTGGCAGGCGTTCGCCGTGCTCTTGCCGGTCAGGAGCGTGGGAGTTATGGGAGACGGGCGAACGTACGGCAACGCGGTCGCCGTGCGGGTGGTGGACTCGCTGGACGCGATGACGGCGGATTGGACGCGGCTCCCCATGGACGTACTGGAAAAAATTTCGGTCCGGATCGTGAATGAAGTACCCGGCGTCAACCGGGTGGTCTACGACATCAGCTCCAAACCACCGAGCACTATTGAATGGGAGTAGACGCGGCGGGCGGCGAAAGCTCGACTGGCCGGGTAACCCTGCATTTCAGATGTGAGGTAGAGTTCGGAATGTTTCATCATCCCCCCATGGTCCACGCTGCGGGTCAGCGAACCGCACTTCCCTCATGGGACGCTCGTTCGCGGCGCCCGCTGCGACGCTCCGAAAGGAAGTCTCGAGCGAAATGGCGGAGGGATCTTTAGGACTGAAATCCAATCAGAGGGACGCGGATGAAAACGCGGAAATGGTGAGGCTAGGATTATATCGAACCGTGCGAATCGACACCCACGCACTTGTCGCGAATCGCATCAAAAAGAGCGAGCACCGTAGGGGGAGTACAAAAATTGTCGGAGCCGTTCGCTAGCGGCTGGCCATTTTCTGAGCCATGTACAGCAAGAGCTTTCGATCGCCCTCGTCCAAACGGCCGAGAACGCGGCGGAAGCGGCCCAGAAAACGTGCCTCTTTGCCAGAACTGCCCCAGGCGATATCGTCCGCCGATTTCCGCTTGGGAAGGTTCGGCAGTTCGGGTGGTTCTTCGCCGTCGTAGAAAAGCTGGTAGAGCGGAACTTCCATTGCCCTCGCCAGTTTTTCCAGGGTCTCGATGGCCGGAACGGTGTGACCGTTCTCGACCCGGGAGATGTAGCAGCGAAGAAGCCCGGTACGCTTCTCGATGTCACCCTGGGATAGTTTTTTGGTTTCACGAAGCAAACGGATGCGATCTCCAATTATCATGGCGGGTATTGTTGCATGGACAACTGGGAGCCGCAAGCGAGAAAGAGCGGAAAATCACAAGGGAGAAGAGAACGCCGGGCGGGGTGAATGGGAATCGGCGGGACCTGGGTTTCCCGTCCGGAACGCGGCCTTGAGGGCTCCGGTTTGGCGAAAAAGCGGTCCAAAATCATCCCAAAATGGAATAGGGCGAGCCGGGAAAAGCGCAGCCACGAGATGAGGCTTACGGGAAACCGGCGATTGCGTCTGATGGGGATAGGCGCGAAGATTGGGGTAACCTGATACAGATGGCGGACGTCCCAAAAGACGTGGCATCCCAGGCCTCAGCGATTCAGGTCCCGCTGGCTCGGCGAGAGAAGGCGCGTGAGGACCGCGAGCTGGTCCATCAGGCGCAGAAGGGGCTGGAGTCCGCGTTCGAGGAACTGGTGAGGCGGCACCAGCAGAAAGTGCTGGGACTGGTCAACGGGATTCTCCGCCGGCGGGAAGATGCGGAAGATGTGGCGCAGCAAGTGTTCCTCAAGGCGTACATTTCGCTGAAAAAATTCGACCAGCGAGCCGCCTTTTCGACCTGGCTGTACAAGATCACGGTCAACGAGTGTTGGGATTATCTCCGGAAGAAAAAAGTGCGGCCTCTGACGTATGAAGCCGACTTGAGCGAAGAGCAAGTCTCGCAACTGGACGGGCCGGCGGCGGAGGAGAACCTGCCGCAGAATCCGGAGGAGCGGGCGGAGGTGCGCGAGCTGCTGGAATGGCTGCTGGGAAAATTGAGCGACGCCGACCGGCAATTGCTGGTGCTCAAAGAGATGGAAGGGTTTTCGGTGCAAGAGCTGGCAGAGATACTCGACCTGAATGTAAATACAGTGAAAGTGCGACTGTTCCGTGCTCGAACCCGGTTGATGGATTCCTACCGGCGCCGGAAGCAAATGGCCGCGAAACGCGGCGAAGCCGCCGGCGCAGGCTGAATGAAAGGATCAAGAGCGATGGAATGGAACATCAAGCAAGGAAAGTGTGAAGAGATCGAGGCGCTTCTCGAGGATTCGCTGGAAGGGGCCCTTGAGAGCGAGGGCGCGCGGAATCTTCTTGAAGTTCATCTGCGCGAATGCGCGAAGTGCCGCGAGGCCCTGGAAGACGCGAAGAGTAGCCGCCGCTTGCTGAAATGGTGCGAGTCCGCGCCGGAAGCGAGTCCGGGATTTGCGCGAGTCGTGATGGCGCGCATTTGGGCCCATCAGGACCAGGCGGGCAGCGGAAGGGGACTGGTGCAGGCGCTCGTGACGTTCGCGTCGCGGCTGGCGATTACAGCGACGCTCGCGCTCGGAGCCTTGATCGCCTATACAGCGGTGGCGCCGCCCGCGCCGAACACGGAAATCACGGCCATGAACGCCGAAGGGCGGTACGGTTTGTTCACGGACCCGGCGCAGCGAGCCGTGACGCGCGACGATTTTCTGAGGATGGTGGCGGAAACGAGCCATGGACAAAAATAACAAGAGTTCAGAAGCCGCCCTGCTGGTCGTCGTGGTGTTTGTGCTGGGGCTCCTTTTGGGAGGGGTCGGAGACCATCTGTGGGGCGCGCGAGTGTGGGGCAGCCAGCCGGGACCCCTGACGCATCGCGACCAGATTATCGACAGTCTCACGCGCGAACTCGATTTGTCGCCCGCGCAGGTGCAGCAAGTGACCACGGCGGTGGATCAAAAGCAGGCGGAGATCAACAAACTGTATGCCCCGCTGGACGCCCAAAGAGATCAAATCCGGCGGCAGGCGCGCGATCAAATTCGAGCAATTCTGACGCCCGAACAGCAGACCAAATTCGACCAATTTATGGCGCGGCTGGATGCGATGAAGCGCAAGGAGAAGGCGGAATAAGGTCGGGGCGCGCGATTCGCGGCGACCGGTGCGCCCTTCACCGGCTCGTCACAAACCTCGGTTCGATGGACCACACCACGTTGTTCCTTGATTGAAAAACCCATTTCGAGGACTTCCGACTTCCGGTCTTCCCGGACATGGACCGCGGTGAAATTCCGGACGTTTGGCGGAGTCTTCCTGGCTAGAACGGGATGTCTTCGTCGGTGATATCCGGACCCGAAGATGGCGCTTCGTCGGGCATCGGACCAGCGTCGAATTCGGTGTCGTGAGAGGGGGAGTGGGAAGCGAACGACCCGCCCGAAGTTCCCGCGCCAGCGGCGGCGCCTTCCCCTCGGCTTCCGAGCATTTTCATCGTCGTTGCGACAATTTCCGTGGTGGTGCGCTTCTGGCCGTCGCGCTTGTCCTCCCACTGGCGGGTCTGAATCCGGCCTTCGATATAGATCTGCATCCCCTTCTTCAGATACTGTTGGGCGATCTCCGCTAGCTTTCCCCAAAGAACAATGCGATGCCATTCGGTGCGTTTTTGGCGTTCGCCCGAGCGGGATTTGTAGGACTCATCGGTGGCGAGTGTGAAATTGGCGACGGCTTGGCCGCCGGAGGTGAATCGCGTCTCGGGATCACGCCCAAGCCGCCCCACGAGAATGACTTTGTTGACGGACATGCGGGGAGTATAGCAGAAGCCCGAGGTTCGAGGTTAGGGGACGGAAGGGAAGGGCTCGGGGATAATGGCCCAGTCGAATCAGGGTACCCCAGGCCGTCTGATAGAATTTGCGGCCGCGGGCGTAGAACAGGCAAGGAGAGAAAGCGATGGCACAACAAAACTTTCAGAACCATTCCAAGGTAGTGCCGGCGTTTCACTTATTTGTCTTGCCGGTGTTCGCCATCAACGTGATTTGGGCCGCGGTGCGGGCGGTGAAGCATTTTTCGCGGGGCGAGGTCGTCGCGCTGCTGGTGGCGGTGGCGCTGTTCATCGGCGCGATTTGCTGGCGGAGTTTTGCACTGCGAGTCCAGGACCGCGTGATCCGCTTGGAGATGCGTTTGCGGCTGCGCGAGATTTTGCCGGCCGAACTGCGGGCGCGGATTCCGGAATTCTCGGTCGGCCAGCTCGTGGCCATGCGATTCGCCAGCGACCAGGAGTTGCCGGGCTTGGCGCAAAAGGTTCTCGAGGAAAAGCTGGAGGACCGCAAGGCGATCAAGATGCTGGTGAAAGATTGGCAGGCAGACTGGTTAAGGGCGTAAGAAGCAAGCCCGAGTTTGGCGCAAAAGAAGGAAGACAAAGCCGGACCTGCGGGAGAAAACGGTTAGAGAACGCTGGCGAGGGGCGGACGATGCAGGGGGCTGGGAACGTTCGCGCGTGACCTGCTGAACCGCGCTTAGTGAGCGGTGCGAGAGCCGCCGAGTTCGCGGAGCTTGGCCTGGGCGCGGCGGGCTTCGTCGGTGCCGGGAAAGCGGCGCTCCACTTCGCGAAGATCCCTCGCGGCCGAGTTTTTCATGCCCAGCTCCAGTTCCGCGTACGCGCGCTTGAGGAGGGAAGCCGCAAGCTTGAAACTCTGCGGGTAATTTTCAAGGACGAGATTGTAGGCGGCGATGGCGCCTTTGAAGTTGTTTTGAGCGTAGCTGATCTCCCCAAGATAGAACTGGGCGTTGCCTGCCAGATCGTTGCCGGGAAAATTCTTGATGTAATCTGAGAATTCCTGGCGGGAAAGATCGTAGTTGCCGCTCGTGAAGTCCCGCAGGCCGTTCTGGTAGAGCGTGTCGGCAGAAATCGGCGGCATGCCCTGCGCTGAAGGCGGGGCGGCGGCCGAAGGACCGGCGGGCGATCCCGACGCCGGAGAAGCCGAGGAGGACGGCGAGGTACTGGGAGCGCCGGGAGCGGGCGTGCCGCCGTTTGAGACCTTGGCGTCAACCGATTGCAGGAGGCTCTGCATGTCGTTGATCTGCTGCCCCAGCTTTGCTATGCGAGACTGCATGTCGGCGATATTGTCGGAAACACCCTGGGCCTGCGTGGTCATGGAGTCCAAGCGGTTGCCGGTATTGGCTTGAACCTGCTGGACGGATTGTTGCAGCGAGCCCATCTGGCTATTGAGCTGGGTGATGGAGTCGAGCGACTGTTTGACGAGCGTTTGCAGGGTGGCGCTGTACGTGTCGAGTGCCGTGCGAAGAGATTGCTGCCCCTGCTGGAGCTGGTCAACGGACTGCTGAAGCTGAATCATTTCTCTCGATACGCCGCCGGCAGGGGCGGGAGTGAGAAGCGAGCCGGCGAGTACTCCAACGAGCAAAGCCACAAAAGTTAAAGCGATCCAACGAGTACGCAAGGGAGTGCCTCCTTACGAGAATCGGGCCGGGATCGGCAGGGGAAAGACCAAATCCTCCCGCCTGCCAGCAAGACCAGATATCCCGCAAACAAAAGCGGGGCAAAGCCGCGCGACGGAACCATAAATCCGCGCGCCCATCGGAACGACAACACCAGTTTCGCACTGTGAAAGCAAAAAGGCCATGCAGAAGCATTTTCGCCAGGGGCCAAACCAGCTGAAAACTGGCGACACGGGAAATTACAATGCATTCGGATTGAGGGTGTGCGGCGGGGCTGCCCTCGATCATTCGGGAAAATCACCCCGCCCATTCACCTTGTTTGGCAACCTGGGAAGCCGGGCACTGGCGCGAATTTCGCGGCAGAGGATTCATTCCTCAGGGCAAATCCGGTCCACATCCACTTCTATTCTTCCCAAGTACGGGTGCGGCTAGTGTACATAGACGAAGTGCGCGCGGCGATTTTGCTGCCAGCAGGCTTCGTCATGCTCGGTGCAGAATGGATGCTCTTTGCCCCAGCTAACCGTATCGATGCGGGAAGCGGCGATGCCGAGAGACACCAGATAATTCTTGGCGGCTTGGGCGCGGCGCTCGCCTAGACCAATGTTGTATTCCGTGGACCCGCGCTCGTCGCAATGCCCCTCAATCGTGACCCGAATATCCGGATAAGAACGGAGGAATTCGGCGTCCTTGGTGAGAGCATCGCGAGCATCCTCGCGGATGTCGGACTTATTGAAATCAAAAAACGCGTCCTTGATGTTCTGATCGAAAAGCTCGCTCAGGCTGGGTCCCGCCGGAGCAGGAGCCTCGGCCGGAGGAGCGGTGACAGTGACGCTGGCGCTGGCCGAATCAGAACCGCCTGGGCCAGTAGCGGTAATGGTGTAGGTCGTGGAATCCTTCGGGTTCACAGGTGTCGAACCTTGGGTAGCCACTTTGCCGACCCCATTGTCGATACTGAGATCGGTTGCATCCGTAGACGACCAGGAGAGGGTGACCGTCCCGCCCGGCTGCACGGATGATGGCGAGGCGTTTAGACTGACGGTTGGTTTAGGAGATGGAGCCGGAGCTTGAGCAGGAGGAGTCGTCGCAACCTTTTTCTTACAACCAGCAGCGAAAAAGACCAGTGCCAAGCAAGAGATGTAGAGCCCTAACGAACGAAGAGTGGTTCTTTGCATGTATTGCCCTCCTTCGAACGCTCCCGTGAGGGTTTGGGCAGGAGCGTCGAATGTCTAGAAATATAATGGAAATACGTAAAGGATAAAACATGGCCTTTTGTACGGACTCGACAAAAGAGAAACACCCCCGGACCGTGCTTCCCGGGGAGGTCTTTATGACGAGCGGATGAATTAAGTATGAATCGAGAGTGCCGAGCAGGCGGCGAAAAATCGAAAGTCGGGCGAGGGAAGAGACGTGAGGGAAAGTCAGCGATTGCGGGCGCGGCCGAAGAACGCACGGAAGGTTCTGCCGGGTTGGCGGGAGCGTCCGTCGCGCTCGAGCGCAGCGGCGGGAAAAACTTGAGATTGGATATATGAAATTTAAAGTGACGGCGGAAAAAGAGCCGGCGGGAAGCGCCGCGAATTCGCTCGGCGTAGGCAGGCGCAACACTTCTGCCGTGGTTCACCAAAGCCGAAGCGGCTCGGTCAAACGTTGTGGCAGAAACGAGCGGGGAAGGGCCTCGCAGGCTGAGACCCGCCTCTGATTCCGCACCTGGTGCGCGAGAACTCCGGAAGCTCGAATGGAAAGTATCCCGCCGAGTCAAGGTTCGCGCGCGAAGGTCCGAATGCTCGCTTGGAAAAATTGTATGCCTCATTTTGGAGACCAGTTGGGAGATTCATTATCGCCGGAAAAGGTTAGCTGGCGAGGCAGGCTGCCGTCGGCGAGCATCGTCCAGATTTGATCGCTGCCCGTGCGCGTGGATTCAAAAACGATGTGGCGGCCGTCGGGAGCCCAGGAAGGGCGCTCGTTGCGGCCTTCATCGCGAGTCAATTCGACGAGCTGATGGCTGACGATATCCATGACATAGATATCGAAATTGCCCGTGGGGCGACGCCAGCTGAAGGCGAGCAACTGCCCGTTGGGCGACCACGACGGGTCAACAGAATAGCCCATATCCGGCAGGTCGATTCTCTGGACGTTGGTGCCGTCCGAATTGGCCATGTACAAGACAGGGTCGCCGGCTCGGTCGCTCACGAAAACAATTTGATTCCCCGTCTTCGGATTCCAGACGGGCGAAGTGTTGACTCCCGCGGAAAAGGTGATGCGCCGGAGATGCCCTCCTGTCGAATCGCAGGTATAGAGTTCCGGATCGCCGCTCATACCAGACATAAAGGCGAGCTTGGTCCCGTCCGGCGAATAAGCAGGCGAGCTGTTCGTGCCGGGATAGCGGGGAAAAGCAATCAACCGCTTCAGGTCGAGAGAATAGATGCAGATTTGCGCGGAAACCACGCCGCGAAATGGGACGTAGCAGGTGAAAGCGATTCGGGAAGCGTCGGGAGACCACCGGGGAGTGAGCGAGATGGACCTCAGGTGAGTCAACTCGTGCGGGTTGGCTCCGTCATAATCCATTTCCCAAATTTCCTTGAAGCCACCGTGCGCGCTGACGTAGGCGATATGCGTCTGGGCGATGCCGGGAAGACCGCCTGTCAGAACCGAGACGATATCGTCCGCCATTTGGTGGGCGAGTTGCCGCGCTCCGTCGTCGGTGGCGGGACCCTGATAGATTTTCTGGAGTGCGGGAGGCGCCGAAGGGTTGCTCACGTCGGAAAGATAGCCCGCTACAGCGAGGCCGGTAGCGTTCGAGTAAAGATTTCCATAAGCGACCATGTAGGCGTTCACGGGCGCCGCGGACCACTGGGCGGCGTTGAGTTCGGAAGGCTGGCTGGGATTCGTCGTGGGATAGAAACTCGGGCTGACGAGGTCGAGTACGCCCGAGTAGTCGAGATCGGCCCACAGCACATCGTGAAAAGTTTTCTCGAGCGGTTGAACGGCCGGGGTGCGGACGGGGAAATCCGGAACCGCCACGCGAGCCTTGGTCACGCCGAGGCCGGTACCAGTCTTGAACCAATCCTGCGCGGAAGCCCGCAGGGGCATGCCGAGAAAAATTACGGTAAGCAGAGATGCCAGGATCGCTAGTTTACGAATCATGCGGAATCACCTTTGGAGAAATATAAGAAAGCAGATTGAAAATAGGGAACGAAGATCGGAAATTCACGGGGAAGCCAAAACTCCCGCGGCCCAGATCGCTGGTAATGCAGCCTGCGGCGAACGGAACGAGCCGGGGTCGAATTGGCGCGCGTTGAGTGGTCATTGGCGTTGGAAGTCGAACCAGAATTCGACGCTCACCTTTGAACCGTTGTATCCGGGAGGAAGAGGGTTGAGCGGGCTTGAATTCTGTACCGCCCGCAGCGCCGATGTATCCACCGAGTAATTGTTGCTCGACTGCGTGATTTGCGCGTTCACGACGGAGCCGTCGCGGAGGATGTCGAAGGTGACGATCACCCTAGGAGCCGTCGCCACGGATGGATCGATAGTGGACTGCAGCCAATTGCGGCTAATCCGCTGCTGAACCGCTTGCACGTACCAAGGAAAGCGCGAGCCGAAATCTCCCCCGCCTACTCCGGGAAACCCAATCCCCGCCGGAGTCTTGCTGTCTCCCATAGTGAAGTTCGAGGTGGGAACGGTCGGGGTGCCTCCACGTCCGTAGGGGACGGCGTTCGGCGGAGGCGGAACCGGATTTTCAAGCAGCTTCGACGGACGTGACTTGTATTGGGGTGGCGGCGGAGGCGGAGTCTCAGAAATTTTCGCCGGCCGGTGCCGAGGCTCGGGTTGGGGTTTGGCAAGCTTGAATGAGGGGATGGGAATTGCGTCGGGAGGCGGCGCAGTCTTGATGTCCGGCGGCGGTTCAGTTTTGTAGAGGCCGTTCGTATTGTCCACGACGCGGCTTGGGGAGACGATCTCAGGGCGGGGAAGCGGAATCGCCGGAACGTTCCCTACCACGCCAACGGTGATGGAGCCGCCCGGACCGCCCCAGGAATCGCCCGTGCGCGTGACAAACGACCCGTAGATGAGCAAGCCGACCAGAAAAGCGTGAAGGCCGCCGGAGTAATAGAGGAAACGTTTGAGGCCTTCGTCGTGCCGAAGTGTGGCGGCTGAGGACATGATTTATGGGCGTCTATAAGGCTCCGAAGCATCCTGGCTTCAATAACGATGGGGATCTCATCATCGCTTCCCGTTGAGGGGTTGAGTCACCACGCTCACGTTGTTGATTCCCGCCTGGCGCAGCGCGTCGAGCACCGTGGCCCAACTGCCGAACGGAACGGTCTGGTCGCATCGCACGTAAACGGCTTGAGGTTGCGTGCCGTGCGAATCGGCCAGGATCTGGGCGCCCAGGTCATGGATGTTGATCGGCTTGTCCTCGAGGTAAATGCGCTGCGAACGGTCGATGGTGACGACCAGCCGGACCTGCGTGAGTTCCTTGACCGTTTTGGTTTTTGGCACGTCGACGTCGATGCCCGACTGCAAGATAGGGGCGGTAATCATGAAAATAATGAGGAGGACGAGGACGACGTCAATGAATGGCACCATGTTGATTTCCGACAACGTGGTGCCGTTTTCACGGTTGACTTGAGGCATAGGCGGTTATTGTCTTCTCTATTTTAGATGCTCTGGAACAATGGCCGGCTGGCCGCGCCTCGCGATTGAAAACGCGTGTCGCAAATCGCTATGACATGCCGCCGGGCTCGCTTCTGCGAATGCGAAGAGATCAGCTATAGAGCGTTTCGATTTTGGAGACGAACTCGGCGCTGAAATTGTCCATGCGAGCGGCGAGGCTCCGGATTCTTGCGAGATAGCTGTTGTAGGCGATGACGGCCGGAATCGCGGCAAACAAGCCGGCAGCCGTGGTGATCAAAGCCTCCGCAATGCCCGGAGCGACGGCGCGAAGACTCGCGGCGCCGACGTCGCCAAGGCCTGCAAAGGCGTCCATGACGCCCCAGACCGTGCCGAACAAACCGATAAACGGAGAGATTGAACCGGTTGTGGCCAGCCACGACATCCACTTCTCGAGACCCCGCACTTCCTCGGCCGCGGCTACCTGCATCTGCACACCAATGGCTCGCGGATTCTTGAGCGTGCCCGTCGTGGGAGCGGCGCCGGGGGCTCGAGGATGCGCGGTCCCAAGCTGCGCCTCGAGCTCGCGGTAGCCCGCTTCGTAGACTGCCACCATGGGAATCGCCCCCGCTCCGACTCGAAGCGTGTTGGGGTCGGGAAGGCCCCGGCCCGACCGGAACAGTTGCAGGAAGCGCGCAGTTTGTGAATCGATGCGGCGGAATATGCCGGATTTTTGAAAGATGACCGCCCAGGAAACGAGCGAGAGGATGAAAAGTATCAGAAGGACGCAACGAGCCACCCAGCCGGTCTGTTCAATGAGGAGTCCAAGCCGGGTGGCAGGGAAGAAAAAAAATGCCAGTCCAGAAATTGTCTTCTCCAGGTTTTTAAATTTTACTTGGTCCAATTTAAACGTAGCATACGGTTTCGAGAAGGAGCAAGAAATGATTGGAAATCGTTGAGAGGATTGCCTGCCTGACAATCCACGATCACGGTTCAAAAAGCTCCCGTTTCACATCACATTCAGCAAACGACCGCCATGAAAAGGAGCAAAAAGGGGATTGAAGGATTGGGCGGAGAGGCATTCAGGGAGGGCTCCAAGCGAGGTGAATGGTGCTAATATCGAAAGAAATTGATGAACCGAACTTTTGATATCGGGATCGATGACCTCCGCAGAACGGCCTCGACGACGGCCGTGTCTTCCGGCAAGTCTCCAACTTCCGGCGCGCCCCCATCGATTGCCGGAGCGGTGACGACTGCCGGCGCCGAAGGGCTCGACCGGCGGCCGTCGCCAGACAAGGCGGCAAAGAAATTTTTCATCGAAACTTTCGGCTGCCAGATGAACGTCCACGATTCCGAGAAGGTGGCGGGTGTGCTTATGGGCCGGGGGTACCGGCCGGTGGAGTCGGCGACAGATGCGGACCTGCTGCTCTATAACACCTGCAGCATCCGCGAGAAGGCGGCACAAAAGGTTTTCTCGCGCCTGGCGGATTTCAAATGGGATGCGAAAGAGAACCGCAAGGTAATTGGCGTTCTAGGGTGCGTCGCCCAACAGGAGGGCGAGGAGATCTTCGAGCGCGCGCCGTGGGTGAGCCTGGTGTGCGGTTCGGCGAGTTATCGGAAATTGCCCGAACTGGTTGAACGGATCGAACAGGGCGGGCGCCGCGTCATGGGATTGGACCTGGACACCGAGGAAACGTTTGAGACGGAGATTACGCGGCGCGACAACCCGTTCCGAGCTTACTTGACGATTATCGAAGGTTGCGATTACGCCTGCGCCTATTGCGTCGTTCCGCGGACCCGGGGACCGGAGCGAAGCCGGTCGAGTGCGGCGGTGTTGGAAGATGTTCGCCGTCTGGCCGGCGCTGGATACACGGAAATTCAGTTGCTCGGACAGACGGTGAATTCGTACCGCGATCCCTCATCTCGAGGCATGAATTTCGTGGGACTGCTGCGGGCGGTGGCGGAGGTGAGTGGAATCCGGCGGGTGCGATTCACCACGTCGCATCCCAACGATTTCCACCGCGAGATCGTGGAGGCGATCGATGAAATCCCGGCACTCTGCGAGCACATCCACTTGCCGGTGCAATCGGGTTCCACCCGCGTGTTGAGAGCGATGAAGCGGACCTACACACGCGAAGAGTATCTCCAAAAAATCTCTTGGATTCAGGCCGCGCGCCGCTCGATCAGCGTGACGAGCGATATTATCGTCGGTTTTCCCGGTGAGACGGACGCCGATCTCGAGGAAACGATCACCCTGCTGGACGCGGCGCAATATGATGGCGTTTTTGCCTTCAAGTATTCGCCGCGGCCGAACACTCCGGCGCTCACTATGCCCGACGCGATCTCCGAGGACGAAAAAGGAAAGCGATTGGCGATCGTGCAGGATCGCCAGCGGCAGATTCAGGTGGCGCGCAATGAAAAGCTGATCGGCCAAGAATTCGAAGTTTTAGTGGACGGCAGGCATGCCGCACGCGGGCAATGGGCCGGGCGAACCAGCAGCCACAGGGTCGTGAACTTTACTTCGGCGCACGACGACCTGCTCGGCAAATACGTTACCGTGCGAGTGACTCGGTCGGGCCCGAATAGTCTGGCGGGAGAGCACGCAGGGAGCTAGACTAACCGCGAGAGGCAATGCAAATCGCCGTCCCGGGCTCGACGTTCGAACACGATGGACAGGCGGAAAATCGGAAAGGGAAGACGCGACGAAGATCAACCGGAAACAATCGGGAACAACTGGGAGGCCACAATGGAGCTCGAAGTGAAGATTCGCGGACTCATGATGGATCCAGTGAGCAACATGCCTGTGGTCGTCCTGAAGGAGACGGAGGGCGCGGGAATCCTGCCGATCTGGGTGGGAATCTATGAGGCGAATGCAATCGCCCTCGAGATCGAGAAAGTGCAGACTCCGCGGCCCATGACCCACGACTTGCTGAAGAACGTGCTTTCGGGCCTCAACGTTCACGTCAACCGCGTTGTCGTGTCGGATTTGAAGGAAGATACGTTTTACGCCCTGATTTGGATGGAGAAAGAAGGTCAGGTCATGTCGGTCGATTCCCGCCCCAGCGACGCCTTGGCCTTGGCCCTGCGCTTGGATTGCCCGATTTTCGTGGAAGACGAAGTGATGAAGCATTCCAAAATGTCCAGCGCAATCGCCGAGAAAACCACGAATGAAGAGTTGAGGAAGTGGCTCGAGAACCTCAATGATGAGGATCTCGGGCGGTATAAGATGTAGAGGTTCCCCCAGCCCGCCTGAACGGAAGTGAACGACACGTCCACGGAAAAGCCCGCGCAGCCAAGCCGTCATTTTCTCGCTGACTTTCGGCTTCGACCAGCGGATCGGCCGCACCACCTGCCTGTTCGGGATAGGCGCAAGAGGATCGGGGAAAAAGTGCTTGCGTGCAGGGAGGGGAAGTGGATAGAGTGGGGCTACTTGTAGTGTGGATGAGACCGCACGCTACGATATGTGGGACCCGGGTTGCCGGCTGCGCCCACCCGGTCCTTTGAGCGGGGGAGAAGATTGGGTTTCGTTATCGCTGTTGCCAATCAAAAAGGCGGGGTCGGAAAGACCACCACCTCGATTAACCTCGCAGCGGCGCTCGCCCTCAAAAAAAAGAAGACTCTCCTCGTGGATTTGGATCCCCAAGCCAACGCGACCATCGCTTTTTTCGACCCTTCCACCATACAAACCACGATGTACGACGTCTTCGCCGACCACCCGGCGCCCCTGTCGCAGGTGATCCGTCCCACGAAAGACCCGAATCTGTTCATGGCTCCGGGGAAACTCGCGCTTTCGCGCCTCGAACAGCAATTGGCGGGACAGTTTGACGCGCCCTTCAAGCTGAAAGACGCTTTGGGGCAAGTGCAAAAGGAATTCGATTACGTTGTTTTCGACACTCCGCCGGCGCTGGGCATCCTGACGGTTAACGCTCTCGTGGCGTCGACGCATTTGCTGGTGCCGATTCAAGCCGCGTATTTCGCGATCGAGGGAACCGATGATTTGCTCGAAACCTATTCGCGGATTCGTGCGCGGCCGAATCCTGATTTGAAAGTGCTGGGCGTGCTGATCACCCTGTACGACAAGCGGACGACGATTTCGCGGGACACGTTCGAGCAGATCCGGGCCGTGTTCGGCGGGGCGATGTTCAAAACACGGATCAGCAAGAATGTGCGGCTGGAAGAGAGCCCGGCGTACAAAGAGACCGTTTTTTCGTACGCTCCCAAATCTTCGGGAGCGGAAGAGTACAAAAAGCTTGCCGAGGAGGTAATGAAACGTGTCCAAGAGGATCGGGTTGCCCGTCACTCTCAAGATGCGGCATGACGCTCACTACGTCGAGACGCTGACGAGCTTTAGTGGAGCGTCGGTCGGGCGGATGATCCCGATCGAGAAAATCAGACCTAACCCCGAACAGCCCAGGAAGATGTTGGGCGATTTGCGGGATCTTACGGAATCGGTGCGGGAAAAAGGCGTGCTCGAACCCCTCTTGGTGCGGTACGTGCCTCGCGAGGATATGTATTACATCATTTCGGGCGAACGCCGGTATCACGCCTCGAAAGCCGCAGGCTTGCAGGAGTTGCCTTGCATCGAAAAGATTGCCGATGATGCGGAGACTCTGGAGCTCGGCCTGATTGAGAATTTGCAGCGGAAGGACCTGACGCCCTTCGAAGAGGCCGACGGGCTCTGCCGCCTGCAGGAACAGTTCGACTATACCCACGACGACATCGCGAAGAAGATCGGGAAAGCGCGGTCTTCCGTGACGGAGACAATGACGCTCCGCGTGATTCCGGAATCCGTACGCAAGGAGTGCCTCGAACGCGGGATCGTCTCAAAGTCGCTTCTGCTGCAGATTGCGCGGCAGACGAACGAGAAAAAGATGCAGGACATGGTTCAGCGCATCGAGCATGGGATGACCCGCGACGAAGCTCGGCAGGTGCGCAAGGCGGAAACGCAGGGAACTGCTCGGTCCGAGCCCTTTGTATTTGATTTTCAGGCCCCGGACGGCGCCTATCGCCTTCGGATTCAGTTTCGCAAGAGCCACGTGAGCCGCGAGGAGCTCGCGGCCGCTCTCCGGGGAGTCCTCAGGGAAATCGAAGCGGGGACCTTTTCGTCCTCGTCAGCGGCCTGACCACCGGGCTTTTCGGTTCGGTCAGTTTCCTTCGGCGTCCAATCAGAGCCGCTCACACCGCTTTTGGTGTGTTCTACCGCGAGCCTCTCAGGGCCCTCTCGTCCCGCTCGCGATTATTCCCTTTTTGCTTGCTCTCTGCGCCGGGGACAACGACTCTAATGAGAGCGATGGATTGCATTTCGAGTCCTCCTCTTCTTCACTGGCATGGCGGCTTACTGTTATTCTAGAAGCGGAATGGATCTGACTCAGGAGCACGCGGAAAAGCTGGGACGCTTGCACGGGCAGGGCTTCGAGATCGTCGCGTTTCCAATGTACGCAAACTATATCGGATTGCGCAAAGGAAGTTGCGCTGCGTTGATGGAGCCGTCCGATTCCGGAAGATTCAAGCTTTTTGGACAGCCCACGATATTGATCGGCGATAATTTCAGCGTTCGTGTCCGGCAGGCAGGTCAAGATTGGTTTGTGTGGAAGCAACAGCGCATCGAAGCGACTCCCGAGAGGATGCGAGAATTGAATGAATTCTTCGAGGAAATAAGACGAAACCTGTTCTGAGTTGGACGAACGGTTAGGCCGGGATAATGGACGCCACATACGACATGATTTGCATCGGGGCCGGACCGACGGGTTTGGCCAGCGCCATTGAGGGGAAAAGAGCGGGCTTGCGTCCTCTTGTGATTGACAAGGGTTGCCTCTGCAACTCTCTATTTCACTATCCGACGAACATGCTTTTTTTCACCACGCCGGAACGCATGGAAATCGGCGATTTGCCGATGACGACTGCGGGAAGCAAACCGACACGGGCGGAAGCATTAAAATACTATCGCCGCGCTGTCGATCATTTCGAGATCGAAACTCGCTTGTATGAAAAGGTCGAGGAGATCGCCGGAGGCGATGGTAATTTCCTCGTCCGGACTCGTTGCGAAGGCGGGGAGTCGCGGGAGTACGCGGGAGCCAAAATCGTCATCGCGACCGGGTATTACGACCGCCCAAACCTGCTGGGAATTCCCGGCGAAGACCTGCCACACGTCTCTCACTATTTTGGGGAGGCTCATCCCTGTTGGAATCAGTATGTGGTTGTGGTCGGTGCCAAGAACTCGGCGGCAGAAGCGGCGCTCGATCTCTTTCGCGCGGGAGCAAACGTGACTCTTGTCCATCGAGGCGAAGGACTTGGCAAGAGCTTGAAGTTTTGGGTGAAACCCGACATCGAGAATCGCCTTCGTGCGGGAGAAATCCGCGGCCTCTTTGGGACTTCCGTCATTCGGATCGAGCAAGACTCTGTGTGGGTGCGAAATTCCCAGGGCGAATTTGCATTGCCAGCGGCAAAAGTGTTTGCCATGACCGGTTATCATCCGGATTTTACCTTCCTCGAACAGCAGGGAATTCGGCTGGATCCGATATCGCGCAGACCTGAATGCGACCCGGTCACCCTCGAAAGCAACGTGCCCGGGATTTATCTCGCCGGCGTGGTGATTGGCGGACTCAATACCTCCGATATTTTCATCGAGAACGGGAGATTCCACGGCAGGCAAATCGTCGCCGCGATTACAGGCAAGGGGGCGATTCGCGAGCCTGCTCCCGTGGCGCCCCCGGGAGAATAGTCGCCGCCGCGTCTCGAGCACGGAGAGCGGCGACGCCGGCACGGGGGGAGGCTGACGCCCCGCCGCCTTGCTGGATGTAAACTATAGTAGGATCGAACGACCGTTTACTCGGTGTTTCATCGCAGCGATAATGTGAGGACCGATGCCATCCATAGTTAAGGAAGTCGGCGACACTTTTGCCGCTCTTGTGAAGGGGTTCAGCGTCACCTTCCGGACGATGTTCCGCAAGACCACAACCGAAACCTTTCCCGACGCGCCTGCCACCGTCCAGCCCCGCTATCGAGGCATCCACGTACTGCAGCGGGACGAGAACGGCTACGAAAAGTGCGTCGCCTGTTTCCTATGCGCCGCAGCTTGCCCGGCTAACTGCATCTTTATTGAAGCCGCCGAGAACACGGACGCCAATCGAATTTCGGCAGGTGAGAGGTACGCCAAGACTTATAACATTGACTACTCGCGCTGCATCTTTTGCGGGTACTGCGTAGAAGCTTGCCCCACCGACGCAATCACCCACGGCCACGACCTAAAGCTAGCCCCCTATAACATCAACGAATTCATCTATCGCAAGGAACAACTCCTCGAACCCTCCCGCACCCCCAGCCCTCATTCATAACATAATATTCATTAGCGGCAATTGTAGGAATGAAGGGGTGGGTTGTCAAGGAGAAAAAACGGCGGGGGCAAATCCGGAATTACGCTGGGGGCCGCGCCGGGACGATGGTTCCCTGCAACTTGGACTGCTGTGGATTTGAACGCGGGAAGAAGCGATCGGCGGCCGCGCAGTTGACGGCGAGCGTCGGTTCGGTCCGGGGCGGGAGCTGACACGGCAAATGGTCGAGAGTCTCGCGGGGGGTTCCGGTACGTCCCCGACTTCTGCCTCGCGCCCAAAACCCGCTCGGACGAATGTCACTTCAATTGGTGATGACATTCGCACTGCGAGCTTGACGCGCGCGGACAGGCGATTACGGATGAGCACCGTCGATGTGCTAGTGGTCTGCGCGCTCCTGGCCGCAGGAGGCTGTGCCGCGGACGACGAGCGCCGCTTCGGTCTAGGGTGGGAGCTGGACAGCATGCTCCTCGGAGCGCCCGCAAGGATTACCACCTCATCGGCAGTTTGTGCCTCGCAGGAGAAAGTTCCGGGCATTTCCCACCTGTGAAGATAATGACTTTGGCTCCGAGGGCCTGCCGCGCGAGACCAAGTGATCGCGATATCTCCCGCCGAATGGAGCTCTGATTCTGTTGGGCCCGGCAGCTGACACAGCATGTTGGTCGACGAGCTTGCCAGATCGTCTGCCACGTCCGCGACTTCTGCCCCGCGCCCAAAAGCCGCTCGGACGAATGTCACTGCGAGCTTGGCCGGCACAGCCAGGCGATTACGGATGAGCACCGCCGATGTGGTGGTGGTCTGCTCGCTCCTGGCCGCAGGGGACTGTGCCGCGGACGACGAGCGCCGCTTCGGTCTGGGGCGGGAGCTGGACAGCATGCTCCTCGGAGCGCCCGCAAGGATTACCACCTCATCCGCAATTTGAAGTTCGCGCGAGAAATCCGTACAGATTTTTTCCATCTCGGTAGAGGATGACTTTGACTTCGAGGACCTGCCGCGCGAGTCCAAGCGATCGCGAGATTTCCCGCTGAACGCGACGGTGCTTCTGTGCGCCCGTAAGCTGACACAACAGCTGGTCGACAGTCTCACAGGGATTTCCCACGCGTGTAGATGATGACTTTGGCTTTGAGAGCCAGAGGCGCGAGACCAAGCGGTCGCGAGGTCCCCCGCTGAATGGAGCTCTGATTCTTTTCGGCTCTGCAGCTGACACAGAAGCTGGCCGACAGTCTCGCGGGATTTTCCGGTACGCCTGCGACTCGTCGCTCGCTGGAGGAAGCTCCAGGGATTTATCCCGACGCGGAGACACCGAGCTGGTTGACGAGCTTGCGAGATGTTTTCTTCAGCCGACGAGCTTGCGAGGACGCCGCCACAATGGCGCTTTGGAGGCGGCGGTTTTCGGTCTGGCGGCGCTAATTCCGGTCATTCGGTTTCGGATCGCGGGATCGAGTTGGTTTGATCGCGGCGACTGTTTTGCCGTTCCGGCCGGGCGGAAGTCATCCTCGATGTCAGACGCTTGTTCGATGTTTGTACGCGGCGCGCCATTTACTTTGCGCAAACAATCTCCGACTCATTTCGCGTTCGTGGAAAAGATTTAGATTCGGCTTGGCGCGAAGGGCTACAGACGCTCCTGGCAAATAATCGTCCCGCTTGACGGCCTGCTTGGTGAGCAACGCAGATGGGCGTTGCGCCCGGGGCGGAGAGAGCCACATGGTAGCTTCGGGGCGAGGCCGTCTTCTTGAGCACAGCACTCCCCAAGAGCGAGCCGCCGCCGGCAATCCGTCTGCGAGAGATGGCTGACCGGAGTGTGTCCGTGTGGCGGGAAAAGCGCGAGAGGTACGCGCCACGCGCGACCGAGTTGCCAGCAGAGATGAAACTGGCGATGCTTCCCTTCTTCCCGGCGCGGCTGCTGGAGGAGATTCGCTTCGTGCAGCTGCGCGGCGACTCGATCGAATTTCCGAAAGCGAAACCACGCGAACCGGCGGATTTTCCGTTCTGGGAGCATGCACACGGTCATCTGTTTCTGGACGTGCTGGTGATGAACCGCCGGTTGACCGAGCGCCAGCTGTTTCATTCGCTCGTCCACGCCATGCAAATGCGGCGGCTGGGCCCCGAAAGATACGTTCAGACGTACTTGCGGGCGCTGGCGAGGACGGAGTCGCGCTTGGGAGTGCCGTTTGAAATCCAGGCGTTCAATCTCGAGGCGCGTTACGCGACAGCGCCCGGCGAAGGCTTCGCCGTGGAAGATCAAGTGGAAATGTGGGTGAGAAAGAAGCTGTATTGAGGCGCCGCGGCAGCGCAGTTCCCTTCCGGAAGCGAATTCATGAAGGAAACGAATTGAAGGGGTGCAGGAACTTGACGAGAGTCGCCTCGTTGCCGGCTTCGTTGTAAACCAACTCATCCACCGACAGCTTCGCGGCCAGAATGCCAAAGCCGCCCGGCCGCATGCCGTGTTCGAGGCGATAGGAAACGTGGCGGGCGGGTTCGCTTTCGGGGTTGGAAAGCGCGGCGTGAGGGACCGCGTCGAGACGGAAGCCGCGGCCCGGGTCGGCGATGCGGGCCTCGATCATGCGGTGCGTGCGGAGGAACGAAACGTCCACCGAATTGCGAGGATCGAAATTCCCGCCGTACTCAATCGCATTCAGCAGAATTTCGTGCGCCGCCAGCGCAAACGCTTCCCTTTCGGGAGCCGGAAGAACGCCGATCCATTCCCGCATGAATTGAGTCAGCCGGTCGGCGGTGTCCAAGTCGCAGCGGACTTTGATCCGGATCCACTCGAGCGAGGCGGAAACGACTTCGATGCCGTCGTCCCAAGAATTTTTCGCGCCGGCCCAGCGAAGCATCTCGGCGAGTGATTGAGGAGAGTAGGCCTGGGAAAAATAGCTGAAGGCGTGCTCGCGAATGGAAGCGACGACGTCGCGAGGCGTGGGGTCGCGCGCCAAGATGATCATCCGGATGCGGGGAAGGATGCGACGCAACTGGCGGAGGAGGAGCACATCCTCATGGCCGGAGGATTCCGGGCTGGTGAGAACCAAGTCGAAGGGGAAATTTTTGGCCAGCGCGAAGCCCGAAGCATTGTCGGGCGCATGGGCGATGGTCCAATCCGTCGAGCGAAGCGATTGCGACACAAGAGCGGTGATTTCGGAGGCGTCGCCAATAAGCAAGGCAAATCGCTGAGGGCAGATTTGTGGCGCCGGCGAAATTGGAGCAGTCGGCGGGAACAGCCCACTCGCGGGATGGACGAGTGCAGGTTGCACAAGCAGAAGAGTGAGGGAAAACAGGCGTTTCGCCATCAAAGGCGCGTAAAAAGAATGTTACGCCCGTGAGAACGGGGGTTTACGGCGGGCGGCTGCGCCGATGGCGGAGGCGTGAGCCAGCGCGAGGAGTTCGCGGAGTGCGGGCTCGGTGACTTTGGCGAGGCGGACCAGGATCCAGGGATACTCGAGGTAATGGTCGGTAATGAAGTAGGTGCCGGGGTCGTCGGCGAGGAGGCCTTCGCGCAGGTCGAAGGGCATGCGAAGGACGATGACGTCGCCCTCCTCGCGAAGCCGGACGAAAAGCTTTCCCTTCACTTTCAGGGCCGGCGTGCCGTACGACGTGCCTTCTTCGACATGCGGCAGAGCAAGCCCCAGCCGGCGAACGCGATCGTAGCTGATTCCCTGCCCTTTTTTCTTCATCGGCGCCTCACGGGAAGGCGCTCATTCTAGCTCAAGAGCCGCCGAACGGCGCTCGCATAGCCAAGCGAGACGAGAGGAATTTGTGGCTGAGGCATGGTATGCTCCGCGCACGGTCAATCCATCCTTGCAAACCACGATGCCGTCGAGCGATCCACCGTCCGAAGCGCGCCTGCGCGAGCTCGCCCAATGGGGCGTCTCGCTATGGCGCGAGAATCGGGAGCGCTATGTTTCTCGGGCGGTTCCCTTGCCCAGGGAGATGAGCGCGGCGATGCGTCCCTTCTTCCCTGCCACACTGATGGAGCAAATCCGCTACGTGCAACTCGACGGGGAATACGTGTCGCTGCCGCAAGAGGACTTGCGCGCCTTTGCCGACTTCCCGCGGTCCGAGCATCAGCACGGGTTCATGTTCCTGGATCTGCTGGTGATGAACCACGCGATAACCGAGCGGAAGCTGTTTCACTCGCTGGTGCACGGTGTGCAGATCGAAAAGCTCGGCCTGCACGATTACATGCTGACGTATCTGCGGGCGCTGGCGGTGACGCGGGCGTACATCGGCGTGCCGTTTGAAATTCAGGCCTTCAACCTGGAAGCGAGGTACGTGACGTCTCCCACGGAAGGATTTTCGGTGGCGGACGAAGTGGAGCTGTGGCTGATGAAACGGCTGTATTAGGGCGCGCGGTTCCCTTCCCTCGCGGCATTTTGTTCCCGGCAAAACAGGCGTTGAAAAAGCGAAGCGCCGGCGGCCAGCACGCGGCGGAGGCTGCCCGGGCGCTTGACCGTGCGGACTGCGGGGACGATACTCCGGGAGAAAGTTTGTGAACTGGGTTGTGCCATGCGCCGCTCCGGCAAATCCTCCTTCGAAGCGCAACGTCCCCTAAGATGGTTTCGCGGTCCTGCGGTTTGTTGTGCCGCGGCCCTTCTTTTTTCGTGCCTCTCGGCCTGCGGGGTCGGCGGCTCCTGCCTGACTTTTGTGTGGAATCCGAATGGGGTGGGAACAACGAGCCAGCCGTGCCCCTTTACGCAGGGAACGGGCACGGTGGACGTCCAGATATCGGCGCGCCCGGTGCAGACGGCGGGGCCGGCGTCGCCAAATTTCGAGCATGTATACGTGACGCTGACGGGCATCGAGGCGATGCCGATGGGCGTTGCCGGCGGCGACGCGCCAAGCTGGCAGGAGCTGGCGCCGGAACTGGCGACGCATCCCGCGCAGGTGGATTTGCTGGCGCGCGCAGGAGAGTCGTGCGCCGCGCATTTGACGATGACGCGAGGGATTCCCGCCGATGTTTATACCGAAATTCAGCTGCGGATCGCGGGGAGCGCGGCCGCCGGCGGCGATGCCGCGATGCAAGAGGAAAACGCGTGCGGCGGCGCCGGGTTGAATTGCGTGGTCACGCCGCGCGGAGAAGCCTTGCCGGTGATTTTCGACGGCAACGGTCGAAATTTAATCATCGGGCGGGAACAGTTGAGCGGCGGAGTTTTCCGCGTGATCCCGGGCGAGCGGAATTACCTGTCCATTGGTTTCAATCCCTATGCCTCGACGGCTGTGCCATCGGGCGCGAGCGTGAAAATCGTTCCCGTGTTTTCAGCCGCGACGGACGCGTCGTGCAATTCGCCGGAGCCGCAGCAAAATCCCGAAAATTGATGGGCGTGAGAGCGAAAGCCCGGCTGGTGCAGCGGGCACGGCATGCCGTGCCCCTACGGTGGTAGAAGGCGAAGTCTCGAGGTAGTATCGGCCCCGGCAAGCGTCATGCCCGACGATCTCAAACCGCTTCCCACGCGCCGCTCGGTCCGGCTGAAGGGCATTGACTACGGTCATCCAGGCGCGTGCTTTCTGACGATTTGCGCGCACGAGAGCCGGCATATTTTCGGCAAAGTGATCGGCGCGGCAGTAACGCTCAATCGGCTGGGAGTCGCCGCGGAAGAGTGCTGGCTCGATATCCCCAATCATTTTCCGCACGTACTTTTGTCAGAGCACGTCGTGATGCCCAATCACGTGCACGGAATCTTGGTTCTCACCCGCAAACTGCCGACAAGACCCAATCGCCATGAGGAGATGGACCGCCCCGGTTACGCCGCGCCGGGGCACGAGTTTGGAAAGGCGCTGCGCGGCAATATTCCCACAATCGTGCGTTCCTTCAAGGCGGCTGTGTCGAAGAAGATCCGCGAAATTCGCTGCGAACCCGAGTTCTGCGTTCGGCAGAGAGGCTATTACGAACACTTGATTCGCAACCCCGCGGATTTCAGAGAATCGGCGAAATACATTCGTCTCAACCCGGCGAGATGGGCACAGAAGAGTCAAGCCATGGAATCGGAACCGTAGGGGAGTGCACCTCTCAGGCGGGCACGGCATGCCGTGCCCCTACGGTGGAAGAAGGCGAAGCCTCGAGGTGGTATCAGCCCCGGCGAGCGTCATGCCCGGCGCGAAGAGATTATTTGCAATGGCCGGAGGCGCAGAGCGCGGATGCGGCGGCGCCCGCGCCTATGGCGAACCACTTCGCGTTGCGGTGGAGGCGTGTCCAGAAGCCGCCGCCCTTTGCGGCTTTGATTGCGGCGTCGCGCTCGCGTTCGGCGGCGGAAAGCTGCTGGCCGGCGAGCTCGAGCTGCTGGTCCTTCGCGGCGGCGTCCTGCTGCGCGACCGCTAATTTTTTCCCGCACTCTTCGCAAGTTTCAACGGCATTGCGAATCGGCGCCAGATCCTGCTGGGGAATCGTGGCTGTGGCCGGCGGAGCGGGATTTTGCGGGGTGGCGGGCGGAACGGTGACGGCGACGGGCGCGGGCAGCGGAAGCTGCTGCGGAAGCCAGCGGGCGATTTGCTGGGGAGTCTGGATTTTCGCGACGGCGTCGCGCATGGTCGCGAGCTGCGACTCGAGCGCGGCGTCGCGCTGCTTTTCATCCGCGGCCAGCGCGGCGGATTGCTGCTTGGCTTGGTCCAGGATTTTCGACTGCGCATCGAGAGTGGATTGGAGGCGGAGGCGATCGTCGTGAGCCTCGAGCCAGGCGGAAAAGGCGAAGGCGGCGCCGAGCAGGAGGGCGATCCCAACGGCAATTTCGATTTTTGTGCGCACCGACATTGTCCGGTGTTTTGCGGGATCACGGCAGGCCGCGCCCCGCTCCTGAATTCGAGAAAGAGCTACTGCACGTCGCCGAAGTTGGTGAGGTTGCGGGCGCGAATCTGCGAGAGAGCGGCGAGCCAGCGCTCGCGGCGGTGACGACTCAAAAGGAAGCGGCGAAGATCGTCCAGCGTCCATTCCATCGGCGGATCGGAGGCGGCCATTTCCATTCGCTCGAAAGCTGCTTTCAGGTTAACCCTTTGCGCGCCGCGCGGCATGTTCCTCAAGCTCAAGCGGACTTTTCATTAGCTGCGACCGAGGCGTACTTCCCTGCCCGAGCCAGCACTTGCGCGGGATATTCCGGATTTCCTCCGCCGTTCCACAGCGCAAGCGCTCGAGCGGCGTCGCCCTGCGCGGCGGCGAGTTTCGCGGCGAGAACGGCGCAGCCGGCTTCGAGCCCCGCAGCCGGATCGCACAGCTCGCTCAAGAATTTCCCCGCGAACCCGTGCTCGCGCGCCACTTGACCCATCACCTGCATCAGCCCCCAGGAGATCGAGCGCGCGATTTCTTCGGTGGGCGGCAGGCCGAGCGGCGCGACGTACCGCGTGCGGAAAAATGGCTCGTAGCGAATGGCGTGCACATCCCACGCCGATTCCTGCTCGACGATGGCGCAGACGAGCGGCGCGGGGACGGAGTGGCGCTGGGCAATCGTTTGAGCGAGCGCGATGAGGCCTGCGTTCATGGATGAGGCCTAAGCACAAAGGCGCCAGGATGCGCGGGAAGACTATTCAAACCAGAATCACACAGCCGGGCTGCGGCTGCATCAAATGACTCCGTGAAGCCCGCGGGCGCGATTCAGTGGCGCGGCGAATTCAAGTCCACCCAGCGAATGTGCGGCCGCGGCGTGCGGCGAATTCCCTGCTCTTCACAAAGTCGCTCGAGCAGCTCGTAAATGTGCGGAAGATGATTGCGCGCCATGTCTTCGACGAACGTGCGCGTCAGCTCGTCGTTGCGGATGCGGCGGTAGAGCCAGCGCAGGAACAAGACAAATTGCACGATGCCGGCGAAAAGGTAAGCGAGCCAGCGGGGATCGAGAAGTGTGTGCATGAATGAGGGGCGTGACGAGTGACCGAGCGCCGAAGGCGCGGCATTTAGCTAACCCACCCTGGAAGGGGTGGATAGTCTTGAAAAAACCTCACTACGGCGCCGTGGGCGCGACACAAGTGTTTTTGGCCGTTTGCCGCGAAGACGCCACGCGCATCGTGATACGGCGCTCCGTCAGACAAAGACGTGCCGCACCTACGGCGCTGGTACGAAATCTCTCCGGATTTCCCAGCCCTGACGGGCTGGGCTAACTAAGTTTCGCGCCGGCCTGCCCGAAGGCAGGCCAACGGCGCTTTTCTATCGCCGCGTGATCGGACACCTGATGAACAACATACGATTGTGGTTCATGTAGCACGAGTTCTGATGTAGCTCGCTTCAATACGGGCGGGGCATTCCCCAGTCCAGGAACCCCAGAATCATCCAAACAGGCCGGCGAGAGAGGAGCCGAGGCCGAAGAGGCCGCTGGAGCTGCCGAGAGACGAGCCGGTGGAGGCGCGCTGGCGCACGCCGAGCAATTCGGCGGGGACGCCCATGGCGCGGCCGAGAAGATTCGTGTCGATGCCGTATGTTTGACCGAGCGCGGAGAGCCCGGCGAGCTGCTCCTGCAACTGGCGATTCGCAAACTGCACCTGATTTTGCTGCGCGGTCGAGGCGAGGGTTTGCGCCTGCTCGCGGCCGAGCTGGGCGTCGAGCGCGTTTTGCCCGGCGGTGTCGTTGGTGGCAGCGGCGCGATTGGCGGCGCTCTGGCGGAGCGCGTCGTAGGCGGTGTTGGCCGCGCCCATGGATTGCTGCGTGATGGCGGACTGTTGCTGCGGCGTATAGCCCTGGCTATTGAGCAAGCTGGTGATGGCAGGCATCATCAGCGAGCGGTCTTGCGCGCCGGATTGATTGGCTTGCGAGATAAGCTGGTTCTGCTGCGCGAGTTGCTGGTCGGTGAGTTGGCGCGTGGTGCGCTGTGCTCCGCGGGACATGGTTGCCTCCAAAAATGGAAATTTGAAAACGGAAAATGAAAAGCGGCGACGAGGAATGCGCTGCGCCTGCCGGGCGGCAGGCAGGCCCGCGGCGCTCGAAGAACTCTCACAACGCTTTCGCACCCCCGACAGAGCGGGCTAACTAAATTTCGCGCCAAGCGCGGGAGGCGGTTACACCCGAAATATGCGGCAATAGGGCGTCCAGGAGTCGTCGCGGATCCAGCCGAGCGATTCGAGGCGGCGGCCAAATCGCCTGGCGATCGGCGGCGGTAGCCAGGCATGCGCGTCTTCGAGGCCGCGCGCCAGCAGATCGCGCTCGGCGGCGCGATGCAGCGCGAGCAGGCGGGCGTAGCGCTCGCGCGGAGAATTTTTCAGCGCCGAGCCGGAGCGATCCACCGGCGCATCGCCGCGCTTGCCGCAATTCCCTTCCCCTGGTTCGGCAAGCAAATATATCTCACACGTAAGCCGCGCGAGCGAAGCCATTGCGACCCGGCCGGCCTCGTCTTCCACGACGAGCTTCGAGACGAAGAGCGGATCGGCGAGGTCCGGAAACGCGTAATCGAAGCCCTGGCGCGCGTGGATGCGGCGCAGCGCGTCGAGGTCAGCCGGCGAGTATTCGCGGATGAGCATCAAATTCCGTGATTTGCGGCGCGTGGCTCCTGGGCAACAGACGGCGGCCCTGCAGAGTGGGAGCAGACCGGATATCTTGTAATACGCCGTGTATTACGGTATCGTCTGAGTGGAGAATGCCCTGTGCCGAAACCGCTGAGTCTCAGGCTGGACGACAAAACGCGCCGGAGGATCTCCCGGCTCGCGCGTGGAAAGCGTCTCTCCACTTCCGACGCGATTCGCGACGCGATCGAGCGTTGGATCGAGCAGGAGGCGCCGGCCGGGTCGCCCTACCAGGCGGTGGCGGACCTGCTGGGCGTCGCGCGCGGCCGCAACCGCAATCGTTCGTCGCGGACCGGGCGCGCGTTCGCCAAACTTTTGAAGCGCCGGCGGAAGCGCAAGTGATCCTGGTGGACGCGGGGCCGCTGGTCGCATTCGTGGATGCGGGCGACCAGCATCACGCCCGGTGCGTCGCGGCGCTTCGCGGTTTGCGCGAACCGATGGCGACCGTGTGGCCGGCACTGACCGAAGCAATGTATTTGCTCGCGGATCTGCCGAAAGCCCAGGAAGCGCTCTGGGAAATGGTCCAGCGCGGCGCGCTGCAACTCGCGCCCCTCGGCGAAGCCGACGTTCCCCGCATTCGCGAGTTGATGCGAAAATATTCGAACCGGCCGATGGATCTCGCCGACGCCGCCCTCCTGTGCGTCGCCGAGCGCGAAGGATTGCGCAAAATCTTCACGGTCGACCGCCGCGATTTCAGCGTGTACCGGCTGCATGGCCGAACGCGCCCGATCCTGCTTCCATAACAATTCGAGAACGGGCACGGAATGCGGTGCCTGCTTGCCCTGGCTGGGGCAGTCAAGCTCAAGCAGTTCGCCGCGGCTTTTAGAACACGCGATACTTCAAGAGCGGGTGGAGGCGCGCGAGAGCTTCGGAGGCGTCGAAGGCCGTGGCGCCGGCGGGGACGCCGTGCAAAGCCAGCGCGGCTTGCGCCGAGGCGGAGAGCGGCCGAGGCGAGAGCGGATGCGGCAGCGGCTCAAACGCGGTGTCGTCCTCGAGCGCGAGGTGCGCGCCTTCGTCGGCTTCGACAAGCACGGCGATCGGAGTTGCGTCGCCAGGATTGAGCGGCGCGGCCGTCGAGCTGGAGCCGCCCACGGCGACCCAGTGCGAATTCGCGAAGCGGTGCGCGTGGCGCTGCCAGGCGCCGAGCGTCGTCAAGTAATAGCGTTTTCCGGTCATCGTTCTTTGTTCCTTCGAAAAACGGCAGCGCTGCGTCATTCATGGAAGGGCGAGTGCGCGAAGAGGCTCCCTCGCGGCGCGCCTTGCCAATGGGAATGCGTTTTGTTACGAGCTGAAGGTGTAATTGTGCGTGAGGATGGAGGGGGAGAGGCGGCCGGCGAAGAATTCGTGCGAAGGCTCGCAGCTGACCGTCACTTTTTTTCCGGCTTCGCAGCGGGCTTCGATTTTTTTCAGAGTGAGGCGGCCGAAGCGGCCGACGAGCACGTCGGCGAGGCAGAGGCGCTCGGCGCGCATGGGCGAGCCGTCGGCCAGGGTGAAGATGTGGTGCGGCGTGACGTCGAGCGAATCGGCGTTCGAAAAATGCAAGCGGATGAAAGTGTCTTCGTCGCGGGTCTGGATGGCGACGATGCGCGTCCACGATTCGCCGCTTTCATCGGCGGGCCGGCGAAAAATGCCGGGGCAGCGCAGGTGCTCGCCCGCCTGGCAAGTCTCGATTTCCACCGCGCCGCGCTCCTTCGTGAGCACAAGCATCCCCGAGCGCAGGCAGCTGCCGCTGCCGCCGCCCGAGCCGCCGCCGGTACCGCTCGATGTGGTGGCGGCGAGCATGGCGCCCTGCGAGAGCGGAATGCGCCCTTGCAGCGATTGCTGCTGCGCGGCGACGTTCGTTTTAGCCGCGAGTGCGTTGGCGGGCGAGCCGCTGCCGCCGCCGATCCAGCCGAGCGCTCCCGCGACGTCGTCCCAGTAGGGATAAAAATAAAAAGAGCTGCCGGAAGCGAGGCCGCTGACGCCGAGCGAACCGTTGGGGACGCTGGTGGCGGTGCCGTCGGCGCGAAGAATCTCGAGGCCGCTCCAGGACCAGGTGATGGTCGTCGTAGTCGAAACGTAAGTGAACGACCCGGAAAAAGTGGGCGGAAGCGAGCCGTGCATCAGGACGCCCGGCTTGGCGGGGTCCACGTTGTTCGAGGTAAGCGCGTTCGAGGCGACGCGGGCGTAGTTTTCGCCGTCGGTGATCTGATCGTCGAGGCTCCAGCCCTGGTTGGGGCCGAGCGAGGCGGAGGCCAGGCGGCGCAGCGCTTCATAGAGCTGAGGATTGGAGCTGCGCAGCGCTTCGATTTGGGGGACGTGAAGCGGCATATTCGACTCGAGTCACCTAGGGAGAATAGTCTTAACCGTTTACCAGCTGCAACTTAGCGAGCTCCTGGACTATCCGACATATTGTCGGATACAATGGGGGATGAAAGGGAGGCCGCCGATGGCTCGCCGCAAGAAAATCTCGACCACAATCTCTCCGGAAGCGTTCGCCGCTTTGAACGAAATGATCCGTTCGGGCCGGGCGAAGAATTTGGCTGAAGCTCTGGATCACGTCCTGGCGGCTCTGGCGAGGCAGCAGAACCGCGAGCGGCTGGAAAGAGCGACGGCCGAGTATTACAGCAGCGCATCTCGGGAAGTTATTGACGAAGAAAACGAATTGGCCGCCGGCCTGGCCGCTTCCGTACCCGACTTGCTTTTCGATGAGTAGCGTCCAACCACGCCGCGGGGAAATCTGGGTCGCTGAAACGGGCGACCCGCCTCGAAGACACTGGGTTGTGATTGTGTCTCTCAATTCCCGCAACCAGAGCCCGAGAGCAGAATCCGTGTTGGTTGTGCCATTCGGCAACAAACCATCGGGCGCGCCGACGGCAATCCCGTTCGAAGCGGGAGAAACGGAACTTCCCGGGCCATCCTATCTGCGAGGCGACTTGATTCAGGTATTGCCGAAAGCGCGGCTCGTCAATCCGTTGTCTCGACCGCTTTCCGAGCGCCGGATGCGGCAAGTGTGCCTGGCGATTCGGCGGGGGTTCGATCCGGATGCGCCGGCTGGTGAGCTCTGAATACGGCGATCAAACCGGGCGCTTGAAATTTCCGGGCGGCAGGCGCGCGGGCCCGCCGGGGCGAAATCGAAGACAAGGCGAAGGCGATCTTGCAAAACCAAGCATTTGCAAAAAATGGGTGACACGCGGCGTTCACGCGCCGATACTCGTTGGTGCCCGCCCGATTTTCGCCCGCTTCCCTCTCTCACGGGCCTACGAGGAGGCGATATGCCGACTTCGGAGCGCCGTTCCGCGCCTCGATTCACAATGCGCATCCCCATTGAGCTGCGGCTGGGGCAAACGCAGTCCAGCGATGAAATCCAAGCGGAGACCGTGAACATCTCCCGCTGCGGCATCTATTTCTCGACGGAAAAGGCGCTGGAACGAAACTCGATTGTGAAGATCCTGATGAAGCTGCCTCGCGAAGTCACGCTGGGCTATGCAAAGAAATGCCTGGTCACCGGTCGCGTCGTGCACGTGCAGCCTCGGGGAGAAGACCCCGGGAAATCGGGCATCGGCGTGCATTTTCTGTATTATGAGCTGGCCGAAACGCCGGCTCCCCCGGAGCGAAGCGAAGAATGGAAGGCGCGGCTGCGCGCTTCGGCGTAAGAAGAATGTCGCCGGCAGCGTGACTACGGCCGCGGCTGCTTGCGTCTGTAATCTCGCCTGTCCAGACAGGTGTCATAGGTCGCGCGATCGATTTTCAACCAGTCGGTCCTATTTATTCCGCGTCGGTTGGCGAAAAAAACCCCGCCCGAGGCCTTACGGCATGTCGAGCGGGGAGCAATTTATCGAGACATTATATCATCGTTCCATCTTTCTGCCGCAAGATTGATGCGGTCTCGTCGTCGTATTACTGAATCGGGTGGTCTCTGATTCGCGCTCGCGCGGCTAATTTGTGCCGCGGACGAGGGCGTAGGGATCGGGCTTGGCCCAGGGGACGAGCTTGGTGAGCGAAAACCAGGAGCCCGCGGCGTTCGTGCCGAACTGATAGGCAACGCGTTCGGCGAGAAGATTGGTGAACAGTTCGAGGTCCTTCGGCGCGGGCGAGGCAAGCGCGGCGGCGCCGAGCGCGGTGACGGTCGCGTCGCCGGGCGAAAACGCGGAGAGGGCGAGCGATCCCGAGCCCTGCACGTAGGCGGTCATATACCCGAAGAGGTTGCGCCCGCTCAAACCGGTGGCGGCGAGGAATGCCGTGGTGTAGTAGGAATTGATGGCGTTGCCGTCGTCGGAATACTGGCCGGCCAGTAGCGCGTATATTTTCCCCGAGGAATTGTTCGAGCCGAAGAACAGCTCGGCGATCCCCGTCGAGCGCTCGATGAGCCCGCAGGAATTCGCGGCGATTGTCCACGGCGCCCATTTGCGCGCGCGTTCGGGATAATTGAAAACGGCGGCAAGCGGGTCCTGCAGCCCCTGCGTGTAATCGAGCGCCAGCACTTGATTCGGCTGCGTGGCCGAACCCATCGGGACGCCGACGAGAATCTGTTTGTGCTGCGTGTCCACCTGCACCCAGATGGTCTGGGCGTATTCCCAGTTGATGGCGTCCCAAGTGGGCTGAATTTCCTGCGAGAGCTTCATGGGTTCGCCGCCGTCGAAGAAATAGAGGCCGGAACGCCCGGCAATCACCACCCACTCTTCGCCGATGCCCACACCGTGCGCCGAAGTGGCGCCGACTTTGTTGGAGACTTCCTCGACGGGCCACAGCGCAGGTTCGTTGACGCCGTCGGTGGCGGTCACATAGAGGCTGCGGTCTTTCACGAAATAAAGATTGTTGCGCAGAGTGAAGGCCGAGCGAATCACCTGGCCGTTGTTGACGGCGACTTCGACGAGGCCGGTGACGCCGTCGTACGACTCCGGCTCTTCGGTGGAGGAGGCGCGAACCAGCGAGGAATTCTGCACGGCATTCGTGGGAAAGATTTCGATTTCGTCAACGACGAATCCTTCGCCGCTCGGCGCCGGGGTGCCGTCGGCGTAGACGCGAAGTAGCAGGTCGGAAGGCAGCGACGCCTGCGGCGGAAACAGCTGCGCGGTGAATTCTTGGTACGCCGGGCCGGCCTGCGCGGCCGTGACGCCGAGGCCGGAGCCGAATTGGCCGAGCGTCGGGCTGTAGGCGGTGATGCGGAAAGTGCCGGATGAGAGATTTGCGGTGCGCAAGACGCGGGCGCGGACCGAGTAATCCGTGTTGGGCAGCAGGCGCGAGTTGCCCGCGGGATCGGTGACCGCGCTCTGCTCGATCATTCCCCGCGCGCTCGTGGCGGCGTCGGCCGTGATGCGATAGGCGTCCCCAAAAACGACAAACGTGGATTCGCGGCTGCCGCCCGCGCCGAATGTCGCGTCCAGCGACCAGCCCAGCGGCCGGCCGCTGCCCGGGGCGTCCCAGCCGCCGTCGAAAGAAAGATTCTGCCAGTTGGGCAGCTTGGCGCGCTCGCCCCACCAGAAGAGGCGCTCGGCGTAGGGGATCACGCCCATCTGGCAGGGGAGCTCGACTTGGCCGAACAGGTAGTCCATGCTCGCGCCGGCGAGAAGGATCGTGTCGGAAAAATCGAGTTCGAGCGACGTGGTGGTGTTGTCGTTGATGGCCATCGTCGCCGGAACGTGATAGAAGCTCGCGCCGCCCGACGCCGTGAACGCCAGCAGCCGCTGGACGACGTTACCCGGCCCGGTGGGAATGTTCGTCACGTTCACTTTTTTGTTTCCCGCGGCGTTCCAGGAAACCGGCGGCGAAGGAATCGTCCAGTAGCCCTGGCGCGTGACAAATACCACGGAACACTGGTGAATTCCCGCGACGATGCTGCCGGGATCGGCGGCGTCCGCCACCGCGGGGCCTTCGCCCGGCCCCACCTGGCTGACGCGGTCGAAATACGTGTCGTCGAACTGGCGCGGCAGGTCCTGGCCGATCGTGCCGTCGGAGAATCCCATGTATTCGCGGCCGAACTGGGTGGTGGACGCGAGCAGGAGATTCGGCAGCACGGACGAGCTGACCAGCGCGAGCACTCCGGGAGAGGTTTCCTTGTACACGTTGCCGAGCGAATCGAGCGCCAGCAGGCGCAGGACCAGGTTCGGCGTGATGTACGTCTTCAAGCCGTTGATCTGCGGCGCGCCTCCGAGCGGCGAGAATTGCGGCGCGAGGCCCGGGCGCGTCCGCACGCCGCCGGGAAAGAAAGCGACGTCGGCGCAGGAGGGCGACATTCCCGGAGGAACGTCGGAAGGGTCGAGCAGAGTGATCCACGTTCCGAAGGTGTTCAGCGGCAAAGGCGAAAAAGTTTCGACGGACATTTTCTGGTCGCTCGATTCTGGAAAGGAGTGGATGGAGGGCTGCGTTTACTGGAGCTTCTTGAAGATCGCGTAGAGCGTGATGGTGTCGCCGGTGATTGCGGCGGGATAGGAGCCGGCGGCGAGCTCGGGAAACGCGCCCGCCGAAGTTCCCTGCGCGAACACCTTCACTTTGCTGGAATTCAACGCGGCGCCGGGCGAGAAGACGTAGTCGTAGCCGGCGAGGCCTTCCACCCAGCCGGCGCCTTGGATGGGCGGCTGCGCCGAGGCGATGACGGGATATTGCGAAAGGTCGAGAGTGTCGCCGCCCGTGGTGTAGCTCCCGGACGCGGCGATGCTGCCCGCCACGTGGATGCGCTTGCCGTCATCCCACGTGTCAATCAGTGTGAATGTGAGTGCCATATTTCCTCCGTGAAAAGTGGTGATTCGCCTGCTTGCCGGCAGGCGGGTGACAGCTGAAGGGCGCCCGTTGCGGCTTTCTTGCGAAGAGCGGCTCGGAATCCGGGAGTTGCGGTGCGAAAGAACGCCGAATGACGGAATGTCACGAAGTGCGAAACGCGACTATTGCTCGGCCAATCGAGGCGGGGGTTACCCGGCGGACGCCAGACACCCGGCCCGGATTGCCCCGGCGAGGCGAAGGCATGAAACGCGGCGGGGGCGTGCTATCATTGAAAATTTGTGACGCAACCCGCGAGGGCGCGGGAGAATCTTAACGGACGATTGACAGGGCGTCCCGGCGGCGATGCAGTGGTTGGCGCATCCGGGCGCGGGTGGACGGAGCATCAGCCAGCCGGATCAACCAGGTCCAAAGAACAGGGAGAGCAACTTGGCGCAACGGGTGAAGATTGCTGCGGCTGTGGCCGCACTGGCGGTGCTGAGCTTGGGAATCGGCTTGGCCACGGCGATGCCGCCGCGAGTCTCGGCGGATGCGGCAACCGCAATTTCCGCCGGAGCGGCACAGGTCTCGACCAGCGCCGCTCCCTCGGGAGTGATGCTGGCGGAAGCGAACGGCAAGCAAGTGAGCGCGCGCGTGGTAGCCACGGGAGTCAATGTGCGGGCGCTGGCCGCGAACGCCTATTCCGTTCCGGTAGCCGCGACCACCGCCGGGAATAAAACGCAGGACGCGATGCTCCTGCTCACTTCCTCGGCGGAAGCCAACCGCGTAGAGGAGATCGCGCAGAGCTTGTTCTTCGCGTTCGCCGGGACGGGCGCGGCGGGCTCGCTGGGTGACGGCGGCGCGGCTACCGCGGCGCAGTTCAACCTGAAAACGGATTCTCTGATTGACCGCAGCGGCGTGGCGATAGCGGCCGACGGAACGGTGTTTATCGCCGACACGGGCAACAGCACGATCCGGCGGATCGCCTCGAGCGCTGCCGGAGCTTCGACCGAACCCGGCATCGTCCGCAGCATCGCGGGGCGTTGGGCTCCGGCGCAGAACGTGAGCCTGGTTGAGCCGCTGGGACTGGCGATCGACCGGGCGGGAAATCTCTATATTGCCGACCGCGGCGCGAACGCCGTCCTCGAACTCCCGAAAGCCGACAGTGAAACGCCGGGTGAATTGGAAGTCCTGGCGCACGTCGCGGCGCCTTCGAGCCTGGGCGTCACGCAAGACGGCAGCAAGGTGTTCGTGGCGACCACGGTGACCGGCGCAATCTATGCCGTGGACACGGCGCGGAAAACCGTCGCGGCGGTGGGCGCCTTCACCGGCTCGCCCGACGCCTGCGCCTCCGCGGGCACAAACACAGCGGCAAGCGCGGCGACGCCGGCGAGCACGAAAATCTGTCCCGCCGGGCTGGCCGTGGATCCACGCGGCAACCTTTTCATCAGCGATGCGAATTCCAACGAAGTGTTGCGCGTGAACGCCGCGGACGGGAAAGTGGTGACGGTCGCCTCGAATTTGCGCTCTCCCGGCGCGCTGGCCGCGGATGCGAATGGAAACCTCTACGTGGCCGATCAACTGCGCGCGCAGATCGTCTTTGCCGCCGCGGACCCGGCGCAGGCCTGCGTCACGGGACCCAGCGGCGTGCTGCAACTCTGCCCGGAGGAAAGCGATTTCGGCAGCGTGGTGCAAGGCGGGATCACTTCGACCACGCCGTTTATTTTGACCAACACCAGCAATTCGGACGTGAGCAACCTCGTCTATTCGCCCGCTCTGCCGCCGATCACGCCTCCCGTCCAGCCGCCGTCGAGCCCTTTCATCGTCCAGACCACGTCTTGCGTCACGACGATTGCCGCCAATTCCTCCTGCACGCTCAACGTGACGTTCAGCCCCAACGCCACCGGACAGATTGGCGGAGCTCTCACCGTGAGCGACGCGAACCCGCAAGACACGGTCACGTCCACGCTCGATGGGTCGGGCACGAATTTTCAGCTGCAGCTCGCGTCCATGCAGGGACAGTCCGTTACCGTCGTGGCCGGAACCACCGCCGTCTACAATTTCACCCTGGTTCCCGATGCCAATTATCCGTACACGGGGGCGGTGACGATTGTCTGCCCTCCGAGCTACAACCCCCTGACCACGTCGAACACGAACAATCTTCCCTTGCTCGCGTATTGCGTGCCGCCGTCCAGCCCGGTGATGTTGACACCCGGGCAGAACACGAATTTTACCGTCTCGATTGAGACTACCTCGCGCGCGGGAGTCACCAGCAGCTCCCACATGTTCCCTGCCCTGCCCGGCTTCGACGGGCCGCACCAGCCGGGCACAGCGAGCCTGGCCGTTGTGCTGGCGGCGTGGATTTTGCTGGCCGCTGCGGCGCTCGCGTTTCTGGCGTTTTCACCGCGCGGGACGAAATTCCGCGCGGCATTCGCGATTCTGGCCCTGATGGCGCTCGGCGGGGCGATCGCCGGATGCGGCGGTCACAAACTCACGGTGGATGGAACGCCGGCCGGAACCTCGGTTCTCTTGTTTCAAGCGACGGCGGAAGGCACGGCGCGCTCCTTCACCGTGAATCTCGTCGTGGATTAAGCTCGCCCTCCCGATTCTCCTCACAAATAAACGATGCGGCGGTGGAAGCCGTAGGGGCGCCGGCGCCGCGGCTGGATCTGTTCCGGGCGGATGTAGCGCTCGATGAGCTTCTCGACGGCTGTCTGCGCGGTGCCGAGCAAATCGGCGGCCAGCGCGCGGGCGCCTCGCGAACGGGCGGCGAGAGCCGCGGTGGCAAACGCGAGCGGGTCCGTGGACGAGCGAATGAGGACAGGGTCTGTGCCCAGCGTGAGAATCGGCAGCACTTTTTCGTAGCGGACGCGCACGGTGATGGACTGCGTGGCGCCGATGAAATTGATCTGGTCCTCGCGCCATTCCCACATCCGCAGATACGTGGACGGCTGGAGATTGAGCATCGAGCCGCCGCTGGTGAATTTCTCCATGGGAATGAAGACGTCGGTCGAGTTGGCCGTGGCGCGTTCCCACAGCATTTGAGGCATCAGGCAGTCGGTGGGTAGCTGCGGCGAGGAAGAGTCGCTCAGAACCACCGGCGTGACGCCGCTGACGGGATCGGGATCGAGTTCGATATCCTGCTGCTCGGCGAGAACGCTGACGCCCGCTTCGGCCAGCTCCCGCTGCAGGCCGCGATAGGCGGAATTCAGCAGCGGCATCAGGAGCGTGTCGGTGAAGACCGCTCCGGAATTGTCGTTGAGGAGAGCGCGAGCGAGCGTGAGGGCGTCTTCGGCCTGAGAATAAGCGGTGGTGGGAACGACGGGCATGGTGTTCTCCCTTGCGTGGTTTCGACGTCAACAAGCAGCCTGCGATTCCGTGAGGCATGCACCCCGGGACCGAAGCGGCGAGCGACGCGCCGCCGGCGCCGAGGGAAAAATCAAACGCGCATGGGCCGGAGGCCGCGAATCACGCTTCGCCGCTCGCCGGCGGAATTTCCTTTTGCAGAAACGGGACCTTCGCCGCGGCCCAGTCCACCATGCTGTCTCCGGAAAGGCCGAAAAGCGCGGCGGTAGCCTGGCCGGGCTCGAGCGTGAGATTCATGGGCACGCCGAAATGGGCGATGGCGTGCGTCGCGACCGCCGGATGCGAAAGCCAGTAGGAAAATGCCGCCCCGTTGATGAAGAACCGGATCGAGACGTTCAGCGCGTTTGTCCGCAGCCAATCGAGGCAAGAGCGCGTTCCCGAAAGTTTCGATTTCGCCGAAAGGCTGGCGCGCTTCAGCAGGTGCAAGCCGTGCCCGGCGGCAAACAATGCCCAGAGATGCGCGGATTCGGGTATGTGCATGGCGAAGGTGAAACGTGATCGGCGATTCGCGCGGAATGATTCGTCGAACCTGGCTGCCGGGGCCGCGGCGGTTGCCTGTCCGAGCCGCGACGACGCGGAGCCGTAGGGCAGCGACCAGCCCAACGGGCACGGCATGCCTGCCCGTACGAAAAGTACGTTCCGGCCGAGGACGAAGAGGCGCAGCTGCGGCGGTTCGCATAGGGAGCAACTAGCGTATGTACAATCACTTACAGTTTACGCGCGGATTTTTCTTGACCTGTCTCTATTATATAGAGTACTCTATGTCAGCGAAGCCGGAGAGCAATCTCCCTCGCCATACACCCTCGAAAGGAGTCCATCTATGAAATCCGCAAAGTCCAGCTTTCCCTCCCCCAACCTTCTTTCCCATGTTTTCTTGGCCGCCGCGCTAATTCTTTCCTGCGGCTTGACGGCGGCGGCGCAACAACCAAATTCCAATTCCATCGAAGCGCAGCGCGAAGCGATGCAAAAGCTCTCGTTTCTCGCCGGCCAATGGAAAGGGCCGGTGACGATCGCGCGCGGTCCCGGAGAGGAGCTTCACCTGACGCAGACCGAGTCGGTGGAGTATAAGCTCGACGGACTGGTGATGCTGGTCGAAGGCCAGAGCACGAGCGCGGACGGCAAGGTGGCGTTCCGCGCGCTGGCGACAATTTCCTACGACGACGCGTCGCACTCCTATCGCTTCCGCGCCTACAATGACGGCCGTTATCTGGACACCGAGCTGGCCGTTCCCGAGCGCGGATTTTCCTGGGGCTTTACGGCCGGGCCGGCGCGCATCGTCAATACAATGCACCTGACCGAAACGGGCGAATGGAATGAAGCGACGCAGGTAACCCTCGGCGCCAATCCTCCGCATCGCAGCATGGAGATGACGCTGAAAAAGGAGTCTTGAACATTATTTTCCAGGCCACGATCGACCGGAATCCCGAAAGGAGGAAGCCATGCATGAAGAATCGAACGATACAGAACTGCGCGAGCGATTGAGCCTGATCGAGAAAATGATCGCCGAAGGGCGCCGCACGACGGAAAGCTGGGGATGGACGTTTGTGCTATGGGGCGTCGCTTTGTATGCCGCGTTTGCGTGGTCGGCGGTGAAAGAAAGCGCGTGGGCCTGGCCGGTGACGGCGCTGGTTGCGGCGGCGGCCACGATTCTGATCGCTTCGGCAAAGAGAGGGGGCCAACCCTCGACTTCGCTCAGCCGCGCGGTCGGCTCCATCTGGATCGCGCTTGGCATCACGATGTTCGTGCTCTTCGGCGGATTGGCCGTCAGCGGCCGGCTCAGCGATCCGCACGTTTTCGCGGCCGCCCTGTGCGCGATTCTGGGGCTGGCGAACGGCGCGTGCGGGCTGATCCTGCGCTGGAAGGCGCAATTGGCCTGCGGCGCGATGTGGTGGTTGGCGGCGGTGGGCGCGTGCTTCGGGACGGACAACCAGAGCGCCATCGTGCTCCTCGCGGCAATTTTCCTGGGACAAATTGTCTTCGGCATCTACGGCATGATCGCCGAGGCACGCGCGCGGAAGCGGCGCATTCCCGCCCATGCCTAGTTTGCCCGAGCTGAATCCGGTGGTGCACGGGCGCCTGCGGCTGGCGCTGCTTTCGCTATTGAGCGGCGTCGAGGAGGCCGAGTTTACCTGGCTGCGCGCCAAGACCGAGGCCACCGACGGCAACCTGGGCGCGCAGCTATTGAAGCTCGAAGAGGCCGGCTACGTGAAAGTCGAAAAGATATTTGTCCTGCGCAAGCCACAAAGCCTTTACCGCATCACCGAAGCGGGGCGCCAGGCGCTGGCGGAGTACGTGCGGGCGATGAAGCAGCTGATTGGACCGGCCGGAGGCAAGTAACGGCCCGTTCACGGGCACGGCATGCCGTGCCCCGACGAAATGAAAATTTTCGACCGAAGCCGACAATGATGTGCGCACCCGTCTACCATGCCGGGTACGGCGCTGGCTTCGCTAATTCGCGACGACGTGGCTTGGTAGCGCAGCGATCGGCCCAACGGGCACGGCATGCCGTGCCCCTACGAAAAGAATATTTTCCACCGAAGCCGAAAATGACGTGCCGGACCTGTCTACCATGCCTCCTACGGCGCTGGCTTCGCTAATTCGCGACGACGTGGCTTGGTAGCGCAGCGATCGGCCCAACGGGCACGGCATGCCGTGCCCCTACGAAAAGAAAATTTTCGGGCGAGGACGTGTAGAAGACCGTTTGTTACGTCGCAATGGAGGCGCCTGGTTGGACCGTTCGCCAACACCCCGATTTCCAGCGGCGGGCGGCCCGGACGGGCACGGCATGCCGTGCCCCGACGAAAAGAATATTTTCCACTGAAGCCGAAAATGATGTGCTGAACCTGCCCCTACGGTTGTCAGCTCACGAAGAGAGTTCCTTCGGTCGCGATGCGCGTGAAGAGAGACGCCTCGCACACGTTGTTCGCTCGGCATGACGGTGCTCGTCGCATCGTCAATTCGGATTGCCAATGCAGATCCAGTTGATGGTGTCGGTGCCGCTCGATTGCGTCAGGACGAGCTGGGTGGCGGACGGCTGCACGCGCACGGTGGCGATGGCCGATTGGTCGTTGGCGACGCAGACGGGCGTGGAATTGAACGCTGTGGGGAAAGTGACCGTGGCGGTGCCGCCGGAAAGAGCCACCGTCCCGGCGAAGGTTCCCGCGGCGCCCTGGTTCAAGTGCTGCGAGACGGCGAGCGAGCCGTAGATATTCGATCCGCCGGAATCGTGAACGGGTGCCGCGCGGGTCACATCGGGGCTGGCCGGCCCTTGCGAGAGAACCACATCGTCAAAGTAGACGTAGTTCCCCGCCGCGGCCGTGTTTTCGAGAAGCAGCACGCGCATGGAATGCGTGATGGTAGAAGAGCTGCCATACGCATTGGGAACGCGGAACGTGACGGCGAAATTGCGGGTCGGCGTCCAGAGATTCGCCGTAGCCACCTGCCAATCGGAGCCGGTGACGTCGCAGTTGCAGGTGATTCCGTTGTTGTAGGTGAGCGAAGCGTTGGTGGATTGCCAGTTCGCGCCGGTGCCGACGAGCGAAGATTGCCCGGCGTAATTCGCGGGAGTGAGGATGCGGGCGTTGGACGAAGCGGAAGTGATGCGGTCGGCTTCGGTGCAGTTCGCATCGGAATAGAAGCGGAAGCCGGGACGGAAATTGTTGGATGTGGAAGCGGAAGCGACGCGGAACATCAGCGTGTATTCCGTCGTGGCGTCCACCTGAATGCAGCCGGAGTTGACGCCGAGGCCGGCGGTGGCGCCATCGCCGACGCGGACGTTGTACGCGCCCTGCGTGTAGGAATCGGCCGCGGGATTCGCTCCGGCGCTCGTTTCCTGGGCGTAAATGCCGCTGCCCGCCTGATTGATGTTCGTGCCGCTCGCTCCGCCCCAGTAGTAAAGCGTGGTGGAGTTCTGCCAGCCTTCAAAGCTGGCGTTGCCGAGCAAATTCGGCCCGGCGAGATCGTTCTGTCCGAAGTGCATCGAGGGCAGCCAATTGTGGCCGTTGTTGTCGACGGCGGTCATCGCGGCGGCAGGTTCGTTGGGTTTCACGACGCTGTTCGACGAGATGGAGATGTAGGGGTCGAGCAGGTGCAGGCCCACGGCGCTGCCGTCGGAAGGAAACTGGAAACAGTTGTAAACATTTTCGCAGCGGTTGTTCGGGCCAATGACGATGCTCTGCGCGCCGACGATGTTGAAGCAAATCTGATTGAACGAAGGCGAAGCGCCGCCGCCTTCGCAATCGTTGCCGTAAAATTCGTCGTTGTCGGGATAATTTCCGTTGGTGTCTTTGGCCAGGGCGAAGCCAATCGTGCCGGTGTTCGAGGCCGGGAGGTAGCACGAGTTCTGCTCGAAGACGATCGAATTGAAGATGCCGGAAAGAGAGACGCAGGCGTCGTTCGAGCTTTCGGGATCGATTTCGTTGTGCTTGATGAGCGAGTTGGTGGAATCGAGATCGCCCGTCGAAGTGTTCCCGTAAATTCCATAGGAACTTCCGCCGGTGCCCAGCTCGATCCGGTTGTTCTCGATGTCGGCGTGGCCGACGCTGGTCAGGTTGAGCACGGTCGAATTCGCGCCGTCGGCCAGCAGGTACATCTTGTCGATGTGAATCCAGTCGATGTTGCGGGTGGCGGCGTTGGGATTCTTGGCGACGGTGCAGCCGGCGATTCCGCAGGCGAGGTAGCCCGAGGCGTCGGGGCGCGGAACCGTGCCGAGGCCGCTTTCCTGATACCCAACGAGCGCCGCGCCGTCGCCGGTGAATTCGATGGCGTCGTTGGTCGTGGTGTCGTTGATGGTGAGCTGCGCCAGGCCCCAGAGCAGAGTGGTGTTCGCGGGAAACGAAATGTGGTGCGTGGCTGTGAGAGTTCCGGCGAGGCCGCGGGCGTCGCACACGCCGGAAGTGGCGGACGCGGCGATCAGGCAATTGTTGATTTGCACGGCGGCGTCGGAGCCCGCGAACCGCTCCGCCTTCTGCACCAGATTGAGCGAATTGACCGCCGCGGTTCCCTTCACATCGAGATTGAATTGCGGCGAAAGCGTGTCAATGCCGAGAGAAGTGGGCGTGAAGCGGTGGACGGATTGGATCTGGTTGACCGGCCCCTGATTGTAGGATCCGCCGGTGAAGCCGGTGTCGGTGAAAGAAGTCGTGGTGGCGCCGGAGACGAATTGGTTCGGAAAGGAATATCCGCCGGGCAGCGTGTTCGCGGTCGAACGCGCCACGCAGAAGCCCGCGACGGTTGAGGTTCCGGCCGGCGGCAAGCTCCAGGTGATCGTCGCGGCGTTGTTTGATCCGCTGATCACCGCAGCGCCGGAGGGTTGCGAAAGCGCGGAGGTATTGCCCGGATTGCAGTTGGCGGCCACGCTCGAGCTGACAAAATAGTAGTAGGTCCCGGCGGCGAGCGTTCCCCCGGTGGCGGGCGTCGCTGTCACGCCGGTCGGCGGCAAAGTCTGCGCGAATCCGATGTCGAGGGCTTCGCCGGTGGTTTGAGCGACTTCGGCGTTGAAGCCGTAGCTCTGGCCGTCGGCGAACATCAGCCCGCCGACGGGATCGATGCCGAGAGATGCGAATTTATTTCCGGAGACGGTGGCGCGGAGGGGCGGGCCGTTGATGTCGTTGTAGGGAAAGATGTCGGTGCGCAGACGGTCGCTGGCGTCGCCGGTGTTGACGATGTAATCGAACCCGTTGTTTGTTTCGACCGTCGCTCCTCCGATCGGATTGTTGTTCGCGTCCACTACTCCGTTGGTGCACGCCGCGACGTAATCGCCGCAACCCGTCACCAGGACGTTGTTCACCGAGCCCGCCGTCACCCGCACGGCGTAGCCATACATCGCTTGTCCGGCGTAGGAGTGGTTCACCCAGACGCCGCTGACCGAGGTGCCCGATGAGTTGACGTTGAGCAGTGCCAGCGCCGCGTTGCCCTGATCGGATCCGCTGATGTTGTCAAACGTGAATCCGGAAATTTTGGGCAGCGCCAAAACGCCGGAAAGCCCCGAGGTATTGGTGATCGTCAGCGTGTCGGTGGCGGCGTCTTCCAGGACAATATTGCGAAACACAAAGTTTCCGATGGTCCCCGTCGAAGCCACCCGCTGGATATATTGCATTCCCCCGCCGGCGGCCACCACGTCGGAGATGTAGACCAGCCCGACGAGCGTGCCTTCGCTGAGCTGCTGGGTTTCCCCGGTCATCTCGACGATGGGCGTCGTGCCGGAGCCGTTGGCCGCGAGACATCCTCCCGAAAAATAGATCTGGAAGGTGTTGGTGAGCTTTAGGGGTGTGTTGTCGGCGAGGCCGGTGGTGCCGTTGACGCCGAGGCAAACGTTTTTGAAACGGATGGTCGTCGCGCCGTAGACGGTGACCGCTTCGTTGTACGCGTTGATCGAAAGATCCTCGAACGTGCTGTTGACGCCGCCCTGCGTCGCCGAACCCTGGCCGCTCTCGAGCAAAAATACAGGCGCGCCGTTCGGGTGGGCGCCCGCGTTCACGCTGATGGCGGACATCGGGGCGCTGCCGAGGGATTGCACCTGGAAGCGGTTCGACACGTTGCCGCCATAAAAGTAAAGGCCGCTGCAGGTGGTGGGAATGTTGAAGACCGGCGCGGTCGAAGGAGTCTGCGGCTGGGAAACCAGGTAAGAGCCTGGCGGAAAATAAATTCCGCCGCCCCCCGAGGGCCAGGCCTGGCAGGCCGCATTGATCGCGGCTTGGATCGCGGCCGTGTCATCAACCACGTTGGTGCCCTTGGCGCCATAGGCGGTGACGTCGATCCGCGGGCGGGGACCCGCAACCGATTCGTTTCCTCCGACGGCCAATGAGGAAGGCGAGAAGGTTCCGGGGTTGAAACTCGAAGTCGTCAACGTCCCGTTGATGGAGGCGTTGCCCGCCACGGTGAGGTTGCCGCCAAGCGTGAGGCCAAAAGCGGAAAGATTATTGCCGGCGCTCGTCGAGGAGACGTCGGGCGGGAGAATCACGTCGGGATAGGTTTGTGTGCCGCTGATTTGAGGCGCGGTCACCTGCACCAGGTAACGCCCCGCGGGTGCATAGAAATGATAATTGCCGAGACCGTCGGAAGTGAAGGGGTTTGGCGCGGGAACGGTCAGAGTCACATCGGTATAAATCAAAGCCAGAGGAGAGCACGGCGTGCCTGTCGCCGTTGCCTGGCATACGGTGATGGTCGCTCCGGGAACGGGATGCCCCTCGGGCCCCAAAACAACGTCATCGTGGCGGGAACCCTGGGCTTTTGCCGTCCAGGAGAGGAGCGCGGCTCCGAGCAGGAGCAGGATTATCCGCCGGGTGAGGTTGGCGGCCCTGGCCATACCAGCTAAGTGCTGCGAATGCCTTTGGATAATCGTCATTTCCCCATCCTTTCGCTCTCGGAGTGCGCGAATCGCGGCGAGAATTCAGACCCGGTGGATAATAATACGGCTAAAGATTTTCACATCCCTGAAGTAAGTTTCCCATTTTCAGGGGGACCGGTACTATGCCACATTGAAACTAAAGGACTTGCAGAATGGAACAGCACGTGCAGTTCTTAGCACGCCAGTAATGTTGCCCGCTTTAGGTCTTGCTGAGGGGTAAGGGGCTCATCCAGGGAGGATCGATGAAAGGTTTCTTGAAACAACTCGGAAATGCCAGCTGGAGGGGCGGCTGGGTTGTATGCGCGTGTTTGATGGCGACGGCTCTGCTCGTGTTGGCGGGCACGGCTCACGCCAATTCGAACTCCGACACATACGACCTGTCCGGCACATTCAGCAACGGGACTACGATTCAGAGCGGCAGCAGCTTCACGCTGACGAATGGTTCCTTGAACGGGGTGACGATTGATACGTCCGCGGGAGATTTCTCCTGCGCCGGCGTGACGCCCTCCAACGTCTGCACTTTCTACGCTCTCGGCAACGGCGTGGATGAATTCAACGTCTCCAACGGCACCTACTACCTCTCGATCCAGTTCCTGGCCTCGAACCTGACCGGCTTCCCGTCCAACTTGCCCCTCTCGACCGGCAGCTTTATCGAACTCAGCTCTTCGAAGACCTACTCCGCTCTGACATCGGGAAGCGGAACTTTGGTCACTCCGGAGCCCGGCACTTTCGCGCTGCTTCTCTCCGGTTTCGCAGGGCTTTTCTTCCTCGGTCTGCGCCGCGCGCGCGCGTAGCCGCAGGATACATCGGCCGGTTTTCACGCCCACCAGCTCGGGCGCCTGCTTCAGCAGGCGCCTTTTTCTTTTACGGCGACTTTTTCTCCGCGCTTCCCTGCCCTTCCACCCCCTGCGAATTCATCCCTGCGCGGGTCTGACTTTTTCAGTCGCGGCACTTTTTCCCAAAGATGACGCCGTTGTCCCGGCTGCCTGCGCCGGGGCCGGAGAAGTTCCGGCTTGGACAGAAGCAGGCGTTGCGGGCGCAGCCGTTGCGCCGCCCAGGCCGTGGCGCGCCGCCTTTTCCCGGTCGAGAATGGCGTGGCAGTGCCTGCAAACGGCGACCTGCGGCTTCACTTTTTCGCCGCAAGCCGGGCACTCCTCCATTCGCGCCGGGACGTAGGCCCAGTCGCGTTCGATACCGAGGGCGATGGCGGCGCGGCGATGGAGGTCGGAAATTTCGCGGAAGGAGTGTCCGCGAGCCCACATCGTGTCGCCGTCGGAGACCAGTTGATGGTAAAACGCGTCGCGCCTCTCGCGCGCGGCCGCGAGTTCGTCTTCGCCGGGCCGCGGGCCCGCGCAGACAAACACACCGTGGTCGCGCAAATCCTGCAGCAGGTCGTCGGCGATTTCCCGGGCGCTGATGGTGAAGGGAAACCGGCGGTTGTCGCCGAGATCGATAGCGTCGCCGCGCGAGGAGATCAGGAGCAAGGCGTAACGCTCGCCCTTGGGACAGGCGGGAATGTGATAGACGCCGTGGGTGCGAGAGATGTACCAGTCCTGATCGGAAATGGAAGCGATGGTCGCCGTCGCCGCGGCGGCATGCTCGACCGGCGCGGCGGGAAGAATGTCGCGGCGTCCGCCGCCCGTCGCGGCGGCGCGGACCGGAGGAGGCGCGCTGGAATCGGAGTTTGCGGAGGGAGCCAAAGAGATATTCAAGGGAGCATCCTTTCGATTTATTCTATTGCACTCTAAACGGCATATTTCTATAATTGCCGTTATAACGGCAATTCATGAATAGTGCCGTCAAGAGTGCATGCGATGAAGAGTCCATATGGCGTGCTGCTGGCGGATGTGGTGGCGTCGGGCCGCCAAAAACGGCTGCGGGAGATTCTCGGGGAGGCCTTGCGCCGCGCCAGCCTGGCGCACCAGAAAAAAGGCTGGATCCGCGTTCCCTACGCGATCACGGCGGGCGATGAATTCCAGGCGGTCGTTCCGCATCTCGAGCGGCTCCCGGAATTGATTCTCGACCTGCGCCGCCGCCTGCGGCCCCTGAACCTGCGGCTGGCGGCCGGAGCGGGCGCGATTCACGGCCCGGTCCGCGCGCCGGTCAACCGGATGCAGGGAGAAGCGTTTGTCCGGGCGCGGCAGGCCATGGACGAACTGAAGAGCGGGCGCCTGCACAAGTATCCGGCGTTCACGGCGTTCCGCACCGGCAACCCGATCCTCGACCGGAGCCTCAATCTCATCTACGGATTGAATGATACACTTCTGCGCGCCGCGACCTTGAAGCAGTGGCAGGCCATGGAAGCCCATTTCCAGAAGCAAAGCGTGAAGGGGGCGGCGCGGGCGCTGGGGCTCGACGAATCGACGGTCTCGCGCCGGCTGAGCCGCGGCCATTACTGGCAGATCGTCGAGACGGCGCAGACGGTGAAAATCGTGCTGCACTCCGCTTTTTCGCGATTGCCGTCCAGACGGCAATCTTGACGAATTGCCGTTGAGGGTGCAAATGATCATTGTGTTTCTGATTTTGCTCCTGGGCCACCTGGTGGCGGATTTTTTGCTGCAATCCGACGCCATGATGCGGCGCAAGCGCGGCGGCTCGGCGTGGGGTTACGCGCAGCACGGATTGGCGCACGCGCTGTGCACGCTGCTGCTCGCCGCCGTATTCGCCACGGGCTTGCTGTGGTCCATCGGATTTTATGCACTGGTCGCCGCGCTGTGCGCCGTTCACCTGCTGATCGATTATGCGAAGCTGGCGCTGACCCGCAACGAAGTCATCGGCGACGGGCTTCGCGCTTTTCTCGCCGACCAGGCGCTTCACGTGTTCACGATTGCCGCCGCAGCGATGATTTACACGCGGCCTCATCTGGCGGCTTTAGGCGGCATTTTTTCCGGACTTCAAGCCCAGCGCGAAAAGATCCTGGCCGTACTGATCGTATATGCATCCATCGGCGTGGGCGGCGGCTACGCGATTCGCTATCTTCTGCGGCCCTTGCTCCGCCGGCTCCCTCCCCTGCCGGACGAAACGGCGGAAGAGCTCCGCAACGCGGGGCTCTACATCGGATGGCTGGAAAGAATTCTGATACTCACGGCGGTGCTGCTTCGTTCGCCGGCGACCGTGGGCCTGGTGCTGACTGCAAAATCCATCGTGCGCTACCCGGAAATCAAGAGCGGGCGTTTCGCCGAATATTTCCTGATCGGAACGCTGCTCAGCATTCTCCTTGCGCTGCTCGGCGGCATCATCCTTCTGAAGATTCTCTACGGCCGCGTCGGCTTTGTTTCCTGAGCGCGTCGCGGCGTCCCCGAAACGAACGGCTGGCCGTGAAACGCGGGGACAGCGTCGTCGAGAATCGCGTCGGCCGCCGAATCCCACTGCTCTTCGCGGAGGCGCTCGCGTTCCTTCAACGCATGGCGCGCGACCTGCCGCGGCTGCCGGCGCGCCCACTCGATGGCGCGGACGATCCAATGGCACGCCGCGTCCGTCAGCGGCAGGAACCCGCCGCCGGAGTCCTCGAGCGTGAAACAGTGCTCGTATTCCCCGCGCCGAGGAAAAGGCCCGAGCGCCGGGATGCGGATTCCGTCTTCGCATTCCACCGTTTGCGCGTACCAGAGTTCCGGCGAGCCGTACGCTTCCGGCGGCAGCCAGCGCTCGATGTGCCAGCGGTCGTGAGGCAAATACTTCGGGACGCGGCGGAGTTCGATCGTTTCGCGAATCACGTTGCCGCTCGCGTCGCGGTCAACCCAGCGCCCGCCAATCCATCCGAGCCGCGAACCGCCCCAAACGATGCGGAAGTTCGGCTCGCCAAAGCGGTTTGCTCCTCCGGCGCGAGCGATGCGCCGCTGAATTTCCGCAGGCGCATCGTGCGTTTCGCGGACGACATGAATCAAGACGGGCAGGCCTCGGGGCGGAAAGGTGTCAAAAAATGCGGCCGGCGCCGAAGCTAGTTTGCGTCGGGAATGTCGTCGAGAGTCGCGTAGATCTCCAAACCCAGGCTTCGGCCGACGCGGACCATTTCGTCCGCTCCCGCCGATGGCCCGCCTACGCGAAGCACCGCATCGCATTTCTGCAGCAGGCGAACCGCAATCGGATGAAATATTTCGTCGAATGGCTTGTCGCCGATCTGGAGGGATCCAGCCAGGGCGACCAGCGGAAGCGCCAGCCATTCGCCGAGAATCGGGATATGCCCCGCGCGGAAAATGGGAAGCGCGTAGGACTCCATCCGGGCGACATTTTCGCGGATTAAATCAGGGTCGTCGTTCTTGCCGGACCGATAGGGTCCGGCGATCAGGATCATTTGTGACTTGACCGGATTTGCGCTCACGGAGTCCTCTGCGGGAGGCGCAGGAACGAAGATCAGCGTCCCCCGAAAGCGGCTCCCATGGTAGCGCGAATCCTGCAAAACCGAGCGATTGAGGAGTGACGTCTTGGATTTTGGCCGGCGCGGATAGAGACGTTCGTACCCCTGCTTGGCTTGCAAACCTGTATGAAAAGGGTGCTGGTCAGAACGTGTCTCGGAGATTGCTACCAGTGGGGGTACTGGGCACGTCTGACAAGCGTTGAGGGCTGGGGACAGCCCGAGGAGTTCGAGTCTCCCAATCTCCGTTCCTCCCTCAGCGCCCTTTTCTGGGACCCCGTTTGACAGGGGGAATTCGTTGGGCACATAATGAGGTTGCTTGTCAGATGTGCTCAGAAGAACGTGAAAGGGCGGCTCCCACGATCGAGGGGCCGCCCTTTTTTTTCTGCCGCTTGGTTTGCCTTCGCAGCTAGCCACGCACGGCCGTCAGCAGACAAGCAAACGTGCCGCGCCTCTGCGAATGAAAATCCGGCGGCGCTTTAGTAGCCCGACGGGATCGCGAGGTTGTTGATGTAGGCGCCACTGCGCGGCGAATCGTTCCAGACCTGAAAGCCTGTCACGAAATAAAAAATGTACGCCGCGGCGATGCCGCCGCTGGTGCCGTAGATCGGGAAGAGAGTCTGGCCGCCGACGTCGTAAAAATCAATGTCCTGCATGACGGCGCGTCCCCAGTGCGTGAGGTCGAGAAAATCCACGCGCGTCTGGTTGGCGTTGATGCTGGATTTGATCGGGACGCCGGCCATGGACTTCTCGCCGGTGAAGAGCAAGTCAAGGTCGCTGGCGCGGCCGCCCGCACCTTCCTTGATGATCTGCGAGATGGTGACGCCGAGCTGTTCCCACTGATGCTCCTGCTCGAGCGCGGTGTAGGCGATCAATTTGCTCACCTGGTTCGAGCCCAACGATTTCCGCACTTTGTTGATGGCGAGCCGCACGGCGCCCGGCGTAATGGCGGAATTGTTGCCGTTGACGGCGGGAGTGGCGAGCTCGACGGGATAGGTGGCGCGGTTGAGGTTGAGCCAAGTGCCCGTGGTCGCGTTCGTCTGGTGGTACAAAATGCCGAAGAGCGACGTGGGCTGCGAGCCGGTCAAACCGTCGTGAACGATCAGATCGTTCACACTCGTTCCTGTGGGCAGGCTGTCCACCTGGAGGAGCGAGTTGAACGGGTCGACGAGCAGGACGTTGGCCGACCCGCGGTTGGTGGTCAGCGTGGGGTCGTAGACCTGCACGGTCTGGTTGTAATAGAAGAGCTGCGCGCCGGGGGGCTTGGCGAGTCCGAATTGCGCGGCCACGCCGCTGGGCAGCCCGGTGGTGGCGATGGAGCTGACCGTGCCGAGCACGCCGTTGCCATTGGTCTGCATCACTTTGTCGAGAAACGAGCGAAACTGCGCCATGGCGTTTTTCACTTCGCGCTTGGCGGCGTTTTCGATCGCTTTCTCGGGAGCGTTCGATGCGTACTCGACGAGCTTCGTCAATTCGACGGCATGCCGGAAGAAAACGGGAGTGACTTGAGCGACGTCGTATACCGTTCCCGAGCCGCGCCCGAGGTCGCCGCCGTCCATATTGGCGAGCCCCGCTTTGCCTCCCGGACGAATCTGCAGCGGAAGCCGCATGTTGCGGGAGCTGACGCGTTCGACGTCGCCGCGCTGCTGGATCATGGTCAGCAGAATGTCGTCCCGCTCGTAGAGCAGCGGAAGTTTGTCGCGGACCTTTTCCAGCTGCAGAGCAACCGATTGTGCGTTCTGCATCTGTGCCATAGTTGTGATTCCCCTTTGGAAATGGAATTGGAAGCGTCCCGGCGGGCCGGGACGGCGCCGCGCGAAGGCGGCCGTTCACGCGTCCTGCGCGAGGCAGGCGCGGGGTTGCGGTGTGGCGAATGCGAGGTGTCCGTTACGGACGGGGGCAGGAAACCGTTTGGCGAACAGCGTGAATTTCGCGACGCCGCTCGCGAGATATTCGGGCTCTCGGATGGTAATTCGGGCACACACTCGCGCGAGCGCCGCTCCCTTCACCCGGCGGAGCCGCGGCTCGCGCGATCGGCGATCGAGATTCCTAGAGCGAGGTGCGTCCCGTAGAAACCTTGTAGCTGTAAATCGTCTGCGCGGCGGATTCCAGGAACGATTTCACCTGGGCCGACGTCACCCCGGTGGGAATCTTGATCAGCCCCGCGCTGATAAAGCTGTCCACGGCGCTCGAAATGCTTTGGTCCGCCTGCGTCCAGTTGACCGCGCCGTTGCTCGTGGCGGTCACGACGTAGGAATCGATGATGCGCAGCGAGACGCCGGGAGTCATCAGCGACATATACCCGTTGTTGTCGTTCATCGCTCCGGTCACGTCGAGCGTGAACCACTGCTCGTCCTGCAGGCTCACTCCGGTGGGCTCATCGAGCAACTGGTTCTGCACCGCCGCGGCGACCAACTGCTCGACGGCCAGGTCCTGGGCAGCCTGGTTCGACGAACCGTTCGAGTTCGTCGGCGGCATGGCATCGGCCACGGCGCTCGAGAGCGCGACCAGCGTCAGATAATCATGGTGCGTTTCGAGAATGGTCGAGACGGCCACGCCGTACGCCTCAAACTCCCCGAGCGTCATCCCGTAGCGCGGCGCGGTCATGTTCGTCGAAACAGCATTGGCGACGAAGCACTTCACCGCGGCCGCCGGGCTCGAATTGCACGTTTGTTTCGCGGAAAGCGACGGAGAAAGCGCCGCCGCTCCGGTGAGCAGACACACTCCCAGCAATCCACACTTGCGAATTTTCATATTGTGACAGTCCCCCAGTGATGGTTTTAAGCGAAGGTCTTTCCGCCGAGGGGTTGGGTACCGGAAGAAGGCCCTGCCGTCTGAAATTCCTGCGCGGCGATATTTACGCCGTTGGCTGGGCCGGCGCTACTGGCTGGAGGGCCAGTTTGAGGCCGGGTCGCGGACCTGTCCAGTAGTTTATTGTTAATTTCTTCTAAACGAGCGATGCGGAAATTTACAGGTTCAAAATGTCCGCGTCGGATAGCCGCGCGTAGTCGATTTCCCGCGGAGTCAGAGTCCGGCGTCCCTCGGAGCCGCTGCGTCCCGAACCCGCGATGTCCACGCGGGTTTCGGCGGCGCGCTGCCGCGTGCGGCGCTCGGCTCCCGCGCTCACCAGCGCCGCGGTCCACTCGCTCAAGACGCGCTTGGCCACTCCGGGGAGCGCCTGGCGGGCGCGGCTGGTGATCAGCGAAACGATCGCGTGCTGGTGCGCGGCGTCCAGCGCGCCCGTGCGAAACGCTTGCCGCACCTGCTCGTTCAGCTGGCGATTCGCCCGCAGCGACGCGTCCAGCTCGCGATATACCTCGCCGACCACGCGGTTGCGCGCGCCCTGCGAAGTTCCCTCGGGCAACAGCCGGTCCACCTGCGAATGAATGGCGTCGAGAACGCTCTCGACGGCGGCGGTATTCGTGGCGTGAAAAAATTCCGTTTGCGCGGCGGAAAGAGAATGGCGCGGCTCGAGCGTTTGGGCGCCGGGCTCGTCGAGCGAGGCTTGCGCGTTCCGGGCTGTGCGGCCCGGAGATGCGGGGTCGCTGGACCCGGGAACTTCGGCCGGGCTTCCAGGAGCCTCGCCAGCGGAGAGGCCGGCAGCGTTTGATCGATTCTTTTCTCCGTGATTCTGCGGCTCCGCGGCCAACCGCCCCAGCGCTCGCGCCAGCGACGCGGCGGCGCCAGAATCGAGCTGCGCGATGGTCCGCGCGAGTTCGGCGTGATCCTCGGGGCGCGAGGAGAAAAACAGAGCATCGAGACGGTTCAAATCGCCCAGCATTCGAGTCGCCTGGCGCGCTTCGTCCGGTGACGCGAAAGATTCTCGATAGGCGCTTGCGTCGTCCCACGCCGAGCGCAATTCCGGATGCTCGTCGAGCGCCGCTTGAAGATTTTCCGGCAGCGGCGGATTCGCATCCAGCGCGGCCGCCCCGCCTGGTTCCACCGCGGTTGCGCCGGATGGCGCGTCCGTGCCGGCGCCGGCGTTTGGCTCCGCCGCCGGGCGCTCGGAGCCGCTCTCCACGTCGCGCCCGAACTTTTTTTTCGGAATCGCGCGAGGCGAAAGGTTGAGAATTTCGTCGTCGCTGGCGTGCCGCAGGTCCGGCGCGGCCGGCGAATCGCTTCGAACGGGATTTGCAGCTGGTTTCGAAAGGACGGTTGTCGCCACATCCCCCTCCCAAATAATGAGAAATGACCGGCCGAAAAAATCTTCAGCTCGGAAGAGCCGGGCCCATCGCGAAGCCGCGCCAGATGGTGACGCGTGCGAAGCGGCGCGAAATCGAGGCGAAGGGTTAAAGCGAAGAGAAGGCGCAAACCTTGTAACGCAATGATAAAAGGCGCGTTACTAGAGCCGCGCGGATTTCCACAACCCGATTAAAAAATTGTTACCAACGTACTATTCCGGCTCCCGGTTCCCTCTGACAAAGTATTGGAAAGGGCTCGGGGGCCTTTGGACTTCCGTACCGCACGGACGTCCTCAAATTGATTTGAGGTGCTGCTTATGAGCGTGACCACGATTCCCACCGCCGCTGCGAATTCCAATCAAGCCAAGGGCTCTGCCTCGAACGGCATCGAACGCCGCCGGCGCCGCCGCGTGAAAATTTCCGCGCAGGTCCACGTTCGCGCCGTGAACTCTCCGGAACCGCTCGAGGAAATTTGCCGCAGCGTGGATGTGTCGCGCGACGGGCTGCTCTTCGTCACCTCGCGTCCCGGCTATTGGAAGGGCCAGACGCTCGACGTGACGTTTCCCTATTCCGACGCCGCGCAAGCTCTGAATCAGGCGCAGCGCTCCGAAGTGGTCCGCACCGCGCCGATCGAGGGCGGATTGCATCACGTCGCCGTTCAATTCCATGCCGCCAAGGCCGAAGCGAAATCCGACCGGAAAGGCGCCGGGCAGTCCGACGCGTTCTCCGGATCGGGCGCCACCACATCTCCGCTGGAAAATATGAAGCAGCAGGCCGTCGTGCTGGTCGCCGAGCCCGATGCTCGCGCCGCCGATTCCATTCGCGCCATGCTGGTGCAAGACGGCTACACCGTCGTCGTGGTGAAGTCGGCGCAGGAAGCGCTGGAAGTGCTGCGAACCACGGTTCCCGTGGCCGTGCTGGCCAACGTGGAAGGCGAAGAGATGAGCGGCCACGACTTGTGCTTGATCGTCAAGCGCAACGACCGTTTGCAGCACGTCCCCGTGATCCTTCTCACCAAGTCGGCGCAGCCTGCCGATTATTCTTCGAGCCACCAGCTGGGCGCGGTGGTCTGCATGGCCAAGCCGTTCAAGCCCGAGCGGCTACGCAACGTGGTGCGGCTGGTTGCTCCGCCTCCGAAAGTCGGCGGGTCGGCCTACGGCGTGTCGCGCAGCGGCAGCGTCGAACGCGCGCTGTAGGTTTCCCTCCACAAAATTTCGAAACGTTATCGTGGTGCGCAATTGTGTGCGCGCGCTCGGAGGAATCGAGCGGCATTTCGCCCTGGAGATGGGTGTGCCGCGCCCGGGGCGCTTGGCGAAATTGCTGGACCAGTTCCCAGTCCTGACGGACTGGGCTAGCTGAGTGACGCCCCTTTGGGGCTGAGGCGAAATGCGAACATTGGCCCGCATGGCTCGCGCGGAGGTTGGTTGAATGCCGAGCCCTTCGGGTGTGCGCGGCGGATTGAATCAGATCTCCCCCGAAGCACCGTAGGTGCGAAACTCAGCTAGCCCAGGCCGCCTGCCCGTTCTTGGCAGGTAGGCCTGGGTGTGCGAAATGCAATTTCACCAAGCGCCGTAGGTGTGGCACAAAAGCGCGCAACCGAACCGGGCACGGCACGCCGTGCCCCTACGATGGCGCGGAGGTTGACTGAATGCCGCCCCTTTGGGGCTGAGGCGAAATGCGAACATTGGCACGCATGGCTCGCGCGGAGGTTGACTGAGTGCCGCCCCAGCTCGCGGCAGGCAGGGCTCTACGGCCGGGGGCGGCGTGGCGGAGCGGGCGGTTTCTGCGGCGCAGCGCCCAAAAGCGCGCCGCCCTGCTTGAGCACGTAAGCCTGATGGAGCATGGCGTGAGCGCGAACGTTGGCGTAGCCGGCGGGCGCGTCGAGCTTGGCTACTTGCCCCGCGTCGGAAGAAAACCAGCGCTTGCAAGTCTCGAGCTCGACCACGTGATTGTCCGCAAATTCGTCGGGAACGATGCTCGGGACGAGCGATTCTTCGCCGGTCGAGGGGTTGCGCTCGACGACGGGAGATTCGCCGACGAGCTGGGCAATTTCGCGATACTGCTTGGTGCGCGATTCCTCGTCCGGCAAGACAAATTCCTCGACGCCGATCAGACGCTTGAGCAGCCCCAGATTTTCCGGATGCGCCAGCATAGCCTGGATCTGCGGGTCGGGAGAAGTCATCAGCTGGAGCAGCACGGCGCGCTGCTGCGACCACAGCGTCGGATACTGCTCGTCGGTTTCCGGATAGCTGAAAAGATTACCCTTCAAATCGGCGAGGCGAATCCATTTCGATTCGAACGCCGAGCCCGCGCCGAGCAGCGTGACCTCGACGTCGTGCGGGCGGTTGCGGCGGAAACAATCCACGGCGAGCAGCATGATGTCCGCGTGGAAGAATTTCATGTTGCGCCAGACGAGGCCGATGCGTCCCATCGCCTGATCCCGCGCCATGGCGTAGCCGGCGGCCGTGTCCGTATTGGCCATCGCGCCTCCAAAAAGCGCGGGAAACGCGCCGGTGAGGAATTGCGCCACCGGGCCCATCAAATTCGCGGCGTGCTCGGCCAGGTCGGGAGGAACCTCGGCGGGAGCGGGCTGGAAAAATCCGGCGGCCAGGGTTTGCCCGGGTTTCGCCCGCGCGGGATAGTGCGCTCCGGGTTCGGCCGTGGTGTTCTGCAAGCCGTCGAAATCGAGCACCTCGCTGTCGGCGTAAATCGGCGGGATGCCGTACTCGTACGTTTCCATCTGCAAATTGGAAAGCGTGTTGAAGCGCTCCTGCACACTGATGAGCGCGTCGCCGAGGCCGGGACGATCGGCCGAGCCGTCGCCGGGAAGAGCGTGAAGGACGCGCCAGTGATCGTCCATGTTTTCGTTGCGCGATTCGCAATAGGCTTCGCCGGCGAAGGCGACGTAAGCGCCGTCGGGGAAAAGTTGGAGGAGCTCGTCGCGCAACGATTTGTCCTCGAGCGCGAAAAACGCCCAGGGCCGCAGCCAAGTGCGGCCGAAGGTGATGAGATTGATGTTGTAGTCGCCGCCTTCGGTCAACGGGCCGCCCTGTGATTGAGCGAGCCGGGCCAAGCGCTCATATTCCTGTGTCCCGGTGGCGACGGGAGGGCCGATTTTATCGGCCGCGTGTGGATACGCCGCGCGCAGCCGCGCCAGGTGCACCTCCATGTTCCACTGGAGGTAGGGATATTCGTGCATCTCGTTGGCCCACGGCGGAGTCTTGAGCTCGAGCGCGCCGGTCATGGTGATCACTTCCTGGCCGTTCGGAACGCGCAGGCGCGTCTGGGTGAGCGGCACCGTAATCATTTCGGCGGCGACAAAATCCTGCTCGGTCAGAAGCGCGCCGCAGGAGGCGCAGTTTATCGCGGGCCGGGCGTGGCTCTCCGGCAGGCGAGCCTCCGCGGAGCCAGCGTCGGAAGGCGTTTCCGCGCCGCATTCGGGGCAGACGTACACATCGCTGCCGAGCTTCACCTGCCGCGCGCCGATTTCCGTCTCGGGGTGAAATCCGAACCTCTGGCCGTCCACGACGTAACGCACGTACGCGCCGACTTTGCCTCCGGTCCAGAGGTGGAACGCTTCGTCCACGATCAGCTTGCCGATGCGATTGTTGCGCTCGACGAGCCCCGCCACTTCCGTGGCGGCTTTCGCCGCGGCGACGTCCTCCTCGGCTTGCGTCGAGGCGGGAAAAAAGCGAGTGCGCGGGACGTCCTGGCTGAGCACGGCGATGATTGAAAGGCCGAACGCCTGGTAGATGTTGGTCACAAACTCGTAGCGCGGCAGATCTTCGACCGAGGAGTTGTCCACCAGCTTCTGCTCGAAGGGCAGATGCCAGTTCTGGTCCCACTCGCTCCACCAGAGATATTGCAAGCCGCGCCAGAACTGGTGCGCCTGCTTGATGCGGCGGATCTCCTGGCGGCGCGTCGGCTCCGATTCCAGAGCGAACTGGTTCACCAGGCGCCGCAGCCCTTCCTGCAGGCGGTCGGGAAGCTGCTCGTTGTTGGGGCCGTAGGGCGAGGAGGGCGCGGGCGCTGAAGAATTTTGTCCCGGAACATTTGTCGCCGGCGCCTCGACGGGAACGAAGGCGGGATTCGGCTCGGCATAGGATTTCGAAATTTGCGTTTGCGTGGACATGTAGGCTTCTCTCGTGATGAGCCGATGAGGAGATGCGGCTCGGCGTTTTTTCATCAGGCGATGAGGGAATGCCGCGCGACAAGGTGCGGCGAAGAAGGAGATGTTTCGCGCCCGGGGCGCTGGGCTGAAATTTATAACTCTTCCCCACCCCTTACGGGGTCGGCCGCCTGCCCGCCTTTGGCAGGTTAGGCCTGGGAACGCGCGACGAAATTCCAAACATCGCCGTAGGCGCGGCACAAGGAGAGCAAAGCAAGCGGGCACGGGATGCCGTGCCCCTACGGCGTGTGAGATGCAATTTCTCGCGAGCGGCGAGGCGCCGCAGATGGCCCGGAAATTACTCGATGAAGAAGCTGGTCTGGCCCAGCGCGATGGCCGTCGCCAGGCGCGCGCCCACGTTGTTGGGTTCCATGCCGAACGTGCAGTTGACGAACTTCACGTTGTGCAGGCTCACTTCCCCGCCCTCATAGCGCAGCCGCGTCCCGATAAACGTTACGTTTTCCCAATAGACGCCGTCGAGCGTCTGCGACGCGCCCTGAATCGTGAGATTCCGCACGCGGACGCTGTCGGTAAACAGCCGCGAAGCCGGCGGGAGCAAAACCTCCGCGTCGTCGGCCATCGAAGTCGCGTCCAGTACGTTTCCTCCGGCCTTCACCGGATCGTACGTGGTGTTGGCGGCGACCGAAATCGGCGTCAGAACCTGAACGGCCTTACCCGCCGGCTTTTTTCCGGCGGCTTGGCCCGGGACTTCGTCCGCGGTTTTTTCGCCCATGGCGGCCGCGCCGGCCAGGCCCGCAGGACCCGCGAGAGAAAATCCCGGCGCCCCCGGCGAGGCTTGCGGCAGCATCGTCCGCATCTGGGCCAGCTCGATTCTCGCCAGCGCGGTGTGTTCCAACAGACGGTCGTTATCGGGATGCGATTGAATCACCAGGTCGAGAGTGCGAATGGCGAGGTCGAAAAAATCAGGAGGGGGAGTCAACTGCTGCGCGCGGGCGTCCTGCAGAATTTCCGCGCCGCGGTCCACATCCATTTCCGCGCTTTCGATATTTCCCGCGCTTGCATCGGTGACGCCGGCTTGAAAAGCGGCCTGGGTATCAATCTGCCATTCGGGAACGATGTTTCGCACGGCGGCGGGCCGGTGGCCGAGGGTGAAGCGTGCCGCGGCGTCGTGACCCAGCCCATCCGACGCATTGCTGGGCATGCCGTTCGCCCAGTGCCACATGTATAGGCCGCCGCGCCAGGCGATCGTCCCTGCCAGCGAAAGCCCGAGAACGATAATCACAAGTCCGGCCCAGCCGGGGATCCCCAAAGGGGGACCTTTCCGCTTACCCCAGCGGCGTTCAGGGTCGCCTGGTGTGTCCCAAATTGAGTGTGCCATTATCTGCCTGCGGGCTGAGGGACTACGCCATGTTAGAACACCACAGGGTCAAAATGGTTTCTTTTTATTCTTTGGGGTCCGTCCTCCGGGGCGGGCTCTCCGGCGGCTTCGCTAGGCGTTCGCTTCCCGGGAAAACTGGTCGTGGAGAAAATTCAGCAGATCGCCGTGATTCGAGAAAACGTGCGTTTCGGGCCGCACCGCGATATCCGACGTTCCGGCGGAATTTGCCGGAGCCGCGCCGAATCGGGCGGGCGAGGAGCCGCGGGAGGAAAACAGCGGCGTGGCCGCGGCGTCGCTGCCCGCGCGAGGCGCGATGCTTACGCTGCGGTGCACGCGCGCGACGAATCCGCGTCCCGCGCGGCCGGTCTGCGACGGCACCAGCTCTGCGGCTTCGATTTCGACGCGATGGATCGGCCCCGTTGACGCGCCAGCGCCGCTTGCGGCGTTGTCATCATCGGCGGCGGGATCGCCGCCGCTCGCGCGCTGCCGCTCGCGCGCCGCGTCTTCGAGCGCCACGAGCGCCGCTTCAGCTTCCCGGGCGGCTTCGAGAGCTTCTCCGGCGATGGGGTTGATGTGATACCTGCCGCGAATAAATGGCATATGTCCTCCTGTGAGTGGTGAAACGCGAGCGGCGATCGGTGAAGCGGACGCCGGTGAGAGCGCGCAGCCTGCGTTTTCAGGCGCGGGGAGCTGGAGCGTCCGGCCGCTCTCTGCGGGCGCTGGCCAGCTCGAGCGATTGCGTAATCTGGTGCCACGACCGGCGGCGCGCCGGCGCGACGGGAGTTCCCTTTCCGCTGCGCGGGGCGCGCGGCCGACCGGATGCGCTGGACGATTTGATTTCCGCGCTTTCCGCCGTCGGCGGCTCACCAGGCGCGGGCGCCGCGTTTTCTTCGACGAGCACCGGCGGGATGCCGGCGATGCCGAGAATGGAATTGAGGAGCGCGCGGTTTTCCGCGCGAAGACGCGCGCTCTCATCGCGCTCGCGGGCGATTTCCTCGCGCAGGCGAGAGGCTTCGTTTTCGAGCTCGCGCGAGTGCCGCGACGTCATCATCCGCCGCAAAATTGCGAATAGGTTCATCGGTTTCTAGCCTGCCTCGGCCGGAGAATCATTGCCGGCGACGGGCGAACCAAACCGGACCGCCGCGGCGGGATTCCTCGAGCTCCGCTTTCTTGGCTTGAATCGCGCGCACGGTCGGATCCGTCGCCGTGACGCGCGCGGCCATTCGCGCTTCGTAGGGCAAATTCTCTCCCGCGCCCGCGCGGCGCGCGGCGTAGCGCGACTTCAAGCCGTAACGCGCGGCGTCCGCCGGGTCGTCGCCGTCCATTTTTTCGATGTCTTCGATCCGCGCCGGGTCGCGCACCAGATTCGGCAACGTGCGAATGAGTTCGGCGCAGTTTTCGCCGATCGTCCATTCGCCCGCGTCGAGCATCTGGTACATCAGCATCCAGCCGCCCACGCGGTCGTCGTCCGCGGGAATGGGCCGCGGAAATCCAGCGGCGACAAAGACGTCGCCCATCTGCTCGGCAATGGACGCTTCATCCGTCCGGCGCGCGAACGCGTCGGGTGAAAGATAGATTTCGTCGATGCGCTCGAGCCCGGCGGCGGCATCGAGAGACCGGGCGACGATCTCCCGCGCCAATTCCCGCGGCGGCGTTCGATGCGTCACGAACTCGCGGTAAGTGAAGATTCCCCCGGGCTCCGCTCGCCGCGAACCTGCGGGGCCGATTATTCCCCCAGCCGCCCCTCGCCGGGGACCTGTGGGGCCGATTCTTCCCCCAGGCTCCCCTTGCCGGGGACCTGGGGGCCCCATTTGGTCCCGGTTGTCATGCCGAGAGAGCGACGCGACCGACGGATCTTGCGTTTGGGAACTTGGTACGGCGTGGCTTAACTGCCAGTCCGGCGGGCAAGGCCCCGCGGGTGACGCTCCGGCAGGCAGAGCACAATGCCAATATGCCGCGGCAGGGTGTTCGAAGCCCCAGTCAATGGAAATCCAACGCGGCCACCACGGCTTCCACTCGAACGTTTCCGGGCGCGCCACGTGCCGCGAATAATCGAAGCGGTCGAAATACTGTCCGGCGAAGACGGTCCAATCGCCGTCGAGAAACGCGCGGCGCAGATGCGAGGGCAGGGCGCGCAGGGTCTTGAGATAATTTTCGTCCGCGGCGTAAATGGGATTGTCCCAGACGCGCGCGGCGATGAAATCGTAATCGGCCGGGTCGTACTCCTGGGGATGTTCCATCCCCGCGGCGGGAATTTTGTCAACCCACAGCGCTTTCACCCAGGCGTGGCCGATGTTGCCGGGGTTCGTCGCCGCGGCCATGGAAGGAAACGCGCCGGGAACGGGACACCGGTTGCGGCTGGTGAGAAATTGCCACTGGCGAAGAGTGAAGAGCGTGAGCTCGTCCACGCCGATGAAAAGAAATTCCGCGCCCTGGTATTGGTAGACGTCGGCTTCGCGAGCGCAATATCCGAATCGCGTGGTGGAACCGTTCCACCACGTCACCACGTGCTTCGATTCGTGAAAGCTGCGGTAAAGCTCGCGGGGCACTTCGCGGCGGAAATAGAGCAGGAGGGACTGTTCGAGCTCGGGGAACGTCCGCCGCAGCAGCAATGTGTCCGCGCCCGCGTGCTCGTGCGCTTGGAGGATCGCCTCCATGAGCAGGGCTTTTGTTTTTCCCGGCCCGGCCGCGCCGCCGAACAGCCGGTACTTCGCCGGCGAAGAGTGAAACTCCCGCTGGCGGGGAAACGGGGTGTAGCCCAATTCGACGGCGCACACCCGCCGCCCGCCCTCGTCGTCGTTTCGCGTGTTCGGCTGCGCGAGCCAGCGTTCGAGTCCTGAAGTGGTGGTTGCCATGGCCATTGCCGCGTAAACACGGAGCCGCGGAGAAATTTCTCCCGGGCACCCGTTTCATCCTGCTAATGCGTCCGCGGGGCTTTGCGCTTTGGCGGCCCGCTCAGGAAAGCGTGCGGATTTTTTCGCCGATGTAAAATGCCGCTGCGCCGCCCAGGAATGTCGCGCCGATGGCGATGTGGTGAACGCTCAAAATTCCGCCCACGACAAGAGCGCCGATTCCGGAAAGCTGCACGATGTAACCCAGCGTGGTCCTGCTCGTCGTCGTTGTTGTTGCCGTCGTCATGTTTCCTCCGTGAAAAACCGAAATTCGCGTTTGCCGCATTTTGCGTGGCCGCGCTTGTGGAGCTTGTCCGCGCCGCGGACACAGGGAAAGCGGCGAAGATGCAATCGCGGCCAAAGTTTGTTTGTCTATTTTTCGTGCGTTGCTCCGCCCGCGGGCTTCGCCGGCCGGGCGGGCCGCGGCACGCGGTGAATCAACTTCACCACTGCGGGAGCGTCCGCCGCCGGGCGATCGCCCGCCGGGCGCGGCGGATCGAGAATCCGCGTGCACTCCTTCAGCGTGTCGAGCAGCAGCTTCTCGACGCCGCCGTCGTCGCCTTCCGTTTTTTCTCCGCTCAATTTTTGCAGCGCGACCACGTATTTGTCGGCCACTTCGTGCTCGTCGAGTCCGCGGGCGCGAAACGCTTCGGCCAACCGGACGCGCTTTCTGGGGCGAGCATGTTTCGCTTCGGCGCTCGACGCGGCGGAAGCGCTTCCCTTCCCGCTCTCTTCACCGAGAGGCGCGCTCGGCTTTGCCGCGCCCGCCGGTTTCTTCCCCGGCGGAGCCGGAGCGGCGCGAGGGACGCAATCCCCCGCGCCGCTGGGCTTCGGGTGTGCAGAGGGTGGCCCGCCGTTGCGGCCGGTCTTCCGGTCGGAACGGGCCTTGCCCGCGTGGCGGGCCTGCTCACCATGGCGAGCCTGCTCGCCATGGCGGGCCTTACCAGCCGGGAGGGCCTTTCCAACCTGGCGGTCCTTGACAGCCAGGCGGTCTTTCACGGCCTGGCGGTCCTTGACAGCCAGGCGGGCCTGCCCGCCGGGGCGGGCGGGACAGGGCTCTTGCTGGTCCATCGCCGCTCGGCTGGGCCGCTTCGTTGTGGGCCGCGGGCGCGAGGGCGTAGGGGCATGGGCCCTGACCTGCCTGCCAGTCGTGACAGATCCGCTTGACGTCGCAGGACGGCTAGTCGTGCGGGGCGGGGAGGAAGAGGGGGCTGAATCGGATCTCGAAGTTTTCATAGTAGACATCCCGGAGGGCGAGGACCGCGCCGATCAACCCGTCGCGATGCCGCCCGCAGAAAATGTCGCCGCGTTGCGCTTTGGCTGTGCACTGCGTCCACCGCTTGCTCCATCGCCGCGAGGGATTCAGTCCAATGCATCGCCGTGTCATGGTGGTGAATGGTGGAACGGAGAGACCAAGGGATGGCGCGCCCGGCCGGAGCGACTGGCGGCGCGCGCCCGGCGCGGAAAGATCAGACGAGCAGTTGCACCGTGACGCCCGAGCCGCCCGTGATGGACGACACTTTCGCGCGAATGAAATTGGCGCGCACTCCCGTGACGGTGCGCGCTTCTCCGCCCGTCGCCGTGGAAGTGTCGATCGTTTGGTACTGCGCGTCGGCGTCCGCCATGGACGTTTGCAGCGCTACGCTGATCGCCGAAGGTGAGGACGAGAAGAGCGTCTGCCAGCGGATCGTGCGGCCGTTTTCAGGAAACCCGGCGTAGCTCGGCAGGGCAAACTGCTGGCTCGCCTGTCCCGCCGCGGGCGATTCCGAATTGAACGCCAGGGCGACATCTCCGGGAAAAATCGAATACGGCGGGTTCTGCGAATTGTAATTCGGCATATGCGCTCCGAAAAGAGTGAGTGCTGGCGCGGGGCCAGGGGAAATCCCGTTCTGATTTGGGAATTGAGAAACCGGAAGGAACAGCGGCTAGCTACACAATTCGAGGATAACGAGAAAACTTGTACACCATTTTCCGATCAATTGCAAATTACGATGGTTGTGGACTTTTTCCATCCAAGGCGAGTTGCGTTTGCGCCCTTATTTTTAGCGGCTTTTCGCGCGTTTTGCGATTCCGTTTTCGTGCAGTGGCCAAACCGCGGGAAAAACCGTGCGTAAAGAAAAATCCCTTCGCGGGATTTTCCGCCGCGGATGTATCGCCCGAGGCGCACTCTCAAAACTGACGTATCTTGGATGTGGAGGGCCCTTCGAGGATGGAGATCCCCGAGACAAGTTGCGCGCCTGTCCACGAAAAGTAATGCCCAGAAGGAACCAAGGAAGTCCAAGCCTGAGGACGCAAACCACTTTGCTTAATGGTTCCTCACAGATTCGGTCAAGTGGTGGAGGCCTCAGGATTGGGTGACGGTCCAGACTTGGCACGTTTAATCATCCGAATTACCTTTGAATTTGCTCGGATGGGAATGATTTCGATTCTCGGATGTTCATGGGCGAAAACACGGAATATTTCATCGGCAAATGCCTGCCCGATGGTCGGAACACCCGTGAAATCGAAGAGAATCGTCTTAAATAATTCCAAGCGCGCAACCACTCTTTTTGCCTGAGACCGTGAAATCAGCTTGTCGTTTCCATACTGCGCAAGTTTTACAGGTACCACGGTCTTTGTGAAGCCGAAGTCCCCTTCCGCTGAAGCAAACTTGTCAAATATCCCTTTCACGGTTCGCGAAGTATGGTTGGAAAGGTCCATGAAAACCGTGGTTCCCCCCGGAAACTTAGACTCGAAAATCCAATCCTCATCATCACCAAACCGATGGCCGAAATAGGTCTTATCAGACCCAATAGCAAATTTATCGAACATCCTAGACGAAAAAAATATCCCTTCACCCGTATGCCGAGCCGGATCTGTTGTTAGCTTGCCCTTGGCTAGCTCAAGAATTGCATATCGCTGATCAGGCAGTTTGAGCGCTTCTTGAATTTTCTTGAATATTCCGATCCCATTATCCGAAATACTCATCTCCGTACTTATCGCCGTCTTGGCGATCCTGACCAAAATCTCTCTACCATCTGAATGGTCCCTCGCATTGTTAAACATCTCTGTGAATCCGTAGTGCCAAATATCCATAACATTCTCGGGCTGTTGGCCTAAAATTGGGGAGATATCTTTGTCCCATACGACGTGTTCTTCGAGTTCGGGAGAAATCTGATATCCCTCTTGCCACTCCAAAAGAGGGGCGAGCTTGTAAGTCCGCCGGCGCGTCTCGCCTGTTTCTGTCAAAGACCTCTCGAACACGAGTCGGCGAAGATGCTTATGGACGGCTTGCCGGGTGATGCCGAAGTGTGCTCCCGTTACCCTTGTAATATCCTTTGGATGCTTGTCCACATGGTCCAAAATAAAATTCCGGATGTCTTCACCACGCGCCCTAGCTCGCATCATAATAGACCTACATTGTAAACCTTAAGAACTCTGATTGTCAACCTAGCTCATGATATTGACAACCATGTGGTTTATTATTGACAACCATAGGCTGACTATTGACAACCTAAAGTTGGTGGAGAACGAGCTAACTCGAACGCAGAGAGTCCAAATCCTCGCTTCCCTAGTGGAGGTGCGGTCTCCCCGCGCTGTCCTCAATTCGAGGGCGGGGTTGGCGGCGGCGCGGGGTTTTCCTCCGGCGGCGCGGCTGTTGAGGGCGCGGGCCGCGGAGCAGGCTGCGGCTCAGCCGAAGTTCCCGGGGCGGGCGCGAGAGTGAAGACGTGGCCGAGAGCGGCGTTCTGATCCACCGTCTCCTGCACGTTCAACTGGTCGAGGGCCACCGTATTTTCTCCGCCGTAGTTCGTCACGTAATGCAGAATTCCGCCCTGCACCCAATACCGCGTGACAGCGTAGCTCGAGCCGTCTTTCATGTAGAGGACGAAGGGCTGATCCTCATTCGCGCTCGATTCATCCGCCGCGAGCCCCGTATCCACGGGCGAATTCCCGTTCGTGATGTCGCCGTTCGCGCCGTTGTCCGTCGCGCTCTGATCTCCGCCCGAGGAATTGGCGCCGCCGCTGAACACCTGGTAATCCGAGCCGGGCGGGACGTCGCTCGACGAATCATAATTGTCGAAATATCCGTACCCGCCGAACGCGCCGTAGCCGCAGCCCCAGTAGGGATCGCATCCCGCGAAGCAACTGTTGCCGCCCCATCCGAAACCGCCCCAGAACGGATTGCCGCATCCGTAGCCGAAGCCGCCGAATAGACCGAAGCCGAATCCGCCGAAATAGTACGGCGAATACCAATACGGATAATACGGATAGCGGGGCCCCAGATGCCCGCGCGGCTGCACGGTGGCGGAGTGAAAGCCCGCGCCCAGCGGCGAAGTGGTCCATCGGGTCCGGGCAGGCGCCAACGCCGTGCTTTTCGGCGCCAGCGCGCGAGACGAGACTCCGGCAGGCGGCGTGAAGGGACGCGCGCTCAGCAAGCTGCTGCTTCGCGGCGCCATCGCTCCCGGCGCGGCGGAAGCTCCGATTCGCGCGCCGCTGAATTCCGGAGGAGGATCCTGCCAGGTGTTGTGCATGGCGAGGTTGTCGCGCGCGACCGCATTCTGAAACGCCATGCGCGCGGCGACATCCGCTTGCGATTCCCTGCCGCCGTTCGCCGCGGCGTTCGGGCCGCCGGACGCTCCGCGCGCGCCGGCCGATTCATTTCCATTCGACGAGCGGTGGCCGAAAAATCCGCTCCACCAATGGCCGCCGCCGGTGGAATTCGCGCTGCCGTGCGCAGAATGAACTTCCGAAGACGGGCCGCCGGAATACCCGCCGTAGGAACCGCCGCGCGAGCCTCCGCCGCCGTGGTATCCGCCACCACCCGCGTGGCCGCCGCCTCCAAACCCACCGCCGCCGCCCGCGTGCCCGCCACCACCGCCGCCGAACCCGCCTCCGCCGTGTTGGGCGTAGGCAGGGAGCGGCGCAAGAGCCAGCGCAATCGCGGCCGCAAACAGCAGCGCAAATTTTCTTGGATTGCTCGAACCGATTCTTGCTTGGGACAACTTTGTGGAGAGCGCCATGGGTCCCTCCCGTCAACCAGCCAGAAGCCACATCACGGCTTCGAAGCAGCGCGGGGAACGCCGTGCCGATTCTACTCCATTGGACGCCTGTCCCCAAGGACAGGTTACACGGGCGATCGGCGCGCGGCGGGTTGCCGGAGTTTTACCTTCGCGCGATGCGCCACCAGAGGGCCGCCCCGGCGATGATGGAGACCGCGCTGGCGGCTTGCGCGTTCGTCAGGCCGAAAAACGAGCGCGGGTTGATGCGGATAAACTCGACCAGAAAGCGCGCCACTCCGGTCCACACAAGATACTCGGCGAAGACGATTCCCTTCTCCTTCGCCGCAGCCATCGTCCGGCCGCCCAGCCGCCACAACCACCAGGCGATCAGGCACGCCACAATCAGCTCGTAAATCGGCGTGGGTTGGACGCGCTGCGTCGTAGGCACCAGCCCGTGAGGAAAGCTCATTCCCCACGGCAGAGACGTGGGAATTCCGTAATCGCCGTCGCCGGAAAGGAGGCACCCGATCCGCCCAATCCCATAGCCCAGCGCCACGGCCGGTGAGCCCGCGTCGAGGATTTCCAGCAGCGGCGTCGGCCGGCCCGCCGCCGTGTTGGCGCGGGCGATCCTTCTCGCCAGCAGAAAAAACACGCCGGTTCCGGCAATCAATCCGCCGAACCATGCGAATCCGAACTGGCTGAAGAGGAGTGCGGCGGGATGGGCGAAGAATTCGCGCGGCGATTCCAGCACGTGATATAGCTTGGCGCCCGCGATTCCCGCCAGCGCGGGCAGCGCCACCAGCGATTCGACGTCCGCTGCGATTCCCCTGCGGCGCATATCCGCGCGCAAAAGAAAAAAGGCCGCCAGCAGCGCCGCGGCCACGCACAGCCCAAACGTCGGAATCACCAGCCAGCCGATGTGCAGGAACGGAATCATCCGCTTCGAAGTATAGCGGATTCCAAATTTTCCTCAGCGCACGGAAGGAGCGAAGATTTCGGTTCGAGCGGCTTCGCGGCTTTGGGCCCGGCAGCGATGAGAATTACAGGATATTGACGGCGCGGGCGGCCAGAAGGACGACGATGGTCAGCGAAATCAGCGATTGCAGCATCATTCCGACCTTCGCCCAACGCGAGAGCGCGGCCGTGTCCGTGGGCGAAAACGCCGTGCTGGTGTTGAACGCCAAAAACAGGTAGTCCATGAATTGGGGCGACCACTCCGGGTCGCATTCCGAATCGATCATCTGCGGAAACAGGAACGAGCTGTCAATGTGCCCGCGCGAAGTGTCGCGTCCGAGCGGCCCGCCGGCGTCGAGCTTCCAATACCACAGGGCGAAGACCAGCACGTTGGAGATCCACAAGGAAACCGCCGAGCGCAAAAGTTCGCTGGGAGACTCGAGGTGGCGGGGCAAACCGTAAATGAGGATCGCCAGGGAAATCACCAGTGCGAGAGTGATGATGGCGTTCGCCGTGTAGGTGAGCGGCCGCGTCACGTGATAATGCCCGCGCCAGTTGGAAAAAACGATCGGCACCATCAGCACGGTTTCGACCAATAACAATCCCCAGCCGGGCCCCACGGAGAGGCGTTCGGGCAGCGCCAGATAGAGAAACCCCGCCGCGACCATGGCCACCCAAGCGGGCCAGCGGGGTTCGCGCTGGGCCGGAGAGGTCATCGCCGGGTCATCGCCGGCTCCGAGCCACTCGCGGCGCGTGGGTCCATATTGGGTTTTCTCCTCGGTTGGGCGGGCTGCGCCCGGAAATGTACAACGATTCGCGGCTCGAACGCGGAATTTTCTTGCTCGAGGATAAAACGCGGACAAAAAAAACGGGGCGCCGCGAAGAGTTCCGCCGCGCCCCGCCTGACACTCCGAGGCACCGAGCCGCGGCTTGGGACATGCCGCGAAGATCCGAGCTTCCCCGGCGCGTTTTTCCGTCGCGCTACCGGGCCGCGCTACTTCGCCGGCATGTAGCTCAGGTCCGGCCGAGGCTGGATGATTTCGCTGTAGGTGCCCTCGACCGAACTGTTGATCCTTTCAATCACGGACGTGGCTTCCTGCTCGCCGAAGGCTTCGCGCAACTGGTCGCGCAAGGGCTTCACGGCGGGATCGTCCTCGAACGAGGCCCAGTCGGCGTGGCCGATGGTCAGCACGTAAGTCCCCCCGGGGCCGCCGTCGTCGAGACGATACCAGGAGTAGCGCAGCGGCGAATTGGTTTTTTGGTGCGCTTCGTGAACTCTGGCTACGGCGCTGCGGAAATCGTCGCCCTTGCCGTACTTGACGTGAAACGTGATCACTTCGATGTACTTCGCGTTCATGCTTGGATCGGGATTGCTCCACTTCGGGAGAAACTCGTAGTAGCTGGCCGTCATGTGCTCGACGTAGGGCATCACGTCTTTGGCGTACTCCGCCATGTCGGCATCGTTAGGGACGGAGGGCTTGTCCATGTCGGCCCAGTGCAGGCCGAAAGAACCCACGATGTAATCGCCGGTGCGGTCGCCGGTGAGAATTTCGGAAACGTAGAGGGGCGTGGCGTCCTTCTGAGCCTTGTGCCACTCGACCTTGGCCTTTCGGCCCGCTTCGTATTGCTGCACCATGCCGTTTTTCGGCGTTTGGAATTCGAGATAAGCGATGTTGCCGGAGTTGTCCTGCGCGGCCGCTGCGGCGGCGAGAAGCATGACCGCACACAACGGTACAGCTAGCTGGCTGATCTTCATTTTCCCTCCCTGATTGTTACAGCGGTGGGCCTCAGTCGGCAGTGAGCCTAGGCGCATCCCCGGACGTTGTCAATCGGCTTTCGGTGCCGGAGCGGCGAGCCGGCGCGAAGGCCGCGGCGCTATTCGTGGCGCAGGGCGACCATGGGATCCACGCGCATGGCGCGGCGCGCGGGAACCAGGCAGGCGACGAGGGCGACGCCGCACAGAAGTATCGCCACGATCGAAAACGTGAACAGATCGGTGCTCTTGACACCGAGCAGCAGGCCGCTCAAATAACGCGTCAGCCCGAGCGCCGCGAAGAGTCCCAGGGCTACGCCGGCGAGAGTCAAGCGGAAGCCGCGCCCGAGCACCAGGCGCAGAATTTCCTCTTTGCTCGCGCCGAGAACCATGCGGATGCCGATTTCATGCGTGCGCTGCCGCGTGGTGTATGCCGTGACGCCATAAATTCCCACCGCCGCCAGCACCAGAGCGAGCAATCCGAATGCGCCGACGAACGTTCCCGCGATGCGCTGCGGGAAGCTGTTGATCTGCTCGTTGGATTCGAGCGAGTCGCCGTCGAACACGGCGAGCCCGGCGTTCTGCGCGTGAATTGTTTTCTCGATCAAGCCGGCGAAGGCCAGCGGATTTCCGTTCACCCGCGCGGTGCCAATCACCGCGGGCCGGTAAACCTGGTAGAGCGGCAAATAGACGAAGGGGACCGGCTTGTCCGTCAGCCCGGTCATTTTGCAATCGGAGGCCACGCCGACCACCGTGAACCATTCGTTGGTCAAATCGGATTTCACCCGTTTGCCGAGAGCTTCCTGTTTCGGCCAGTAGCGGTTGACGAACGCTTCGTTGACGATGATCGCGCGCTGCGCGCCCGGCGTATCCTCGAGCGTGAAATCGCGCCCCTCGACGAGCGAGATCTGCAGCGTGCGGAAAAAATTCGGAGTCACGACGGCGACGGGCGTCTCCATGGATTCGTTCCCACGCAGAACGTAGCCCTCCGGCGTCACGCGAGTCGAATCCGGGCCGAGCCCCGGCAGGCGGGTGGTCAGCGCCGCGGACTGAACGCCCGGAAGAGTTTCGATTTTCGCCACGAGTTGGCGGTCGAATTCCGCGCCGCCTGCTTCCGAGTAGCCCGCGGTAAACAGATCGAAGGAAGCGATGGCGACGTTGTGCGCGTTGAAGCCGGTCTGGATGAATTGCGCGCTCAAAAAGCTGCGAATGAACAGCCCGGCGCAAATCAGCAGCAGCACCGAAAGCGAAATCTGCGCCACCACCAGCCCGCTGGCCAGCCGGGCTTTCCGCGGCCCGCCCGACGCCGTTCCCGTCTCTTCTTTGAGGACCGAAACGGGCGCGACGCTGGAAGCGCGGAGCGCGGGCAAGATGCCGAAAATCACGCCGGTGAGCGCTGAGATTACGAGAGTGGCCAGCAGCACGGTCCGGTCCGGCTGAACGTCGAGCGACAGCGGGAAATCCATCGGAGGCATGAATTTCGTCAGCGTTCCCGAAGTCCACAGAGTGATCAGCAGTGCCACGCCGCCTCCGCCGAGGGCCAGCATCAGGCTTTCGACAAGGAGCTGCCGCACCAGGCGCCAGCGGCTGGCGCCGAGCGACATGCGGATGGCGATTTCGCGGCGGCGGCCGACCGAGCGGACCAGCATGAGGTTGGCGACGTTGGCGCACGCGAGAAGGAGCACCAACCCGGCGATGGTCATCAAAATCGGGAGCAGCAGAGCGAAGAAGAAATTCACGCTGAATGGATTGCGCCAAAGCGGGTACACGGTCACAGAGTCGTGCCCGCGGTGCTCCTCGGGATAATTTTTCGCTTCGCGCTTCAACAGCAGCGTCATTTCCTCCTGCGCCGTTTCCGGCTTCACGCCCGGCTTCAGCCTCCCGAACGCAAACAGCCAGAACGTGTGATGGTCGTGCAGCATGTCGTTGCCCGGCATCACCTGCGCCACCATCATCACGGGCACCCAGATATCGAATCGCATCCCGGTCTGGCTTCCGCGAAATTCCGGCGGCGTCACGCCCACAATCGTGTAAGATTGCCGGTTAATTTCGATGGACTGCCCCACAATGTCGGCTCTCCCGCCGAAATTGCGTTGCCACAGCCGATAACTGATCACGGCGACGGGCGCGCCGCCCGGCTTTTCGTCCTCTTCGGGGAGAAAGCCGCGGCCAAGGATGGGCCGCACGCCCAGCACGTCAAAATAATTCGCTGTCGCCACCATGCCCCAGATGCGCTCGGGCTTGCTCTGGCTGGTCAGACTCATGGGGGCAAAGATCGCTCCGGTGATGCCGGAAAAACTTTTTTGGCCGTCGCGCAGCGCTTCGAGGTCGGGGTAGGAAAATCCCAGGGAGGTGTCGCCCTGCTTGCCTTGCGTCAGCGAAAGTATCTCGCCCGGCTTGGCGACTCCGGGCACCGGGTTGAGCAGCGCCCAATTGATCCAGCTGAAAATTGTGGTGTTGGCGCCGATTCCCAGAGCGAGCGTCAGGATGGCCAGGGCCGCAAATCCCGGGGCCTTGGCAATCAACCTCCAGCTGTATTGAATGTCTTGCAGCAACGAGGTCATCCGCTCACCTCCAGGAACATGTTGCGAGAACTTCAAGCATGTCCCCGCCCACTCGGATATCGCGCCAGGCTGCTGTCGGCGCAAGACTTAGTGTGTTAACAGGACTGTCTCGCGGCCAGCCGATGTCCGATTGTGGGACGCTTCTCCTTTGAAAACGGACAATGCCGCCTCGTCGCGCGCCGGATTTTGCCTTGCTCGTTGCCGAAGGTTACCCCACGACACACCGGCCCGCCAGCGCGATTCCCCGCTCCGTTACTGCGGTCCACGGGCCGCCGGACGCGAAGATTTTTCGCTCAGTCTTCACCGCCGGCTTTGCAAGCAAAAATCTTTTCGCGTTGTCCGCGCCGCCGTTTCGGGAGTAGACTCGCCGCCGGGGTGTGGCCTGATGACAAATACCAGTTAGTTTGGTTAAAGGAGTGTAAACATGCAGAAACATTCGCACCACCGGCCTGAATTTTCCCTGCACCTCGTCGCTGTTTTCGCCACCTTCGCGCTCCTGGCGACATCCTTTGCGCTTCCGATGTCCGCCGCAGCCGCCACGCCGCCTCCCGCGAGCCACTCGGCCGCCCTGCAAGCCGGCGAGGCCGCCTGGTCCGGCCCGCCCAATTTCGGCGCCAACGTCTACATCTTCACGCCCACCATGTCGCAGAGCGCGATTCAAACGACGGTGGACTCGATCGCCAACGAGCAGATCTCCAACGAATTCGGCACCCAGAGGTACGCGCTCCTCTTCGAGCCGGGGACGTACGGAACGGCGGCGAATCCCTTGAATTTTCAGGTCGGGTACTACACCACGGTCGCGGGACTCGGGCAATCGCCGGGAGACGTGGTGATCAACGGCTCGATCGACGTCTACAACCAGTGCTATGAAGGCAGCTGCACGGCGCTGGTCAATTTCTGGAGGTCGCTCTCGAACCTCACCATCAACGTGACGAATTCCTCGTTCGGCTGCTACGCCGGAGAATTCTGGGCCGTCTCGCAAGCCGCGCCGCTTCGCCGCGTGCAGATCAACGGCGCCGCGACGTTCATGGATTATTGCACCGCTCCCTCGTACGCCAGCGGCGGCTTCGTCGCCGATTCCGTCTTCGCCGGCGCGAGCATCGTCAGCGGCTCGCAGCAGCAGTGGTTCACGCGGAACAGCAATATTGACGGCTGGAGCAACGGCGTGTGGAACCAGGTCTTTTCCGGCGTCACCGGCGCACCCGCGCAATGTTTCCCAGTGCAATCCTCCTGCGGCGGCCCTTACACGACGCTGGCGACAAGCCCGGTGACGCGCGAGGAGCCTTACCTCTACATGGACTCGAGCGGCAATTACAACGTCTTCGTTCCCGCGGTCCAGCGCAACTCTTCGGGCGCCACTTGGACGGGAGGAGCGACGCCCGGCACGAGCGTCTCGATCGACAAATTCTTCATCGCGCAGCCTACGGACTCGGCCGCGCGGATCAACCTCGCGCTTTTGGCCGGCAGAAACCTGATCCTCACGCCCGGCATATACGATCTGGATCGCGCCATCGTGGTTCCCTATCCCGACACGGTCGTCCTCGGCATCGGCTTCCCCACGCTGATCCCGCAAAATGGAAACGAATCCATGAGCGTCATCAGTTCCTGCGGCGTTCTGGTGTCCGGAATAATTTTCGACGCCGGGCCGCAAAATTCTCCGATTCTCTTTGAGGACGGCAGCCTTCTCTCGCGGCTTCTGGACGGAAAATCCGCCGCCGATCCTTCCACCGTTGAAGACGTTTTCTTCCGCATCGGCGGCGCCGAGCCGGGCAAAGCGGCCGCCAGCCTGGTCGTCAACAGCAACAACGTGATTCTCGACGACATCTGGGCGTGGCGCGCGGACCATGGCAACGGCGTGGGCTGGACCGAGAACACCGGCAACACGGGCCTCGTCGTCAACGGCGACAACGTCACCGCCTACGGCCTCTTCATCGAGCATTATCAAAAATACGAGGTCATCTGGAACGGCGACGCCGGCACCGACATCTTCCTTCAGAACGAAATGCCCTACGATCCGCCGAGCCAATCGGCATGGATGGAGGCTCCCGGCGTGGACGGCTACGCCGCGTTCAAAGTCTCGAACCGCGTCACCACGTTCAGCGGCTACGGGATGGGGAGCTACAGCTATTTCGATCTGGGCATTCCCATTTTCGCCGCCAACGCATTCGAAGTCCCGGCGACACTTCCGGCCGGCAGCCTGCATGACCTGTTCACCATCTTTCTGTCCACGGCGGGGTCGGGCGGAATCGTCAACGTCATCAACAACACGGGCGGGTCGTCCACGATCGCCAATCCCGACACTCCGGTCACCGTCGTCAGCTATCCCTGACGTCGCGGCGGCTTGAAAAAACAGAGCGCTTCGCGGAGGGCGCCCGTTGCGCCCTTCGCCCGCGCTTTGCTTCGAGCCGGATTTTTTCGCATCGGAAGCTTGCGCACTCATGACGGCGCGGCGGCGCTTGACATCCTCCCCGCGCGGCGACGCAAAATCATCTGCGCATGAAAATCAGCCAGGCCAGAGAGATCGCTCGCCAGTGGGCCGTCGAAGAAGCCGAGCGCTTGCCGGGATTCCGCGGCGCTTTCACGGCCGGCTCGTGCGATTGGCTTCCGGACGATGCGACCCTCCCGCCAAGTTCCGATTTCGACGTCATGGTCGTCTTCGACGAAGCCGGCGCCGGTGACTCGCGCGAACGAATCGCGCGGGAATCTCCCCGGCGCGCGAAATTCGTCCATCGAGGACTTCTTCTCGAAGCTTCCTACCTCCGCGCCGAACAGTTCGAATCACCCGCCAAAATCCTGGGCGATTATCATCTGGCGCCGAATTTTTCCACTTCCACAATCCTCAGCGATCCATCCGGTGATCTCGCGCCGCTCCACGCGGCCGTTTCGCGGGACTACGCCAAGCGCGGCTGGGTCCGCCGCCGCTGCGCGAACGCGAGTGAAAACGACCTGCGCCACCTCCGCGCGGCCGGCATCGCCGCTCCCCTCCACGAACGAGCGATGGCCTGTCTTTTCGCCGCCGGCGTCACCACGCATGTTCTGCTGGTCGCCGGGCTGAAAAATCCGACGGTGCGGGCGCGCTACGCTTCCGTAAGAAAGCTACTCGAGGAGTACGGAAGGCTCGAGCTGCACGAGGAGCTGCTCGAATTCTTGGGCGCCGGCCGCATCACCCGTGCCCAGGCGGAGACGCATCTTGCGGCGCTGGCCACCGTGTTCGACGCGGCTTCCCAAGTTCCCAAGCCGCAAGCTCCCTTTGCTTCGGACATTGCCGCCATCGCGCGCCCGATCGCCATCGAAGGGAGCGCGGACCTGATCGCTCGGGGCTTGCATCGCGAAGCCATGTTCTGGATCGGCGTCACGCACTCGCGCTGCCGTGTGATTCTCGAGGCCGCCGCGAGAGAAAATCCGCCGCACGATTTTCGCGATCCGTCTCACGACGCCTATCGCGAGCTGCTGGCCGATCTCGGCCTCGCCTCGGACGCGGAAATTCAACGACGCCGCGAGGACATCGAGCGTGCTCTGCCGCGCATCATTGCCGCGGCAAACGAAATCATCGCCGCCAACTCACAAGTCGAACCCGACTGACCTTTGCTCCGCCCGTAGCTCGAAATATTCGCGCTTCCTGCCGCCTCGGCGCAAACAATATCAAAAAGGGTGGGCAGCCGGAGATGTGGAGCGACGGCGAAGGGGCGCCCATGACTTTCGACGGACGATTTTTCGTGCGCGGCGATATCGCGCGCGTTTAGCGGCCGTTGGGAGGCGGAAAAGGAGTGGCGAGGGCGAAAGAAAAAAGAAAAGATGTGGTTCTAGTCGTACTGAACGCCGCCTGCGCGCCGCCGCTTCTCTTCCCCGCCGCGCCGGGATTCGCCGCGTTCCTCCTCGAATCCCCGCTTGACGCGCGCCATTGGCGCGTCGTATTGTTCGCCCGGCAAGTTAGCCGAAGCTTCTCTTTTCAACCTCATTCAGTCTTCAAATCTTGCAAGGGATCCGAAGGAGGGGAGTCTATGTCACGAATGACAATCTGGGGTATTTCCTTCGCTGGCATTCTCGCGGCCGTACTTTCTTGCGGAGCTCCGGCGTTCGCGCAGTCGGACGCTCTTTCACGCCGACTCGTCACGCAAAGCATCAACGAGCGGAGTCTGGTGACGCTCTCGGGCAACACGCGCCCGGAAGTGACCCCGGCGAACGACCGGGGCCCCGTCGCCGACGATCTGCAGATGAATCACATGTACATGCTGTTGAACCGCACGCCGGAACAGACGCAGGCGGCGGCAAATCTGGTGAACGAGCTTCACGACGCGAACTCTCCGATGTACCACCAGTGGCTGACGCCGGATGAAATCGCGGCGCGGTTTGGACCGTCGGAAGGAGATGTGCAGGCGGTGAGCGACTGGCTAGAGTCGCACGGCTTCACGGTCAACACGGTGTATCCGTCGGACGGAGTGATCGACTTCTCGGGCTCGGCGGGCTCGATTCGCGAAGCGTTCCACACCGAGATTCACAATCTGTCGGTGAAGGGGCAGCACCATATCGCCAACGTGAGCGATCCGAAAATTCCCGCGGCGCTCGCTCCGGCGATCCAGGGCATCGTCTCGATGAACGATTTCCGGCCGCATCCGGCCATGAAACCCCGCTCCGCGTACACGATCAACGCCATCTACCAGGCGCTCGTTCCCGGCGACCTGGAAACGATCTACAACATCAACCCGTTGTACGCCCACGGCGTCTCCGGGCAGGGCCAGACGGTGGTGGTGGTGGAAGACACCGATCTGTACACCACGGCCGATTGGTACACGTTCCGCAAGACGTTCGGCCTGGCGCAGAAATTTCCGCAAGGCTCGCTCTCGCAGATTCATCCGCAGCCTTCGCGCGGATTTTTCAGCGGCGGCCCATGCGCCGATCCCGGCGTGAACGGAGACGATTCGGAAGCGGCGGTTGACGTCGAATGGGCCAGCGCGGCGGCGCCGAGCGCGGCGATCGTCCTGGCCTCCTGCGCCGACACCAACGCGAACTTCGGCGGCTTCATCGCTCTGCAAAACCTGCTGACGGGACGCGGATTGGCTCCGGCGATCGTCAGCATCAGTTACCTCGAATCTGAAAGCTATCTGGGATCGAGCTCCAACGCCTACATCAACCAGCTGTACCAGCTGGCGGTGCTCGAGGGCGTCTCGGTGTTCACGGCGGCGGGCGATGCCGGCGCGGATACCTCGGACCAATTCTCGATCGCGGCGGTCAGCGGACTCAACGTCAGCGGATTTGCCTCGACGGCGTACGACGTCGCCGTGGGCGGCACGGATTTCGGCGACGCTTTCCTGGGCTCAACCGCTTCCTACTGGAGCGCGACGAATGGTCCCTATTACAATTCGGCGCTCTCCTATATCCCGGAAATTCCCTGGAACGATTCCTGCGCGAGCCAGCTGATCACTCTCGTTTTGGGCTTCTCGCAGTCCTATGGGCCCACCGGCTCTTGCAACAGCACGATTGGCGAGGAATTTCTCGGCGTCATCGGCGGGAGCGGCGGACCCAGCTCCTGCGCCTACGGCAATCCGACGATTTCCGGCGTCGTGGGCGGCTCTTGCGCGGGCTATCCCAAGCCGTTCTTCCAGCAGGTCTACGGCAATCCGCGGGACCGCGTTCGCGACGTTCCCGACGTCTCTCTCTTCGCGGGCAACGGCGTCTGGGGCCACTACTATGTGATCTGCTATACCGATCCGACTCCGGGCTACTACGGCGCGCCGTGCGTCGTTCCGCCGGCGGGAACTCCGGCGGATTGGTCCGGCGGAGGCGGCACGTCTTTCGCCGCGCCGATTCTGGCGGGAATCCAGGCGATCATCAACCAGACATCGGAACCCCGCCAGGGCAATCCGGATTACGTGTACTACCAACTGGCGTCGGAAGAGTACGGCTACAAAGGCGACAGCTCGTGCAATTCGACGCTGGGCAACCAGACGTCGGCGGGCTGCGTGTTCTACGATCTGACGCTCGGCGACGACGACGTGAACTGCCTGCCTCTGGTCGCCAACGGCGTCACCCTCGGCTCCTTCAACTGCTACTACGACGGGGCCACCAACGGCGTCCTCTCCACTTCCACCCATTCGTATAAGCCGGCGTACGTCACCGCGCCGGGCTACGACTATCCGAGCGGGATCGGAAGCGTCAACGCTTTCAATCTGGCGAGAAGCTGGCCGGGAAGCCGATTGAGGAACGCGCGATAGCGAAAGCGGTTTCGATTGGCCGCATTTCCGGAAGCCCGCGGGGAAGTTTTCCCACGGGCTTTTTTTTTGCGAGCGCCGCGAAAAAATCCTGAAACTTTGTCAGACCGAAGCACGCCGGGAGGCCGGCGGATTTTTCTTGATCATACGAATGCCGAGAAGGCCCTTCGAGAGAACAGCGACGCTTGACGCGGGATCCACTTCGGCGGGAAGTTCGATGACGCTGAAAACCTGACGGTGCAAGTCGTCCGGGCCGCTGCGTTCGTCCGAAGATTCGTGCGAGGCGGAATCGCCGCAGCGGGAAGCGAAGGCGAATTCCGGAGGCAAACCGTTCTCCTGCGGCGCGCTTGCGCTCGGCTGCGCCAGGATCACCAGCCAGCGCGACTCGATTCCCACTTCAATCTCCGCCGCCGAGTGCGCCGGAACCGTGGCCAGCGCGCTGACGTAGGCCGGAGCGTCTTCGACCGTCACGGGAACGCCGCGGATCAGCTCGCGCTCGGCGCCCAGCCAGTCGTCCAATTCTCCGCCGCGCGAGCCCCCGCGCCGCACGTAGCGCTGGTAGGCGCGGCGCGAGACGAGGTCGTACGCGTCGAGCAGGCAGTCGGTGAGGTCACGCAGTGCGACGGTCTCCCACCGGGGAGCGTCGCATGTCCCGCTCCAATCGTCCCGACTCATCGCCAACCCCCTTTCCCGCGATTGCGGCGGCGGGAAGTGCCGCCGGCAACTCTTCGAGCGAATCGCTGCGGGAGTCGAGCGAGCGGCGAGTCTCGAGGCGGAGCGGAATCGCCGCCGCGCGCCGGGCCAGGATTTTGCGGCGGGCATCGGAAGAGCCGGCCGCTCCCGGACGCGCCGCTTGCATGCGCAGGGCCGGCGGAAGGATTGGCGCCATCAATCGGTCAACCTCATACTCGAGCATTCGCGAGTTCAGGGCGCGCGAGCCGAGCACGCGACGCCCGTGTTCGACAACAGGCAGCCAGAGCTGGCTTTCCGAGAGCGCGACGGATACCAGCAGGCTTCCTCCCGTCCTTTCTATCGCGGGCATCAATTCGTAGGCGCGGCCGTCGGGAAGGAGTTCCGAGGCGAGGACCACGGCATACTCCGAATTTCCCAGCGCCAGCAGAGCTTCCTGCACCGTCCGGGAGACCACAGCCGGCGTGCCGGCCTTCTGTAACTGGTTGAGGATAGACTGCGTAGGAGGCGATGGAACTCCGACGACCAGAAGACGCGGACCGCGATCGGACATGATGCCTGCTCCCCTGGGAAAGCAATGCGTTTGCAAATTCGCACGCGCGGACCCGAATGAAACCGACGGCCTATGGAGGGTGCCGATTGCCGACAGCACCCCGCGCCCAATTCCCACTGTCTATATCGGGCAGGCTGGCGAAAACGTTAGGCGAGTAAGGGAGAGGAGGGGTGCGATTCCCAGGAGTAGTAGCCGGAGGAAGGCGAGTTCCAATTTGGGAAATGTGTAACTTGCTTGAGATGCCGAGCAAGAATTCTCTGATGTTTTGTTGACAAGCACGTAACGTAGGGGTACTGTCCGGCTTTGGTGCAACACTTTTTGGATGCGTGCGTGTCCCCCTGTAAGGACGCATCCACAAGAAGCAGTTGGTGGTCCCCGCTTCATTCAGAAAACGAGTTCGACGAAGTTCGTCTCGAGGAAGCGAGCGGATGCGAAAGGTCCCGGGCGGCCCACACACACCGTTGGGTGAATTACCACACAGTAATATAACCTATCAGTGTCCCATGGAAGCCGCGAGGAAACTTCTGGACTTTCCTCCGACAACTTCCATGCGGATCGAAACCGACCGGCAGGGAAAAATCATGCGCGCGGAGAATGAAAGCGGCGCGCCGCTGCCCGCCGGGCCGGACGTTTTTTTGAACGAATCGCTGACGGATTATTTCGAGGAGCGCGGTGCACCGGAATTCGCCGCTTGTTTTCAGGAAGCGCTGCGGAGCGGGAAAGCGCAGCACTGCCAGCTCCAGGTCCGCGACGGAAATTGCCTTCAGTGGGTGATGGCGCGGGTGGAACCGTTTCGCCGGAACGGAAAAAAGCTGGCTTCGGTCGAGCTGCAAAGCATTCAGCACCAGATCGAGGTGGAGCAAGCGCTGAGGCGGCAGCGCGATCTGTTCGACCAGGTCGAGGAAGCGACGAAAACCGGAAGCTGGGAATTCGATCCGCGCACGGGGCTGGTCATCGGGTCGGCGAAATTCCGCAAGATGGCCGGGCTCGCGGCCACGCCGCTTTCCGTCCCGATGCACTACAAGGAGTTGCTCAATTGCCTTGCTCCGGAATACCGCGAGGCCGCGTTGCAACGATTCCGCGACGCCGTGCAAACGGGCCAGGTGTCGGAATGCGAAGGGGAAACTCTGACGCCCGACGGGAGACGCACGGTGCATTGCCGCGCGGTTCCCGTCCGGGATGCGAACGGAAAAGTGACGCGGATCGTGGGCTCGATTCGCGACGTGACCGTGAGGCGGCAGCGGGAAAAAGAATCGCAAGAGCAACGGGAGCTTTTTAGGCAAGCGCTGCAAGTGGCGCAGATCGGCGTCTGGGAATGGAACACGGAGACGGACGAATTGACGTGGTCCGAGGAGCTGTACCGACTGCTGCACATGGACAGGGAGAAGGAACCGATTACGGTGCGCCGGTTTCAGGAGATGCTGGGCGCCGAAACTTGGGAGAAAGCCCGGCGGCAGAACGCCGAAGCCGTCTCGACCGGGCAGGCCTTCGAGCGGAACGTGCGGGTGCGCCTGGCGGACGGCGGATGCCGCATCCTGCGCACGCGGGCCGTGCCCGTCGCCGATTCGCGAGGTCGCCGCATTCTTTTGCGGGGAGTCTCGCAGGACATCACCGAGAGTGTGGAAGCCGCCGAAAGACTGCGCGAGAGCGAGACGCGGCTGCAGAAACTTTCGGCGCAGTTGCTGCACCTGGCGGATGAAGAACGGCGGCGAATCGCGCGCAACCTGCACGAGACGGTGGCGCAGAGCTTGAGCGCCGTGAAAATGATTTTGGCAAAGCTGAACGCCAAGGTTCCCGCGGAGGAAGCCGAAGCCTCCGAGATGATCCATTCGGCCAAGGAGCTCGCGGCGCAGGGGCTCGAGGAACTGAGAATCATCTCGCACTTGATGCATCCGCCGCTGCTCGACCTGGCCGGGCTGGCGCCGGTGCTGCGCAGCTACGCCGAGGGCTTTTCCAAGCGGAGCGGGATCACGGTGACAGTCGAGGCCCCGAGCGACCTCGATCGCCTCGATCAGGAAACAGAAACGGCCGTTTTCCGCATCGTTCAGGAGGCGCTCACCAACGTGCATCGCCATTCGCACAGCCGGCGGGCGGAGGTCCGGTTGACGCTGGCAGGAGGCGTTCTCGGAGTGGAAGTGCGAGATTACGGGCGGGGCATGAAACCCGCCACCAACGGAGATAAGTGTCCGGAAGCGATGGGCGTGGGGCTGGCGGGAATTCGCGAGCGGGTGCGGGAGCTGCGGGGCAAATTCGAGGTGTCGGGCGAGCCGGGCAAGGGAGTGCTGCTCCGGGCCGAATTCCCGCTCGCCGCGCAGACTTTTCCGGAAAAGTCCGGCGCCGGAGCAGCCGTGGGAAGGCAGGGATGAAACGCAGCGCGCGAATGGGAGAGCGCGGGCCGCGGAGAAACACGCCGATGCAGCAGACGAAGCAAAGATTTGCGGATGGGAAAGGAGTTCCATGGTGCGAGACACCGTTGTAGCCCAGCGCTATCGCATTCTGATTGCCGACGATCACCCCGTGATGCGGCGAGGCATTCGATTGGTCCTCGAATCCAACCCCTGGCTGGAGGTGTGCGGCGAGGCGATGGATGGAGAAGATGCGCTGGAAATGGCCAAGAGGCTCCAGCCGCAACTCGTGGTGCTGGATTTGACGATGCCGAAATTGGACGGCCTCCAGGCGGCGCCGAAAATCCGGGAAGCGCTGCCCGAGACCGAAGTGCTGATTTTGACCATGCACTACGACGACGAGCTGGCGCGCGAGGTGCTGCGCTCCGGCGCGCGCGGCTACGTGATGAAAACCGACGCCGACCAGGAACTGCTGGCCGCCGTCGAGCGCATCCGCCACCACGGGACATTCTTCACCGCGCGGCTCGCCGACACGATGCGCGACATCTACGTCCGCGACCCTTCCGAGGAGCAGGTGTTCCCCGGCACGGGTCTGACCCCGCGCGAAACGGAAATCGTGCGCCTGGTGGCCGAGGGAAAAACGAACAAGGAAGTGGCCACGACGCTGGAGGTTTCCATCCGCACCGTCGAGAGCCACCGCAACCACGTGATGCGCAAATTGAAAATCGCCAGCCTACCCGAGCTGGTCCGGTTTGCCATCCGCTCGCGCCTCGTGGATCTCTGACCCAGGATTGTGCTCCGTAACGCCGCAAGTTCCCCTCCTGAGAGGCGCGAGGGAGAGCTTTGCGCCCGCTGACTAACCCGCAACCACACAGACAGATTTGGCCCGCCTGAAATCGCAGAAAGCCTCTCACATGCCGATAAGACGAGAGATGGCGAAAGGGAGAGGTGCGCGCGAGCGAATGTTGATGAGAGGCGCGCAAATCGGCTGGGCGAACGTACCGGAATGGGACAGGCCTTGATTCTCACCACCAAGAGCCGAATTTTTCGAACGGGCATCATCTGCGCCTGCTTCTTCGCAATTTACTTGCTCCTCAACCGCCCCGAAGTGATTTTCATAACCGACTTGGGATTCACGGCGTGGTATCCGGCGGCGGGATTGTCGGTCGCCACGATGCTGGGGCTGAGCCCATGGTACGGAGTGCTTCTCCTGGTCACCGATCCCATCGTGGGGCGGCTGATGTACGGAGTGCCCCTGCTTTCGTGGCCCGGTTTTTTGGGATCGTGCGGCCCGGCGTCGTTTTACGCGTTGTCGGCGTATCTGCTGAGAGGGCCGTGGAAAATTGATGTGTCGCTGCGGCGGCGGCAGGACGTGATGAGATACTTCGCGGTCTGCGTGGTGGCGGCCGCGGGTTCGACGAGCGTCGGGGTGATATCGCTGCTGCTGAGCCACGATCTTTCCATCGGGCAGTACTGGCGATCGTGGATCAGTTGGTACGACGGAGAAATCATCGGCGTGGTGGGGATTGCGCCGTTCCTGCTGATCCACGTGCTTCCGTCCATCCGGAGGTTTTTGGGAATCGCGCAAGGAAGCGAGGAAACCGAGGCCAAGAGGGGAACGCCGCGGGAAAAGCCCTTCGTGATGACCCGAACTCTCGAGTTCCTGGCGCAAATGTTTTCGATCCCCGCGGCGCAGTTCGTGGTCCTGAGATTTGAGGCGGGGCACATGCTGTTTCTCCTTTTCCTGCCGATCTTGTGGATCGCCATGCGCCAGGGAGTGCGGCGGGTGGTGACGGGCAACGTGGCGCTGATCATGGGAATGGTGGCGGGGATACGGATTTTCTCCATCCCTCAAAGCTCGCTCTTTTCCATCAGCTTGTCGCTCCTGTTCATGTCGGCGGCGGGGCTGATCGTGGGAGCGATGGTGAGCGAAGAATTCCGGCAGGCGCGCGACCTGCGCAATCAGACCGTTTATTTGAATTCGCTGGTCGAGAACAATCCGTTGCCCATCGTTTTCCTCGAACTGGACCGGAAAATGAGGATGTGCAACGAGGCGTTCCTGAGAATGTACCAGTTCACGCGGGAAGACCTGACGGCGACCACCGTGGACAAGCTGATCTGGCCTCCTGAATTCGCGGAACAGGGAGACAAAATGTTTGCCGACGTGGTCAACGGGCAGACCGTTCACGTGCCGACGCGGCGGCGACGGAAGGACGGCGAAATCCTCGATGTGGAATTGATCGCCGTCCCTCTCATCGTGGATTCGCGGCCGCGCGGAGTTTGCTGGATCTATTCGGATATTTCCGGGCAGTTGCGGGCCGCGCAAGAGGCGCATCGGCACGCCGAAGAACTCGCCGAAATGGTTCAGGAGCTGAAAATCCACAATACGGAAATGGGCCTGCTGAGCGAACTCAACAGCCTGCTGCAGTGCTGCGCCACAAGCCAGGAGGCGTACACCGCTGTCGGGCAGTCGGCGAAGAAGCTGTTTCCCGCGGCTACATCCGGCGCTCTTTACGTGCTCGGGGCGGACAAGAAGACGCTGGAAAAAGCCGCCGAGTGGGGCGCGGCGACGGTTTCCGACCCGGCGTTTGAGCCCTCCCTGTGCTGGGGATTCCGGCGGGGACAAGCCCACTGGAGCGATCATCCCGGCGGCGGCGTGGTTTGCGGGCACTTGAAGGACCCGGTGGAGGCCAGCTATCTGTGCGTGCCGATGATCTCGGGTAACAAAACGGCCGGCGTATTGCATCTGCAAATCGACAGGGGCGAGCGGGAACGGGAAATGCCGGGATTCGAGTCCATGATGCAGGGAATGGAGAGGCTGGCGGTGACGGCGTCGGGGCAAATCGCCCTGGCGATGGCCAGCCTGCGGCTCAAGGAAGAGCTGCAAAGCCTCTCGATTCGCGATCCGCTGACCGGATTGTTCAACCGGCGGGTGCTGGAGGAGTCGCTGCAAAGGGAAATCAAGCGAGCGCACCGGAAGGGACAGCACGTGTCGCTGGTGTTCATTGACCTCGACCACTTCAAGCAATTCAACGACACGTTCGGGCACGCGGCCGGCGACGAAGTGCTGATCCGAATGGCGCACCTGTTTCAGAGCTACTACCGGAGCGAGGACGTGGTGTGCCGCTTCGGCGGCGAGGAGTTTGCGGTGATCCTGCCCGAGGCGCAGCCCGGGGACGCCGTGGCGCGAGCCGAAGGGCTTCGCGAAGAGGCCGGCAAACTCGTCATCCGGCACGAAGGACGCGAACTCGGCCGGGTGACTCTCTCGATCGGCATCGCCGCATTTCCCGATCACGCCGCCGCGCCGGAGGAACTCCTGCGCGCGGCCGATGAATCTCTCTACCGCTCGAAAACCACCGGGCGGAATCGCGTGAGCCTGGCGGAAAGCATGGCGAATGCTTCGCCGGCCCCGTCAGGCGTGAAGCAGCTCATCTGACGCTTCCCGCCAGCCCGCGAGCGATTCCGCCATTGAATTCCGCGGCGATTGCAAGCGAAGGCAATCCAGAGTTAAAATCGTGGCGATAGGAAGTTTTGCAAGCCGTTTACCCGGTCCATCGAAATCCATATTCCGGCCGCCCCCCAGCCCACCGGTAAGAATGTTCTATTTCATTTTCGTCATCGAAGCGCGCAGCCATGGTGTTTCGGCTTGCGCACGCCAGGGAGGATGGCATGGAAGAATATCCGCAACCGCAAGAGAGGCAGGACGGCGAAGAATCTCCGGGAGCCGGAAGAGCGCAGGCGGGCCCATGGATCGCGGCGATTGTTGGGCTGCTCGTGGTGGCGTCGCTCGCTTTCGGCTACGGATACCGGCAGCACGCTAAAGCCGATCAAATGGCGGCGCAGGAAGGAACGATGCACGCCACGATCGCCCAGCTGCAGGGACAGATTGACACCCTCAACACAAAATTGACCCAGATGAGCGAGGCGCAGGCCGCGGCCGCCGCCGAAGCCGCGCGCCCGCCCGCGCACCCCGCCGAAGCACCCGCGCATCGAAGAATTGCGGAGTACAGAAGGCATCCGCGGACGAACGGCGAGCTGCGGCAGCTGCAATCGCAAGTGGCCACGCAACAGAAGCAGCTGAGCGCCATTCAGGATGAAGTTGCCCAGACGCGTACCGATCTGCAAGGAAACATCGACTCGACGCGGGACCAGCTGAACGGATCCATCGCGAAAAATCACGACCAGCTTGTGGCGCTGGAAAAGCGCGGCGAGCGGAACTATTTCGAATTCGACCTGACGAAATCGAAGGAGTTCCAGCGCTCGGGGCCGCTGATGCTCTCGCTGCGCAAGGCGGATACGAAACACGAGCGCTACGATCTGGCCATGATCGTGGACGACAATAAAATCGACAAAAAGCACGTGGACCTGTACGAGCCGATCTGGTTGCAGGCGGACGGCGACGTGCAGTCGGTGCAGCTGGTGGTGAATCAGATTGACAAAAACCACGTCCACGGCTACATCAGCGTGCCGAAATTCGCGGAGGCGCGGCAGGCCAGCGCCGCCGTGGTTCCGGCGAGCGCGACATCGGTGACGCCGCCCACTCCAGCCGCCGACGCAGCGCCAAGCTCGCAATAGCGGGCGAATCGCAACCCAAGCTGAAATTCCGCGGGCCGGTTCCGGCGAACTGGCCCGTTTTTTTCTGCGCGGCGGGAGCGCTGGTTTGCGGGCAACCCCCGCTAGCCGGCTGCGGCGGCGCTCTTCGCGGCGTAGGCGTCGAGCGCGCGCGTCGAGTAAACCAGGGCTGCGCCGGCGTTCATGGCGACGGCGACGCCGAGGGCTTCGGCAATTTCCTCGCGCGTCGCGCCGGCTTTGATGGCGGCGTCGGTGTGAATGACGATGCAGCCGTCGCATTGCGTGGTGACGGCGACGGCGAGCGAAATCAATTCCCGGATCTTTGGGCCGAGCGCGGTTGTCTTGGCGTTCGCATCGGAGAGAGTGCGATAGCCCCGCACCGTGTCGGGGCTGAGCTTCGCGAGTTCGACGGCCTTCGCGCCGATCTCCTTCTGATATTCATTCCAATCGAGCATCATGGGTTCGCTCCTGCGGCATGCCTTTGATCCGGCGTGCGTGCGCAGAGAAATTATAACAAGGGAAGAAACGCCGCCAGAGAGCGGAGGGAAAGCGGGGAACGCCAAAAAACGGAGCTACTGATTCTCGAGATATTCGGGCGGGACGTCGTCTTCGACGACTTCGCGCGTCCGGACTTCGCCCTGGTCGGGATCGGGAGCGTCTTCGACTCCGGAGATGACTTCGGCTTCGTAAGCCTGGCCGTCTTCGACGAGTTCTTCCACGCTTTCGGAATCGCCAAACGGCGTGCCGCGCAGGCCCTGCACGTCACCCGATTGCCCGCCGGCGTCGGGACCCAAGCCGCGCCCCCGCGGCATCAGAGGTTCGCGAAGGTCGTCGGCGCGGCCGCGACGGCCCGTCGCGCCGCCATGCCTGCCGGATTTGCCCTTCAGCGCCGGCCGGCGAGCGCCGGCGGCTTTCTTGCCGCGGAGAAGCTTTTTGGCGCGCGAAGATCCGCTCTTGACAGCCGACTTTTTCGGCTTTCGCGCCTTGGATTTTGCGGCGGCCTTCTTCGCCCGGGCTCGCTTCCGTGCCATGCCCGGAGTGTACCACTCGCCCGGCCGCCCGCCAATATGAAGCGAGCGCGAGCAAGGAGCGCCGTCGGGAGCGAATCGGCGTCGCCGCTCTGAAACATTCAGCGGGCGGATTGCGTAGATTCTGGTAGGGCGCGCGGGGGCGCGTGTATACTTCCGGCGCGAGGAGACCTCGAGGATGGCCTACGGATACCGCTACCAGAGGAGTTCGCTGGGATTCGCGCTGCTGCTGATCACCGTCGGCGGGCTGTGGCTTTACGCGAACATGCATCCCGGCTTCGATCCCTGGGGTTTGCTGCGCCAGTATTGGCCGGTGATTTTGATCGCGATCGGCGTGGGCAAGCTGGTGGATTTTCTGATCGACTCCCACAACTCGAACAAAGCGGCTGCAGCGGCTGCGGGAACTCCGGGCGCGGTTACGACCACGCCGGTGGCGCGCCGTTCGCACACGGGAGAAATCCTGGCGTTGATCGCCCTGGTGCTACTGGTGATCGTGGCGATGTCGCACCGTGGCGTGCGCCTGCAGTGGAAAGCGACGAGCCGGTCGGTGGACGCGCAAGGGGCGGAGACGGCCAAGGTGAGCGTCACGATTCCCGCGGGCGATCTGACGCTGCGCGGCGGCGCGGGCCAGGGAAAAATCCTGGATGCGAATTTTCATTACACGTCGGAGGATGGCGAACCCGTCGTGAACTATACCGTCTCCGGCAAGGACGGAACGCTCGATCTATCGCAAGACACCGGGGACCGCATTACGTTCGGCACGAATCACAACGACTGGTCGCTGCGCCTGAGCGACAACATTCCCACGAGCCTGCAGATTAAAATCGGCGCCGGACATGGCGATCTGGATCTCCACGGTTTGACGCTCTCCGGGCTCGACCTGGAAATGGGCGCGGGACAAGTGAATGCCGACCTGGCGGCGAATTGGAAGAAGGATTCGGCGGTGACGATTCAAGGCGGCGTGGGTCAGGCCACGCTGCGGCTGCCCGACAGCATCGGCGTGAGCGTCCACGCCAGCGGCGGGATCGGCGCGATTTCGTCGGAAGGATTGCACAAGCAGGGCGACGACTACGTCAACGATGCCTACGGAAAATCGCCGGTGACGCTGGATGTGAACGTCGAGGGCGGCGTGGGGCAAATCAATCTGGTCGCGGAACATTAGCGCCATGGATTCCGCGCGGGACGGGACGCGATGGTGAAATTTCTTTTGTGGTGCATTCTGCTGGTGATCTGCTGGCCGCTGGCGCTTCTCGCGCTGGTGCTCTACCCGCTCGTGTGGCTGATCCTGCTTCCTTTCCGGATTTTGGGGATTGCCGTCGAAGGCGCGCTGGACCTGGTGAAGGGAATCATTCTCCTGCCGGGACGCGTGCTGGCCCGCATCTGATCCTCGACGAACAGAGCGGCGCCGACGGCGCGCCTTGCTGCTCGCTTGCTCGGCGCGGCCCCTTGCCATTTTCCCCGGCGAACGCCACGCTTTTTCTGAGAAGATGAACTCCTTCCATGCAGTGGGAGGTTGGCGCGTGGGACCAATCAAAAACATCCTGTTTCCCGTGGACTTTTCCGAGTCTTGCTTCGCGATGAGCGCTTACGTGAAGCGGGCGGCGGCCCTGCTGGGCGCCAAAGTGTCGCTCATCCACGTGTTCGACCCCTCGAGCTACAACGGCTTCGAGATTTACGTGAGGAGAGTTCCGGAGATTGCCGATGAGCATCAGGATATCGCGCTCCGGCGGCTTGAAGGATTTCTGGCGGACGACTTCCCTCCTCCGGAGTGCCGGAGAATGGTGGTCGCCGGAGACGCGGCCGCCGAAATCGCCGCGGCCGCGAAGGAAGGCTTCGACATGATCATCATGCCGACGCACGCGGGATCTTTCCGGCGAATGCTGCTGGGTTCCACGACGGCGAAGGTGCTGAACGACGCGGATTGCCCGGTGCTGACAAGCCGGCACGCCGAAACCATCGCGCCGCACCCGCTCGACCACCGCGAATGGCTCTGCGCGATTGACTTGAGCGCGGATTCAGAAAGAGTTCTCGGCTTCGCGAACCAGCTGGCCACGCAGGCGCGGGGACGGCTGCACATCCTTCACGCCATTCAGGCCCCCGACCGCATTTTGCCGGTGAAGCTGGACATCCAGGAACAGGTGCAAACCGGGCAAGAGAGGCAGGCAATCGAGAGGATTGCCGAGCTGCAGAAAAAGATCGGCTCGCAGGCGACGGTTCGCGTCGCCCATGGCGCGATCAAGGATGCACTGCTCGAGGCCGCCCGCGAATATGAAGCCGACGCGCTGCTGATCGGAAGAAGCCCACAATCCGGCGCCGACGGACGATTGCGCGACTTGACTTACACGATCGTGCGCGATTCGCCGTTTCCGGTGATGAGCGTCTAGCCTCCGCGAGAGCGCAATTTGCGACAGCGGAAATTCCGCCGGCCGGAGCGAAAAAAAGCCGCCGACTTCGGAAACCCACGACAACGGTCGGCGCATCCTACAAATCAGAGGAACGCGCGCCGCCCCGCGTTCCCCGGTAATCCTCAGGGGGGATCATGCAGGATGCGCGCAATAAGTACCGCTCGATTGGAATCCTTTTGGTATTCGTCAGCATTGTGACACTCGCCGCGCTGTGGAATTTCTCCGAATCCTAAAACCAGCCAAGGGGCAAAAAATCGAAGGGGGCCCGCGGAGAGCCGCGGCGTTCGCCTGGCTCCATGGTCCTCGCTCGGAGGCGAGGTTGCCGGTTGACGCCGGAGGCCCGCCGGGGTAGATAGTAGCCGGGGGTGGACGATGAAAACCTTCGGCGGCCGGCCGGAATTCGCGCGCGTTTCCCGCTTCGGACTTTCGCTCCGCGCGGCGAGCCTCTTCGCACTGTCGCTTCTCTTCTTCGCACAGGTGTGCCTCGCGCAGCAATCGCCGGCGCCGCGTACCGTGGACTTGACCGCGCCGGACGGAACCATTCTCAAAGCTACATTTTTCGCCGCTGCCAAGCCGGGGCCGGGCGTCCTGCTGCTTCATCAGTGCAATCGCGACCGCCGGGCGTGGGACGGCCTGGCGCAAAGCCTGTCCGCGGCGGGCATCAACGTCCTCACCTTCGATTTTCGCGGATTCGGCGAAAGCGGCGGGACTTCCTGGAAAAATCTGGACGCCGCCGCGATCGACCGCATCCAGACGGAAAAATGGCCGGGCGATGTGGACACGGCTTTCCAGTTCTTAATCGCCCAACCCGGAGTGGACGCCGCTCGGCTTGGCGCGGGAGGGGCGAGCTGCGGCGTCGAGGAAGCGGTCCAGCTCGCGCGGCGGCATCCTCAGGTGAAGTCGCTCGTGCTGCTCTCTGAAATCGCCGAGCCGAACGGGCGGGCCTTCCTGAGAAGCAACCCGCAGATGCCGATGTTTCTCGCGGTGGCGGACGACGACCCGGACCGCGGCGTGGCGGAGCTGATGGAGTGGATGTTCACGTTGTCCGCAAATCCGATCAGCCACATCGAGCGCTACCCCACGGGAAAGCACGGCGTCGAGATGTTCGAAGCGCATCCGGAGCTGCCGGTGAAAATCGTGGAATGGTGGAGCGGCGTGCTGCAGTCGAGGCCGGGAGCGACGATTTCCATCGGGGCGCTGACCACCCCGCAGCAGTCGCGGCTTCTCGATTGGATGGACCGGCCCGGAGGCGCGGAGAAGGATGCCGAGATACTCGAGCAGATGCAGAAGCTCGACCCCAATGCCGAGTGGCTGCCGGAAGGCACGGTCAACCGTATCGGCTACGAACATTTGCTCGCGGGCGACGCGAAAGTAGCGGTGGAGATTTTCAAATTAAACGTGCTCGCGTATCCGGGTTCGGCCAACGTGTACGACAGCCTCGGCGACGCCTATCTCGTCGCGGGCGAAAAGGAGATGGCTCTGGCCAGCGCGAAGAAGGCTCTGGAAATGCTGGCGACGGATACGAAAGATTCCGACCAGGTGCGCAAAGGGATCCAGCAGAACGCCGAATTCAAAGTGAACAAGCTGACCGCCCCGGCGAAGTGAGCCTGCCGGAAAAACCCCGAAGATTAAAATGTATGGATGGCCGGAAGAGCCAGCCGCGGGAACTTTTGCGCGGCTTGCGGCGGGCGCCGCGGCGAATCTCCGCTAGACGAACGGAATTTTCCCGCGCGCCTTTTTCCGGCGGGTTTGGCCTCTGCTCGGAAAACCAAGCTTGGGCGTCTCTGTTCCCTTCCCCCTGCCGGTCAGTGTAGGATGCGGGCAATTTCAACTTCGGTTCCCACGGCCAACTTTTAGAACTGCGCATCGCCCTGAGGTTCAATTGGAGGGATTCGGATGAGATCGCTGCCGATTCTCGCTGCCTTGCTATTGGTCCTTGCACTCGCGGCCCAGGTTGCCCGTGGACAAAGCGCTCAATGTCCCACCCAGCGCAAAATCGTCTACATTCAAAAAGGCGTCAACGACACGCCAAGCGCGCTCATCGCGGCTGTCAGCGTTCCCAACAGCGAGGTGCTCCTGGCGCCGGACGTGGATATTGATTTCTCCAACGTGACGAATCCCATCGGTTCCGAGGAGCCGCTCCTCACCCTCGCCCGCTGCGTGACTCTGGCAAGTTATCAGCCACAAGGAATCGTCGCCCTCAACGCCCACACCTCCGGCTCCCCGGCGCCGGGGCATGCCGTGGCGTCGGCCAAAGCTTTGGCTTTCTCGGGCGCAGCGGGGGGCGGCATTAACGGCGTGGGGATTTCGCCGACTCCGGGCTCGGGCCGGACGCCGAGCAGTCTGGGGCCCGTGCTGCGGTACGGCACGAATTCGAAGCGCTCGCCAATGGCGGATTTCATTGAGATTCCCTGCTCGGTGGACAATACCGCACCGACGTCGAGCGAGGGCGCCCGCATCCTCGGCTTTCGCGTCATTGGCCCCAATTTCAACGATCATCAAACGTCGGAGATCGGCATCAACATCATCGGCTGCTATGACGTGGAAATCGCCAACATGGAAGTGGCCGGATGGGGAGGGTCCGCCATCCGCGTGGACGACAAGGTGCATTTCAGCGACATCCCCACGCAAGCCCCCGCCGACATCCTGGTCCGGATTCACGACAATTACATTCATCACAACCAGCACTCCACTTCGGGAGGGCATGCGCTGGGCTACGGCGTGGTGGTGAGCGACGGCGCGTTTGCCGATATCTACCAGAACGTATTCGACTACAACCGGCATTCGATCACCGCGAGCGGTAACGCCGGGGGCTACGACGCCATCCGCAACCTGCTGTTGAAAGGCGGAGGATTTCACAACGGTCTGTTCGAACGCGACATCCACATCATGGACGTCCACGGAACAGAGAGCTGCCCCAACATTTCGACAACGGACGGCACCGTGGGCGGCGCGGCGGCCGGCGCCGGTGCGGGCGTCGTCATCGGAGGTCTGTTCGGCGGCCCGATCGGGGGATTGATCGGCGGGATCATTGGCGGGATTGCGGGCGGAATCGGCGGCTACTACGGGTCGCAGGCAACGCACACCCTGTTCAACTGCGGAGACGCAGGCTTCCAGTTTTATATGGAAGAAAACGCGTTCCAGTACGCCAAGACGACGGACTTGAAAATCCGGGGCAAGCCAAGGGGCCAAGCGGTGATCAGCGCAAACATTTTTGCGCGGGCCTCGAAGGACGACGCCATCCAGCTCGAAACGCAGGATAACGTCACGGTCACCGGCTCGAATTTTTACAATGACGACACGTTTGGGCAGTACGGCGTGTGCGATGTGGACGGCGACGGAGTCGACGACCTCGTGCTGATGACCGGCGTGACCTGGTGGTATTCGAGCTCCGGCATCTACCCTTGGTCGTACTTAAAACAGGATCCGGCCGTGCTGAAAGACGTGAAGCTGGGAGACTTCGACGGCGACGGGCGCTGCGACATCCTGAAAGACGGCGGCAATGGAAACTGGATGATCGCCAGCGGCGCGACGGCGGATTGGAAGCTCTACGGCAATTACCTGGCGCCGCTCAACGTGGTGGCCTTCGGCCGGTTCGATCCCGCGAGCCCCGACACTTCGCCCGGCATCCGCCGTCCCACGCACGCCTTCTGGCGAGGAGACGGCGGATTTTGGTTCGTCACTCCCTTGACGCAGCCGGGAGGATGGACGCTGGTGCAAACCTCCAGCTTTCCGTTCTCTTCGTTGCGATTCGGCGATTTTACGGGGGACGGCGTAACCGACGTGCTGGCAAACGAAGCCAACCACTGGGCCATATCCGACGCCGCGCGCGGCAGCTGGAAGAACCTGAATCCAACCCTCAACGATCCCGTTCAAGGCCCCTACATTTTCATTGCCAACATGGACGCGACCGACAACATAGACGACGTCCTGTGGCTGGACGTCCCAGTCGTTGGGATTCAGGGCACGACGACTCTATCGGCCACCTGGATGCGCTCGACAAATGGAACCACGCCGTGGAATTCCTGGAAGAGCTACTCGTACACAGTTGACGGCGATCACTTCGAGGATTACGTCCCGATGGGATTCGCGGAAGTGGGGCACTTCCGGGGCGGGCCGGGAGCCAGCGCTTTGACGATCGATCCCAACCGCATCGGCCACTTTTTCAGCCCGGCGCAAAGCAAGGACCGCCAGGAATGGCTGAGCCTGTTCGCGTATTGAAGTCTTGCAAAGATGAATTAAACCGAAGGCGCAAAAAAAACGCGGCCGGAAGAAGTCCGACCGCGCGATAGGTTCAGCACCGGGCGGCGGCGCTTCCTGCGCCGCTCTTTCACGAGGCGCGAACGGCTGCCTCGACCTCCGCCCGGACGGGCGAAGCGCCCGGCCCGCGAAAATTACGCCTTCTTGAGGACGCGGCGACGGCGTCCGCGACGCTTGCTGGGTGGTTCGGCAGGAGGCTCGCCAATCAGCTCAGCCACCCAGATCGAAGTAATAAATTTTTTCATCCCGTGCTTTTCAAAATCGATCGTGGTGCGCTCGGAATTCGATTCGGTGACCGTCCCGATTCCGTATTGCCCGTGGCGGACTTCCTGTCCTTCGATGAGTACTTGCACAACGCCCTCCTTGTGGGATTTAGAAACGCTACATGCCAGCCGGACAGCCCTGGACCGCGCCCGGCCGCCGCATTCCCGATCGGGAAAGCGACTCCGCCCCAAAAATGACGCCGAATTGAGTGCCAAATCAGAGAAATCGGGAGGATGTTCGCGATTCCATCTCTTGCACCCTCCCGAATTGCAGTGCTTTTTACGGTGCTGCTCAGACGGGTTTAGAGGCCAACAACGCGCTCGGCTTGAAGGCCCTTGGGACCCTGCTTGACTTCAAATTCCACCGCTTGCCCCTCATTGAGGCTCTTGTAACCCTCGGACTGGATCGCCGAGAAGTGCACGAAGACGTCCTCACCGGTTTGGCGCTGGATGAACCCATAGCCCTTAGCCGCGTTGAACCACTTGACAGTACCTTGCTCTTTAGCCACTTCTGCTACTCCTAAATTATTCTTAAGGCAGGAGTTAACTGCCCCGAAAGCTATCTGTTGCACCCGTTGCCTCTACCCGTCACAAAAAAAGGCTGCGGGGCATTTGCCCGGCAGCCTGTTTGAACGCGTCAAGAAGGAAACATAAGAGCAACAAACGCAACCCCAATGTAGCACGAAAGCTATGAAAACGCAAGCCTATATGAGCGTTTCAGTTCCGACGCACCCCAGGGAAACCCCGCTTTGGAGGCGGCGAGCCCCGTGTGGAAGGTCATTGCACGATGACTTGGAACGTGGCGGTTCGCGTAATTCCCAAGCTGGTAGCCGTCACACCCACCGTATACGTCCCTGGAGGCGTTCCCGCATCCGCTTGCGAGTTGCTGCTTCCGCCACCACAACTGCCAATGAAGACAACGCTGGCGAGTAGGATCAGGATTGGGAGCGCCTTTCTCTTCCGGGCTCCGGGAATGGCTACCAGCAGAAATGCCCGGGCGAGAACGGTGTAACCAAGGAAGTTCATCGCGACGGGGCGATTGGCCGAGGTCTGATGGCGACCCGTCGTCGTAATTGTCAGCGGGGCGTTCGCCGCTGGTCAGGGCATATGACCCGGCGCCGAGCGGCTTGTCATTCATGCTGAAATTCACCGTTCTCGCGGGGCAACCGACCTGAGTCCCTCCAGGATTCGGCGCGCAGGATCCGCCATTGGAGTTGGCGACGGAACTGCGCAAGAAGAAAATCGTGCCATACGGAATGGAATTCGTTTGATAAAACGTTCCCGTCGTGTAGTCGTAGGCGACGAGAGTGGCGCTCGTCTGGCTGTTCTCTTTTCCGACGGTCACCGACACGGGCGTGGAAACGCTGCCGCCGTAGGTGGAATCGCCGGAATATTGAGCGGTCACGTTGTAAGTTCCGCCGGGAAATGCTCCCTGGATGCTTCTGGCCTCCGATGCGCCGCGCGAAACTTGCAGCGGTTTCCACTCCTCTGCCGCTCGCGTTTGCGTGTAATCTTGAATATCCGGAAGGAGTTGCGAAGAAAATGAACCGGCGGAAGTTCTTGCAGACGTCTGCGGCCGCGGCGGGCGGCGCGCTTCTGGCAGGGGCGGAAGTAAGTTCGGAAACCCTTCAGGCCAGGCAGCGAATTCCCGGCGAAGTTCCCTCCTCGGAAATCTCAAGCGCCAGGTTTCCCAGGGGATTTATCTGGGGGATGGCCACATCCGCGTATCAAGTCGAGGGGGCATGGAATGCGGATGGCAAAGGCGAATCGATTTGGGACCGCTTCACTCATACGGTCGGCAAGGTACGCGGCGGCGCGACGGGAGACATCGCCTGCGACCAGTACCACCTCTACCCTCGCGACATCGCCATCCTGAAGGACCTCAATCAGAAAAGCTACCGGTTCTCGATTTCCTGGCCGCGCATTCAACCGGATGGGACGGGCGCGCCAAATCAAAAGGGCCTCGACCATTACGGGCGGCTGGTGGACGCGCTACTCGAGGCGGGCATTCGCCCGTTTTGCACGATCTATCACTGGGATTTGCCGCAGGGCCTCGAGGATCGCGGCGGCTGGCCGAATCGCGATTTGGCCGGCTATTTCGCCGATTACGCCGGAATCCTGGCGAAAAATCTGGGCGACCGGATTACCGTCTGGGCGCCGTTCAACATGCCCTGGACGTTCACCTACCTTGGCTATGGAGTGGGCACACACCCGCCGGGGAAAGCGGATTACAACCTGTTTCTCAAGGCCGCGCACACGGTGAATTTAGCGCAGGGAGAGGCGTTTCGCTCGATCAAGGCCGCGTCCTCGCAGGCGACTGTCGGGAGCGCCTACGGGATGGCGCCGGCGTATCCCAAGACCGACAGCGAAGCGGATCGGGCCGCCGTGGCTCGCTACAACGCGATGAACAACGAGTATTTTCTGACCACGGCGATGTACGGAAAATATCCTAAAGCGTTTGTGGGCGAAATACCGTACGACGCCATGGGCTATCGCGCGGGCGACGACAAGATCATGAAAGCGCCGCTTGATTGGCTCGGGTTCCACTATTACACGCGCCGCATCGTCTCCGACGCGAGCGCCGCGTCCCGCGGGAGCGCCGCCGGGAGCTTCGGCACGGAAATCGAGCTGGACGCCGCCTCGGCGCGCGACCGCTATACCCAGTTCCACGTGACCATGCCCACCGAAGGGCCGCTTACCGACGCGGGCCTCGAAGTGTGGCCGCACGGAATCTACGACCTGGTGATGCAGATGACTCGCGAGTACAACAAGCCGATCATCGAAATCACGGAATGCGGCTGCAGCTATCTCGACGCGCCCTACCCCAAATTGAGCGGCCGCGTCCCCGACAATCGCCGCCAGGCTTTCTTCAGCCAGCATTTGGCCGAGCTGGCGCGAGCCATCGCCGATGGCGCCCGTGTTCGCGCGTTCCACGCCTGGAGCTTGCTCGATAATTTCGAATGGACCGACGGGTTCAGCCAGCGATACGGGCTCACTTACGTGGATTTTCGCGACCGGAAGCGCACCGTGAAGGATTCGGGATTCTGGTACGGCCACGTCGCGGCGGATAACGCGCTGGACGTCTAGCCCGCGTGGGGTGGCGAGCAGGCGGGCGGCGGCTCTGCTGGTAAAGGGCGCTTCGCGGTATAATGGGATATGGGCGGACGGTTCCACTGGATCGCCAACACAGCGGTTGCCATCTTCTTCATTCTCGGATTGATCCTCAGCGGCCGGCATCCGTGGCTGTTTTACCTTTGGCTGGCGGCGGCGGTGACGTTTGTGGCCGCCCTGTCGGCAAGCTACCTCCTCCAAACCGCCTGGCAACGAAAATCCAGGAGGGTCAACCATCCCACACCCCCCGATCGCATGAGCCATCCGGAAAGGTCTTGAGAAACGCGGGCCTGCCATTGTGAAACTGTTCCTTGAAATCATCGCTATTGTCGCGGCTTTGTTTGGGATGGGAATCGTGCGCGCGGGATTCTTCGGCGAATATCTGGGGCGCGCATGGATGGCATCCCACGTGCGATTCCATCCGGACGCCCCGCAGTGGTATCACCGCTTGCTGACGGTGGCGCTCGGAGCGCTCGTGATTTTCGTCGCTTCCGCCGCTTTTACTCTGCTCATCGAATCCGCCCGGTAACTGTTAACAATTCTGGCGCACGATTTTCCTGGAGTCGCGGCTTGGTGTCCGATAGCGCGAGCGATTCCCTGACCTTGCATTCTCGCCGCCCATCGGCGGCCGGCACGCTCCGACCTTGACACCGGATGACGGCTGACCTATGGTCGAGAATTAAAGACCGAGTCGAGCCCGCGAATTCCACACTTAACGCCGGGATTTGCGGCTTGGAGGTGTCCGATGCCATTGGACCTGACGACTTTGACGTTGGTGGAAAGACCCGTTACCCGCGAAGAAGGCCTGCGAATCCTGGAACGCGATGGATACCGTTGCCAATACTGTGGATTGGACGGACTAGCCAGTTTCGAGAACGCGCTGGCGATGTCCGTTGACTTCGTCGTTCCACGGGCTCGCAAGGGCAAGAAGGATCCTCAAAATCTGGTGGCCTGCTGCCGTTCGTGCAACATGATCAAGGGCCGCCGGGTGTACCGAAACTTCGAAGAGGCGAAATCCCACGTGCTGGCGCAGCGGGAATTGCTGCGCAAGGCGTGGGAGACGCGGAAAGCCGCGCCCTCGGCACCTGCCGCACAGGCCAAGGCCGAAAAGCCGGTTCACGCCAAGGCGGCCAAGCCGGCCATCGCCTCGGTGATTGGAAGCTCGCCGCTATCCATCCGGAAGTAACGCGGCAGCCGCGCCTGTTGGGCGGTTGTGGCGTTGCAGGCAGGCGGACTCCCGGGGCGCGGATGGCTATCGCCGCACCAGCAACCGGCCGGAGCGCAATCCATTTTTCTTCGCGCGGAGAGCCATACCCGGCGCCGGGGAAGAATCGCATCCTCGAATTGACGCGCGGGCAGTTCCCCGCCCCGATTTTCCCGGAGTGAAAGCGTGCCCGATGGAACAGTCTCTCGAAGAAGCTGTCCTGAGCGTGTGGCGGCAAGCGATGGCCGAGGATGCGCAGCGGGTTGAGCTCGGGAAAGAGAGCTACCCGGTGCGGCGGACGCCGAAACGCGGATTGCGGCAGGTGGATTTCGCCTTCGAAGGAAGCCAGATTCGCGGCCTCGAGCAAAATCCGGAAACGAAATCGCGCTGGGCGCAACTGGCGAGGGCCGGGAAAAAGGTGATGCAGTTTCTCAGCGAAGGGCGCTACATCGCCAACGTGGTGGACGGCAAAATCACGGTCTACGGGAAGCGCGGCGAAAAATAAAGCCGCGGAGATTTTCCCGCTCCCTTTCGCATCCGGGATAACGGATGGAATCAGTTGACTTGCTTGCCATTCGGATGTAGAAGCCCAAGCAAGCTATTTCCATCCTGCCTGAAGGAGAAACGCGCATGGACAGGCTGCCAACGCTTTCCTGGCACAAGTTGTCGGAGACCGCATCGAAAACGGATCTGGGCGGCGACCTGCCGGAAGTGGTCGTCGCAAAGCTGTCGAACGAAGAGTTCGAGAAAATTCAAGCCAGCGAGAAGGCGGCGATGGAATTTTTCGAAAAGCGGCAATACTTCAAGAAGAAGCCGAACAAAATCAAGTTTTGCGAGACGGTGCCCGGCAAGGGCGCGGAGTGGTTCGTCATCTTCACGCACACGACGAACAGCACGGTGGTCGCCGCCGCTTCGCAGCACTAGCGCCGGAAAGCTTTCCGCTTTCCACTCCCTCGCCATCCAACCGGCGCCGCCGGGCGCAGGGGATTAATTCGCGAGCCCGACGCGCTCGAGAAGCCGCGCGAAGCGCGGGTCGCCGCGCAGCGGATCCATCGCCGCGTCCACTTTCAGCCAAGGCAGGTAGGTGTCTCTCTCGGTGAAGGCTTTGCCGAGCCAGGCAAACGCTTCGTCCTTTTCCCCCAGCGCGGCATAGATGGAGGCCGAATAATAGGGCGGAAGGTAGGCGTGGCGCGAAGCTGCGCTGAGCTGCTCGAGAACCTTGACCGCGCCGGACTTCTTTCCCGCCAGCGCGTACGCCCGGCCAAGCCCGGCGAGCCGCACGGGTTCATTGTTCGAAAGTTCCGCGGATTTCTGGAATGCGGCGATGGAGGGAGCGAGCGCCCCCTGGGCGAGTTCGCTCGAGCCGATGCAGTCATAGGCTCCCGGCGAATTCGGATCGAGCTCCAGCGCTTTCCGGCACTGGTCGATCGCCTTCGAGTAGTTCCGCGCGAAATAGAGAACAAATCCCGAAGTGAGTTGCGTGACGATGGAAAGAGGGTCGAGGTCCTGCGCCTTGCGGCTTTGTTCCAGCGCTTCCGGATTGCGCCCCTGCGCCGTGAGAAACAGAGAGTAGATGCGATGGCTTTCGGCGTCGCCCGGATTGAGTTCGAGGGCGCGCTTGAATTCCTTCTCGGCGCCCGCCCAATCCCAGTCGCCGTAGAAATAAACGGCGGCCAATTCGTAATGGGCCTGGGCGAGATCGGGATCGAGCTCGAGAGCGTGGACGGCGTTCTGCTTGGCCAGCGGCATGGCGTCTCGCGGCGGCAAATCCAGCGACGACCAGTAGTAGTGCGCGAGCCCCGCGTAGGCCTCGGCATAATTGGGATCGATCCGGATGGCCTGTTCGAAATATTCCTTGGCCATGGCCTGCTGGGCGGCGCTGCCCATGTCGAGATAATTTCCTTTCAGATAGGCCTCATGCGCGGCGGGATTGACGGGCCGGGGATTCGAAAGGCGAGTCTGCTCCTGCGGAGTGAGGCGCACTTTGATCTCTTCGGCGATGGCTTTCGCCACCTGCTGCTGCAGCCCGAGGACGTCGCGCGCGTCGCCTTGGTAACTTTTGGCCCAAAGATGCCTGTCCGTGGAAGCCTGAATCAACTGGGCGGTGATGCGGACTTTGTCGCCGGCGCGCAAGACCGAGCCTTCGACCACGGCGTCCACATGGAGTTCCTCGGCGACCTGGGGCAGCGATTCCTTGGAATCTTTGTAGCGCATGGCGGAGGAGCGCGAAATCACGCGCAGAGCGCTGATTTGCGCGAGCTGCGTGGTCAGCTCGTCCGTCATTCCATCGGCGAAATATTGCTCCTCGGGATCGCTCGACAGATTTTCGAGCGGCAGCACGGCCAGGGAGCGGATGCCGGATGCGGGGCTTTTGTGCGCCAGCTTTTCCCGCAAGCCTCCGAAATTGAACGCGAGCAGAATCGCCGCCAAAGCGGCCACGCCCGCTGCGGCCCAGGCGTATCGCCCGATGCCGGCGCGAATTTTGCCGGGCGCCGCCGGCGGAGCGGGAATGAATCCGGACGCCGTGCCGAGCGTTTCCAAGGCGGACCGCGCTTCGCCGGCGCTTTGGTAACGCGCCGCCGCATCCTTGGCCAGGCATTTCCGGATCACGGCGGCTAGCGCGGGGGGAACATGGTCGGGGAGCGGCGGCGGCGGATCCCGAAGGATCGCGGAAATCAATTCCAGACCCGAGCGAGCCAAGAACGGGCGGCGGCCGCAAGCCATCTCATACAAGAGAACGCCGAGCGCCCAAATGTCGGTTCGCGGATCGGCAGGTTCTCCGCGGAGCTGTTCGGGCGACATATAGGGGAGCGTCCCTGAAAGCGGGTCGGACTCGGTCAGGATCAACCGCGAGCGAGTGGCCTCTGCCACGTCTTCCGCGCGAATTCTCGCCGCGAGGCCGAAATCCAGCACCTTTGCGTTTCCCTCCGGTGTGACGATCACGTTTTCCGGCTTCAGGTCCCGATGGACGACGCGGCGCTGGTGAGCATGCGCCAGCGCGTCGGCGATTTGCGCGCCGTAACGAAGCACCTGCTCGGGGGGAAAACCCTCGGGCGGAATCAAATCCCGCAGCGGGCGCCCCGCGACGTACTCCATGGCGATGAACGCGACGCCCTCGACTTCGCCGACTTCGTAAATCGAGCAGACGTGGGAATGATTGAGCTGCGAGGCGGAGCGGGCTTCGTCGAGGAGGCGATTGCGCGCGGTCTGGTCGTCGCGAACGCTGAGCGGCAGGAGCTTGATGGCCGCCTCGCGGCCGAGAACTTCGTCGCGAGCGTGGTAGACTTCGCCCATTCCGCCGGCGCCGATCCGCTCAAGCAGGCGGTAATTCCCCAAACGCTCAATCCCCATGGGGGAGGAACCTCGATGGAGAGCATCTTAGGGTAGCAGTTCTTGGCAGTCAACGCGGCCGGTGGGTAGGCTATAGGGCGGGGAAAAGAAATACACCCGTTGGGACGAGACCGTATCGCGGGCCGAGGCGAGCGGAGCGTTGCGTGCGCGGGCATCATATATTTCGGCGAGCACGAGTAAGCTCTTGCGTGTTTTATTCTTTTTTCAGTTTTCAGTTCTCTGTACGCGGTCCCGATTCCTGCCGAGTATCGCCACAAAACTCTAACCCGTTTATTCGCAGCGCCCTCTGCATGCAATTCAAACTCAAGTCCAAGATTACAAATGCGAAATTTCTGCGCGTATATACTTGTGGGAACGTCAGGGATCCATGCAAAAAATCGAAATCATTTCACGACCAGATTTGAAAATAACATTTCCCCCGATTTCTTGGCAAAAGCCATTTGTCCGGTAACCCTGTTTGTCGGTAGTCATCTGTCGAATCGACCGGGACCGGTGCGACCGCCCTGGCGCGGGACCTTTCGAGCGCTGAAGCCTGGTCAGCTTCCGCTCGACCTTCCAGATCGTTTGCGCTTCAGGGCAATCGTTCGAGAGCGGGCGGATGCCAACTACCGTTTAGGATGGCCGGTTTCGGCCAGTAAAGCCGGAGGATGAGATTGAATGCGCCGTCTCCCGAAGGCAGCCAGTTCGATTCGTGTTCGAGTCCTGGGTCCTCGCCCTGGATGTACAGATCCAGCGATCCATCCGGATTGAACTTCAGCGGATTGCGGTCGCCGATCGCGTAGCGGTTGAGCGAATTCACAATGAAGTAGCCGTCCTTGTCATAAGCGGTCAGAGACCAGAAAGCACGAACCGGTGGGATCTGGTCCTTCACGAAGTGCATGCGATAGCGCGAGGAGCCGTTGAGCGGCTGGCCGCTGCTGTCGGTGAAGTTGCTGAGGTAAACGGCGTCCTCCGCGGGATTTGCGCCGAGCGCGAGACGCGCTGTGATTGCACGGCTGATGTAGTCGGTCCCGTAGCGTCCGACGTTGCGAATGAACGCGCTCCAGCCTGGCTTGAGCTGTTTCGAGGTAGTGCCGAAATCCTCCACGCGGTCCGATGCAGCGCGCCCGCCCTCGTTCACAGCCTGCAATTGCTCCGGCGTGAGCTTCGACGGATCGTAGTCTTTTCCCGGAACGATTCCGATGCGGGCGAGGTCGGCGACTTCGGGAGCATCCGCCGGGTGCGGCGGGTTCTTCTTCATATCATGGGCAAACGTAGTGAAGAACTCGATTGGCGTCATGTTTTTCACTTGTTCAGGGGGTGTGAGATCGCCTGCATTCCCAAATGCCGCCGCAGAGCCAAGCTTCTGCGTTCCATTCGGATATGCGCTTAATGGCATGATACGCATGCCGCGCTGAAAAGCGCGGACGTTCGCGTAGTCTGATTCGCCGTTGGTCTGAGTGCGGCCGAGAAGCCATACGATATTGGTCGGCGCATCGAAACGGGTTACGTTGTCCGGAAGCTTTCCGGTCCATCCCGGGCCGGCGAAAGCGAACCACCCCGCTTTCGTTCCGGTGGTTCGCTTACCGGGATCGGCGAAGGTCTCCGTCCACGCGTCCATAAATTGCAGAAGATAAAAACGACCGCCCGAGTCGGGCACATAGATAAGAATCGGCTCCTTCGAGAGATCGATCCATGCAATCGAATACAACGTGTCGGCGTTGGGCCGGATTACCTTGCGAGTATCCGGACGCGGGAATTCTCCAACATGCGTGAATTCGTTGACGGGTTGTCCAGCGCGCGTAGCCTCAAGAAGAACAAGCGGGTAGGCATAGATGTATGCGCGTTCCGCCACAGTTTTGAGGTCGGGGGAAGCGGTTTGCGCGCTAAGGGCGGCAGCTAGACCTGCTGCCGCAAGAACCACAGTGGCCGCAGGCTTCGCCCAGGCGCGCAAGACTTCAAAACAGGACTGGACACGGTCGGCAAGCAGGTCGGCATCTAGCATGATCAGTTCCCTTCTCTTCTGTTACAACTTTTCGGTCCAGGGATCGAAATGGAAAGAAGGAGACACCGAGTTACGAAACCTGGAAGGCCGTATCTTCCCCTGCGCGAGACATCTTACATGCCGCCTCTTCCGTTCGGGTATACAATACGCCCATTCGCGTGGGGACGAACCTGAATCCTTCTCGGACACGCCCTCTTATCGCCCTCAAAAAAGCACAGACCCACGGGGAGGACCGGTATGACATCAAAATGTTTTGTTCCTGGGATTAGTTTGATCGTCGTCGCGATCGTATCCACGATTGCAGTCCAGCAGCTGGCCGCTCAGGATAAAGTGCAAAAGGCCATGGTGGGGGACGCCAAAGTGACGGTGCTCCAGAGCTACGAGGGCAAAGACAAGCTGGCAAAGCCCACGCAAATCCTGGTCTACAACCTGGATATTTCACCGGATACGATCGCCATCGACCGTTCCCACATGGCGCGCATCTTGGATAACGGCCCGATCCACCGCGCGAGAGGGGATGCGGGAGAGGAGTCCAACCCAGACGCCGTCGCCGAAAAAGTTCAAAACACTTTTTCGAAGACTCTCGTGAAGGACCTGCAGAAAACCTCAATTCCAACATCGGCAGTCGACCCGGCGGGCGACCAGAACGCGGCGGTGAACACTCTCTCGATTCATGGTGATTTCACTGCGATCAACGAGGGTAACGAAGGCGCTCGCATGATGATTGGATTCGGTCGTGGGGCGAGCGATGTTCAGGCCCACGTGGTCGTGTCGCTTGCCACAACCAGCGGCCCAGTGACAGTCTCAGAGTTCAACTTGAACTCGAGAAGCGGAAAGAAGCCGGGCGCTGCGGCTACCATGGGTGCAGGCGCTGCTGCTGGAGCAAGCGTAGGAGCAGCGGGCGCGACCGACCACAAAGCTACTGTGGAGGGCGATGCCTCACGCATGGCGAATGCAGTCGCCAAGCAGATTCAGAGCGTGCTGGTCGCTCAGCAATGGATCGCTCCTCCCGCTGCGCCCCAGCAATCGCACACGGCTCAGAGTCCGCAATGAATGCGACATTACCCCGGCGCCTGTTTGCAGGTCGACGACAACTCACCACGGCAGGGTGCGGACCAGCGCCTGATTAACGGGGTTACCGGACGATTCCCTTTCAAGCCGTGATAGTCGTCTTTTATCCGGGATTTGTAAAACAAGGAATCAAAACGAATCGAATTTCAAAATAAGCTCAAGAAAATGCACGACATTCCTTCTCTGCGCAGTTTTCATAAATCCCGCAACTTTAAAGTACGGAAAGGTTGTGGTTTTCTGGACCGCCCGCCCGCGTGTGCAGGATTCTAGCCATCCTCCAGGATTCGTATGCATAGTCCGAGTTTCACTTTCGCCTGCAGTTCGATTTTGTTTCAAAATCTAACTTCCCTAGTTTTCCGCGAGCACCTACTCGCGCGAGGTCCATTCTTTTGTGAAGTGCGTCTCCCGTACGCGAGGGGTGCATCCTTTTCCCTCGCCCTATAGTCATGGCGCGGCTGGGTGGGGCGTAGAGACGATTGTTCTCCGTGTAACCCGCGCTTGATGGTACTCCGGTACTGGGAGTGCCCAAGACACGGGTACCACCCAAATTGAACCTATTTCGCTACTGCGCTCCGGGCGTAAATGCGCGAAGATGGGGATGTTAGGCGGGAGAGCGCCACGAGGTCCGGGGCAACTGGTCGGACCGGCCCGCGCCGTCGAAAGCTCTCTGCGGAGCGTGGCGCGTCCGAAGTGATTGCAATTCATAGACTTGGAAGGGATTTGAGGATGGGCGATACGATGCAAATGCCGCAGCCGATGGACGAACCCTCCGGACAAATGGCCGATTCCCTGCTGGAATCGCCCGGCTTGGCGCAGGAATTGGAAGCCGGCATGGACAACGCGGCAGAGCAGTGTGCAGAAGTGGACGTCAACCCATCCAACCCATCGCACGAATCAACCGCAGATAATCCGGCACAGGCAGAGGGCGCCGAGAATGCCGCACTCGATCAACCGGAAGGCAAGGCGGCCGAGGCCACGGACGTCGAGAGCTCCTGCGTGGTGGAAATTGACTGGGAACAGGAAGTGGAAGCTTTTGTGAAGGCCGAAGCCGCCGCCGGCGATGCCACCGTTGAAATCGTGGATATCGCGGCAGGCGAATTGTCCGCCGAACACCCCGAAGCAGCAGAGGCGAAAAATTCCGACGAGCTTGTGACGGGAATCGACGCCGCCGGCGAATCGTTCGCGGGAGCTATCGGCGCCGACGAAGTGGAATTGTCGGCGGAGCCCGGCGCAGCGGGCGATTCCGAAGCCGGGAATCAGGCGGAGGCGGAGAACGACGCCGCGGCAGAGGTAGAATCGAGCGCGGCGGCGGAAGCGCAAAGCGATTCGCTCGCCGAGGCCGCCGCCGAGGCCGCTCAGGAATCTGCCGGCGAAGCCGACGCGGATCAGCCGCAGGAAAAGCCGCAAGAGGACCGGCGCAAACGGCGCCGCGCGATGATTTCAGCGCCCGTGCGAGTGCGCGGCGTGAACGTCACCAACGCGGGTCCGGACGAAATCTCCACGACCATAGACGTTTCGCGCAGCGGAATTCTGTTTGTCGCCACGGCAGCCGGATATTACAAGGGCATGGAAGTCGCCGTGATTTTCCCCTACAGCGACACGCCGACGGCGATTCACTCGGAGCGGCGCGGCCGCGTGGTCCGGATCGCGGAGATGCCCGACGGCCGGACGGGCGTGGCGCTGGCGCTGGGCGTAGGAGCCGGCGAAGACCTGGTGGACGCCTCGGGGAGAATTCTGGCAAGCGGATCCACGGCTCAGGTGGCCGCGGAAAATGAGGAGCAGATCTCGGACCGGCCGCTCGTCCTGGCGATGGATCCCGACGTGGCGATGCGAATTTCGCTGAAGACGTTTCTCGAGCTCGAGGGCTACCAGGTGATCGCGATCGCCACCATGGCCGACGCGCGGCAGGTGCTCGAAATGTGCGTACCAGCGCTGGTGATCGCGGAAATCGAAGGCGAAGGATTGCCGGATGAAGGCTTGCCGGGATACGACCTGTGCGCGCACATCAAAGAAACACAGCGGCTGAAGCGCGTGCCGGTGGTGCTGACAACGAAATCCGCCTACCCGAGCGATTACTCGAACGCGCATTCGCTCGGCGCGATTGTCTGCATGGCCAAGCCCTACAAGCAGGAACGGCTGGGGCACGTGGTGCGGTTGCTGGCGCCGCTGCAAGCGCACAAGGAAGCGCCCGCCGTGAAGAGCTGCAAGGCCGACCCGAAACGAAAGGCCTGCGCCACGCCGCATGCCGGCGCGGGACATGCGCCCATCGTGAAAAAGAAATACGACGAAAACACCTCGACGCGCCGCAAGTACCGCTTCCCTTCTTTCCGCTAAACCAAGCGCCCCGCAATCCTGAAAGCAGACTCGATTCAATTGTGATGCGCGCGAAGCCGCGCGCGGCGGAGGCCTTGCCGCGATCCGTGTTGCTGCCGACGAAGCGAAGCAGGGCGTGAGGCTAGGGAACAGCTACGGCGAATTTCTCGCGGGCGGTTCCGCTTGCGGCGGCGGCAGGTGCGGCGGGCACGATATCGAATTCGAATTTCACGCCGACTTTGTCCGCGACTTTGTTGAACGGCACGTTGTGGACCATGCCGAATTCGCGGCGGTTGAATTCGCAATCGCCGAGCAGGCGCTGGTGGCCGTCCTCTTCCGGCTCGAGGCTGAGGATCACGGAAACCGGCTTGGTGACGCCGCGGAGAGTGAGGTCGCCGTCCATCAGATAGCGGTCGGGGTCGGGGCCGGCCATAACGCGCGTGGAAACGAACCGGATGGTGGGGTGAGCCTCGACATCGAAAAATTTGCGGCCCTTTACTTCCTTGTCCTTCATGCCGCTGCCCGTCTTGACGCTGGCCGCCTGAATTTCCATGTCGAGAGAGGCGTCATCCAGCTTGCCGGAGGGCATTTTCAGATTGGCCTGCCACTCATGGAATATGCCGTTCACTTTCATGAATGTGGCGCTGGCATGGAATTCGATTTTGCTGGTTTTCTGGGCGATGACGATGGCGGCGTCGGGCGGAGGATCCGAGCCGAGTGCGAAGCCGCCCAGAATCGCGAGAGCCCCCGCCGCAAGCATCCACTTCATTTCAATTCCCCCATCCGGCTGCGCCGGAAACACATATCGGACGAATGGCCGGGCCAGGGTCACGCGGGTCCGCCGGTTTCCTTACCGGCCCAGCCGCTAAAAAAAGAATACCGCGGGAACTCCGCGAATCCAAGCCCGCGAAGTTCCCGTGGATTATTCTTCCGCTGTGAACCCGCGGCGGCGGGTCAATCTCCGGCGGGAACGACAGATAGCACAACCGCCGAGGGATGCTCGGAGTCGTGGAGAACCGTGTTCGTCGCGGAGACAAAATCCTTGCTGGTGGACTGCACCGCGCCGGTATTCAAATTGCGGTCGAAGCGCGGGAAATTGCTGCTGGAAACCTCAAGACGCAGGACGTGGCCCTTCTTGAACACGTTGCCGGTGGCCACCATATCCACGGTGATTTTGTAGACCTGGCCGGGATTCATCAGGTCCGGCTTTTCCTGCGAATCGCGATAGCGCATGCGAAGAATGCCTTCGGCGACGTCCATGGCCAAGCCATCCGGGGCGACATCCACGAGCTTGCCGGTGAAGTCCGTATCCACGGCCGAGGATTTCACCCAGAGGTCGAGCGAGACCGGCCCGATGACTTCGAGATCCTCGGCGAGAGGCTTGGTCGAGTAGACGAGGACATCGTCGCGATTTTCTGCGGCGCGCTGGTCGCGAGGCCCGGGTTCGTAGTGCTCAGCATCGCAGCAGAGCGGCCCGCCGATGGTGGGCACGGGATTCGCGGGATCGTAGGTGAATTTGTCGATCGGCTCGGCTTTCGGCTCCTTTAGAGACAAGCTGCCGTTGCCGCGGAGAGAATTGGCGGAGCCGTCGGAGTGAAGATAGTAGCTGGCGGGCTTGGCTTCCGGAGGAGGCCAATCGGCTTCCTGGCGGTACGCGTTGTCGCCCATCAAGAAAAGGCGCACCGGCTTGTCCGTGGAGAATTCGTTGTGGACGCCTTTGAAGAGGTAGTCGTACCAGTCGATGACGACCTGCGTGTAGGGAAATTTCACGGCTTCGTCGCCGAAATCCACATCACCGATGCGCTTGCCGAATCCGGCATGGCCGCCGATTTGAATCAGCAGGCGCTGGCCGTTGCGCGCCGCTTCCGAGCCGCCGTGCGCCTTGATGCCCATGTAATTGCGCAGTGTGCCGCGCAGGAAAATGTCGTACCACGCGCCGACATTGAGCACGGGAACCTGAATCTGGGGGAAAAATTCCTCGATGGACCACTGTTTCCAATACTCGTCGTAATCGGGATGCGCGAGCCAATCGAGATAATAGGGAGCAAGCTCGGCGGAAGCGCTCGAGCCGGCCGGAAGCGAATCGTAGTTGAACAGCGGATACGCCGTGAGCGGAAGCGTCGGCGCGCCGATCAGAGCGTCGGTGTTCTTCTCGATCATCCGGTGCAGCGTGTCGCCGGCAAGCTGCGTCGTCCAGTTTTGGTCGAACCACTGCTCGAATGCCCCTCCCTGATACGTCCAGCCGTCGTGATAATTGCTGGCGGTCACTTGCGGACAAATCCCCGCAAGGTGCGGGGGATGGGCAATGGCCGCGAGCATCTGCGTGGCCCCCACATACGACGCGCCCATCATGCCGACTTTGCCGTCGGAATAGGGCAGCGCGGCGGCCCATTCAACCGTGTCGTAGCCATCCGCCGATTCGTGGCGGAAGGGATACCACTCGCCTTCGGAAGTGTAACGCCCGCGAACATCCTGAATGATGACGACGTATCCATGGGACGCAATCAGAAAGGCTGGATCGACGGCCCAGCCGGTGCTTTTGTCATAGGGCGTGCGCATCAGGACGACGGGAAATTTTCCGTCGGCCTTCGGGCGATAAATATCGGCGTAGAGGGTGACGCCGTCGCGCGTCTTCATCGGCACGCTTCCCTGCACCGTGACGCCATAGGACGGCTCCGAAGTCTGCTGCGCGCGAACCCCGGCGGGAGCCACGAAAATAAAAACAAACACAAATACGAGTGCGTTCAGGATCCTCCGCTGGAACAAGACTGCCTCCCTGTGCGGCCTGGGATGGAAATGCGTGGAAGCCGCGGGAGGATTATTCGTCAGGCGGCGCGGATGCGCAAGCACGCTTTCGCGCCCGCGGGACACAAATCGGAGCGCGAGCGACATGCAAAGACGCGCGGCGCAGCGCGGGGCGCGTTCTCTCACCCTTCACCAATTCGCGGCGAAGCCCGCGCGCACCTGTACGAAAGGACAGGGTAACGCCGAGGCAGCAAGACGCGGGCCCCCTGCAGAAAAGCGCGGCGTTCGCCGATACAATCCGAGATATGGCGGCAACACCTCCGAACAATTCCGGCGGCGCGGGAAACGGCGCAAAGCCGGCGGAACGCTCCGCGCCTGGAACGCCGCCGAGGGCCAATCCTGCCCCGTCGAGCGGCGTGGACACCGGCGGAACGACATCGCCTCGCATGGTGAAATGCCCGAAATGCGCCGCGGACGTGCGCGAGATCGCGCGATTCTGCCCGCGCTGCCACATGACGCTGCGCTACACCTGCCCTTCCTGCGGAAACGAGCAAAGGCACGGCGGAACCTGCGAAAAGTGCGGCGTGGATTTCGTGAAATATCTGAGCGCCGTCGTGTCGGGCCAGAAAGCGAAGGCGGATGCGCTGCACGACCGCATTCAAAGCCGCTCGAATTTCGTGGTGAATCTCTTGCTGATCCCCGTCACGGGAGGCATCCATCTCTTCAAGTACTTTTTCTCCGGATCGCGCGGCGGCAATCGCTGAGCCCGCGGGCGTGCCATGCTCGAAGTGCGGGCATGGAAACGCCGGCACGGCGGAATTCTGCGTGGTCTGCCACAATCCCCTGCTCTTCAAATGCCCGAAATGCTGGCACGAGCAGCGCCGCCAGGGAATTTGCGAAAAATGCGGCGTCAATATGGCGCTGGCCTGGAAAGTGCAGGCCGCATCGGCCATGGCCGCCGCCGTCCGCGAGGAAGCGACCAACATGGAATCGTCCGGGCAAGGCGTGACGAACAATATCCGCATGGTCGAGATGGCAGTGTTTTCGCCGGCGAGCTTTCTGGCCGTCGTCGGGCTGCGCTACGGCTGGCAGTGGTTCTCGAGGCTCTGGTCGCGCGAGTGACGCTGCCCCCGCGGAGAGCCCGCCTACTTTCCCACCCGGCTCCCATTGTTCCGGTGCAAAAAATAGACGGAGGGCGGAAACAGGCCCGTGCGCGCAAACTCCCCGCCGAGAGTGCGCTTCACCTGCGCCACCCAATAATCGAACGTGCCCTCGGCGACACCCACGACGGAGATCGCGCGGCGGTATTCGATGCTGTGCAGAAAATAAATTTCGAATAGCTTGAGCCGCCCTTTCCACTCTTCCCGCCGCAGCGCCCGCCGGCCGATGCGCTCAAAATCAGCGACGTACTCGGAGGCGCGCGCCCGGTCCGGCCTCCACTGATAGCCTTCCGAAGGCGAGCCCAGGTCGAGCGCCCGGATCTGCCCCGTGGTTTCGTCGAGCCACTCTTTCAAGCCGCGATACCTTCCATGGCAAACGTCGAAAATTTCCCTGGCCTTCATCACTCCCCTCCGCCAAGAGATTTTTTCAGGCCCCTCGGCCCGCGCCGCGCGGCTGACAGCCGCCGCTGAAAAAAAGCCGCGCCGGTCAATTCGGTGTTTCCGGTTTTCCACGAACCGGAAGCAGCAGCGCGCCGGCGTCCCATACGGCAGACGAAGAAAGCTCTTCCTCGACGACGCCGAGGCAAGTCTCGAAGCATTCGCGCCAGCCCTGCATGTAGCCGCGAGCGAATTCGTCCGCCATCTCCTGGCGCAGGCGATGCTCGCGCTGCATTTCAAACACTTCGGCGCGTTCGATCGGCGGAGCGCCAAAAGCCAGGCGGAATCGGTAAGCGCACTCGCGCAGCAGGCGGAAGAGCCAGCGAAGCGCCGCCGGGCAATACACGCCGACGCGCCGACGCGGTTCATACCAGGCCAGCCGCCATCCCCGCGGAATCATTCCACCGTGGCCGACTTCCTTGCGGAACCAGAGCGTTCTCGTGGTCATCGTCTCCTCACCTCCGGGCCCGCTCCCACAGCCAGCTCGCGGCGAACGGCTTCATCCTTGTCCGCGCGCAACAGCGGCCACTGGCGGCGAGCCTCCCAGTCCTGTTGCGAAAGCACGGGTCGCGCCGTGCCGTCCGTGTCGGATTTGCGGCGATGGCTCTCGCTTGTTTCAGTGTTCCGCCGATCCGGCGGTTCGAAATTTTGGTTGCGGTTTTCATGCGCTCGCGACTGTTCCCTCTCGCCGAGCGCCGGGGTTTGCTGTTGGTTTTCCACTGAACAGGAGGGTTCGCTGTTTATGAATTTATCAGCTATAAATGGACTACCTATCGGCGCCGCAGCGGATTGATAAGATTGAGGATGAGCGCGATTTGCTCCGCACAATTGCGGAGGCCTCTCCGCAGATTTGCGGCCACTCTCCGCAAAATGGCGGGGAGTCTGTGGAAATTTTTTGGCTTTCGAGATTCGGATCGCGACGCCGCCTTGCTCCGCATCGGTCTCGATGTACCCGTGCTGGCGGAGCGTCTGCATCCAGCGCTCGAGGGTCCGGCGGTTGAATCCGGTTTCCTCTTCGATTTCCCGGTACGAGACCGGCTTTCCACCCAGCACCCATCCGACCGAACCCGACTGATGCGTCTGCCGCAGGACCAGCCAGCCGAAGAGCCAGATCGCCGAGCCCATCCGCTCGTAGTGGCGGGATTCAAAAAGGACCCCGCGCAACCCCGCATTGAAATTTTTTTCACGCATCGCGGCGATGTACCCTCGCAATCCCGGAGTTCATTCGAGTCAGCACGCACCACAGTACGGAACGCGAATCACTCGGAAGCCCTTTGCGGTATCTGCGCAGATTTGCAGGCGGGTTACCTGCGAAATGGCGGGATGCCGTCTGCAAAAGCCGCATAGCCTGCGTCCGTGCTTGCCCCGGCGGTTTGAAGCGTTGCCACGGAGCCGCCCCGCCTTCCCGCGCCGAGCTCCGCCTCCGACACTTCGGCGCTTGCGCTGCTTCTTGTCCGTATCCGCGCGCCACGTTCGCATGTATTTCCGGTTGTACTCTCTGCGCAATCGCCGCCGGCGCGCCTCCGCGCGGGTGGGCCGGATTGCCTCGGGAGCACCGCTCCAATCGAGCGCGGGAATCCGTGCCTCGGCCATCTCTTGACCGTGGAGTCCGGCTGCGTTCACCGCGTGAAGAGCGTTCGTCGTGCGGTTCATTGCGGCTCTCCTTTTCGCTTCCGAATCATTCGTCAGGGCGCCGGCTGCTTGCGTTTCCGAGCAAAACGATCGTGAGCGCGCAACGCGGAGCGAATGGCGGCAGACTCGTGCTACTTTTTTCGTCGCGCGCGCAAAGGGGAGTACCACGACGGAGATGTACTCCACCTATAGTACTATTGCATTACTGTAATCTCTTGCTACTATCCACGGGCCTTGCCTCCCTTTTTCGTTTTTGGGCAATCGCACTCGGAGACTTTTCCATGCGCACTTCACCTGCCTCTGTCGAGTACATGCTGCGAACTTCCGATGACGGGCTCGAATCCTTCCAGCTCGCACGCTTGGGCCGCTCCGCCAATTTGCGCAAAGAGCTCGTCCAGGTCGTCACGGAGATGATTGGCTCGGAAGTTGAGGGACGCCTCGCCGGCTGGCTGGTCGGCCGTCGGCGTCTTTCGGGTGAGGGCGCGAAGTGCCCCGTCGATTTGGCGCAAGCTATTCGCGAATCGCGTTCCCGGCCCGCGATGTTCGCTGAATTGGCCGGGGCGGAGACGCGGGTGATCGGTCTCTTGCCCGAACCCGGAGGAATTCGCGAGGAGGCCGGTTGCACGCTGGCCGCGCTTCCCACGAATGCGAGCTCTGGCGGGGAACACCCATTTCCAGCCGCGCAGTTGGACCTCGTCTTCCACCCCGTCGCCGAGAGGATCGAGATCCCATCCGCGATTTGTGCGGCCATTCCCCCGGCACGCGAGGCTCGGACAGCTTCGGCAAGTTCGTTTGCCTCGGCCCGTGGTTTCGAACTGGCAGTGCCGCCGGAGGAAGAATCGGGGCGGGCGTTATGTTGTGTCGAGGCGGATAGCGAAGCGGTCGCTGCAGCGGCTCCTCGCCCGTGCGGGACGGCGCTCATACGATTGAGCCGCCTCTCCCGCTATTCGCTCGCGGCTTCCATCCAGCCTCCGCTGAGGGTAGGCGACGGAGGCTTTGCTGCGATTTGCGGAGCGCGCCGCAAGCTGCGCCGTTCGGGCCTTCGAACCTCGCCGCCGGCTCGGAGAAAAAAATCCATCGCGCGAGAGCGCAGCGATGTGGTTCTCTTCCTCGGATTTTGGCAAATGGGCGGGTTGCCGGCTCCGGCAAATGCGGCGGACCGAAGTAAATTCCTGGCGCTGGCGCGGAAGTATGACACCGCGTCGCAACGGGCTTGGGGGCGCTCGCAGCGGAATGCGCGGGCGACGAAAAGTTTTTTCCGTCAATGGGGAGACGCGCGCCCGTTTTCGGTGAATCGATTCCACATTTGCGCCGTGCCCTCTTTGCGATTTGCCGCGAAGCAGACTCATCCCTTGGCGAGAGCGTCGCCCGATGAGCGTTCACGTTGTCCGCAGTTGGCTTTTCCTCGATGCAGCGGATTGCGGCGGGAATGGTCGCCGCCTTTGTTTCATCCAAGAATCGGCACGGCGTCCGGGAGGAGATATGGGCAACCACGATGAAAGTTTTTTCATGCCGGCGAATCTCACAGAAACAGATGCCATTCAACCGCGCGTCGCAACCCATTGCGCGCCCGGCGTTTGCCGCGCCCTTCGCCCGAGCCGGAGGTCTTTGCGGTTCGCCGCGCTTTCGACCGCTTTCGATCGCCGATGCAGTTATTGCGAGCGTTCTCATGACCTGCTGTCCTCAAAACGTCGGACTCTCGCGAGCGTGGCGCCCCGGCTTCCGCTGATTTTCAATTCGCCGCGTCTCCCACCTTCGCTTGACGAGCCTTTCGCTTCACTCACCTCGCCCGTTCCGTCGACCCGCGATTCGTCGCGCCTCATTCGCTCTTTCGTCCGTTTCTTCGACCGAGTTCTCGCGCGCTTTCCTTCCAGCCAGCTCGCCGAATACTTTCTGTGCCGTGTTTGCACTCTCGCCGCTTCCTTCCGGGCGTCCGTGTCGGCTCTTTTTTGTGCTTGCATCTTGACCAGCTCGATCAAGCCCGTCCACGCCTCAGCTCTGCATTCACCAGCCTTGCACTCGCGCTCTCGTCGGTGGGGCTTTTCCGATTGCTTCCCCACTCTTTGCTCGCGCTCTCCCTAGTTGATCTCCTCATTTCCCCTTTTTCATTCGCGCCCTTGCTCGTCTCCGCGGTTTACACCCCCTCATTCACTTGCCACATCTCGAGCTCGCCTCTTCGTTCTCACGCTTTTTTGCACCCCTCTTTGCCGGCTTTCTGGGCCACTCTCTTCCACGGTTGCCATATGCCGCGGCCGCTTCTTCGAAATCTTCTGTTGCTCCTGTCGGGCTCGCGCCCTTCTCGGCAAACCGCGCTCACCCGGCACAATTGAGGCTTTTGGATCGGCCTCCTGTTCGCTCGATTCGCTCCACGCTTGCGTCAGTCCAAGGTTGCGTCGTTCCACTTTCGCTATCCTCATTGCTTGAGTGATCCACCTTTTGCCGGCTTCCCACGCCGCTCGCATCGCATTTCAACCGTTTGCCTCTGCAACCGTTTCCTTCTCGGCTCGCTCCCTTTTGCGTTCGCTTCAGCCTTCAGCTGCATGCCTCTCAGCTCGCTTCGCTCTTCGCTGGGCGCTCCCCGTCAGGTCCCTTCCACGGCAGTCGCCTCGCTGGTTTGTTTGTTTGTTTGTTTGTTTGTCGTTGGATCTTTCAAAAGCAGTGTCCGCTCCCAGTTGGGGCCTTCGACCCGAAATGCCTTGCCTTGCGTTGCATCGCCACGGATTGCGTCTCTCTGGTCTGCCTCCGCTTTGACATGCTTCGCGTCGCATTGCCTTGACTAGCTGCGCATTCGATTGGCCTGCTTCGCTCTGCTTTGCCCGGTTTTGACTGGCTTCACTTCGCCTGTCCCTCCCCTGCCTTGTCTCGCTACGCCTAGCTTCGCGTCGCCCTCTTGGCTTTGCTGCGCCGCCTTGCCTCACCTCGCCTCAGCTTCCTCGTCTCGCTGTGTCTCGTCGCGCCTTACTTTTCCATGCTTTGGTATCTCCCCGTTGCTTCTCGTTGACCTCCTGACTTTGTCTCGCCTCGCCCACCTGCACCTGGGGTTGGGTTGCATTGCCCTGCCTGGTTTTGACTCGCTTCGGCCCTCCCGGATTTGCTCCACCTCGTCTTGACGAACCCCACTTCGTTTGCTCTTGCCCTGTCCGTTCTCGCTTCGCCTTGCTTCGTCTTGTCAAGCCTCGCTTCACCCCGCTTTGCTATCTCCCCCTTGCTTCGCATCGCATCGCATCGCCTCGCCTCGCCCACATGCACCTCTAGTTAATTTGTTTGATCTGCCGGGCTCTCCCTTGCTTAACTTCGCCCGTCCCTGCGTTGCTTCGCCGCCTTGCCTCGTCTCGCTCCGTCTCGTCGCGCCTTGGTTTGCCACGCTTTGGCTATCTCCTCCTCGCTTCGCCTCGTCTTCCTCACCTAACCTCGCTTCGCTAAGCTTTTCCCAGCCTTGCTTTGTTTCGCCCTGCCTTACGTTGACTGTTTTCCTGCACTTTCCGTCTCTTTTTGTTCTTTCACTCGTATCCTTTGCTTCCCCTTTTCCCTCTCATTTCCTCTTTTCCTCTTTGGTTATCCCCTCCTTTGCTTTTTCGCCACTTTATGGCCTTGCTTTTTCTTCCTTGCTCTCTTCCTTCTGAGGACCGTTGGTTCCTTCGTGGCTGGTTTCCTTCCTTTTCCATTTTTACCAACTATTTCTCCCATGCTCTTTTCATTTCTTCCCCTTCCCACCACCCTTTTTGTCTACCGATTTATTGTTCGCTTGTCTTGTCGCCCTTCATTCTTTCTTTCTTTGTTCTCTCTTTGTTCTTTCTTTGATCTTTCATTGCTCTCCCTTGTTTCTTCTTTCTTCTTTCTTCTTTCTCCCTTCTCCTTTCTTTTTTCTTTCTCCTTTCTTCCTTTATTCTTTCCTTTTTGATTCTTTGTTGTTGTTTCCCTTTCTCGCCTTCGCACTCCTTGCCTTCGCCCTGAGCAGAATATTCATTCAGATGACACGTAGACGACATGCATAGGCAAGGAGGAAGGTTGCGCGGTGGGATTCGGAAAGAGAGACAAATGCAATAACAGCGAAAGGCAATCCTTTAGTTAAGGACAATATTTGTTTGACGCGGCCTCAATGAGTGAAACGTCGACCTCATGTCGAACGACTGAAATAGAGGAACAGCCTATGATGTGGATTTGAGTTGCTCACAGTTGTCATCTAATTGAAGAGCTGAGAATCAAGTTATATGCGTTGGAGGGAGAAGTTGCGGCCGACGAAGAGATTCCTGTCAGATGGAAGTGAATCGGGGATTATTTTCTCCCACATTGGCAAAAAGTTATGTTTTGAGGGGGTCCACCGCCTGCAGGTCACTCTTGCACCGCCAAGAACTGGGGCAACCGATCCGCTGAATCGTGCAATGCCGGGCGGAAGACCCTGGCGTTATGGCGTTCCACCGTCCCGTTACTTACGCTGTTAGTGCACTACGGACTTTTAGTTCTTCAAAACCGTGGGACGGTGAAAGCGCCCTTGTGCAGACGAACCGTAGGGCGAACGGAAGGCCGCGACTCAATCGCGAGGATATCGAATCGGGTGGATAGCGAAGAATGATTGATGCGCCGCGATCGAACAAATGCGGCGGCCATGCGGGCAATCTGGCTGCGTTTTTGCGAGTTCACCGCGTCCTCAGGTCGCGCGGCATCGGGAGCCGACGCATCGCGTGTTTTCACTTCGATGAAAGCGAGCGTATCGCCGTCGTATCCGACGAGATCGATTTCGCCGTTCAAATGAGCCAGAGTAAAGTTGCGCGCAATCATCGTGTATCCATGCCGGCGGAGATACCAGTAGGCGTAGGTTTCGCCACGAACGCCAGTCCGGCGGGCGCGTTCCTTCCGGGTTTCCCCAGGAAGGCGGTCGATGAAGCCGCGTCGAGCGCGAAATTGGAGAATGGCGAAAATGAACCTGGCGAGGATGGGCGCTCCTCCCGTGGACTGCGTTCACGAGTTCAAACTATAGCTCGACGAGCCTCGCGCGGGAAGCGCATGGAGTCTTGCCTGCATCGCCATGGAAAGCCGGGAATGTCCGCTTAGACTCGATCAATTCTTGTGCGCAGCGGATTCGAATTTTATGAACTGCTCGAGAAGTGCCGGGTCGCCACCCAGAACGGGGCGCCCGTTGACATAGACAGTGGGTGTGCTCTCGACGCCGACCGCGATCCCTTCGTTCCGATTGTCGTCAACAGCCTTTTGCGCCTCGGAGGAAGCAAGACAAGTCTTGAACGCGGCGGTGTCGAGGCCGGCATCACTCGCGAATCCGACGAGTTTATCCCAAACATTTTCAGGAGAGATCAGGTCCTGATTTTCGAAAATGTCGTCGTGAACTTTCCAGAAAGCAGCGGGAGATTGCATATATGCGCAGCGGGCCCCAATAGCGGCGGTCTCGGCCCAGGGATGAATCTGTGTGATGGGAAAATCCTTGAAGACGAAGCGAATTTGCGGGTGGGCGGGGACGAAAGTTTTCCAAAATTCATACAGCTGCCGGCAGTGCGGACATTCGAAATCGCTGTACTCGACGATCACGACCTTGGCATCCGCGGGGCCGCGGGAAGGGTTGCCCTGAAGATGGATTTTAGCGCGCGTGTCGGCGTAAGGATCGGCGGAAGTGCTGAACATGTCTCCGCGAAACACGGTCTTGCCGTCCTTGCTCACGTAGACGCTGCCAGAATCAACCTGCCCGTTCACGGTGACCCGGATGGGAACCAGATAGAAATCGGGCGAAGTGGCGGATTGCAGAGGGCCGAGTTCAACCTTGATTTCCGGGCCCCAGGCAAAAAGAACGCGAAGGAAAGCCTCGGTAGATTTCAAGAGCGCGGCTTGCTCGGGCGTCGCCGCGGTGTGGACGGAAGCCGCCGGCGCGGACTGCGCCGCGGAGAAACGCGCGGATACGAGAAACGCAATGGCAAGCAACAAGAGTGCTGGGCGACGCATTGTGCCTCCGAAGAGAATGAAAGCCAACCAGTGTACAAATCCGGGGTGCGAGTGTGAAGAGAAGAGTTGGAAATACGGTCGAAACAGTGGTGGGCGGCGATCACACCGCGAATTTCTGGGCGAGCGGGTAACGCCGCCCGACGGAAAACGCTTTTGAAGTGACTTTGAGGCCGGGAGGCGCTTGTTTGCGCTTGTACTCGTTTTGATCGACGCGATGGACGACGGCGCGTACGAGGTCCAGTGGAAATTCGTAATGAAGAGCGATCTCCTCAGGACTCTGCAAGTCCTCCACATAGCTTTTCAGAATGCGATCCAAAGCGTCGTAGGGAGGCAGCGTATCCTGGTCCGTCTGATTCGGACGAAGCTCGGCCGAAGGTGGTTTGGTAAACGATTCGCGAGGAATGCGGTGGCGCACTTGATTGGCAAACCGGGCGAGTTCGTAGACCATGGTTTTGGGAATGTCGGAGATTACAGCCAGACCTCCGGCCATGTCGCCGTAGAGAGTGCAATAGCCGACGGCCATTTCCGACTTGTTTCCGGTGCTGAGAACCATGGATCCGAATTTGTTGGAGAGAGCCATCAAAAGATTTCCCCGGATGCGGGCCTGGATATTTTCCTCGGTGGCATCCTCGGGCAAGCCGGCGAACGGCTGCTTAAGAATTTCCAGGTAACCTTGGAACGCTCCCGTGATCGGCAGCGTGAGGAACTCGATGACCAGGTTTTGAGCGAGGCAGCGCGCGTCGCGAAAGCTTCCCTCGGAGGAGTACGGGCCGGGCATGGCGACACCCACGACGTTCTCCGGGCCGAGAGCGTCCACGGCGATTGTGGCCACGAGGGCAGAATCGATTCCGCCGCTCAACCCAACGACGACCTTGCTGAACCCGCACTTGCGGACATAATCCCGCGTGCCGACCACCAGAGCGCGGTACACGGCTTCGAGATCGTCGTGAGGCTGCGGCCGAATGTCGCCCTCGCCGGTAGCTGTGTCGAAGAGGACAAGATCCTCGTCGAATGCCTTGGCCAGCGCCCCGATTCGCCCGGCGGAAGTAAAGGCGACGCTCGACCCGTCGAATATGAGGCTGTCGTTGCCTCCCACCTGATTCACGTAGACGACCGGGACGTGCTGCTCGCGGGCGATCGCCCCGAGCATGTCGAGCCGCAGGCTGCGTTTTTCGAGGGTGAAGGGCGAGGCCGAAATGTTGATGATGACCGAACTTCCCTGCCCCATCAGCTCCACCACCGGATCGCGTGAATAGAGCCGCTGCGTCCAGAAATTCTTGTCGTTCCAGCAATCCTCGCAAATTGTGATTCCGAGATTCTCGGGGCCCAGTGGAAACACGTGCTGGGATTGGCCGGGCTGAAAGTAGCGGGATTCGTCGAACACATCGTAAGTGGGGAGAAGCATCTTGCGCTGCTCGAGTTTGATTTCACCGCCCGCAATCAGCGCCGCGCAGTTGGAGACCGGCTTGCCGGTCGTGTCTTCGGCTTCCCCGATGTAGCCCACGACGGACGGCAAAGGGATGCTCTTGGCTATCCGCGCCAGCTGCTTCACATTGAGTTCGGCGAAGTCCGGGCGCTCGGCGAGATCCTGCGGCGGATAGCCGCAAAGACAAAGCTCGGAGAAAATCGCGACATCGGCGCCGAGGCTCTTGGCGTTCTGCGCCAGCTCGAGAATCCGCGCCGAATTTCCTTCAAAATCGCCGACAGTTGGATTGAATTGGGCCAGGGCAATCTTCATGGGATGTACATAGGATACGGGGAGCGGGGCGGGAATAGCAATTGGCCGGGGACGCTGCTGGCCCGTCCGGTTGCCGGGTACGGGGCGACGGAGAGGTCCTCATCGAGGCTCCCTCGGTCCCACGCGAGCCCTGACGGAAATTCCCGCCTCAGGTTTGAGTTCCCTGAGGCGGGAGCAGGCCTACGCGATAAAAGAGTTTCGATTGCCCAGCCACTGCTCGTCCCTCAAATGCTCCCTTCGTCCGCGGAAGGGCCATAGATCGAAGGGACGGGAATGTTGTTGAGCCGCAGATAGACCGTCAGCTGTCCGCGATGGTGGATCATATGGTTGAATACCCAGGTGCGGACGCAGGCGATGCGTGGCATGGCGAAAAGCTCCTGGCCGTTGTTGAGGAACCTCCATGTTTTGTAAAAGTCGGCATCCGTGGCGGCGGCGATGGCCGCGCGGGCCGCGGGGATGGATTTGTCGAATGTTTCGAGAAGTTCGTGGCTGTTCTTGGGTTCGGGAGGTGGCTGCATCTGCACGCCGTTGGGAGCCATGTCGAAATAGTCGAGCTTGAATGTGTCCACCAGCCAGCCGGGTACCGTCGCGATATGGCCGGCGAGCCAGGCCATGGAACCCGACTTGGGGTGCGGCTTCCAGGAAAATTTGTCATTGGGAATGCGTTCGAGAGCTTTGCGGGTGAGCGGCAACTCCTGGTCAAACTCCGCTAAAAACTGTTCCGAAACCGGCATATGAATCTCCTTCGAGAGGTTGGATTAGGTAGGGGCAACGCACGGCAATTATAGGCGAAGAAAAAGCGAAGCTCAACCCGAAATTCCTACCCCCTTCCTCCGCATGGGGGAACAAGAAGTCGGAAGCTCTACCTCCGTTCCGAGACGGACAGCTGCGCTCATCCCAAAAGAAAAGCTCCCGGTCCTTTCGAACCGGGAGCAGAAATCGGATCGTAATTATTGGAATCGCGTCTGGGAGAGAACTTTCGCAGCCGGAGGCCTGTCCCAGGGGCGTGAAGCCCGGCGATCCCAGCGTAGGCCGCAGCCTAGACGCTGAACGAGGAACCGCAGCCGCAAGTGGACTTGACGTTCGGATTGTTGAACTTGAAGCCGGATCCTTCGATCGTTTCGATATAGTCAATCGAAACGCCGTCGAGATACATCTCGCTCATCTGGTCCACCAGGACCTTCAAGCCGTCGAATTCGTAGACGTTGTCCGACGACTCGTTCACCTGATTCTCAAACGCCATGTGGTAGCTGAATCCCGAGCAGCCGCCGCCGACCACGGCCACGCGCAAACCCGCCGGGGCGGGTGTTTGCTGGGTGAGAATCTCCTTCACCTTCGTTACAGCCACCGGAGTTAGTTGAACCATTTCTCAATGCCTCCCAAATTGAAGGCGCGCTCGGCGCCTTGCCGTCACAGTCGCATTATATCAGATGAGGGCAAGGCCGTGGGGATTCTGCTTACGAGCCTGAGAGCTCAATTTACCCCTGAGCCAGTCCGCTCTGGCTGGCTATGAAGTCGCGCAAACCGAGGCCGATGCACAATCGAGGTGTGGCGGAGGAGGATGGTTCCCCGGGTCGTGTGGGGCCTGTCGCGGCACCGTTCGATCGGTTCGGGAAAGAAACTCGCCGGAACGGACGATTGTTCGAAGCCGGGCGAGGCCCTAAAATATAGCAGAGCTTGAATTTATACACAAAACCAAGGCAAAAGGGGCGATGACACACACAATCACATTGATTCCCGGGGACGGGATTGGACCGGAGATAACGGCGGCGGTGAAGAAGATCTTGGCGGCGGCAGGCGTGGGGATCACGTGGGACGAGATCCCGCCGCGGCAGGAGTTCGAAAAGAAAGGGCTGGATTTTCTAAAATCCGGCGTCGTCGAGTCCATCCAGCAAAACCGCGTCGCACTGAAAGGCCCGATGATGACCGAAGTGGCGGGAGGGATGCGGAGCATCAACGTAGGGTTGCGGCAGGCGCTCGATTTATACGTGAACTTGCGGCCGGTGAGGAATCTGGAAAGCGTGCAGTCGCGGTTCACAGACGTGGACCTGGTGATCATCCGGGAAAACACAGAGGACCTCTACGCGGGCCTCGAACACACGGTTGTGCCGGGCGTGGTTGAAAGCCTGAAAATAATCACGGAGAAAGCGTCCACGCGAATCGCGAGGTATGCGTTCGATTATGCGCGAAAATTCGCAAGAAAGAAGATTCACGCGATTCACAAAGCCAACATCATGAAGCTTTCCGATGGGCTGTTTTTGACCTCCATCCGCAAAGTGGCCCCCGAGTACCCTGAAATCGAATACAAGGAACTGATTATCGATAACGCCTGCATGCAGATGGTGCTCGATCCCCACCAGTTCGACGTGCTACTGCTGACGAATCTGTACGGCGACATCATGAGCGACCTGGCGGCGGGTCTCGTGGGCGGATTGGGCGTGGTCCCGAGCGGCAATATCGGGCACGAGGCGTCGGTTTTCGAGGCGGTGCACGGTACAGCGCCGGATATCGCCGGCCGCGGGATTGCCAATCCGACGGCGCTGTTGCTGAGCTCAATCATGATGCTGCGCCACCTGGGAGAACTCCTCGCTGCGCAGAAAATCGAGGACGCGCTGCACCATGTCTATCGCGAGCGGAAGACGCTTACTCGAGACGTAGGCGGGCAATCCTCAACGACCGAATTTGCCGATGCCGTGATCAGGAGAGTGCAGAACTGATCCAATAGGCTCGATCCCCAAAGATGGAGATCTTTTCTCGGCTGCCACATGACCCGCACCATCTGACGTCCATTTAACGCGAAATGCGCTCGAGGTCTGGCCTGTACGGAGGGACAGGTGCGCAAGCGGGAACTTCGGTGCATCGGTTCGGACCGGCCGTGGTGGCGATTGATAGACTGGAAGCGGTGCAGATTCGCGCAATCCCGTCCTGGCGCGGAGGCAAATCATGGCTGTCCCGAACTATTACAAAGTCGCATATCGCATTCTGAGCTGGTCCACGATGGTGGGTCTTGTCGTGACACTCATCCTCGTCCTTCGCAAATCCCCGCCTCCCGACGTGCCCTTCAGCGCGACGGCGGCAGCGACCGCTGAAAAGAAGCTGGAAGCCGCGGATCTCGCCCATGCCGCGGGGCAGAAGGGGCAAGTGGCACTGAGCCGGACGGAGCTGAACTCTTTCTTGCAGCAGAACCTGCAATTGGCGCCGGGGGGCGCAAGTCAAGCGGATGTCCCGGCAGGCTCGTCGGGCGCGGTAGATGCCTCGACGCCCGGAAACGCCGGCAATGCCGATGAAAGCGCTACGAATGGAACGGGCGATCCGCTGGCGCAGGTTGCAGGAGGAGATCAGCCGACACTCGCCGAGGTGCAGCAGTCGGTGAAGGACGTCAAGGTGGATATGGTTGGCGACCTCGTGAAGGCATACGTGATGTTCAACTTTCACGGGAAGGATATGTCCCTGGAATTGGACGGGCACCTTCGCTCGGAGAACGGGTACATGAAGTTCGATCCGGTGGCGGGGAAATTGGGCTCTATGCCGCTGCCTCAGTCGGCTTTGGAAGCGGCTGTGGACATGATGATGAACTCGCCCGAAAACCGCGAGAAGATGAAACTGCCGGATGGGATCAGCGACATTCAAGTGCAGGACGGGCAGGCAAAGGTTACCTACGGAGACGGCAATCCGTGACCGGCCGCAGTTGATTGCCCGCAATTCCTGAGGCCTGAAGGTCTTCTCGTTCCACTGGTTTCCCCGCCGTCCTCTGCCATCGCTCGTATTGTCTCACCCGAGTGACTCCTCGAAAAAACCTTCGCCAAACCACCGAGCGGCTTTCTGCGTCATTCCACGCTAGGAGGGGTAGATCGGGGTGTAGACACGGTACAGAAGGAGATAAATGATTACACCGGTGACGGAAACATAGAGCCAGATGGGGTAAGCCCAACGAGCCAGGGCCCGGTGCGAACCGAATCGACGCCGAAGTGCAAACGAGAGAGTCACCAAAATAAGCGGAAGGTTGACGATCGCAAGTATCGTGTGGGGAATCAGAAGGGCGAAATAGACCGGACGGATCCAGCCGTGCCCTCCGAATCGCACGATTCCCGCGTTGAAATGGTAGTAAAGATAGAAACCCAGGAATGCGGCGGAGAAAACCAACGCGGTGATCATCGAGGCCCGGTGCCAGGCAATCTTCCCGCGCCGGATGAAGTAGAGCCCCGCGAGCAGAAAAACGGTGCAAGCCCCGTTCAAGGAGGCGTTCAGGGCTGGAATCGAATGCAGCGGAATCGGAGAGCTCATGAATTGAGCTTGTCGAGAATCATCCAGGCAAGAAGGACGGGGATGTGGGCTACGGTGGCGTGCATCAGCCATTTGGCGCGTACGTTTGTGCGATGGCGCGCGGCCCAAAGAGACACTTGCAAGAGAAGCATCCCGAGAAGCAGCGCTCCAAAAAAGTACCGGATGCCGGCCATGCCGATCACGGAAGGAAGCAGGCTGATAGGAACGAGCACGGCGCTGGTGGCGACAATCTGCCGGAACGTTGCATCGCCTTGCGGGTCAACCGTGGGTAACATGCGGATTCCCGCGCGGGAATAATCCTCGCGGTACATCCAGGCGATGGCCAGGAAGTGTGGAAACTGCCAGAAGAACAAGATGGCGAAAAGAATCCACCCTCCGAGCGAAAGTGAACCCCGCGCCGCCGCCCAACCGATTAGCGGAGGCAAAGCGCCCGGAAGCGCTCCCACGGCTGTCGCCAGCGTCGTACGCGTCTTGAGCGGCGTATAAACGCCGAGGTAAATCAGGCTGGTGGCCAGCGCGAGAAATGCCGCGAGTAGATTGACGGCGAAGGCCAGCCAGATCGTTCCGAATGCAATCAGCGCGATTCCGAAGCGAAGCACTTCCACGGGACGAAGAATTCCCACGGGAAGCGGCCTCTGAGCCGTGCGGCGCATCAGCGAGTCCATGTCGCGCTCAATGTATTGATTGAGAGCGGCCGTCCCGCCAGCCACCAGCGTCGTAGCGCAAAGCGTGTTAATGAGCGAAGCCCAATACAGCGGGCCGGAGGAGCCAAGGTAGAAACCGGCGACCGTTGTAATGACCACCAGAAACGTCACGTCAGGCTTGGTTAGAACCACGTAGGCCCAGGGCTTCGGAAACGAAATTGTCGCCGCGCGCTCGGAGTCCATCTCGCCTAAGCTCCCGACCTCTGCGCGTGCGTACCTCCCGAACCGCTGCCCGGAGCGACGGGCACCGGCGCGGGCTCACCTTCCTCGCCCGAACGAGGAACCAGGCGCACCGCCTTTAGCGTAAGCAGGACGCTGGCGGCCAGCAGCAGCGCGCCTCCCAGCACGTGCGCGACCGTCAGAATCACGTAAGTGAACGTCGGCTGCACGGCCGTGAGCGCGCGTTCCACGGCCCAGTACGCGGCGAATCCGAGAAGCACTTGTATTCCGAACGTGCCGTGCAGCAGGCCGACGCCCTTGCGTATGTCGGAATCAGTCGGAAAATGACTTTTCGCCAGCCGCGCTGTCCAGACCACAAAACCCGTGACGAACAAAAACCCGATCAGGTGCGGCAAAATGCCCCACGCTCCGTGGCGGAATCCCGCTCCGAGTACGAGTTGGATGACAATCATGCTCGTCGTCGCGATCCCCGCAGTCGCCAAGGTCGGAGACCCTGATTCCGCCAGCCGCGGCTCCGTCGTCTGCCACCACGGGCTGATGATCATCGTGAGGCTTACGATTACGATGAAATAGATTTGCGCGAGGATGGCGTGCGCCGTGGCGGAGATCGCCGGGTAGCCTTCGACCACTCGGAAGCCGCCAAGGAGAGCTTGGGCGACAATCAGAAGCAGAGCGGTCCAGCCCAGCCGGTGCGCCGCTTTCGTCGCGGATTTCCACTGGCAGCGTGAAACGAAAATCGCCAGCGCGAGAGTCAGAATTGAGACGAGGGCCGCCATCAGCCGGTGCGCGTATTCATACCGAATCCCTCCGATGAGCGGTGGGATGAGCCGGTGATAGGCGAGAGGCCAGTCCGGGACCGATTCCGCGGCGAAATTGCTGGTGACGAGAGCGCCTGCCATCAATAGCAAAATCGTCGCGCACGATGTGAGAAAAGCAAGGCGATACACGGGGCGTTGCTGAAATTCAGACATTTCGATTGCGGTTCCCTTCCCTGTTTCCAGGAGAGCGTAAGAGCCCGGTTGAGATGAATCCGGCCCAACAGATTACAACGGAAATCAGGATAAACGCTACATGGATGGGGATTCGCCGGCGGCCGGCCGCGGCCGTGCCTTTCGCGCGCGAAATTCCTCGCCTGCCAAGAGCCGCCGTTTGTCAGTTCAGAAACCAAGCCATATAATGCCTCGTTCCCGAAGTCGGTGCGGTCGAACCAGGCATGGAGCGCACGTGCAAATTCGTGTCTTTGACGACAAACTCTCCTTGAGCCGCGCGGCGGCTGAACAAGCGACCGCCGCAATCCGCCGCGTGATAGCTGAACGCGGATATGCGCGCATCGTCGCGGCCACGGCGGCTTCGCAAACCGACTTTCTCCGCCAGTTGAGCCAGGCCGCCCAAATCGACTGGAAACGCGTGGAACTGTTCCATCTCGACGAATACATTGGGCTGCCTGTCACCCATCCCGGCAGCTTCCGCAAAATGCTGCTCGAGCAGTTTATCCTCGCCACAGGCGTCGAGAAGTTTCATTTGTTGGACGGCGAGGGAAATGTTTCCGCGACCTTGCGGGACGCTGGCGCTGCAATCTCGTCGGCGCCAATTGATGTCGCATTTCTGGGAATCGGCGAAAACGGCCATATAGCGTTCAACGACCCGCCGGCGGACTTTGAAACGACCGCCCCGTATCTGGTCGTAAACCTGGATGAAGCCTGCCGGCGACAACAAGTGGGCGAAGCGTGGTTTCCCGACATCTCAACCGTTCCCAAACAGGCGATCTCCATGTCGGTGAAGCAAATCCTGGCCGCGAAGGAGATTCTGGCCGTCGTGCCCGACGCTCGAAAAGCCGCGGCCGTGAAAGCTTGTTTGGAAGGAGAGGTCAGCCCGATGATCCCGGCCTCCATCCTTCGAACCCACTCGAATGCCACCATCTATCTCGACAAGAACTCGGCCGCCCTGCTCAAGCCCGAACACAGGATACAAAGCTAGATGAAAAGCCGGGCATGCGCGGGCGCGGAACGCGTCGCTCGACAGCTTTCGAAACCCTCGTGCGGTCCGCTCCCCTGAAACGCCTGCCGAGTCCGGCGCTGCGATGGCAAATTTGCGCCCTCCTGTTTGCTTCCACCGTTATCAACTACATTGACCGGCAATCGCTTTCTCTCCTGGCTCCCTTCCTCAAAATCGAGCACCACTGGACGAATACCGACTACGCCAACATCGTGATCGCCTTTCGCGTGGCCTACACAATCGGTCAGACCGTCTTCGGGCGGTGGATGGACCGCATCGGAACCAGGCGGGGGCTTAGCCTGACAGTCCTGTTCTATTCGATCGTCTCCTTGGCCACCTCTTTGGCGCGCGGGTTCTACAGTTTCGCCACGTTTCGATTTCTCCTCGGCGGAGCCGAATCCGCGAACTGGCCGGCGGCGACAAAGGCCGTCTCGGAATGGTTCCCGAAGCAAGAACGAGCTCTCGCGACCGCCTTATTCGACAGCGGTTCCTCACTCGGCGCGGCCGTGGCGCCTTTCATTGTCCTCGAGATTTATTTTCACTTTGGCTGGCGTCCCGCGTTTATGGTACCGGGGGCGCTGGGATTTCTTTGGATCGTTTTCTGGAGGTCGATCTATCCGCATGGCGCGACCGGGATCGGCCCCGAAGTCGAGCGCCAGACCCGGAGCCTCTCGAGCGGAAGAACTCCTTGGCGCGATCTGCTGAAACTCCCGCAAACGTGGGGCACAATCATCGCGAAAAGTTTCACCGACCCAGTCTGGTTTTTTGTGACGGACTGGTTTCCGATCTACCTGCTGGCCAAGGGAATTAATCTGAGAAGCAGCCTGACCGCCATCTGGATTCCCTTCGTGGCCGCCGACGCGGGCAATTTTTTTGGCGGCGCCGCTTCGGGGTATTTGATCCGTCGCGGTTGGCCTCTCGGCCGCGCTCGAAAAGCGCTGGTCGTCTTTGGTGGTATAGGAGTGACCGCCCTGATCCCCACCGTCTTTACGACGAACCTTTACGCAATCGCTCTCCTCTTCGCCCTGGCGACGTTTTGCTACGGATCTTTCACGACCATGGCCAACGTCCTCCCCGCCGATCTGTACCACGACGATTCGGTGGCAACCGTCAGCGGAATGAGCGGAACGGGAGCGGGACTGGGGACAATCGTCGCGTTTGAGCTCATCGGGCATTTTTCCGACCTGCGGAGGGGAGCTGCGACGCACGCGTTTGATCCCATCGTGATCGCCGCGGGGTTGATCCCGTTTGTCGGAATGATTCTTGTATTGGCGCTGGTTCGAAACACGAAGGCTACGGAGGAGGGCTTGGTTCAGAAGATCTAATGCCCGGTCTCCCCATGAAAAGTGAAGGTCAGCGAAGCGGAAGCGTGCGGGGCGAGCGTGACCGGTTGATCGAGGACGCCATAGCGCTCTTGCCAGGCTTCGATGGTGTAGTTGCCGGGGGGAAGATCGGGGATCGTGAATTTTCCCGCAGCGTCGGTGATCGCGTAATACGGGTTGTCGAAGACGAAGGCGAAGCCGCGCATCCAGGGGTGAACGTTACAGACGAGAGGAATGGCCAGCTCAGCCCGCGGGAAGGTTTCAAAGACGGTCGCTCCCTCCGGCTCGGATCTGTTCCACGAAGGATTTTCGCGGGACATCGAATGGATGTTGTGGAGCGTCGAATCGCTGTTCCGGATTTCCAATCGCTGGCCGACCATGAGCGCCACGATTCGCGGGTCGTAGAGACACCCTTTCTGGTCAAGCAGCACGGGGTTCGAGGGCGCGCCGAAACGATAGTTGCCAAGGCCTGACCGAACGTAGACGACCACGTTTGCGAGTCCTCCTCCCGGCCCCGTGACCACGTCGGAAAAATTCCCGGGCTCCGGGTGCATCTGACGGCAGGAAGGCTCGGCAGACATATCAATGAATCGAGGCGCGGGAGGGGTGCCCTCGAGAATGGCCGTGCCGGAAAGTGTGGAAGCCGTAGCCGGGTCGAGAGTGAGGAGCGGCCCGGCGCCGTGGGCGGGCGGCGCGGGCCGTCGAGCGTCCACGATTGGGCCGGGATTGCAGCCCGCAATCAAAAACATCGCGCCGGCAGAAGCGACAACGAAAATCAACTTGTGGCAAAACGTGCGGTTCATCAAATCGTAGTCTAACAGGCCCTGCCTGCCCGGAAATTCGAACAAATTGGAAAATTGAAATGCGAAGGCACGATCGAATCCGTCCCGCCCTCTTCCCCTGCGCCGCCGGCGGCACAACCAGCGATGCGGCTAGCTGGCGACGGATGCAACCCCCGCCCGCATCCCAACGGATCGGAGGACCAGGTCGGCGAGCGCGCGGATCAGGAGCGGCGAATCGTTGAGCGCTGGCATGAGGTGAAATTCCGAGACTCCGAGATGCGCCGCTTCGGCGCGCGCTTCGATATTGATTTCGTGAAGCGTCTCGATGTGATCGGTGAGGAAGGCAATCGGCACGACGATCATGCGTTTGACGCCTTCGCGCGCCAGGCGTTCGATCGTCGACGTCAATGAAGGCTCAAGCCATTTCTGCGGTCCGACTTTGCTCTGGAAGCAAAGAGTGTGAGGATTGGGCCAGGCGCCGAGTTCGCGAACCAGATCAACGGTTTGCTGGATGTGTTTGGGATACGGATCGCCCTTTTCAACCAAAACGACCGGCAGCCCGTGGGCGCTGAACACGAGTCGAACCTCGTCGGGGTTCGCGATTCGCCGCAAGATGGAATTGATTCGGTCGCTGATCGCGGCGATATAGTCGGGATGATCGTAGAAATGCTCGATCAAGTGGACGGGACTTTCCGCCTGGTAAAGGCGATTCCACTCTTTCAAGCTCGACCCAGTAGTCGCAAACGAGTACTGCGGATACAGGGGAAGAAGGACAAGCTCGTCGAACGCCTCGGCCCGAAGCCCGGCGATCGCTTCCGCCGTGCTGGGGTGCCAATAGCGCATGGCCACGAAGCAACGGGCGTTGACCAGCGGCCGCAAAGCGGCTTCGAGAGCGTTGGCTTGCATCTGCGTCAAGCGGCGAATCGGCGAGCCCCCGCCGATCGCGGCATAGTTCAGCCGGACTTTTTTGGACCGCCTCACCGATATGAGCTTCGCCAGCGGCTTGCGCGCGAGGAAAGACCCGGGAAAATTAATGATGTCTGGATCGCAAAAAAGATTGTAGAGGAACGGCTCGACGGCTTCCTGGGAGTCGGGACCCCCAAGCTGAAACAGGACCACGGCGATGCGCTTCTGGCCGGGCATGAACGCATTATACAACGGCGAAATGCCTAGCGCTCGTTCAGCTGCTGGCGCAAACGTTCGACTTCCTCGCGCAGCCGGGAAAGGCGGCGCGCGACGCTGACTTCGTAGAAAAAGAAAACCACCCAGACGACCATCCAGGCGGCGAAGAGATTGTCAAAATCTTTCACGAGGGCACCTCGATTGCGATTCGCAAATCCATTCCGCAAAACTCTTCTTGTTTACCCGCTTTCCCCGCGCGGGAGCAAGTTCCCATCCGCCACTCTATTCCTTCCGCTGCGAGGCTCACGGGCGCGCCTCCGTCATCGACGTGCGGGAATCAATCTCCAGGCGAAGCTCGTCCGCTTCCCGGCGGAGAAGCTCGAGACGGTAACGGTCAATCAGAACAAGTATCATCACGGCCAGAACGGCAATCACGCAAACAAGAAGAACGCGGGCCATGGTCGGGTCAAGTCCTGAATTCTTGCCTCCGAAAATGACCGGCTGAGGATGCTGCGTCCGCCACAGCCGGTTCGACATGTAAACGAGCGGCACGTCCAGAAACGCGAAGATGCCGAAAACGGCCGAAAGAGTCGCCCGCCTCTCGGGGTCCTCCAAAAGGCCGCGCAGCAGAAGATAAGAAATGTAGAGAAGCCACAGGATGAAGGTCGTGGTCAGGCGGGCGTCCCAGGTCCACCAGATCCCCCAAACCGGATGCGCCCAAAGAGGACCCGTAATCAAGCCGATCGTGCAACTGATGATGCCGACTTCGGCCGCCGAGACGCCCAGGGCGTCGTATTTCTGGCGCCGCGTCTTGAGCCACGCGATATTCGCGACGAACACCACGGTGAAAGCAGTGAAGCAGGCGATCCAGCTGGGCAGATGAAAATAGAAAATGCGCTGGATGGCGTGCATCGTCGCTTCATCCGGAGCGATGAAAAGCGCTGCGTATCCGGCGAAGAGGATAAGTAAGAGGATTCCGAAAGAGATCAGAATTCGAGGCTTCATCGTCGAGCCGGGCTCATTCCTCCAAAAGATAATCGCATACAAGCCACGACGCTGTCAGGAAGACAACGTCAAACGCTCCGAGCACGGACAACCAAGTGTAATCGAGAGCGGGGGGATCGGCAAAGAGCGCGGCGGTGGCCTCGACGGCGGATATGAGAAGCGGCGCGAGAATGGGGAGGAGCAGAAGCGGAAGCAGCAGCTCGCGCATCCGCGCGTGCGCTGAGACAGCCGAGAAGACTGTTCCGGTAATGATGAGGCCGGAGTTGCCGAGGAAGAGGACCAAAACTAGGCGGAGGACGATTCCCGACAACGATAGATTGTATAGCACCGCAAACACCGGGACGAGGATGCACTCGGCCGCTGAGAGAAAGATCAAATTGGCCAGCATTTTGCCGAGCAACAACGAGAAATTCGAGATGGGCGCGAGACGGAGAGCGTCAATCGTGTCGTTGGACAATTCCCGGGCAAACGATGGATTCAGCATCAGCGACCCGGCGAAGAGAAACGCGATCCACAGCAGCCCGGGGCCGTAGCGGCGGGATTCGGCCGATGTTGGATCGAAGGCGAAGCTGAACAGCACGACGACGATCAGCGCGAAAACGATTGTGGCGTTCAGCAGCTCGCGTGTCCGTAGCTCCAGCCGTAACTCCTTGCCGAGGATGATCAGGGCGGCGCGGGGCGTCGTCATTCAGGCTTCCTCGCGAAGGGCGGAAAGAAGCGGGCGGGGATCGCCCCCGGCTCCAGAATCGCGCTCGACTCGCCCGCCTGCGAGAGAGACCGCGCGAGTGGCCAGATCGAGCGATTCATTCCTCGCGTGAGTTGACATCAGGACGGTGCAGCCACCTTCGCGCAGCCGCGCGAGTGTCGTCCCGAGCCAGATGAGGCCTTGGCGGTCCAGACCAGCGGCAGGCTCATCCAGCAGGAGTAGGCTGGGCGCATGAAGGAGAGCTCGAGCTAAAGCCAATCGCTGGCGCATTCCGCGCGAAAATGTGCGCACCAGGCTCGAGGCTCGCGTCGCCAGGCCGCACGATTCGAGCGCCCGGGTGACGCGAGCGGGAATGTCGTCGAGGGAGTAAAGCCGCGCGAACAGGTGGAGATTTTCTGCGGCGGTAAATTCGTCGTATAGCAGAGTGCTGTGGGCCACCATGCCGGTGAAGCGGCGGACCGTGCCGGGAAGAAGAGGCTCATTGGAAGAGTAAAATTCCACGACTCCCGACGAAGGATGCATCAGCTGGGCGGCGATGCGGAGCAGCGTGGTCTTTCCCGCCCCGTTGTGCCCCAGCAAGGCGACGAATTCCCCCGGGGCGATCTCGAGCGACAATTCCCGGAGCGCCGTAAAGGCGCCGAACCGTTTATAAATGCTTTTGAAACGGACACCGAGAGATGGGTTGAGGGGGGACGAAGCCATCGTAGGGAAGTTAGATTAGGAAAGGCTCAAAAACAAGTGCCACGGCCGCCAATTGGCCTCGCCCGCTGCGGGCCGCGAAAAGCCGCGCCAACTCCCCGCATGGCGCCCCGGATTGATCCGCGCTTCAAAAAGCCATCATCCACGAAGGAGGTCGCGCAATAGATTTTCAATCCGCTGGCGTTCGCGGGCGTAATCGTCGTCGGCGATTGTCCCCGCCTGATGGCGAAGCTCCAGGCGGAAAAGAGAATCCTTCAATTGATCCAGGCTCACCTCGACGGACCGCTCCACGCTCGCTGCCGATGGTGGCGCGGAAGCGATGTCCGCGGCCGGAGGCGGCTTCACGCCCCGCAACGGTTCCCTTCTTGGCGCAGATGCCGCGACTTTGGCGACAGGGGGGGACGCAGCGGAGGTCGCCGCATTAGGGACTTCGGCGGCCAATTGCGGCCGCCGCCAGAGAAACGCAAATCCGAGCGCGAAGATCGCCGCAAAACCTCCCACCAGGACCCATTTCAGACTGTCGAGCCGGGCCGGCATGGTCGTGGCGGTGGCCGTGGGAGACTCGGCGCCGGATTGATCGAGTCGAGAGTTAACGGACGGGTTCTGAGAGTTGTCGGAGGCGCTGCCGCCGGGTTCAGAAGTCTGGCTCCCCGCATTCGACGGAAGCGGCGGCGCAACGCCGGAAATCGAGACGGATAGCGGAGCTTTCGCCGGAACATTGTCGCGAAGGTACACGTTGAACCCTTGGTCCGTCCCGGCGGGCGAAAAACCGTCAGACGCGATTTGCACCGAGGGCTGAGCCAATAGAGCCACGCGCCCCACGGAATAGGGAGAGTTGAGCTTCAGAACCGTGTGAGTTCCGTTGTAAGGAACATCGTAAGAGACTCGCACGCTCGTCTCGCCCGGCCGGAACGCAAAAGCGATGGCCGATTCGTTGTGCCCCTTCTCGATCGGAGTTTGAATCACGGGCATTCCCGCGGGGCCTTGCGCGGATATATCGTGCAACTGCGCGCCCTCGGGAATCGAAAACGCAAACGTCCCATCGTCCCGGTAGATTGCCAGCGGAGGCTGAGTCTTGTTGTCGATCGTGTACTCTTCGCCAATGGAGATCGACGACGCGCTCGGCTGGATAAAAATCGCCCGCACGCTGACGCTCACCGCGGACAGATTCGTCGTGGGGTCGAATACCTCGACGTCCGCGGTCGCCGTGCCGGGCGGGACCGGCTGGTGGAAAAACACGCCGTGGTACACCACTCGAATCAGCATCGGCTGCTGCCCGAGCATGGGGTAATCGAACTGGTAGTGTCCGGCGCTGTCCGTTTTCGTGTTCGCGACCGGCTCCATTCCCCCTTGCAATTGAATCAGGATCACCTGCACTCCCGCGGCGGGCCGGTTGTTCGTTCCGTCGTGAACCGTGCCGGAGACGGTCCCTGCGAGTGCCGCCGGCGCCACGAACAGGGCCGCTACTAGCAAAACCAGTGAAGACGGCGCGTGGATTTTCCGCTGCATCGAACGGCTCATCAGTGGCGCCTTTCCGCGGCGGCCTGGCGGGTAGCGGGAGTGGGCGTCCCGCCCGTCAGAAGGTCCATCTCGGCGAGAACGCGGGCGGCCTCGACTTCCAGAAGCTCTTTTGTTTCCTCGTAATCAGTCTCGGAGAATTTACCCGCTCGAAATTCGAACCGGAGATCCCGAAGATTATCGTAGATGGCGTCCCGCCGCTCCATCAATTGATCGAGCTTCGAGCGGTGCGGCGCGGCGTCCGAATCCTCCGGCCGCACCGAAAATATGAAAAGAATCACCGCCGCTGCCAGGAGCATGCAGGCCACTACCACGTCGACGTTGCTCATCCGAATGTCACTCCGGGAATTCGATCGGCCGGGGTCGCCGGCCGGGCCGGATTTTCCTCAGCCATCTATATCCCTGTCGATTTCGCGCCGCGCTCGAGTGAGGAGTTCCGGCGAAATGGCGGGGGCGCCTCCGGCGGGCGCCAAAACAGCTCGTGCGCGCCACCGGCGGACCAGATGCCAGACCAGGAAAAACGCAATCAACGGCACCGCAACAGGCATGATCCACGCCATCCAATCGAATCCGCGTGCGGGCGGCTCCGCCAGAACCGTTGGCCCGTATTCCTGAACGAAGGATTGGAGAATCAAGGAGTCGGATTCGCCCCGCGCGATCCGCTCGTCAAGCTCCTTGAGCATGTTGTGAGAATAGGCGCACCCCACATGGTTGCACGCCGTAAGAATCTGGTTGCAGCCGCAAACGCACAGGAGTTTCTGCCCCAGCTCCTTGGCCCGTGCGGACGATTGGGCGAAGGCGGCCGGCGTGAAAAGAAATACGACGGCAACCAGGCACGCAAAAAAAACGTTCCTCGAAGCTCGCGCAGCGGATCTTCCCCGGCGAACGGCGGAAGACGAAGCCCACCCATTTTCTCGGCTAATCATCAGACGAACCCTTGGACGAAATGGGACCGATGGCCGGCGCCACGGCAGGCTCCTGCCACGAAGGCTGCGCGATCGCCCGAAGCGCCAGCGCGGGACGCCGATTCGACATCAGCGCCAAACCTGTCCCGAGAACGACGACGATACCTCCGAACCAGATAAATTTGACGAGTGGATTGAGGTAAGCGTGGATCACCGGCCGGCCCGTCTCCGGGCTGCGCCCCGCGTACACCACGTAAAGGTCGCGCAAAGGTGAGGATTCGATCGAGACCATCGTCTCCGACACCTGGCTGGCCAGATAGAGGCGATGCTCGGGATAGAGCATCATCACGGAACGGCCGTTCTTGAAGACTTCCAGAGTGGCGCGATCCGACTGGTAGTTGTTGTTGCTGACCTCGTCGAAATTCTGGCACAGGATGGAATAGGGCCCGATGTTGATTCGGTCCCCGATCGACATTTCCTTTTGGATGTCCTGATTGAAGGGCTGCCCGGCAATGCCGATGAAAACCAGGACCATCCCGAAATGGATCACGTAGCCGCCGTATCGCCGGGTGTTGCGCATCGTCAGCTCGCCCGCTGCCGTGATGAGATTCGTGCCGTCTCTCGACGCGATCACGCGCGCGCCCCGGTAGAACTCGGAAGCGATCGTAAGCGTCACGAAAACTCCCAGGATGAGGCACATCAGCGAGTAAGGATTGCGGAACCCGAAAATCGCGGCGACGACGCCGGTAAAAACGCCGCCTCCAAGCGGCATCGCAAAATTCCGCAGCAACGCGTCCGTGGAAGTCTTGCGCCAGGCCAGCAGTGGTCCTACGCCCGTGAGCAGCAGCAAAAAAAGAGCAATCGGAACGTTGACCTTGTTGAAGAACGGCGGCCCCACGCTGATTTTATTGCCCGTAAACCATTCCGAGATGACCGGGAACAGCGTGCCCCACAGAACGGCAAAGCACGCGGCCAGAAGCACCAGGTTGTTGAACAGGAAGCTCGATTCGCGCGAGACCAGCGAGTCGAGCTGGTTGTCGCTTCTCAGATAATCGCGGTTCTTCCAATACGCCGCCAGGCACACGCAGAGCACGATGGCGAGAAACGCCAGGAACCAATTCCCGATGGACGACTGCGCGAAGGCATGGACCGAGCTGATCACTCCCGATCGCGTGAGAAACGTCCCGAGAATACACAGCATGAACGTGACGAATACCAGCCACACGTTCCAAACCTTCATCATCCCGCGCTTTTCCTGCATCATCACCGAGTGCAAAAACGCCGTTCCCGTTATCCACGGCAGCAGCGACGCGTTTTCCACCGGGTCCCACGCCCAATATCCTCCCCACCCAAGCACGGCATAGGCCCAGTGCGCTCCAAGCAGGATCCCTACGGACTGGAAACACCACGCCACCATCGTCCAACGCCGCGTGATGTGAATCCATTTTTCGCCCGGATACCGGCCCAGGAGCGCCGCCAGCGCGAAAGCGAAGGGAATCGTGAACCCGGTATAGCCGAGATACAGCATCGGCGGGTGGATCACCATTTCGTAGTATTGCAGCAATGGATTGAGCCCGTGGCCGTCGGCGACGGCGGCCACTCGGAGCACGCCGGATGCGTCCATCGAGCCCAGCACGTGGAAGGGATTCGAAACGAAATTATTCAGCGTCAAAAAAAATATCTGGACGCCCGAAGTGATCACCCCGACCCACGGCATCAGCTCCGGATGTTTCCGACGGTTCAAAAACAGGGCAAGAAAGACGTACGTGGATAGCAGGAACGTCCACCACAGCAGCGACCCTTCCTGGCCGGACCATAGCGCGGCGAACTTATAGAATCCTGGCAGCGCCCGGTTGCTGTGCTCCGCGACGTAGGCGAGTGAAAAATTGTCGGTGAAGAAGAAATACTCGAGCGTTCCAACCGTCGTCAGGACGAGGAAGAAAACGGCCATTCCCGCGTGCTGGGCGCTCCGCGTGACCAGGGGGCGATGTGTGAGGATTCCGACGATGCCCGCGACGAACGCGTAGACCGCCGCGAGAAAAGCCAGCAGGAGCGCAAACGAGCCGAGAATGTCCAAAGAAACCCTACCTCGTCAACAAATTCAGCTGGCCGGGCCGGACGGCGCCGCGGATATATTCTTCGATTGGCCGGTCTGCATCCCCGCGGGAGAGCCCGGCGTGGCCTGGTATTTCGAGGCGCACTTGGATTGTACTTCTTCGGCGGAAAAATGGCCGTCGGGCATCAACCGGCCCTCCACCAGCGCTTGCGCGCCGCCCTTAAATGTATCGGGCAGAGGGTCCCGGCCAATATAGCTGACCGGCAGTTGCTTGCCCTGCTCGACAAGGACGAAATTCACGGAGTTGGCCAGGTGCTGGATCGATCCGTCCTCCACGTTGCCCGAGACTCGCATGCGCTCGTGCAGCTGCGTGGGGCGCAGCGTCGGAAGCTCGGAAATCGTGTGGTAATACGTTTTGCTCTGTGTGTATCCCACATAAGCGAGCATGGCCAGGGTAACGACAATGATGCCGGAGCCGATGACGAATTTCCTGTTGGCTTTCATTCGGGTAAATCCCTCCCGAAGGAACTAAAGCACGAAGATTCTAGCACACTGGCAGAGGGGCGACGCAGGAAGACAAAACTGTGGAGACAAAGTAATAGACCGGAAGACGCCAGCTCCGCTTTTCCATTTTGGAACACGATCTCAATGCGCGGCTGGTATCGACCGGGCCAGTATGTCGCCCAGATACGTCCCGAATTCTGCCTGGTTCTGCGGGTCTCCGAGAAATGGATCTTCAAACGGTCCGTCCTTGGCGAGGATCAGACGATCGTGCCACCCGGACATCTGCAAAAAAGGAATGATTTCGGCGGTGGGCAATCCGATCGGCGCCACGAATTTCGGCTTGTAAGAACCCTCAAGACGCCGGAGAACCGTGGGCGCCAGCCGGTTGACCGCCTCGCGGAGCGCCACGGCATCCGCAACCGGGCATTCGACGATGTGCGCTAGAAAAAATCCTCGCCGCTGGAATTCGGCGAGGATAGCCGCTTCGTCCATTGTTGCAAGAGCATCGCGAGGAATCCCGGACGAGACACCCAGCTCGTCAAAATACATCCGCGCGAAAAGAGAGCGCCTCGAGCGATCCGCAGCCGGATGATAAAAATCGTCTTCCAAAGACGGGGCGGGAGCAGCGTCCAGCAGCAACACTCGAATGTGAACGGGGCGGAATCGCGTGGCTCGCTCGACTCGAGCGATGCGTTCTCGGACGTGCGCTTCGGACACTTCCCCTTCGGAACAGTCGCAACCCGGCAATTCCGCGCCTCCCGGCAACGGGAGAGCATCGCACGGACCCCGTGAAGAATTCAAGAGTACTGGAGCAAGTGGAATGCGCAGGCGTGCAAATCGTCTGCCGGAAGGGTTTCCTGGAGTTCCAATCCCCGCTAGGCGCCGGCCACTCGAGCCAGCTTGGCCTGCTTGCGAAGAAATTGCGTTGAGGATCCGGTGTGTGACCTCTGCGACCACGGCGTGCCCTGCATTTCGGCTACCTCGCCCAGCCGGTAGCAGTATTCTCTTTCGCAGGCGTGGCAGCGAAGATTCAGCATCGAGGAGCGCGCCTCGGTCGGGCCGGCCGCATTCTCCACTTCGCTGGCCCGCGCCCGGGTAAGCGCTTTCTGCGGCACGGGAATTGGAATCGCGCAAGACCGGCACAGCACTCCGAGGTACCGCTCGTTCTTAGGATTATCGTTCATCAGACACCTCAAGCATGCTAGGGAGTAATTGCTGAGTAGGAGTCGTGAGTATACACCATAATCGGCGCCACGGGGGAAGCTCTGCCCCCGCCCCTGGCTGTGGAAAACCTGCCCCTTGCTGAATCGGCATCCCCAAGTCGAGATTTTCGTATAACTTACTGTCAGCACATGACTTGCATCTGCCCCTTACACGCGATGGGGAGTGTTTGCTGCTTCGATAGGCTGCCAACAGACCAGATATTCGGGGTCATCGACCACCACAACTTCATATTTCTCCAGCATCGGAATCAGGACGCCCTCGAGCTCCCGTTTCCACAGCTCCCCTTCGTAGAAATGCGCCTTCATCGCCTCTCGAGACACAAGATCGGGAAACCCTCGCATGAAAAAGAACGCGTCGGGATCTTCGACGGACAGAAACGGACCGAGTATTTTCATCCCGATTTTCGCATGCGCTGGCATCGACTGAGTGCGGAACACATCGAGAAAACGAGCGCGCATTCCGGGCTTCGTTTTATACGTGCGCATTTCGATGATCATTTCCAGCCCCCTCGAACACGCCGCCGAAATTCGTCCGGGAAGGTCACCGCACGAAATTGATGGCCAGCGCTGGAGTAATCGTCGTGGGCGTGTTGTGACCCGCGGCGATTACGCGAGCCCCGAGAAGCACTCCCAAATTCGGTTTCCAGCTGTATTCAATGGCTGGGGCAAAACCGAAGGCATCGCTCGAACCCGAATTCACCACCACGTATTGCATTGGCTCTCCGGCCTTCGGGTTGGCTGGATCGTATCCGGCGATTCGCGTGTTCTCCGTATGGCGGTACGTCGCATCGAGCGCCAAGACCCACTTTCGCGTCACGCTGTATTCCCAGGCGGCGTCCACAAAGGAGGAGTTGCCCGGCTTGGCGTGTCCGTGGAATCCCGTTCCAGTGCCGTAGACGCTGACGCCTTCTACCTTCACTCCGCCCGACAACGCTTGCGACAAGTTGAACCGCATGCGCACGATGCGGCCGTTGGGAAGCCAGAAATAGGTCTGCGAATAGACCGCCAGCGTGGTTGTGAATGCGCCGCTGCCCAAGCCGTCGCTCGGCCGATCCCCCAGCTCATCGTACTTCCCCGTCGGTAAAGACTCCTGCACGACGAAAGAGGTCGCCGGAATCCAGCTGCCGTCATGAAATCGCGTCAGCCCGCGCTGGCCCATGAGAGTCACGTCGCCCGGCTGGACGCCCGAACTGCTCGGCGCGTCGTTCATTTTGTTGAATCCGGCGGTGGGAATCAGCCCGACGGTCACTTTATCTCTCAGTCCGTACAGCACGTAGGTGAGGGAGCCGAAGCCGTTGGAGTGAGGCGAGATCACGTCGTACAAGTAAGGCTCGATCAGGAAATGCCCGCGTGGCAGGGTCGCGGCCGAGGCGGCAAGCATCGGGCCCGTCCACCAGGCCTCGCTCCTCGGCTGCCTCGGCACGGAATGGACGTCCTGATCTCCGGATCCGCCCGCCGAAGGCGTACCGCCCCCGGATTTATCCTTCACCCGCGTGAACGTGGCGATCCAGTTCGCCTCCCAGGCCTTGGCGCCGTCGTCGGAGAACGACTGTTCGAGCCGGAAGGAGTCCGAAGTGATTTCCGAGAAAATGAAACGAACGAAGATGGCACGCCCGTTATACATTTCACGGTCGAAAAACTCCCCGCGCCCATCTTTGAATTCACCGACCATGGCTTGCCCGAGCAAACCGTCGTTGCTGTTGGCCCAGCTGATATTCCACTGGTGAGATTCCGGATTATAGAGACGCAGCGAGAGGCCTTCAATATGGCCTGACGGGCCTTCCACTTCGAGTTCTCCCAGATTTCCCCGGCCGTCCCAGATTTTCCGGACAACGGAACTGCCTTCGTATTGAACCCAGGTGTGGGAACCGGTCAAGGGATGCAGGAGCCGCGATATATGTGCCTTCCACGCGCCAAACTCGAAATCGAAGTCATGCTGGCCGTCGTGCTCCGCGATCCTGGCTTGAGGTCGTGTCTTCGCTTCCAACGGATTCTTGTCCGCAAGGCACCGGGGTGGCAGAGCCGTAAGAATCAATCCCGGTAGAAATAAATAAATTCGAATATGGCTTAGGGCTTTCATGGCTGCTCTTCCCGCTCCTGCGTCTTAGTGCGCTTGGCCCGGCGCGTCCTTGATCCGCGTCTGGTCCGTGATCCAATTCACTTCCCAGGTTTTGCCCCCATCCTCGGAAAAGGACTGTTCAAAGTGGGCGGAGTTGGACGTGATATCGGACCAGATGTACCGGACGAATATCACCCGGCCGTTGAACGGCTCCTGATCGTAACATTCGCCGCGTCCATTTTTGAATTCGCCGATCGTCGGCTCGCCCACGGTCCCGGTCCTGCTGCTGGCCCAATAGAGGCTCCACTGGCGGGATTGCGGGTTAAAGAGACGCAGCGTCAGCCCCTCGATGTGCCCCGACGGGGCATCGGCCTCAAACTGCTCCAGGAACGCTTTTCCAGCCCACACTTCCTGCGTAACTGTGGTGCCGTCAAATTGCTCCCAGTCGGTGGATCCCGTCAGCGGATGCACGAGACGCGACAAGTGGATTTTCCAGCTGCCCTCCTCAAAATCGAAATCGTGCCGCCCGGGTTCCTTCCCGGCTGGCGGAGCCTCGACCGGCTCCGCAACGTCGCTTTTGCGGGTTAGATTGGCTACAAAATTCGGCTCCCACGTCTTGCCGCCATCATCGGAAAACGACTGCTCGAAACGGTGGGATTTTGGAGTTATATCCGACCAAACAACTCGCACCAGAATGGCGCGCCCCTGATATGTCTCCTGATCGTAAAACTCGCCGCGCCCGTTTTTGAACTCGCCGATGGAAGGTGTCTCCAAAACGCCGTCATTGCTGTTGGCGAAATTCAGGCTCCACTGGCGAGACTCTGGATTGTAAAGAAACAGCGTCAGGCCCTCGAAGTGCCCCGCAGGCCCTCCTGCCTCTATTTCCTCGAGTTGGGCCCGGCCGTTCCACACTTTGCGGACCGAGACGGTGCCGTTCATTTCGACCCACGCGTTCGATCCGCTGAGCGGATGCAGGAGGCGCCGGATGTGCGTGTTCCAAGTGCCCAAATTGAAATCGAAGTCGTGCTGTCCGTCGCGCGGCGCATTGGCGTTCTGGCCGGCTGCCTGGGCGGTCGCCGGGGCGGCCGATGGCCGGGCGCTTGAAGGGAGCGCCAGGCACCCCAGACTGCACGCTAGAAAATAGATTGGGGCTCGCCGAAGCCAGTTCATCAATTCCTCCTTATTTGTCATTCGCCCGTTCCGCCGTCGTCCCGCGCACAGTGTCCGCAGCGCCGCCGCGCACCGCCATCGCCCTCCGCCTCTTCAAGAATGCGTTCTAGCGTGATATTTTAAAAGGTCCACTTTTTATGACATTCCTGATACCACTTATGGACAAAAATGGCCCGCTCTTCCGGCAGATTTACGCCGCTTTGCGCCGCGCCATTTTGTCCCGCGCCTTCCGCTCTGGCGAACGCCTTCCTTCGACGCGCGAATTGGCGCGCGAGTTGGGCGTCTCGCGGACGGTGGTGCTCCTTGCCTACGACCAGCTGTTGGCCGAAGGATTCATCGCCGGGCGAGCGGGTTCGGGAACATACGTCTCCGAAGAATTGCGCGGAGGGCGGCCAAACAAGAAGGGGTCCTCGGCCAGGTTGCGGCTTTCGTCCTACGGCTCCGCGGCCGCAGCCGTGGCTGCAAGCGTGGATTTTCCCGGCCGTCGCGAGTCGCCTCTTCGCTACGATTTCGCGTACGGAGGCCGGGGCGACGTCGAGACGTTTCCATTCGAGATGTGGCGGCGCCTCGTTCTGCGCCATCTGAGGAAGGCGCCGGTTCGCGAGCTGGACTACGGCAGCGCGTCGGGAAGTCTGGCGTTGCGTGAGGCGATTTCAGTTCATGTTCGAAGGTCCCGGGCCGTGGTCTGCGACGCTTCGCAGGTGATTGTCGTCAACGGCTCGCAACAGGCCCTGGACCTGATCGCGCGGGTTCTCGTGGATCGCGGCGACCGCGTTGCGATCGAGGATCCTCACTATCAGGGAACAAGGGAGATTTTTCGGACAGCGGGCGCCCGCCTGCTTCCGGTCCCCGTTGACTCCGATGGGCTGAATCCCGGCCAGCTGCCGAAAGGCGCGCGGATCGCTTTCGTGACGCCATCTCACCAGTTCCCCACCGGCGCGATTCTCCCCCTCGCCCGACGGCTTGCCCTTCTCGATTGGGCTAGGAAAGAGGACGCAGTCGTTGTCGAAGATGATTACGACGGTGAATTTCGCTACGAGGGACAACCGCTCGAGTCGCTTCAGGGTTTGGATAGCGAAGGCCGCGTGCTCTACGTGGGAACGTTTTCGAGGACGGTCTTCTCGGCGCTTCGCATCGGATACTTGATCGCTCCCAAATCACTCGTCGCGGCTTTCACCTCGGCCAAATGGATGTGCGACCGGCACACAGCGACGCTGGAACAGGAAACTCTCGCGGAGTTCATCGCTTCGGGAATGTACGAACGCCACTTGCGGAAAGTTCGCCGCAGAAACACGGCGCGGCGCGCAGCTTTGCTGGAGAGCATTCGGGAACATTTGAAGGACCGGGTGGAAGTGACCGGCGACGGCGCGGGCACCCACATCGTAGTCTGGCCGAACAAACGAATCGCGGAGAAGTCGGTCATCAATCGGGCGGCTTCGCGAGGGGTCGGCGTATACGGAATCGCCGGGTATTACTTGGCGCGAGCCTCGCGCACGGGGCTCATGCTGGGTTATTCCCGCCTTCGCGAAAATGAAATTCGAGAGGGCATCCGGCGGCTCAGCGAATTGCTGTGAGGTTCGACGCGCTGTTTCTGCGCCAAAGGGTTGTAGTGGCGGCGGAATTCCTGCTGTTAGCAAGGCGGCGGCGCAGGCATCTGGCGGGCCAAGCGGGCGGATGGCTTGTGGGCTATAAGCGCGGATGCTAGACTTTTTTAGAAGCAACACTCGAACCGAAAGAGGCTTCTCGTGGCTGACCCGAAACAAGACGAAGGGTTCAAGGTCGTAGACCGCCGACTGTTTACAGAGACGGGCGAGCTTCGCAAGGACGCGGTGGAACAGGAAAAACGCGATGAGGAAGCCGCGAAGCGCGCCACGGCGGCGCAGCCCAAGTCTTCGCCCAAGTCCGCGGCCGGAACCGCCGCGGCGCCCGCGACGGAGAAACTGGGCGAGGCCGCGAATCCGGACGCGCCCGAATCGCAGACTCCGGAGGAGACCATCCCGCCATCGCGCGGGTTCGAAATGCTGGTCAATTTCCTGACGCAAAACGCCGCGGCCATGTTGGGAGGAATGGCGGACCCACGAACGGGTCAGGCATTCCTGGACCTCGATGGCGCGCGGGAAATGATTGACATGCTGGACGCCTTAAGGGAAAAGACGCGAGGAAACCTCGGAAAGGAAGACGATCAACTGCTGATCGAGGTGCTCGGCAGCCTGAAACTTACATACATGGAAGTATCGAAAGCGGCTACCGAAGCGATGGCGAAGAAGGCGCAGAAGAAGTGAGAAATTTTTAACAGTTCTCGAGCCGTGATTCGGGCGATGTGGCACGGAAGCGGGGCGAGCGCCCCGCTGTTTGTTTTTGTGGGCGTGGGATAATGAATTGGGGCGGCTAAGGAACATGCCGAAGATTGGAATCACAATTCTTGGTTCGGGAACGTCAATGGGAGTGCCGACGCTCGGCTGCCATTGCCGTGTGTGTGAATCGGCGGACCCGAAAGACAAGAGGCTGAGGCCTTCGGTCATGCTCGAGTACGCCGGGCGGACGGTGGTGATCGACACGACGCCGGATTTCCGGACGCAAGCGATGCGGGAGAAAATCGAGCGTTTGGACGCGATCGCCTACACTCACGGCCATGCCGACCACATTCTGGGCCTCGACGATATTCGTCCGTACAACTTGAAGCAGAGAGGCGCAGTGCCCATCTACGCGTCCGAAAAAACGCTCGCCATTCTGAAGCGGACGTTCGCGTACATTTTCTCCGGGGAGCCGACGGAGAGTTCAATGCCCGGAGTCGAACTACACGCCGTGAACGGGCCATTCGATCTTTTTGGGCTGCGGATCACTCCCGTGAGAGCAAATCACGGGCCGGAAGAAGTGCTGGGATACCGGTTCGGCAGGGCCGCGTATCTTACCGATTTCAGCAGAGTTCCGGAAGCGTCAAAGGAATTACTGCGCGGGCTGGATGCATTCATCCTGGATGCCCTTCGGCACGAGCCTCATCCCATGCACTCGACGGTCGAGCAATCGCTTGCGCTGGTCGAAGAGCTGAAGCCGGCTCGCGCGTGGTTCACGCACATTTGCCACGACCTGGGGCACGAGGAAACGAACGCCAAACTGCCGGGTAACGTTCGTTTGGCGCACGACGGATTGAAATTCGAGGTGGACGCGTAATGGGCCTGGTGAGCGTGCCAACCGCCGCCGAATGGGAGCAGCGCTTCGGAGATACACGCAAGCCGACAGCGGTAACCATCGGCAATTTCGACGGCGTGCATCGCGGCCATCAAAAAATCCTGGCGGCCGTGATCGAGAGGGCACGGAAAGGCGGATGGATGAGCGCGGTGCTGACCTTCGATCCTCATCCGGTGCGCGTGTTGCGCGGCGATAACGGGCCTTACCTGTTGAGCACGCCGGAACAAAGGCTGAGACAGTTCGAAGCCCTGGGAATCGAGGCGGCGCTCGTGCTTCGGTTCGATGAAGAGCTGGCGAAATTCACGCCCGAACATTTCGCGCGCCAATTTTTGGGCGCGACGATGCGGGCGCGGGCCGTGCTGGTGGGCGGGAATTTCAGGTTCGGGCACCGTCAGGCCGGCGACGTGCGGCATCTGGCGGAATTCGGGCGGGAGCTTGGATTTGAAGTGGACGTCGTCGAGCCGGTGATGCAGGACGGCGTTGTGGTGTCGAGCACGGCGATTCGTCAGGCGCTCCGCGAAGGCCGTGTATCGGATGCGCGCCAGATGCTCGGGCGCCCCTACGCACTAGCCGGAAAAATCGCGAAAGGAACCGGCACGGGCAGAAAGCACGTTGTGCCGACTTTAAATCTTGAAACGCCTCAGGAAATGCCTCCGAAGATGGGTGTGTACGCGACGGAGGTGGCCGTGGCGGGCGGTCTCTATCGCGCCGTGACGAATGTCGGCGTTCGCCCGACGTTCGACGGCAAGCGGCTGGCCATCGAGTCACACTTGTTCGGTTTTTCGGAATCACTCACGGAAGGGCCGATGGAGGTCCGGTTTTGGGAGAGAATTCGAGATGAAAAGAAATTTTCAGGGCCGGAAGAGCTGAAATCGCAGATTTTGAAGGATGTCGAAGCCGCGAAATCCTATTTTGCGCAATTGGCGCAATAGCACCGCCGGCGGAGAGACACAGACAGAAACCGGGACTAGCTTATTGTAAGCGCCGGCCGTTTTGCCAGGGCAGTTCCCTTCCTTACGCATTCCCGCTGCAATTCAGAAAGCTTTTCCCATTCGCCACCCGCCGCGCTCGATCAATTCTTGGAAGCGGCGCGGCGAATTTCCAACGCGATGACGGGAACGGCTCCGCAAGGCAAGTTAGTGACGAACCGGAGCGTGCCGGAGCTATCTTCAAAGGCAAGCCCCGATTGGCCGGAGCCGCCGCGGTATTGCCCCCACTCGCGAGGAACGTAAGAAACGCAGGAGGAATCGAATTGCGCAACGGCGGGATTGACGGCTTTGGCCCGCGGAACGGAAGTCGAAATGGCGGCCAGCATAAAAATTCCGATGGCGATCGCAATCGTTCGAAGCCTGTTCATTGGATTTTCCCCTTTGAGAGCCTGCTTCAGGGAAGTAAATCGCAGAATCCATGGCAAAGGAAGCGCAAAGATGTAATCGGGAAATGGCAAAATCAGGCGCTGTGGCGAGTCGTCACTTCGCGCGGCAATCGGCGCAGAGGCCTCCGACTTCGGTGCGCGTGACCGTGATCTCGATGGCGCAATCGCGGGAAATCTGCTTCATCAGGTCTTCGTACAACTGGGATTCGAATTCGCGGACCTTGCCGCAGCGAATGCAGGCGACGTGGATGTGGTCGCGCGGGCCGTGCGACTCATAAAAGTGGCGGTCGCCGCGCAGATGCAGCAGATCGAGTTCGTCGATCAATCGGCGCCGCTTGAGGAGATCGAGGGTGCGGTAAACGGTGACCCGTGTAATGCCGGGGTCTATCTTTTGGGCGCGGGCAAGAATTTCGGCGGCGTCGAGATGGCGGCGCGCCCCCTCCATCACCTGCAGAATCACCCGCCGCTGGCGCGTCAGACGAATACCTTGGGAGCGAAGCTCGCTCTGAAGACGGCCCTGGGGGTCGTGGTTGATGCGTTCGCCGGTGGAAACGCGGTGGGCAGGATTCGAAGACATTGGCGTCTCTGCGCGAATTATAGCAGAAGGGCGAGGACACGGACGCGGTACCTCGCAATGGCGGGTGGCAAAACGATTCTCAGGCGCGTGGGGCGGAGTGATAGATCGGCCGCTGTCGCGGAATAGCCGGGCGGTTAATGGTGGCTTTGGATGAGCTTCAGGATATCGCTGTACATCACGAATCCGAAAATGCCCAGCAGAAACACGAGCCCGACCTGAACGAAGCGCTCTTTGAACGCGATAGAAAGATCGCGGTGGAGCAGGCCTTCAATGGCGAGGAGAAGAACATGCCCTCCGTCGAGTATGGGAATCGGAAGCAAATTGAGCAGGCCCAGGTTGAGGCTGATAACCGCCATAAGCGTGAGGAGATCTTCAGGGCCCCGCTCGGCGGCACGTTCGGATTCGCGAGCGATGCCAACCACGCCCTGCAACTGACGCACGGAGACTTTGCCGGTAAAGAGGCCACCGAGGACGTCGCCGATCTGCCGGCACCCCGCCACGGTCGCGAGGGCGGCTTGCGGAGCGGATTCCAGGAAAGAGAGGCGGTCGTAATCGGACGTCAGCTTGGCGGAAATCCCGATTTGCCAGACCATCTGGCCGTCGGGGTCCATTCCGCGAATTGGGGCGACTGTGACTGGAATTTCAGCAGAACCGCGGCGAACGACAAACTTGAGCGGGTGCCCATCCGACTCGCGAACCTCATCCACCATTTGCGGCCAGGTAATCACGGGCTGGCCATCCAATGAGACGAAAACATCTCCGGATTTGAGACCGGCCTTCTCCGCAGGATAGCCAATCGCGATTTCATCGGCGACAGGCGGGACCAGGGGATACCCAAGCAGCTCGTACACGTCCACTTTTGCCGGAACGGTCAATTGCAGCGTCTGGTCGGCGCCGTTCCGCTGGACGACGAGCGTCAGATGGTCCCCAGGCTTGACATCGGCAATTTGGGTGTTTGCTTTGGTCCAACTTGGCGTTTTGACTCCATTGACCGAAAGAATTCGATCGCCGGGCTCAACTCCGGCGGATACAGTGGAATGCGGCACAACGGCGGCGACCACAGGGGCCTGGCGAAGGAAAGTCGGAGTGGGAATGCCGCCCAGCCAGAAGATTCCCCAAAAAATGAAGAAGGCTAGCAAGAGGTTCATCGCCGGACCGGCGACCGCGATGAAGAAGCGGTTCCAGCGTGGCTGCGAGAGAAATTCGTACCTCGCCCCGGTGCGCTCTTCGAGAGGGTTGTCACCCGCCATACGGACGTAGCCGCCAAGCGGAAGGGCGGAGATGCGGTAATCGGTGTCGCCGCGCTTCACGCCCCAGATCCGGGAGCCAAAGCCAAGAGAGAAGACGTCCACACGCACGCCGCAGATTTTCGCCGCGACGAAGTGTCCCCATTCGTGCACGAAGATCATGATGCCCAGAACGACGGTCACGGAAACAACAGCTATGAAGGCGCTATGAATATCTGCCATGAATCCCTCAACCTCATTTTACTAGCAGTCGGCGGAAATGCGAAACAGGGGTGCGGGGAGCGTTACTTGCCCCGAAACCGCGAGGAGAACCGTTCCACAGCCTCGCGGGCCATCCGGCGCGCTTCGCCATCCGCGGCAAGAACATCGGAAATGGATCGAATCGGCGTGACTTCCATCGCCTCCAGGACGCGCTCGATCACGGCGGGGATGCCCAGAAACGGCAGGCGGCGCTCCAGGAACGCGGCCACAGCGACTTCGTCGGCCGCGTTGAGAGCGCAAGGCAGCGGCCCGCCCCGCCGCAGAGCTTCGCGGGCGAGACCCAGGCAAGGAAATTTCTTAAGAGGAACCTCTTCGAAATCGAGGCGTCGAAGCGAGGACCAGTCGAGAGCACACTCCTTGGACGGAAGGCGATCGGGATAGGTGAGCGCGTACTGGATGGGCATGCGCATGTCGGTGGGGCCCAGCTGAGCGAGAATCGAACCATCGTTGAATTCCACCATGGAATGAATGGTGGACTGCGGATGGATGACGACCTGAATCTGCTCGAGCGGAACGTCGAAGAGCCACCGCGCCTCGATGACTTCGAAACCCTTGTTCGTAAGCGTCGCGGAATCGATCGTGATGCGCTGGCCCATCTTCCAGTTCGGGTGCGCCAAGGCTTGCTTCGGAGTGATCTTCTTGAACTGGGAGAGGGGAGTCTTGCGGAACGGCCCTCCTGAAGCGGTCAGGATGATGCGCTTTACTTCGCGGCGCCCGCCCCCGCGAAGGCATTGATGGACGGCGTTGTGCTCGCTGTCCACGGGAAGTAGCGCCACGTTGTGCCGCCGTACGGCTGCCATGACCACTTCCCCGGCGGCGACCAGGACTTCTTTGTTGGCCAAGGCGATGGCCTTGCCATGCTCGATGGCCTTGTAAGTCGCGGGCAAGCCGACCACTCCAACCGCGGCGGAAACGACCATTTCAGCGTCGGGGTGAGTGGCAACGCTTTCGATGCCTTGCGCGCCAAAGAGAATTTCCGGCAAGGGAGTGTCTTTCATCAGTCGCTTGATCGCGACGCACAGATCGCGCGCGGCAGATTCGCTGGAGACGGAGACAAGCTTGGGACGATGCCGGGCCACCTGCTCTGCGGCCAGGGAGACGTTGGATCCAGCCGCCAGGGCGACGACTTCAAACCCACCGGGATGGGCTTCCACAACGGCAAGCGTCTGGCGGCCGATCGAGCCCGTCGAGCCCAGGATGGAGAGGCGCTTCATCGGGTTCCTATTCTAGCGATGGAGACCGGAATTTGCGAACGTCCATCAGCGCTTGGGGTGCGCGGCGAAGAACTGGCACATTACGCCGGTGGCATCAACGCCACCACTGAGTCCCAGCCGGTCGGCGCCGGCAGAGCCAGGCCAATCGTGGCGGCCGCCTTGGATCGCGTAGAGAGCCACGCCAGTGCCGGCGATGCAGCCCGAATAGATGGAGATATGCACCCCGGAGGTTTGCGAGGCGGTCGGGGCGGGAAGACATCCGTCCCGCTGGACCCAGAAATCCACCGTGTCCATCACGGACGTATCCGTGCGGTGCGGGCCGATTTGAAATGGCGTCGAGCCGCCGTTGAAAGGGACCAAGCGGTCCGAAGTGCCGTGGAAGACGATGACGGAAACGGGTTGCGACGGATGGCAAGGCAGGTCCTGAGCGCCTTCCACCGGAGCAATTGCGGCGATTTCGCTGGAGAGTTCGCACCCGAGGCGATAAGCCATCATGGCGCCGTTGGAGATTCCGGTGACGTAGACGCGCTTGGGGTCAATCGAGTAGGCCTGCTCGAGATGGCCGATCAGAGCGCGGATGAAAGCAACATCGTCAATTTGGTGATTCTGCGCGTACCCGCAGCAGGCGCCAGCATTCCATGTGGGGGCGCGGCCCGTGCCCTCGGGATAGGCGGCGATGAAATCGTCATTGTCCGCGCGCTCGTCCATTCCCGACATTTTCTCGATATTCGCCGCGGACTGAGTTGCGCCGTGGAGAACCAGGACGAGAGGAACGCGGTGAGAGGAGACATAGCCCGGCGGGACGTGGACCAGAAATTCGCGCGGAGTTCCGTCGATTTCGATTGTTTGGGCGTTGGCGAGAGAGCCGAAAGCTCGACGCCGGGCGATTGCAAAAAGCAGCACGATGAGCAAAACGGCGCCGAAAAGGATCGAGACCCTTCGGAGGCTTCGATTGGTCTGGGCCGGGGTTCGTTCGACGATGGGCGTGTGCATGAACCCCCTCGATGGATAGTAAAACCCGCGGCCCACAAAAAAGTTAAGCGCGAGAACGCCAGAAAGTGTCGTGAACGCCAAGCATGGATCAGGTGTGAGTCGCGGAAGCGTGACGCCCGCGGAAAACGTCAACGAGAGCGCCGAGGACCAGCCCCGCCAGCCCGTATATGAAAGCGTTGAGGGCGATGGAAAGCGAGCTGATCAGAATAGGAAAGCGGCGCGTGGGATCGGGAAAGAACACCAAGGATGACGGCCAGAGGATTTCGATCGTGCGAATGGGGAGAAGGTGAAATCGGTGTTCGTAAAGCGCCACGCCGATCGGAGAAAGCGCTCCCACAAACGCAAACACGATCGTCGTGATTAATTTCACCCGGCGCGCCGGTTCTGATTCGGAGAGTGAGTTGTAAGCGGGCATTTCGCGGGCCGCCTACGGGCTCGCGCGCAGGAAGCGGGAACCAGGGCGAACGGCGACACTTCCCGAGCGGCACTGGGGACAATCGTCGGGCTCGTAACTCGGCACTTCGAGGTCGAGCAGGGCGTGGGAAGATACGTTGAGCTCCACGCGCCCCGCGCTCCGGTCTATCAGCGCTCCCGCGGCGACAACCAATCCGCCAGCCTGTTCCACAACGCCGATGGTTTCGCGTGTCGACCCCCCCGTCGTCCAAACGTCCTCGATTACGAGGACGCGCTCGCCGGGCGTGATTTCGAAGCCGCGGCGCAAGGCCATCTGGCCGGACCGGTCGCGCTCGACAAAAAGCGCGCGAACGCCCAAGGCGCGCGCGACTTCGTGGCCGATGATGACGCCGCCTAGCGCAGGAGAGACGACGCAGCCGACGGAATGGTCCTTGAATTTTTCAGCCAGGGCCTGTCCGAGAAGTTCGGCATGCTTCGGATGGCACAGGACCAGCGCGCACTGTATGTAAGTGGCGCTGTGGCGGCCGCTGGAGAGCTCGAAGTGGCCGGTGCGTATGGCGCCAACGGATTCAAAGAGATGAATAATTTCGTCGCGCTTCATGGTCGTGGCACGGCGTAGCGTAAACAGGGCGGGAGCAAGTGTCAATGGGGAGGCAAAATCCCGGCCGCAGAACCGCTTGCCTGGGGGGCAGGGGAAAACGGCCAGCGCCCATCATTGCGAGACCCGAAATTTCACAGGCGATGGGAGGCGCACTCAAGAACCGGCGCGCCCTACTCCTGCTTCTTGATGACTCCGCAAGCGATTCGCGGCGGCGCGCTGGCCGAGACTTGCTCGGCAACGTCGTGAATGACGATAGAGGTCCCGCCATTGGTGAAGACCGAATTGCCGCCGGCTCCGAGCGTGACGTAAGGAGCGATCGTAGTGGCATGCGCGGTGCCGTCCGCAGCGACAGTCAAGACGAAATTCGGGATGTCTCCCGCCATCACACCGGTGGGCGCGTGATTTCCGGCGGCCGCGCCGGAGGAATTGAAATGCGGGCCGGCGGACTTGAAATCGGGCGGCTCGCATTTCGGGAATTCGTGGATGTGCATCAGGTGCGGGCCGGGTGGCAGGTCCCTGACGGTTAAAGATATCTTGACGCCATGCGCCGTTTGGGAGAGCTCGGCGGTCCCAATGGAGTGGCCGCGGGTGTTGATGATTTCGACGGTCACGGGCTTCGGGCTGGAATGCTTCGGCGACTCTTGCGCGAAAACCGCCGCGCCTGAAAGCAGTAGAAGGGCCAGGGACGCCGCGATGGGTCTGTTCATATCTCACCTTCTGTCGGATTGAATTTCCGGCGAGCGCCGGAGGGCCTTCAGCCATCTTACCCATGTAATTTCATTTGCGGGCTTCATGTGCCTTTTGTGCCATCAGAAGATTCAATCCCGGCCGGCGCAATCGCGAATTGAGCCTCAGCCTTCGTGGAGAGCAAATTGACACCCGGGCGAGGGTCGGCTACTCTGGATAATCCGAAGTCAAATACGAAGGAGCAATGAATGGCTCAAGGTACGCCTGTAAAGAAGAAGAAAAAGTCGAAGTCGGTATTGAAAGCGGTTCGGCAGTCGGAAAAGCGCGCGGGAGTCAATCGGATGAACCGGACGCGGGTGCGTTCGGCGATCCGGCAGATGAGGACGGTGCTGGCCTCGGGTGATGCGGCGGCGGCGGAAAAATTGGCCGCCACGACCTACTCGGAGATCGACAAGTCGATCCGGCGGCGCACTTTGACGGAGAACACGGCGAACCGCTATAAGTCGCGTTTGGCTCTGGCGTTGAACGCGCTAAAGGCCAAAAAGAAGGCGTAAGGTCTCGCTGCAATTCCGAGTTTGTGTTCTTGAAGGCGCTCCGTCACACGGGGCGCCTTTTCATTTGACGCGAGATTTTCAGTCGGCGGAACTGGAGACGGGGCTAATCGAAACGGAGTCGCAGGGGGCCGCGGGTTCGTTGACCGCCGAGGCCGGCGCGGGCGCCGCGGCTTCGGGATTCTGCGCTGCGGCCTGAGCGGAGGTCGGTGCGGTCAGACCGATCTTGGAGCGGAGGCACCCCATGAGCTCGGGAGCCAAGTCCGAGATGGCCATCCCTTCCGAGACGAGGAATTTGCAGCTGAGGATGGGGCGCGCCTGGTCGTCGTCCGGCAGTTTGCAGTTCACGCGGCAATACTGGCACTCCTGATTCCAGCAGAAACGCCCGTAAGGAATCGTCTCCGGACTGATGAACTGGAAGGCGCGCAAAAGCGAATTGCGCTCCGGAACCAGAAACGTCTTGCCGAGAATGGTGATCTCGACGAGCTTTTCGTACGGCCGGAAAACATCCGACATGATAGAACCGCCTTCGGGCATAGGCTGAGGATCCGACATCGGGTAACACCAAACTAATGCAGAGCCGCGCGGCGGGCAATGCTGTTGGACCTTGCGAGTGCTCAAAAAAGCAGGTGGCGAGAAAGCGAAGACGATTTCGGCAGAAACGCGCGAATTTTCAGGCTTTCAGGCCGCGCGGAGCCAGTGGCATCGATCGGAGCCGCGTGCCCGTGGCGTCGAAGATGGCGTTCCCTAGGGCAGGGGCGACGGCCATTATGGGCGTTTCCCCCGCTCCGGCGGACGGAATGTCCCGGCGATCGAGGAGAACAGCCTGAACTTCAGGGATGTCTCGAAAACGGGGCACGCGGTAGCCCGCGAAGTGAGGATTCAGAATGCGGCCATTTTCAAAGGCGATGGCCTCGAACAGCGCGCCGCCAAGGCCTTGAATATTCGCGCCGATCACCTGATTGCGGAGTCCGTCGGGATTCACGATGGCGCCGCATTCAAACGCCGTGACCAGCCGGACGACGCGAACGCTTCCCGTCTTCTGGTCCACCTGAACATCAGCGCAGGTGGCGACGTAGCTTCCCTTCTCCGTGCCTCCCGCTATCCCAAAGCCCTGCCCGGCGCCGGATTTTTTCGCGGGCCATCCAAACGATTTCGCAGCCGACTGGAATACCGCGCGCAACCGTTCATCCGAAAGGTTTTTCAGCCGAAATTCGAGGGGTTCCAGGCCCGCGGCGCGCGCGGCCGAATCCATGTGGGATTCGCGCGCAAAAAAATTCGCAGTGGCGGCCAGACCCCGGTAGGAGCCGGAGCGCAGCGGCGCTTTCACCGGGTGAAACTCGACGTGCTGATTGGCGACCGAGTAAGGAGTTTCGATGGCGGAAGCGCCGGAATTGTAATTGTGAAATTCCCAAGCAGAAAGAGAGCCATCCGGCATCACACCGCTTTTCACTTCGATCAATCCCGCCGGGCGGAAATAAGCCCAAGTGAACTCCTCTTCGCGTGTCCAGACGACCTTTACGGGTCTCCCTGCGGCGCGCGCCAGACGCGCCGCTTCGAGCGCCGCGTCGCCGGTATGCTTGCCGCCGTAGGCGGAACCCGTGTCGGGAACAATCACGCGCACGCGGCTTTCCGGAACGTGCAACGCCCATGCGAGCTCGTCGCGAACCGCAAAGGGGCGCTGGGAACCGGTCCACACCGTGAGCTTGCCGTCGGCGCGCCATTCGGCCACTGCGGCGCGAGGCTCAAGCGGACAGTGTGCGATGTAGGCCACGGTGTAGGATGCATCCAGGCGATAGGCGGCGCTCGCGAGACCGTCGGACACCGAGCCCGCCACCGTCCTTGCCCGGTCGTCGTCACTCGTTTCCGCGTTCTTTTTCAGGTACGAAAAGAGATCGGCGCCTGAGATCTGCGGAACCTCTTTCCATTCGGTGTGGACCGCGTCCAAAGCGGCCTTCGCCTCACGTTCGGTGGCCGCAACCGCTCCGACAAAGTCGCCATCGCGAACCAGCGTCACATCGCTCATCGCTTGTGCTGCGGCCGGATCGAATGAGGTCAGCGTCGCCCCAAACGACGGCGGACGCAGAATCTTCCCGTACAACATTCCCGGGCGGCGCAAGTCGGGAGAGTATTGATGCTTTCCCGTGACAAAATCGCGAGCATCAACTTTGGGAATCGATTGGCCCGCCACGGTCCATTCCGTGGGTGGCGTCACCGGATCAGCGGAGGGGATCTGCTGGGCTAATGTCTTGCCGCGCGCCAGCTCGGCGTAGCTGATGGACTTGCCCGAAGCAGGATCCTTGACCTGGGCATCGGCGGCGATAAGCTTTTCGGCCGAAATATTCCACCGCTTGGCGGCCTCGGCGACGAGCAGATCGCGCGCTGCCTCGGCCACGCGGCGGAGCTGCGGCGCCATGGTCGGCGTGGTGCGGCTGCCGACGGTTCCCAGGTCGAAGGGAGTGAGCAAAGTGTCAGCCATGACCATGCGGACGCTTCCGAACGGGACACGCAGTTCATCGGCCACGCTTTGAGCCAGCGATGTGCGGATATTCTGCCCCACTTCCGTTTTGCCGGTGAAAGCGGTCACGCCGCCGTCCTCGGAAATGTGCAGCCAGGCGGAGATTTCTTCCGGTAGATCCTCCATGTGAAAGCCGTGGGTGGGCGCGGTTTCCTGCGCCGAAACGGAGCGAGAGGCGATGGCAAAGACGGCGATGCCCGCTCCCAGGATCCGGAAAAAGTCGCGCCGCTCGAGTTCGAAGCGGTGAATCGGCGCGGAGTAGAACTCGTACCTCTCGGGCTCCGGAACAAATCGCGGGGCGGAGGCGCTCACGGCCGCGCCTCCCGCATCGATTTCGCCGCATTCTGGATGGCTTCGAGAATCCGCGGATACGTTCCGCAGCGGCAGATGTTTCCTTGCATGAATTGAACGATTTGCGAAGGAGTGGGACTCTGGTTCTGCGCGAGCAGCGCGACGCCGCTCATGATCATTCCCGAAGTGCAGTAGGCGCACTGAAAGGCGCCGGCGTCCAGGAAGGCCTGCTGAACGGGATGCAAACGCCCGTCGCGTTCCAGCCCTTCGATGGTCGTGATTTTGCTTCCCGCTGCAATGCTGAGCAGGATCTGGCAGGAACGGCGGGGAGAACCGTCAAGCAGCACTGTGCACGCCCCGCACTGGCCTTCCCCGCAACCGTACTTGCTTCCCGTTAACTCGAGTTCTTCGCGCAGGACGTCGAGCAGAGGAGTGTCCGGATCGGACCGTACTTGATAACTCTTCCCGTTGATTTCGAGCTCGAGCGGCGCCGGCATAAGGCCTCCTGATTTCAACCGGCCAGAAGATGCGACGCCCAAATTCTACCACCGCGAGGTTGAGCGTGCGTCAAGCGTTGAGGGCGAAATGCGGGGCTGGCTAAGCGTGCCGGGCAAGTCTCGCGTATTCCGCGCCGGAATGCGCCGGGAGCAGCACCCACAACGTGTAAATCCCCAGGACCGTTCCAAGAGGAAATCGCAGCAGTGAGAGAATCGCGAGCACGAGAATCAGGAGGCGGGCCCACGGCGCTCGTTCGAGCAACCCCCATGCGGCCAGGAGTTGCAGAACCGACCAAAACAGGATCCAGGTCGCGATGAAGGCCAGGCTTGAGGAAAGCAGCCACCCGAACGGGTAGTGTTGGACAAGCGGGTGAGACATTGAAACAATCGAGCCAATGAAAGAAGGAATGTAGATTCTTCCCACCGCGTAGAGCCAGAAGACGTCCACCAAACGAATCGCGGCGTAAACAAACCAAAGAATCGCCACCAATTGCAGATGTCGCGAAACTCGCCCGTAGCCCGAGGGCGGAGAAGGAAGAGGAAGCGCGGGAACCGCCGACGCCTCGACCGAGGGCGCCAGCCGCTTGCCGCAGTGTGTGCAAAAATTCGCCGAGCTTTCCATGGGCATCCCGCATTGATCGCAGAACATTTTCGGTTCTCTCTTCCCAGCGCGGCGCCGTCGTCCGGCGACCCGGCCTCCTATCTATGGTACGCAAAGGGATAAGGAAAGTTCCAGCGGCTGAGTCAAGGAGGACCGCCCAAAGCCGAGCTGTGCAAACGACGGGCTGAAGCCGGACCTCTCGACCCGGCGATTTCACAGACCCGCCAGGACCGCAAGTGCCAAACTGAAATCAATACGGAGGAAACTTCAGGCGAAGAATTGCCCCATGCGGCGGTATTTCTCGTACCGGCGGGCCAGGAGGTCGTCGGAAGAGAGCCGCGAAAGTTCATCGAGGGAGCGGTCGAGGTAGGGCTCGAGGAGCCGCGCGGCAGACTCATGATCGAAATGGGCGCCGCCTTCGGGCTCGGGAACGATTTCGTCGATCAGCTTGAGGCCGAGAAGGTCAGTCGCGGTCATTTTGAGAGCCTCGGCAGCGGTTTCGGCCTTCGAAGCGTCGCGCCACATGATGGATGCGCATCCCTCCGGGGAGATGACGGAATAGACGGAATTTTCGAGCATGAAGACACGATCGCCCACGGCAATCGCCAGCGCTCCGCCCGAGCCACCTTCGCCCGTGACGGTCACGATGATGGGCACGGGGAGCCGCGCCATTTCACGAAGATTGAAAGCGATGGCTTCGGCCTGCCCGCGTTCCTCGGCGCCGATTCCGGGATACGCGCCCTGCGTGTCAACGAAGACGACGATGGGGCGGCGGAACTTCGCGGCGAGTTCCATCGCGCGGAGAGCCTTGCGATATCCTTCGGGCTTGGCCTGACCGAAATTGCGGACCACGCGCTGCTTGGTGTCTCTTCCCTTCTGGCTGCCGACCACCAAGACCGGCCTTCCGCGGAACCATGCGAATCCGGTGATCAGCGCGGCATCGTCCGCAAAGCGGCGGTCGCCGTGAATTTCGCTGAAGCCCTCGAAAAGAATGCGAACGTAATCCTCGGTATAGGGCCGCTGAGGGTGGCGCGCCAGTTGGACGCGCTGCCAGGCGCTGAGGTGGAGATAAAACTCGCGTTTGAGCTCGCTGACCTCTCCGCGGAGGCGCTCGATTTCCGTGGCGGTATCATCCGTGGGATTCGTGAGGCGAGAGAGCTCGACCACATCGCGCTCGAGAGCGTCAATGGCGCGCTGGCGCTCCTTGTTCCGTTCAACATTTTCAAGAGGCATGGCGGGGGCCGCGGGCGGGTCCGGCGGGTCGGCTTTCGCGGCCGTTTTCGCCGCAACCGGCACAGCCGCGGATTGTTTGCCTTTCTTGAGAGCCTGAATGCGTTTCAGACGCTGGCGCGCGCGGCGTTTGCGCAGGCGATCCGGCTCGCGTTCCGGCTTGTCCACCACAGTTTCCTCACATTCCAGGAAAAGTAAAGCCCCGGTTGCCGAGGCGGCTCCCGGCGAGCCTTGCCGATGTCATCCTGCTCCGCCTACTGGACTAACGCAACGGAATCGGAACCGCAAAGTTCGCGGACGCCGTCGAGCAGTTCCTTGTCGAGGCGAACCCCGCTGCCCGTGTCCAGCGTAGCCTCGCTGCCATCTTCCTTCACCAGCTCGAAGGCCAGGCGGCAGCGCCCGGGCCGCGCGGAAATGAGTTCGTGCAGCCGGTCGATCATCGCGGCGTCGAGCGAAGCGCACTGCAAGCGAACGCGCAGGACCGAGGGCGGCCGCTCGGCGACCTGGTCCAGCACGCGCGCGTCCGAGACGATCAGGCGCGTTCCTACGTCTTCGACGGCCACGCGGGCCTTCACCAAAAGGGGCGTGGCGGACTTCAGAATCGGCTCCAGCTTCTGAAACGCTTCGGGAAACACAAGGGCTTCGGCCACACCGGTGCGGTCCTGCAAAGTCAGAATGGACCAACGAGCGCCGCGGCGCGAACGCATCGGCCGCGCCTGCACGATAATGCCCGCCACGATGAGGTCCTCGCCGTTGCGGCGCCCCTCGATGGTGGATATCTCGACGGCACTCAATTCCTTCAGACGTCCGGCATATTTGTCGAGCGGGTGGCCGGAAATATAGAAGCCGAGCATGGCGTGCTCGTGAGAGAGGCGCTCGGTCTCGGTCCAGTCCTCGACGCTGGGATATTCGGGCAGGGCAACCTCGTGAGTCCACGCGCCTGCGCCGAGGAGATTGTGTTGCCCGCTCGAACGGTCGCGCCAGAATTTTTGGGCGTACTCGACGGCTTTGTCTATGGCCGCGGCAAGACGCGCTCGATTGCCCTGCGGGTCGAGACGGTCGAGCGCTCCCGCCTTGATGAGGCTTTCGAGAGCGCGTTTATTCAGGAGGCGCGGGTCAATCGCTTCGCAGAACCGGTAGAGGTGATCGAAACTTCCGAGTTTGGCGCGGGCATCGCAAATCGCCTTGGCGGTGTTTTCGCCGACGTTCTTGATGGCGGATAGGCCGAAACGGATGTTGTCTCCGACGGGCGTGAAATTGAGAGAACTTTCGTGCACGTCGGGCGGCAGAACGGTAATCCCCATGGACCGGGCTTCGTTGATATATTTCACCACCTTTTCGGTGTTGCCCGTTTCCGAAGTGAGCATGGCGGCCATGAATTCGACGGGATAGTGCGTCTTCAGCCATGCCGTCTGATAGGCGAGATAGGCGTAGGCGCAGGAGTGGGATTTGTTGAAACCGTATCCGGCGAATTCGGCCATCAGGTCAAAAATCTTCTCGGCTTTTTTCGCCGGAACCTTGCGCGCCGAACATCCGGCCAGGAATTTCTCCCGCTGGGCGGCCATTTCCTCCGGCTTCTTCTTGCCCATGGCGCGGCGGAGAATGTCGGCGTCGCCGAGCGAGAAGCCGGCGAGCCGGTTGGCAATCTGCATCACCTGCTCTTGATACAGGATCACGCCCCACGTTTCGGAGAGGATTTCCTCGAGTTCCGGCAGGTCGTACGTCACTTTTTTCTTGCCGTGCTTGCGGTTGATGAAATCGTCGATCATCCCGCCCTGAATCGGGCCGGGGCGGTAGAGGGCATTGAGTGCCGTCAAATCCTCGAGCCGCGTGGGCTGGTAGCGCTTGAGGATGTCGCGCATGCCGTGCGACTCAAATTGGAAGATGCCGGTTGTGTCGCCGCGGGAGAAAGGCTGGTACGTGGGAGCGTCGTCGAGCGGGAGGGCGGCGAGATCCACCTTGACTCCGCGATTTTGCTCGATCATCAGCACGGCGTCGTCGAGCACGGTGAGGGTGGTCAACCCGAGAAAATCCATTTTCAGCAGGCCGATCCGCTCGAGCGCGTTCATGTCGTACTGCGTCGTGATTTCTTCCTTGTTCGATTTGTAGAGGGGAACGATTTCGGTGAGCGGCTGCGGCGAGATGACCACGCCGGCAGCATGTGTCGATGCGTGGCGCGCCAGCCCTTCGAGGCGGAGAGCCACTTCGACGAGTTCGCGGACCCGGTTGTCCGACTGACGGAGCGATTCGAGTTGCGGCGCTTGCTTGAGCGCGTCCGCCAACTCGATGTTGAGCTGGTTGGGAACCAGCTTGGCGATCTTGTCCACTTCGCCGTAGGGCATATCGAGGGCGCGCCCCGCGTCCTTGAGCACGGCCTTGGCGGCCATCGTCCCGAACGTGATGATTTGGGCGACGGATTCCGCGCCGTACTTCCGGCGGACGTATTCAATCACCTCGCCGCGGCGGCGCATGCAAAAATCAATGTCGATATCGGGCATGGAAATGCGCTCGGGATTGAGGAACCGCTCGAAGAGCAGATCATATTGGAGCGGGTCAACATCGGTGATTTCGAGCGCGTAGCTCACCAGGCTGCCCGCCGCGGAGCCTCGGCCCGGCCCGACGGGCACGCCCTGCGCTCGCGCGTAATGAATGAAATCCCAGACGATCAGGAAATACCCCGCAAAACGCATTTTCTTGATCATCTCGATTTCGTTGTTGAGGCGCTGCTCGTAGGCCGCGATGGGGTGCCGCAGGCGATTTTCCCCGGCCAGGCGTTCCAGGACGGCCGCACGCCGAGCAAATCCCTCGCGCGCCACCTTTTCGAAATACGTGTCCGTCGTATGCCCTTCGGGAACCTTGAATTCGGGAAATGGGTTGGCGACGCGCTGGATCTTCACATTGCACCGCTCGGCGATGGCTAATGTGCGAGAAACAGCGTCGGGAATTTCGCGGAAGACTTGCGCCATCTCCTCGGCGGTTTTGAAATAAAACTGGTCCGTGGCGAATTTCATCCGCTGGGCATCCGACATGGTCTTGCCCGTCTGGATGCACATCAGAACTTCCTGGGCGTGCGCGTCGGATTGCGTGAGGTAGTGGCAATCATTCGTGGCCACCAGAGGAATGCCGGATTCCTTCGAGAGCGCGACCAGATCCCGGTTGACGCGGCCTTCGACTTCGATGCCCTGGTCCTGGACCTCGAGGAAGAAATTGCCTTTGCCGAAAATGTCGCGCAGGCGATAGGCGTTCGCTTTCGCCTGTTCGTACTTTTCGTCCAGCAGCGCCGAGGCGACCTCGCCGCGCAGACAAGCCGAAAGGGCGATCAGCCCCTTGCCGTGCTTTGCGAGCAGGTCGTGGTCAACGCGGGGCTTGTAATAAAAGCCGTCGAGGAAGCCAGTGGAGACGAGCTTGATCAGGTTGCGGTAGCCGTCTTCGTTTTCGGCGAGCAGGATCAGATGGTTGGAGCGCTCGGCTTCCGAACCTCGATTTTTGTGATTGTCCGGCGCGACGTAGACTTCGCAGCCGATGATGGGCTTGACCCCGTGGGTCGAAGCCTTGTGAAAAAAGTTCGCGGCCGCGAAGAGGTTGCCGTGGTCGGTGACCGCCACTGCGGGCATCCCGCGACGCGCCGCTTCGTCGGTGAGCTCCCCGATATCGCACGCGCCATCGAGAAGAGAGTAGTCCGTATGTAGATGCAGATGAACGAAGTTCTGGGAGGCCGAAGACATTCCGGTGAGTATTCTAAACTACCGCGCAAGGGCGGGCTACCCTCGATTGCGAAGACGAACGCGCGTCGCCGGGATCCCAGCTTTTTCACCACCGGAACTCAAGCAAGACTTCGTCGCTGCTCCCCTGGCCATAAGCAACAGCTTGTGTCCGCCGCAGCATCCCATCAGGCTGCCTTGGGAGCACTTGGCGGGGGGATTGGCATCGCGTGCAACTGTGATAAATTCCCAAGGGCGTTAGCGGCGCTAAACGGGCCGTCGGCTTGAGGGTCGCCGGCCAAGGGGTAGAGCAGCCACCGAAAAACCCCGAACAATCAGTCCGAAGGGGCGGCTGGACAAGCGAATGATTGGTGCGCCAGGACAGGTAGACAAGCGCCTTGGGTTCGACCGCTAGATGCTCAAAATAGGAATGAATCGCGGAGAGAGGCTAAAGGAATGGGGCTTGGGATGACTCATGGGACGGCATGGTTCAGGAGGCCGCACTCGCGGGCCGCATGGACGTGCGGATTGGCTCTGTTGGCGGCAGCAATGTCCTCCTGCGGAGGAGGAACCAACGGCGGTGGAACACCCAAGCCAATCACACTATTTCTGACGGTAAGTCCGCCGGCCACGCTGCCGGTAAACGGGACGACGCAAATAGCCGTAACCGTCTTGAACGACCCCCTGCACCGCGGTGTCACCTGGAGCTGCGCTCCCTTGAACACGTGCGGCACCTTCACTCCGGTGGGAACCGCGAGCGGTGCGAGCACGACGTACACGGCGCCTCCAACGCGTGGGAGCGTGACGATTACAGCGATGCTCTCGGAGAACAGCCAGGTCACCCTCAATGCATACATCACCATCACCTCGCCCATTTCCGTTTCCATCACCGAGCCCCCTCCGCAAACCATGCAAGCGAACACCAGCGCATCTCTGGCTGCCACAATTACCAACGACACCGCCAACGCAGGACTCAACTGGACTTGCTCGCCTTCGGCCACCTGCGGCTCGTTCAGCCCCGCCCACACGGCCAGTGGCGGGGTGACGGTCTACACGGCGCCTTCGACGGCCGGTGGCGTCACAATCACAGCCACTTCCGCGACTGACGCTACGGCGTATGCGACGGCGTCGTTGAATGTGTTCACCGTCATCGGCGTCGGAAACCTGAGCGGCAATTACGCTTTCTACCTTTCGGGTCAGGATAAGAATAAACATCCATACGCGCTGGCTGGCGCCGTCCTGCTGGACGGTTCCGGCGGCGTGACGGGAGGCGAGCAAGATTCCAACAACGGTTCGGGGACCATTTCGCCTGAACCCGGCGGCGACACGATCACCGGGGGGAGCTACACGCTCGGGCCGGACGGCCAGGGAACTCTGACACTCATCACCAACAACGCAGGCCTCGGCGTGGGCGGAACGGAAACGCTCGCGCTCTCCCGAGTCAACGATCAGCATGTCTTAATCACGGAATTCGATGGCGCGTCCACGGCCAGCGGGAGCCTCGATTACCAGAAATTCTTTGCCAATACGATCGGACAAATCGCCGGCGGGTTCTCGTTCCTACTTTCCGGCGGAGCGAACGGCGGCGCCTTGGTGGAAGGCGGCGTGTTTACCTCCGACGGCGGCGGAAACCTAAAGTCTGTCGTGATGGACCAGAACGCGGCCGGTGTCGTGACTTTCGGCACACAGTATTTGGGGACTTACGAAGCGCCCGACGCCTACGGCCGCGGACGCGTGACGTTTGGCGGATTGAATTTCAGCTATTACGTCATCGGCGTCGAAGCCCTTCGCATGATCGAAACGGATAGTTCGCGTGCGGCTGTCGGATCGGCGTTCGGGCAGGGGCCGCTGTCGGGCACAGCCTCGGCGGCTTCGCTCAACGGAAATTATGTGTTCACCGATTCAAGCGGCGCCGTCGGAGCCGCGTTCGGCGCGGCGGGAATGATGAGCTCGAATAGCCGCGGGAAAATCACGGGCTTCGCGGATGTAAATGAGTCGCAAGGAACGGTGAGCAGCGCCGCTTTCACGGCGAATTACACGTTGGGCAGCAACGGCTACGGGCGGATCATTTTGAATTCGGGCGGAACTCAGGACGTATTGACGCTCGGCGTCTACGTCACCGATCCGCAGCTCAATTTGTACGACCCAAACAACATCAACGGAGGCGGCGGCGCCCTCTTGGCGGATCTCGACACCAAAGCAGTGGGAATCGGAGCGGCCGTCCCGCAAGTTACCGGATCTTCCGTGAAGGGCAATTTTGCCGCCGGATTTCAGGGGCAGCCGGCGGCCGGAGAAGAAGACTTCGTGGGCGCGGGTTCGACAGCCCCGAACGCGCCTCTTTCCGGAACGGGAAGCTGGAACCAGCTGTTCGGCGTGGGGCAAGCGACCGATGTTCCCTTCTCTGTGGCGCTCACCGCAGACCCGGCGCACGCTGGTCGCTACACGGCCGTCGTTCAATTCAATAACGGAGCGGTTACCAACAACTTTGCCGTGTACCTGGCGACCGGCCAACTGGCGGTTGGCGCGCAAGTGGATGCGCAACAGCCCGGGTTGGGCGTCCTGCAACAGCAGCAATGAGAGAGTCGCGGTGAGGACGGCGAATCACCCGCATTGTCGGGGCGGAGTTCGAGGGCGGCGAACGAAGAAAGTTTTCAGGCGGCGGATTCAGCGAACCGCGTTTATCGCGATTTTTTCCTCGCCGTAGGCTTCGATTTCGATTGTGCCTTCGCCGCGGCCTGCGCGGCCTTTTTCGCAGATAATGAATGCAGGGCGGATTTAGCCTGCTCCGCGTGCGCCGCGGCGCTCGCCGGCGCCTTCGATTGATTCTGATCCGCCGATTCGCCTTTCCCCTGCGGTTTGGATTCCCCTTCGGCGCCCTTCGCCTTCTTTTTCTTCTCTTTCTCCGGCTTCTTCTTCGGTTCCTCTTTTATTCCTGCAAGCTGACGAAGCAATTTCGTCCGGTCTTCCGGGGAGCGCCCCTTGCCGCGAAGCTGCATTTCGAAAAGCTGGGCAAGAATTTTGTCGAACTTCGGGCCGCGAGGGACGCCGAGGGAATCGAGCTCGGCAACGGGAAGAGCCATATGCAGCGGACGCCACTTCTGAATGTAATTGCGAATTTTGGAGATGGCGCGCGGATTGGGCATTTCGGTCTCGATGAACGCCAGAGTCTCGGCGGGAAGCGAGGCCAGGAAAAAATAGGCGTCCTTCGGAGCGTTGGTTTTGCCGCTCTTCAGAATCTTCACGATTTTCTGCGTATCGGGAACGAGCTTGTTGATGCCCTCGATCTCCCCGGCGCGGAATTCCAGATTCCGCAGCGCCGCCGCGGCCTCGCGCGGTTTGAGCCGCCGGAGCGTGTAGTAAAGAACCGCCTCGTTCAATCGGGGGCGAAGGCCCGCGGCCAGCAGGTTGTTCCGTACTCGCGCCAGCTTATTCAGGCCGTCGTAATCCGGCAGGCGGCGGGCCAGCGAGGGATGGAATGCCTCGAGCATATCGCGCTTTTCCCATTCCTTGAGGACGATGACGGGATTCTCCTCCCGGCCCAGGGACCGGAGTTCGTTGCCCACTTCGCCCGGATCCAGGTGCTCGTGCAAGCCGCGTTCCATGGCCAGATCGAACCACTCCTTGGTGCGGGCTTCCAGCTGGAATCCCATCCGCGCGGCATAGCGAAGCGCACGAAGAATGCGGACCGGCTGGTTGGTGAACGCATGAATCGAGAGGGTGCGGATTTCCTGTTTTTCGAGGTCGGCGAGGCCGTTGGTAGGATCGAGCAGAAGGCCGCGCGACTGCGTATTCAAGGAGATCGCGATGGCGTTGATCGAAAAATCGCGCCGGCGAAGGTCTTCCATGATGCTGGAAAATCGGTATTCTACCTTGGCGCCGGGGCGTTCGTAATAATCATCGCGCGCCGCGGAAATTGACCCGTCGACGTCGCCGGCAAAAATCATTTCGTAGTGGCGAAGGCGTTCATTTTCCACGACGATTCGCGCGCCCCCTTTTTCGAGCTCGCGAACCATTTTGACCGGGTTGCCCTCGAGCGAAAAATCGAGATCCCGGATCGGCTGCCCGGAAATCAGGTCGCGGACCGCTCCGCCGGTAAGGTAGATGTTGACGTCCTGGCTGCGCGAGAGTTCCTGGACGCGCTCGAGAACGGCGCGCTGCTCGGGAGAGAGCCTGCTTTCCAGCAAGAACATGTAATCGGGCATAAGCCTCGATGCCTCCGTTGAGTGCGCCGGATGGTCAGGCGCGCGGGTGGTGAGCCTTGTAAACCTGCTTCAACCGTTCCTCCACCACGTGGGTATAAATCTGCGTGGTGGAAATGTCCGAATGGCCGAGCATCATCTGCACGGCGCGAAGATCGGCGCCGCGGTCGAGAAGATGCGTTGCAAAACTGTGGCGCAGCATGTGCGGCGTCAGCGATTTGCGGAGCCCCGCCTGGCGTCCGTAGGTCTGCACCGTCTTCCAGAACGCCACGCGGTCGATGGCGCTTCCGCGCCGGTTCAAAAACAAGTAGGGAGAAAAGCCGTCGCCAAGGAATTGCGGGCGCGACCGGCGGATATACTCCCCGATTGCCGCCACCGCCTGCTTTCCCACGGGCACCAGGCGCTCTTTATTGCCCTTGCCCACGCATCGCAGGCATCCGACATCCAGCTGCAAATCCTGGCCGCGCACGGCGCACAGCTCGGAGACTCGCAGGCCCGTCGAATACAGAAGCTCGATCATGGCCTTGTCCCGAAGGCCCAGCGGGGTGGTGGTGTCGGGCTGGGCGAGCAGACGGTCCACTTCCTCGACGCTGAGAAAATCGGGCAGCGAATGCCGGAATTTCGGAGATTCGATCGTCTGCGCGGGGTCTTCCCGGATGTAATTCTCGATGACGCAGTAGCGGAAGAAATGCCGCAAGGAAACCAGGTAGCGGGCTACGGAACGGCTATCGAGGCCGCGATGGTAGAGCGAGGCAAGGAAGTCAACCACGTGGCTGCGGGCGACGTTGCCAGTGTCCAACTGGCGCTCGTTTGCAAACTCGAGGAATCTGTGCAGATCGCGGCCGTAGGCGGCGATGGTATTTTTCGCCAACCCCTTTTCGATGCGAATGTAATTGAGAAACTCTCGAATATAGGCTTCCAATTCCCCGCCCCTATCCCAGTCAAGCGTCAGCGCGAAGCGCCGCCGATTCGGCCGGCTCCGCGCGCCGCAGCAAACTCCATAGCTCCGAAAGCTCCTCGCACTTCACCAGGCGCGCCAGTCCCAAATAGACAGCCACGGCCGCCCCGATCACCCCGGCGAGCCAGAGCGCCTGCCAGAGAAAGTGCTGGAAGGTGTCGAAATGCGAAATTCGCAGCGCGTAAACGCACAACGCGGACATCACGGCCGCGCAAATGCACATCTTCGCAAAAGCAGCCAGCAGACCCTGCGCGCCCACGCCGCCAAACCGGCGGCGGAAAATGATGAACAACGCCGCGAAATTGAAATATGCCGCCAGCGAACTCGCCAGCGCCGGGCTGCCGTTCGAAAGAACGCGCGCGAAAAACAGGAGAAACAGAGTGTTCAATACAATATTCAATCCGAGCGACCACGCGCCAATCACGGCCGGCGTCATGGTGTCTTGCGCCGAAAAATATACCGGAGTGAGCAGCTTGATCGCAGCGAAAGCGGGAAGGCCCAGCGAATAGAAAAGCAGCGCCCGGGAAGTGAGGAGCGTCGAGGCTGCGCTGAAAGCTCCGTGCTGAAAGAGAACACGAATGATCGGGCCACGGAGCAAGATCAAGCCGGCCGCGGCGGGAATAGTCACAAAGGAGACGATGCGCAACGAGAAGGCAAACGTCTGTTTCATTTCGGACATCTTGCCCGCCGCCATCAGATGGGCCATCGAGGGAAGCAGCGCCGTCGAAAGGGCGATCGCGTAGCTCCCGAGCACCAGCTCCATCACGCGGTCGGCGACGTACAGCGAAGTGATGCTTCCCGCCGGCATGCGCGGCGACGTCGCAAAAATCGTGTCCACGAAAAAATTGATCTGGTATACGCCCATGCCGAAAAAGCTGGGAGCCATCAGGCGGCCGACCCGCCGCAACGCCGGATCGGAAAGGGAAAGCGCGGGAGAAAAATTCATCCCCCGCCGAAGCAGAGCCGGAACGAGCATGGCGAATTGAAGGAACCCGCCGACGAGTATCCCCAATCCCAGAGCCACGGCGGGGGTGCGAAATTGCTCCGGGGCCCAGCGGAGAATTGGGCGGTAGAGAACGGCAAAGGAGAAGGCGATAATCGTCAAATTGAGCACCACGGAAGTGGCGGCGGGAAGAGCGAATGAGTGGAACGTGTTGAGGATGGCCATACCCAGGGCGGCGAGGCCCAGGAAAAATACGTATGGGAAAATGATGCGGTTCAGATAGACCGCCAGTTCCCAATTCGCGCGATGGCCGCCGAACAAAGTGAAGAGGTAGATGACTTGCCGCGAGAAAACCACGGCTAGGAGGCTTATGACTGCCAAAAACACCGCCAGGACCCAAAACAGGTGGCGTGCGAATTTCCAAGCCGCCGACGGACTCTCCCGCAACGTCCTGGCGAAAACGGGAATAAAGGAGGCCCCCAGGGACCCTTCGCCAATCAAGCGGCGTATGAGATTCGGGATTCGAAAGGCGAGTACGAATGAATCCGCCGCGGTGGAGGTACCGAGGAGTAGGACAACGCGCTGATCTCGTAAGTATCCGCAAATCCTACTGATAACGGTGATAAGGGCTATAACGGAGGCCGATCTTAGGATCCTGCCTTTTTCTGTCAATAGGGCTAAACTCCGGCGCTAACCCTTTAAGCACCAATAAGTTGACAAAATAGGCAGGAAGGATAACATAACCCATCGGCGGATAGCAACAGCGTACCCCAAAAACCGTGAAAATACGGCCCTCAGCCTCGACAAACAAGAAAGTCGTGGTCCAGCTCCTTGGCCAGCGGGCCGTGAAGGGGTATCTGAGCCCCTCTCGTCTGGGCGAGGCTCAAAAGATCGATCTGCTAACCCCCGAAGGCGAACACAAGGAGATAGAGCTGGCCGAAGTGAAATGCATCTATTTTGTGCGCGAGTTTCAGGAGCCATTTGAGCCGGAGCGAAAGGCTTTTCTCAGCCGCCCGAAACTTGACGGATTGTGGGTACGCCTGCGATTTCGAGATGGGGAGACGATGGAGGGAATCGTCGCCAATGATCTGCTGGAACTGCTGAACTCCGGCGTGCAATTGACGCCGCCGGACCTGCACGGGAACAGCCTCAGGGTGTTCATTCCGCGAACCGCGTTAAGCGAATTGAGGGTTTTGGGCGTCGTCGGAGCCGCGAAAAGGGTGGGGACGCCGGCAAAGGCGCCGGACACCGGGCAAGCTCGCCTCTTCGGGGAAGAAAAAGAGCAGGCGTGAAAGCCACAGGGGCTTGCCCGCCTGCTGAAATCTGTGGCACGCGGCCGCAGCGGCCTCAGGCGCTGACGTTCAGGCTGGCGCCCGAAGTGGCCGAAGAAGTGGAATTCGTGGACCCATTGCTCGTGTAAGTGCCGAATTGCGATTCAATATCCTGGTTCAAAGTTGAAAAGGCTTGCTGGGCGGCCGTCAGATTGTTGTTCTGGAGCGCTTGACCGAGCGCGGAAAGCGCCTGACCGATTGTCGAGTTCTGATTGGACGAATCCGAGCCCTGCGCACGATGAGAGTGATGGCGGTGGTGGCCGCCCTGCCCGCCCTGCGCCTGCTGGAAATCCTGCTGAATTGTGGCGAAGGCTTGTTGGGCTGTCGAAAGATCCCCGGATTGCAGCGCCTGGCCCAGTTGGGAGAAGGCTTGGGCGATTGGGCTATTGTTATTGCTGGTCTGCTGCTGTTGGTTTGATGGCAGCGCCGCCGTGAGGGTCGCGTAATCCTGCTGCGCCTGGCTCAGATTGCCCGCCTGGAGGTCCTGCCCAAGCTGGTTAAAATCCGACTGGATCTGCTGAAAATTGGTCTGGCTTTGTGAAGTCTGGTACAAATTGCCGATTCCCAATCCTGTGACGGACATTTTCTCACCTCGAGTAGGTTTTCCCCGTTGAGCGTGCAAGACCCGGTGCGGAGTCTTTCAGCGGCCCAAGAACGAGGCCAAGAGACGCGCCAGCGCAAGCCATGCGCTACAAATGACATCGGCGACTGGAAATCAAACTTGAGACCTGGAGGCAGGGCCGGCAGAGAAACCGGCATGGGGCGGCCAGTTATTATAGAGTGGCAACACGCGAAGCGCTTGGGCATTGGCCGGGTATGCGGCTCAGACGACTGTCCCCAAGTGAATGGCCAAGACCCAAAACGGGGCATCTGCTTCAAGGAGAAGCCATGAAGCTCGGAGAGATTGCGAAGAGGCTCGGATGCGAAGTCGAGGGCGACGCCGGAATTGAGATCACGGGTGTAGCCGGGATCGAAGAAGCGCGCCCGGGCGAGCTGACATTCCTAGTCAACCGGAAATACCGGCCGGCGGTCGAAACCACAAAGGCTTCCGCGATCTTTGTAGGGCGGGATTCGGGGCCTGTACCCGCCGGGATGGCCGCTCTGCGGTCGCCGAATCCGTATCTTGATTTTGCGCGGGCAATCGAGATCTTCCACTCGCCGGCGGAGTATGCGCCGGAAATTCATCCGACGGCTGTGGTGGGAAAAACGGCAAGGATCGGCTCCGGCGCCCACATTGGCCCGTATTGCTTTGTGGAAGAAGGCGTCACGATCGGTAACAACGCCGTGTTGCACAGCTTCGTCGCAATTTACCGCGGGGCGCAGATTGGCGACGACTTCTTCGCCCACGCGCACGCCTGCGTCAGGGAAAATTGCCTCATCGGCAACCGCGTGGTGCTCCAAAACGCGGTGGTGGTGGGCAGCGACGGATTCGGCTTCGCCAAGGATGCCGCGGGACATTGGTACAAGATGCGGCAATCGGGAATCACCGTGATTGGCGACGACGTTGAGATCCAGGCGCAGAGCGCCATTGACCGCGCAACGATCGGTGAGACGCGCATCGGCCGCGGAACGAAAATCGACAATCTCGTGCAAGTTGGTCACGCGTGCAAAGTCGGCGAAGACACTCTGCTGTGCGGCCAGGTAGGACTCGCGGGTACAACGAAAGTCGGAAGCGGTTGCATCCTGGCCGGGCAAGTTGGCGCCGCGGGACATTTGACGATCGGGGATGGGGCCGTGCTGACGGCTCAGAGCGGCGTTCCCGCCGATGTGCCGGCGGGAGCCATTTACTCGGGGTACCCGGCGATGGAAAATCGCGAGTGGAGAAAATCCGTCGCCGTTTTCAACCGCTTGCCGGAGTTGCAGAGGGAGTTGCGGCAATTGAGGGACGAAGTAGCGAAATTAAGAGGCCCGAACCAAAAATAGCCTCAGATGCGCGCACCGGCCTCCGGGAAATTTCCAAAACTAAAATCGGCTATTGCGAGGCGGCGGGAGAGGGGTTTTCGGGCAAGGGCTTCTGGTCGTCCGGGAGAACGCCGGCGATGCGATTGTGAACGGCGTCGAGCAGTTCCTGCCGCTGCTCAATCGAGTACGCGGCGGCGTCAACCGGCGGGCAGAAGCGGATGATCATCTCTCCGGGGTGGATGGTCCAATCCCCTTTTCGCATCAGGCGCTGTGCACCGATAAGAGCAACCGGCACGATCGGCACGCCCGCCTGAATAGCCATCAGAAAGGTTCCTTTCTTGAATGGCTTCAACCGGCCGTCGGGACTCCGCGTCCCTTCCGGATAGACGCAAAAAGACAGCCCTTCCTTCAGATACTGGATGGCGAGATCGACGCTCGCGGCTGCGGATTCGCGATCTCTTCGATCCACGGGCACCAGCTTGGCCAGCCGCATCGCCGGACTCAGGATCGGGATCCGAAATACCTGTTTTTTAGCGAGGATGGAAATGCGGCGTGGAATGGAAGGAAAAAGCGCGGGGGGATCAATATTCGACACGTGGTTCGAAGCGAAAATGCACACCGAGGCAGGAATATTTTCGAGGCCTTCGATTCGAATGGAAATTCCCGCGATGCGGTTGAGGAACCGGAGATATCGCATCGCCGTGAAATACATGAAATTCGCGTCGCCGGAGACGAGCGTCCGAAGGATCAGCAAAGGCATCAGAAAAACGAGAGCCAGAACGATGAAAAAAAGCGTGACTCCGGTGCGAATCATGCGTCAGCGAACCATCAGTCGGTCGATCCATGAAGGAAGCCTTCTCGAATCCGGCGCTGCAATTCGGTCGGGTGCGCGTCCTCGGTCACCCAGTAGCGGTCTTCCTCCGAGGACGCCAGGGGAAACGAGATTTGCAGCTCATTGCCGTTGCGGCGGACGCGCAAGCTGACGGTGGCCCCGGCGGCCTGGTTGCGGAGCCAGGAGCGGAGGTTGCGCGGAAAAGGCTGTCCGTTGAGTGAAAGGATGTCGTCGCCAACCTGGAGCCCGGCCGACTCAGCGGGCCCACTCTGCTCCACGGTCGCCACGGAAAAGAGCTTCGAGGAAGGCGAGTGCCCCGGCCAGAAGCCGAGGTCCGAAGTCACTTGCCGGTCCTCCTTCACGTCGAGTCCCGCATACCCAAGAAATTGCGCGTAAGGGATTTCATCCGTCCCCGAAACGTAGCGGCGAAAAAAATCGGCGAAGGACGTTCCCGCGACCTGCTCGACGGCCGCGCGAACTCCCTCCGAATCATCGTAGAACCTGCCCTGCTTGGCGTATTCGTCGTACATCAGGCGGAACACATCGTCGAGCGACTTGCGGTTCGAGGTGGCTTGGCGGATCGAAAGATCGATCAGGTCGCCCAGAATCTGGCCCTTGTTGTAATAGGAGATGCTGCGGTCGGGAGCGCGGTAGAAATCGTATTTCTCAAGCCACGCATCGAGGCTCGATTCCTCGGCGCTTTGCCACGAGCGGGCGGGGCGCGATTCGAGTTCGGTGATTTGATCGCCGAGATCCTCGAAAAACTGGTCCTTCGACCAGAGCCCTGAGCGCTCCAGTGTGAAGGAAGCGTAGGTATTCGTGACGCCTTCGGCAAACCACAGGGCGCGCGTGTATTGCTCGCGCGTGTAGTCGACGGGTTCGAGCGATTGCGGGCGGATGCGCTTTACGTTCCACGCGTGAAAAAATTCGTGCGCGGCAATCGCCGTGGCGGAATCCACCGAGGGCGCGGCAATCGCCGTGCAATTCGAGTGCTCCATCCCTCCGCCTCCCGCCACCTCGTATGGCCCGAGGTGAAAGAAAAATGTGTACTCGCGAAAGGGGGCGCCGCCCATGAGCGTCGTCTCGTAGGAAGTGATTTTGCGAAGGCTCGAGTCAAGGCCGCCCGAACCTATCCCGTCCGCATCGAGAACGACGCGAAAATGCGCGCCGGAAACGTCGAAAGAGGATTCGTGGAATGTGCCTGCTTCGACGGGAGCGTCAACGAGCGCGTCATAGCTGGGAGCCGAAAACGAATCGGGCGACGCTCCGCCCGGAAGCTCGGCCACGGTGTGCCAGCCGGCGGGAACGTCGTCGAATGTTACTTCGACGTGCTCGGGACGACGGTTCGGAACGTACATCAGCACTTCGGCGAGATTCAGAAATGCGTGATGGCTGTCGAGCTGGGAATCGAACGGGCCGGGCTCATTCCATTCAATCGTGTAGTGGACGACGAAATCGTCGGGGACGTTGCCGGCGCGAGGCGCCATGGGATCGCCGATTTGCCACGTCTGCTTGTCGATTTTTCGGATGGGGTAGGGAGGAACCAGATGAACGTCGCGGACTCGGACGGAAAAATCGCGCACCTGATAGAGAGCATTCCACGCCGGGATGGCAATCTCCGTCCCTGTGACGGGATTTTCAATGTCCATGGTGACGCCAAATCGATGTCTGGCGCGATCCGCGAGGGATATCCGGTATTTGATTGTCGCAAAGGCGGGAGAAGCCGCCGCGAAAGACAGGACCACCGACGCCGCAAGAACCAAAAACGGGAAAAGTGACCGACGAGCACATTTCATTCACGGGCCCCGGACCTGGATTTGAGAGCGCCCAGCAGTTTACCGCAAAGGCCGTCAAAACTTCCGTTGGACATCACCAGGACCATATCCCCCGGACGAGCGGCCGACGAGATGTGTCCGGCAATGGCATCCGCGGAGGGAAATGCCGCGGCTTCTCGCCCCAGCGCGCGGATGGCATCGGCTACTCCGTCGGGCGAGAAGCGGTCTTCGTCGGAAAGAAGGGCGGCCCGATTGACCGGGCCGATGGCGACGGAATCGGCGACGGCAAGCGATTCGGGAAGCACTTTTTCGAAGACTTTGCGGCGCATGGTGTTGGAGCGGGGCTCGATGGCGGCCCAAAGCTTGCGTCGGGGCCAGCGGGTGCGCGCTGCTTCCAGAGTCAGGCGAATGGCCGTGGGATGGTGCGCGAAATCCTCGACCACGAGTACGCCGTTTTCTTCGCCTTTGATTTCCATGCGGCGGCGAACCGACTGGAACGTGGCCAGAGCGTTTTGAATGGCTTCCACTTCTACACCCCGCCCGTGGGACAAAGCGACGGCCGCCAGCGAGTCGAGGACATTGTGCCGGCCCGCTACGGGAATTCGGATGCGCGCGACCTCCCGGCGCCGGAATGCGACTCGAAATTCGGTGGCGTTGTCGTGCCATTGAATATCGCCGGCGGTCCAATCGCACTCGGCGGTGAACCCGAACGTCTCAACGGGGCAGAAAGCCTTGGCCGAAACTTCGCGGAGTTCCGCCGACTCGCCCCAGATGAGGATCCGCCCCCGGCGCGGCACAAGATTGACGAGAAGGCGGAACTGCCTCGCGATTGAGGCAAGGTCAGGGTAGATGTCCGCGTGGTCGTATTCGAGTGAGGTAAGGATAAGCTCATCGGGATGGTAGTGAAGAAATTTCGGCCCGCGGTCAAAAAAGGCCGTCTCGTATTCGTCCCCTTCGATGATGAACTCTTCCCCGCCACCCAGGCCGTAGCTGCGGTCGCCAAAATTCGGGCAGACACCCCCGACGAGAAAATCCGGCCGCCGCGCGGCGGTATGAAAAATCCAAGCGAGCATCGCCGTCGTGGTGGTCTTGCCGTGCGTCCCGGCGACAACGATGGAAGTGTGATTGCGGATAAAAAAATCCTCGAGAAGCTGGGCCATCGAACAATACGGGAGCTTGTTGTCGAGGATGAATTCGAGTTCCGCATTCCCGCGTGAGATCACGTTGCCCACGACGCAAAGGTCCGGATGCGGCTCGAGGTTTTCGGGGCGGAAACCGTCAAACCAGCGAATGCCGAGCGAATCGAGAAGCGTCGAAGCCGGAGGATACACACCCGCGTCCGAGCCAGTGACGCGGAAGCCGCGTTCCTTGAGCATCCCCGCCACAGGAGCCATGGCGGCTCCCGCAATGCCGAGCAGATGGATGTGGTCTATGAGGGCCCCCCCGGTCGTGGTCATGGGGCGCACGCCGGTTCGAGAATTTCGAGACACGGTGACGTCTTGAACGAGGAGGCCGGAGAACCAAGCCGCGCGCGTATGCCCAGCGGAAGAGTCAGCATGGGCCGGGCCGTGTGGCCGATCGGCGCGCCCCAGACGAGCGGAACGCCCAGAGGGACGAGGATGCGGCGCGCTACGTCGCGAACCGATTCGGTGCCTTGAGGCGCTTCGCAGTCCGGAAAATCGCCCATAAGAATTCCCGCAATGCCTTGAAATTTTCCGGCCTGAAAGAGGTGCGTCAAGGCGCGGTCCACCTGCCACGGCTTCATCCCGCGGTCCTCGAGGATCAGGATCGAGCCGCGCGTGTCGAGCTCCCAGGGGGTGCCAAGCGAAGTTTCGAGAAGAGTCATGCACCCGCCGAGCAGGATTCCTTCCGCGCTGCCGGGGACCAGGGGTTCACTCTCGAGTGGCAATTTCCAGCCCGTCTGGGTCTCCGTGACTCCGCGATGCCAAGAGTCGATATCGTATCCCTGCGCGGCCGCAGGGCCGTGGTCAAATCCCGACGCAACCATCGGTCCGTAGAAAGTCACCCGATGAGAGCGCTTCCAGAGCAGGAGTTGAATCGAAGTGATGTCGCTGTATCCCACGAAGATCTTCGGCGGGCCAGGAACCGCCGCCGGAAAATCCGGGAGCAAATAATTCGCCCCATACCCGCCGCGTGAGCAGACGATGGCTTTCGTCGAGGGCTCGCCAAGGGCTTCGCGAAGAGCGGCCGACCGCGCTGTCCCCGGTCCCGCAAAGAACCCGTCGCGGCCCAGGACGGCGTCGCGATCGACGGCGGACTTGTAGCCAAGCCGGGTGATCTCGGCCACGCCGCGGTCCAGGCGAGCGGGATCCACGGGGCTGGAAAGCGAAAGGATGCGGACCGTGTCTCCTGGGCGCAGAGCGGAAGGTTTGAGGGGATGTGGCATGCGAATTTCGAGAATAGGAAATTTCCGCATGCAAGTCGAGGCGGGAGTATCGGCCGAGGAGTTAAGAGTTACGTAGGGGAAAAACAAGGTTCACGGCTGCCGCGACTGTCAGTGAGTTGTGACCCCCTGGAAAACATCACCGACGCCGCTCGCGGGCTGCGCCGCAATGTGCGAAGAGGAATAGAAAGCGGCATAGCGTCCGTTGAGGGAAAGCGGAACGGGCGTGAATTTATCGCCAGCGAGGAGTCCTGCGGACGAGGCGGTGGAAGAGGATGTCAAAGCCGCCGCCTGGGGTGTGCAGGCTGAGGCGGCGCCGAAGCACGTGTCGTAAACGTAGATGATCCCGTCATGCGAATTCGCATCGGCGGTATCCGAATCCGGAGGGCCCACGAGGAACGAAATGAAACGCCCCCCGGGCGCGATCGAAGGCGAATACGGGACCCCCGAAGGCGCGGCTGTGGCAATCAGAGTCGTCGAGGGAACGCATCCGTCGGGGGCCGATTCGCCCAGGCAAGTGTCCCTCAAATAAATGGCCTGTCCCGCCGAGCTTGCGCCCGATGCGGAGTCAGGCTGCGAAGCGAATGCGACAAACCGTCCGTCGGCGGAAACGGAAGCCGATTCGCTGACGCCGGCGAGGACTTGAGAGTCGGGCGCAACCGAAATTTCCGACGTCGAGGGAACGCAGGAAGGCAGGGCGTCGAGTCCCTGGCACATATCTCGAAGGAAGACGACTGAGCCGAGCTGCGACGTTCCCGCTCGCGGAACCCACTGCTGGAATGCCACAAACCGCCCGTCCGAGGAGATGGACGGATGGTCGGCGGCTGTCGAGGCGCCCGACGCCGCCTTGGCTTGCGGAACCACCGTCGTTTGCGGGATGCAGGATTCGGAAGCCGATGGACCGTTGCAAAGATCCCGCACGAAAACGCGGATCTGGGAAGCGGAAGCGCCGGGAACGAGATTCGTCGCCCAGGAAGCGAACGCGACGAACCGGCCGTCGCCGCTCAAAGAGGGAGTGATGCTCGAGCCGTTGGCCGGATTGCCCGCTGGGCTGACGGAAACCAGGTCCGTGTGAGGAGTGCACCCGGCCGGAGTGTCCCGCCCGAGGCACAGGTCGCGGACATACACACTGGAGACAGGCGAAGCCGCGGACGGACTCGCGTTCACCCCGAGATTCGTGGCGTAAGAAGAGAAAGCGACAAAACGGCCATCGCCGCTGATGGCCAATTGGTCTCCGGCGACTCCGTTTGGCGCCGAGCCGTCGGGCGCAAGGTCCACGGCCCGAGTCATTGGCGTGCAGGGCGCCGAGGCGCCAAGGCAGGTGTCGCGAACGAAAATGTTGCCGTATTTCCCTGCCACTATATTTTTTGCTGTGGAATGGAAGGCGACGAACCTGCCGTCCGCGCTCATCGCCGGTGAGAAACTCGGCCCGTTTGAAGCGCTTCCTTGCGAGCTGACCGACACGACGCGAGGAAACGCCATAGAAGAGCTGGAAGGCGTGCTGGTGCAGTCGCTCGGCGCTCCGGTCCCGGTGACCAGAACGTCCATGGCCACCGAAGCGCTCCCTCCCGGCTCATTATTGACCACCGCAACGCTCGCGCAGCCTGCGGTGGCAATATCCGTGGCGGGTATGCTGGCGGTCAACTGAGTCGAGTTGACAAATGTGGTTGTCTTCCAAGCTCCGTTCCAGGAAACCACGTAGCCGCTCACGAAATTCGATCCATTCACCGTCAGCGTAAACGCTTTGCTTCCTGCGGCAACGGTATTCGGCGACAGCGAAGTCAGAACCGGGTCGCCCGCCTGCGGGGCGTGAATGTAAAACGTGGCCGGAATCGGTGACGGCCCGCCCCCAGGAGCGGGATTGACGACGGAGACCTGGTCCTGTCCGGCCGTGGCGACATCCGACGCGTAAATTGTGACAAGCAATTGGCCGGTATTGAGGTTGTACGTGGTCGGCCTGGCCGAACCGTTGAGATAAGCCACGGAATTTCCAGCGTCACCGTTCGTGGTGGATATAAAACCGCTCCCGGCTATGAACAGCGTGAAATTCTGGCTACCCGCCGTTATGCCGGTGGGAATCAGCGCGCAGTTGATATTGTTCGGAGTGCCGCAACCCAATGACGGAGTCGGATTCGATATAACCGTAGTACTGCTGCAGCAAGCAAGTAACAACGCAAGGACGGCTGCCGCCCCAGTCGTAACCCAGCGCACACTCATTCTTCGCAAGCCTCCGGTCCAATTGGGGATTCCCGGGGGGCGCCAGGCGCACCGCCGGGAAAGCGGAAACACGAGAACAGCCGGTTAGTCCCCCGAAAAGTGTAAGAAGAATTGATAGCATCCCGGCGAGCAGGACGTCAACTCGGATGTGGCACGTGGTAAAAGGGTTGGCTAATAGCGAGGGTCAGTGCAGGGGGTGCGCGTCGCAGCGCACGCCGATTTGGCTGAAGCGAGTCAGCAACTGGCGTTCCTGAGGCTTGGTCACGTCGGCTTCGAATTCGATCGTGGTATCCGCTTCCGTGGAGTGCGCCCTCCATGACCGCGGCTCGATTCCGGCGTCAAGGATGAACTGGTGCGCGCGGTTCACGAAGTCGCGATTATCCTTGGCCACGAGGCGGAAAGCCATCAGGTGCGTATGAATGCCGAACTTGTCCTCGAGATAACCGATAAAGATCAGCGCTCCCAGGCAAAGGAACGTCGCGAATATGGAAGTGAGGATCATCCCCGCACCGGCCGCCATGCCGATGCTGGCGATGACGAAAATCGTGGACGCGCTGGTGATCCCAAATACCGTGCCCCGCTCTCGCAATACCACGCCCGCTCCGATGAATCCGATGCCCGGGATAATCTGCGCCGCAATTCGCGTGTGGTCGCCTCCGACATCGCTCGCCATCACGTAGGAAATGGTGGTAAACAGGGCGGAGCCGAAACAGATCAGGAGGTTCGTGCGAATGCCGGAAGGCTCGTGACGTAGCTCGCGTTCGAGACCAATGATCGCTCCGAGCACCGCCGCGAGTATCAGCCGCCCAACCAACGCAACCGTAAGATCGTGTGGCACGCGCGCGATTGTACAGCAGAATGCGTCCGGCGAGACTCGCCGCAAGGCGCAGATGCGCGGAAAGGCGCCCCCCCGCCAAACGCCGGGAAAATTTGGTGCGAGAAAGGTATGGAAGGCGATGAACCCAATGAAAAAGTCGGGAGAGGCAATCCTGAAATACGGCGACCTGGTAATGTTTTCCGGGTTTGGCTGGCTCGTGGTCGGATACGGGCAGAGAGGGTTGCGCTGGGAAATCGGATTAGTCGTTGCGGCTGTGGGATTTGTGTTTTGGGCCGTTGCGCGTCTGCAGTTGGGCAAATCGTTCGCCGTCACGGCGCAGGCGAAGGACCTGGTCACGACCGGAATCTATTCCAAAATCCGCCATCCGGTGTACATCTTCGGAGGGCTCGGATATCTGGGCCTATTCATCGCTTGGGGCAATTGGATTTTGACCATCGTATTCGTGGCGCTGCAATCCATGCAGATTCGCCGGATGCGGAAAGAAGAAAAAGTGCTCGAGGAAGCCTTCGGGGACGAGTACCGCCAGTACAAGGCCCGGACTTGGCTTTGAATCGACGCCGCGACGCATCTCCCGGTTGCGCCGCGCATCGCACCGGACCCCTCAAAGCTTAAACGAAGTCAGCTTCGAGAATCGGCGCGCCCGGGAGTGAATTTCAGTCCGTTTGAGTTTCAGCAGCCGCTCGACCCCGAACCGCTCGACGGCAAAGCTCCCGAGCACGGACCCGTAGACCATCGCGTTGCGCAACGTCCGGTCATTCACCTTCCCCGCCGACGCCAGATAGCCCATGAAACCGCCCGCGAACGAATCCCCTGCCCCCGTCGGATCGTGGACTTCCTCCAGCGGGTACGCGGGAACGGAAAAAACAAAATCGTTGTGAACCAGAATGGCCCCGTGTTCGCCGCGTTTGATCACCAAAGTGCGCGGGCCCATTTTGAAAATACGCTTCGCGGCGCGAAACAGATTGTGCTCCCCCGAAAGCTGCCGCGTCTCGTCGTCGTTTATCATTAGGATTTGAATGTGCTTCAGAGTCTCGGTCAGCTCGGCGCCGGTCCGCTCGATCCAGTAATTCATCGTATCGAGGCCCACCGCCTTGGGCTTGCAGCTCACTTGCTTGAGAACGGAGCGCTGCAAAGTGGGGTCGATATTGCCGAGAAAAATGTAGGGCGAATTGCAGTACGAGGCGGGGAGCGTGGGATTGAAGTCCGCGAACACGTTGAGCTCCGTGACCAGCGTGGTCCGCTCGTTCATGTTCTGATTGTACTTTCCGGCCCAGAAGAACGACTTGCCGGGAACGCGTTCGAGGCCCGCCAAATCGATGCGCCGTCCGCGGAACGCGGCTTCGTCCTGTTTGGAAAAATCCTCGCCGACAATTCCCACCAGCCGCACGGGAGAAAAATGGCTCGCGGCAAGAGAGAAATAGCTCGCCGCGCCGCCGAGCGTGCGATCCACCTTGCCGTGCGGCGTTTCAATCGCGTCGAATGCGACGGAACCCACTACGAGTAGTGACATGAGCTCTCCCGGTCAGGAAATGTACTTGCCGATGATCGGCGCCAGACGTTTCTTCGCGGCCGCGGAAATCAGTTTGCGGTCGGTCAAAATGGCGTGTGCCAGCGCCGAGCCGCATTTGCAATTGGGCGCGCTTCCGAGTTCGCGGACCACTCCGCGAATGACGCGCTGCACGTTTTCCGTGTTCTTACCGAGATTGGCGATGATTTCGCTCACGGAAACAGAATCGTGCTGCGGGTGCCAGCAATCGTAATCCGTGATCATGGCGATCGTCGCGTAGCACAGCTCCGCTTCGCGCGCCAGTTTCGCTTCGGTCAAGTTGGTCATCCCGATCACATCGAAACGCAGCTGCCGGTAGGTGTGCGATTCGGCCAGCGTCGAGAACTGCGGGCCCTCCATGCACACGTACGTCCCGCCGCGGTGCACCGGGATGCCGGCCGAATCGCAAGCGTCCGCCAGCCGGGCCGAAAGCTCCTGGCAGGTGGGCTTGTCGAAGCTGACGTGCGCGACGATGCCGTCCCCGAAAAATGTGGAGACTCGCGCTCGCGTCCGGTCGAAAAACTGGTTGGGAATCAGGAAGTCGAGCGGCGGAAGATCCTCCCGCAGGGAGCCGACAGCGCTCACCGAGACGACTCGCTCGACGCCCAGCATTTTCAGGGCGCAAATGTTCGCGCGGTAGTTGATGTCGGTGGGCGAAAAACGGTGGCCCCGCCCGTGGCGGGCAAGAAAGGCGACCCGCGCGCCTTCGAGCGTCCCGGTCACAATGGCATCCGAAGGTTCGCCAAACGGAGTCTTCACGCGTACTTCCCGCGTGTCGGCGAGGCCTGCCATCGCATACAGCCCGCTTCCGCCGATGATTCCGATCCGGACAGGCTCGCCCTTCCCCTTCGTTCGCGCCGATTTTCCCGCTCTCTTCTTCGCCATTCTCGCAGTAGTCCTCACCGATAGGATTTTTTACAGCTTACATAAGTGCAGGGCGGCTCGATTTTGCAATCAGGTGATCTTTACAGGCTCGGCTTCCCAATGCCCGTCCCGTTCCCGCAGGTACGCTGCGGGAGTCCGAGGGTCGTGGCCAAACAGTGCAATCCACCCCTCGCGAATGATCTCGGGAATCCATTTCTTGCGATTTTCCAATGTGGTCATCGGATACAAATCGTAGCCCATAATCCAGGGTAGCGGGAGATGGGCGGCCGTGGGAACAAGGTCCGCCAGAAGGAACGCCGTCTTGCCCCCGCCATGAAGCTTCACGCACTGCATGTTCGATGTGTGGCCGGGCACCTTGATCAAATCCACTCCGGGAGCGATCGTCCGGTCGCCCTCGAGCAACGATAGCTTGCAGGCCGACCGGGTCGGAACGTAATTGTCGGGAATATAGCTCGCGGAGTCGCGTTCGTTCGGATGCAGGGCGTGCTCGAACTCGCCGCGCTGCACGGCGTAGCGCGCGTGAGGGAAGGTCGGAACGACCTTGTCCTTCTCGATGTGCGTGTTGCCCCCGCAATGATCGAAATGCAGGTGCGTGTTGATGACGATGTCTATTTCGTGAAGCTCACGCCCGTGTCGCCGGAGTTCGCGCGCCAGAAAAGGGCCGTCCAGGCCGTAAATATCGCGAAATTTCGCGCTGAACTTGTCGCCCGCCCCTGTTTCGATCAGGATGTTCTTGCCCCCCGCATGGACGAGAATGCAGTTCATCGCAAGCTGGATGCGGTTGCGGGCATCCGCGGGGCATTTTTTTTCCCAAAGAGCCTTGGGAACGACTCCAAACATCGCTCCGCCATCCAGGTATACATGTCCCGCGTTCAAAACGTGAAATTCGAGGTCCCCAAGTTTCAAAGATCGCTCCTGTTTATGGGCCGCCCAGCCACAAACCTGACCGCCGGCAAGCGGGTCAGCGCGTGCCGGGGCACAAAAGGCGAAACAAGGAGTTTACAGTTTGTCGCAGAAAGTTGGAAGCGGCTGCGCGCATACGGGAGCCCGTTGCCGCGTCAGAGTCCCGCGCGCGACAGGATTTCGTTGACCGCTGCGTACGGGTCTTTGCGCCGCGCCGCCACTTCGGCGGCAAGCTCGTTGAATTGCGCTTCGCTGAAATGGGCGCCGACCACGCGGTCGAGCAGCCGCGTCTGGATTAACCGCAGCAGCCAATCTTTCCAATGGGCGACCTCGCGGGCGCGGCGGTCCTGCCTCTGCTCGAAATGGGCCTGAAAACGCGCGATTTCTTGCGCCAACTCGGAGATGCCTTTATTTTCCGTCGCCACCGTCCGCACGACCGGAGGCTTCCACCCGTCGCGCTCCGGGACCAGCTGAAGAATCGCCTTGAGCTGCTGCTCGAATCGCCCGGCGCCTTCCCGCTCGGATTTATTCAGAACGAAAACATCGCCGATTTCCATCAAGCCCGCTTTCAGGTTCTGCACGTCGTCGCCCATCCCCGGAACCAGAACCACCAGAGTGCAGTCGGCGAGCCGCACGATTTCGATCTCTCCTTGGCCGACGCCGACCGTCTCCAGCAAAACCATATTTTTCCCCGCCGCATCGAGAAGCAGCGCCGTGTCTCCCGTGGCTTGCGCCAGTCCTCCCAGATACCCGCGCGTCGCCATCGAGCGGATAAAAATTCCGTTGTCGGTCGCGTGGCTCTGCATGCGAATTCGGTCGCCGAGAATGGCTCCGCCTGTGAATGGACTTGACGGGTCAACGGCGACGATGCCGACCGTTTGCTTTTCCGACCGGTAATGCGCCGCAAGCCGGTCTACGAGCGTGCTCTTCCCTGTCCCGGGTGCTCCCGTAATCCCCACGCGATAGGCGTGTCCCGTGTGCGGAAAAAGACGGCGAACCAGCTCTTCGGATTCCGCCGACCGGTTTTCGATCGCCGACACCGCTCGTGAAAGCGCTCGGATATCCCCTGCGCGAATCTGTTCCGCCCAGGATTCAAGGTTCGTTGGCATCGGAAGAGTATAAGCCACAGACCCTCCTCGCGGCAGACGGCTAAAATGCCACGAAGGAAAGTTCAGAATCTGGATTGAGCGGGAGAGGTCGACCGAATAGCGGTTGGGCCGCAAGTGAACGGACGAGAGCCGCAGCGTTCCTCCGGGAAACGTCGCGGAAGCCTTCCTGCTGACAATTTCTAACGCTTTCCAAGGAGCTGGCGGGCAATCACAAGCCGCTGAATTTCGCTCGTCCCTTCGCCAATGGTGCAGAGTTTTACGTCCCGATAGAATTTCTCGGCGGGATAGTCCTTGATAAAGCCGTAGCCACCGTGAATCTGCACGCCTTCGTTGGCGACGCGAACCGCGACTTCCCCGGCATAGAGCTTTGCCATGCTCGATTCGCGCGTGAAGCGCGCGTCGTAATTTCCGGAGGCGATGGCGCGGTCGGCGAGCCATGCCGCCTGGTACGTCAGCAGTCGCGCGGCTTCGATCTGGGTGGCCATGTCGGCAAGCTTGAACTGAATCGCCTGGAATTCGGCTATCGCTTTCCCGAACTGCTTCCGCTGCTGCGCGTATTTGAGCGCGCATTCGTAGGCGCCCTGCGCCATGCCCAGACCCAGCGACGCAATCGAGATGCGTCCGCCGTCCAAAATCTGCAAGCTGTTGATGAAGCCTTCGCCTTCTTTGCCCAGCAGATTATCCGCCGGGATCCTGCAATCGCTGAAAATCACTTCCGATGTATCGCTGGCGCGCAGACCGAGCTTGTTTTCCTTCTTCCCGGGACGAAACCCCGGAGTTCCCTTCTCAATCACAAAGGCCGAAATGCCGTGGCTTTTCTTGGCGGCGTCGGTGACGGCCATGCCGACGCAGACATCCGCGTAGTGGCCGTTCGTCGTGAACGTTTTTGCGCCGTTCAGCACCCAGGACCCGTCCTTTTTTGCCGCCACGGTCCGCGTTCCACCCGCGTCGGACCCGGCTTCCGGCTCCGTAAGAGACCAGCAGCCGAGTTTTTTGCCTTGCGCCAGGGGAACGAGATAATTCTGCTTCTGCGCTTCGGTCCCGAATTTGTAGATGTGATTGGAGCAGAGCGAATTGTGCGCCGCGACAATAATGCCCACCGAGCCATCCACGCGCGAAAGCTCCTCGATGATGATGGCGTACTCGATGTAACCCATCCCCGCGCCACCGTATTTTTCCGGGAAGATGACGCCCAAAAAACCCATTTCCGCGAGCTTGGGAATGATTTCGGATGGAAATTTCGAGGCTTCGTCCCACTCCATGACGTGAGGGCGGATTTCGGCTTCGGCGAATTCGCGGACCGCGCGCCGGAGTTGCTGCTGTTCGTCGGTGAGTGAAAATTCCAAGATTCCTCGGATATAAAATCCGATTATACCGGAACGGAGGAATCACTTATAGGGCCAGAGGCTGGGGCGTGCCGAATCGCTACCCGCGCGGCGTGCGGCTCCGCCGCAGACGTTCAAAGAGATACAGAATGACTCCCATCAACACCAGCCGCATGTAAAAACCCGCGACAATCGGAGCGATTGGCGCTCCGTGCGTTCCCTGCCCCGTCAGAAGCGGCCAGGCCAGCCGCAGCGTTCCGGCGATATACACAATCAAGAGAAGACCCAAACCCCAGATGAGAATCATGCGCAGCGCCGGATTCAGGTTCATGTCGATGATTTTCGGGCCAGGCGGTGCCAATTGGCGTTAAAGAGCGTCAGAATTATGCCCGCGAAGTAGAGGATCACCGCCGCGGCAACTTCGACTACGGCGATCAGCGAGTCGCGGTTCTTTACCGGCGAGTCGTAAGGCAGCTTCAACGCGAAGGCGATCATGCGGCCAAAACGCATTTGCAAGTATCCGGCTGTGGCAAGGAAAGCGGCAACGAGAATCCAGCGGAAAATAATCACAAATTTCATATTTTCCCGGCGCCGGCCGCCCGTCGTGAAGTTCGACGCGCGATTTCGATGGCGTTGCGCGTCAAACCGCGGCTGAGGCCCGGCATGCTCCGCTCGTTACTCTCCTTTCGCAGGGCTTCGTGCGAACTTCACGTGAAACCTCTCGCGGCAATAACGGCGCTCAAGTCTACCAGCCGCCCTTTACGCCGTTCTGTTTGTTCTGCTCGTCCAGCCACTTTTTCAACGGAGCGAAATAGTCGAGGATCGCGCTGGCATCCATCTCGCGTTCCCCGGTGATCGCCTCGAGTTCATCCGGCCAGGGCTTGCTTTTGCCCATTTCCAGCATCCGGTTGAGTTTTTCGCCCGCGGCTTTGCTGCCGTAAATCGAACAGCGATTAAGCGGCCCTTGGTAACCCGCGGTCTTGCAGAGCGCGCGATGAAACTGAAATTGCAATACAGCCGCCAAAAAATAGCGGGCGTAGGGAACGTTGCCGGCCACGTGATATTTCGCGCCGGGATCGAAATCGGCTTCGCTGCGCGAGACGGGCGGCGCGACGCCCTGGTATTCGCGGCGCAGGTCCCACCAGGCTTTGTTGTAATCCGCGGGCTTGATTTCGCCGGAGAAAACGCCCCAGCGCCATTTGTCCACCAACAGCCCGAAGGGAAGAAACGCGACCTTTTCGAGGGCGCGCCGCATGAGGATGCCGATATCGGCCGAAGGAGGCGGCACCGTGTCGAGCAGCCCGATCTGTTTGAGGTATTCGGGAGTGACGGAAAGGGCGATCGTGTCGCCGATGGCCTCGTGGAAGCCGTCGTTCGCGGAATCACGGAACAGCGGCGGCTGATCCTTGTAGGCTCGCTGATAAAAATTATGGCCCAGCTCGTGATGAATGGTCGTGAAATCCTCGCCCTTCACTTCGATGCACATTTTGATCCGCAGATCGTCTTCGAAATCGATGTCCCACGCGCTGGCATGGCAGACCACTTCGCGGTCGCGCGGGCGCGTGAACATCGACCGTTCCCAAAATGTCTCCGGCAGAGGCGCGAACCCGAGCGACGTGAAAAATCGCTCGCCATAATGGACCATCGCGACAGGGACTACACGACGCGCTTTCAACAACTCCGTCACGTCGTACCCGGGATCGGAATTCGGCGGCGCCACGAGCGGGTAGATGTTGCTCCAATCCTGCGCCCACATATTGCCGAGCAACTGCGCCGGGATGGGCCCGTCGGGCGGCACAATCGAAGGGCCGTATTTCTTCACAAGCTGCGAACGGACGTACGCGTGGAGCGAGAGATAGAGCGGACGCACTTGCCTCCATAGCCGGTCCATTTCCGCGGCGAATTGATCGGGAGGCATGTCGTAATTCGACCGCCACATCGCGCCCGCATCGGAAAAGCCGATTTCGCGCGCGCCCTCGTTCGCCAGGGAGACCATGCGGGCGTACCGCTCGCGCATCGGCGGAGAAATCCGCCGCCACCCTTCCCACGCTTGAAGCAGCTCTTGCGGGTCGCGGCTTTCCGCCATAATGTTCGAAAGATCGTCGATCGAGAGGCATTGGCCCGTCGCAGCTCCATCGGAAGCCGGCAGGCAATACTTTCCTTTCCCGTAGTCGGACTGGAGCGAGGCGTTGATCTCGGAAAGCTCGGCGGCGAGCTTCGCGTCGCGCGGCGCCGGAATATCCACGGATTGCCGGAGCAGTTTGATCTTGCGCGCGACGTCCGGCGGAAGATCGAGCCCGTCGAAGCGCCGGGATTCGGCGGCAAGCTCCGAAGTGGCCGATTTTACGGCTTCATCCGCCTGCGCGGCGATTATCTCCGTATCGTCGGTGATGTAGGTCTCCTGCACCCACGAGGCGCGCGAGCTGCGGATCCATAGCTCCAGCAGGCGCGATTCCGCTCGGCTGACGAATTGCCGCGCCTCTTCGACTGTCGGTTTCTGCGCCGAGGATTGTGCGGGCGCGGCGGATGAGCTTGTGGAGTGCGAGGTCATATTGGCACCCGAAGGAACGAAAGCGCAGAGCGCGATCGAAATGCCCAGGCTGCAAACACTCGATATTCGGGAAATATATCCACCCCCGCGGGCACGAAATTATACATCCGGGAGTAACCCGAAGACAGAAGCCCGAGCCTGAGCCTTTGCTCGCGCCCACCACTTGGCCAACGGACTTATCCTCAGCACGGAAAACATTCGACCGTTGCCCGAAGCATTGCCGCCGAAGGCTTCAAGCCGGCTTCAATCAGTGGGCCGAAGCCGCAGGAGCCTTGGCCGACAGCATCGTCTTCAGCGCGGCCAGCGCCCGTTCGATCCCCGCACGGTCCACGTCGTAGTGCGTGACCATCCGCACCGAGTACTTCGTCGTCTCACCGGCCAGCACCCCGAACTTCGCCAGCTCTTCACAAAATTCCACGGCCGTGCGGCCCGTCGCTCGAACGTCGAAGATGACGATGTTCGTCGCCACTTTCTTCGGATCGATTCCTACGCCCGGAATCCGCGCCAGGCTTTCGGCAAGATACTTCGCGTTCGCGTGATCCACGTGCAAAACCTTCGGCGTTTCCTCGAGAGCGATAAGTCCCGCCGCCGCCAGGATTCCCGCCTGGCGCATCCCTCCCCCCAGCAGCTTGCGGCCCATTCGCGCCTTTTCGATGAAGTCGTGCGGGCCTGTGAGCACCGAACCCACCGGCGCGCCGAGCCCTTTCGAAAGGCAAAACATCACGGAGTCGAACGGGCGTGTGATTTCACCGACGCTTTTCCCCGAAGCCACGGCGGCGTTAAAGATGCGCGCTCCATCGAGATGGACATGCAGGTTCGCCGCGTGCGCCCCCGCGCAAACCTCCTCCGAGATTTCCTGCGGCAGCACCGTCCCTCCCCGCATGTTATGGGTGTTTTCCAGGCAGATCAGACCCGTCTCCGAATTGTGGATTGACCGCGCCCGTATCTGCGGCTCGATAAGGTCCCAGGAGAGAAAGCCGTCCGGGGCGGAAATCGCCCGAGGAAAACATCCGGCAACAGCGGACATCGAGGCGATTTCGTATTCGTTGACGTGCGCTCGCTCCTCGCAGATGACTTCTTGCGTCGGCTGCGCCCAGGTCTTGATCGCCAGCAGGTTGCCCATCGATCCCGAGGGGACAAACAGTGCGGCTTCTCGGCCGAAAATTTCCGCGGCGCGCGCTTCCAGCCGGTTGATCGTGGGATCCTCGCCAAACACATCGTCGCCCACTTCGGCCTCGGCCATGGCCCGGCGCATGGCAGGGGTCGGCTTTGTAAAAGTGTCGGACCGAAGCTCTACTGGCGGCTTGGACATCTCTTCTCTCGGCATCGGACCATTATGTCAAGGCGAGGCGTACTAGAAAAGTGCCAAACCAGGTTTCCGAGCAGCCGCAAATTGCACGACCGCCTTACGACAGCAACTCGACGAATACTTCGTTCGAGACGGTTAGCCGCGAAGGCGCCAGACGCAGGCGCGACCCATCGAGTTCCACCAATCCTTGCGCGAGCAGGGGGGCAAGCCGCGGTCGGAGCCGGACGTTGTAGTCGCGCTCGATTCGGGCGAGATCAATTCCCTCCAGCTGGCGCAGCCCCAGAAAAAGTTCCTCGTCAAGAGCTTGCTCGGACGTCACGGCTTCAATCTGCTCGCGAGGAAAATCGCCTCGCTCCACCGCGGCGACATATCCGGCGGAATCGTGCACGTTGGCCCACCGTGTCGCCCCGTCGAAGGAATGCGCTCCCGCCCCCACACCGAGATACGGCGCGCGCTGCCAGTATTTCAGGTTGTGCCGCGATCGCCGCCCCGGCAGCGCCCAATTCGAGATTTCGTAGTGTTCATATCCCGCGGAAGCGAGCCGCGTGCAGGCCAATTCATAGAAATCCGCGATCGCGTCGTCGGGCGGAACATCCTTCGCTCCGTAGCGGGCTCCACCCGCCAGCGATTCACGCCCCAGCCGGCTGCCTTCATCAATCTCCAGCATATAAATTGAGACATGCTCGGGGCGAAGCGCCAGCAACTGCCCGACGGAATCTTCCCAGGATTCGGGCGTCTGGTGAGGAAGCCCGGCGATCAGGTCCATCGAAACGTTGTCGAATCCCGCTGCTCGCAACGACGTGGCGGCGGAAAAAATGTCGGCGCCGCGGTGCATCCGCCCGGACGCCTTCAATTCCGGATCGGCAAAAGATTGCACGCCGAGCGAAATGCGGTTGAAACCGGCGGCCAGCCACGCGGCGGATTTTTCACGTGAGATCGTTTCGGGATCGGCTTCGAGAGTGACTTCGGGGTCCGCAATGGAAAATCGGGCGCGCAGCGTGCCCAGGATTTTTTCGAGCGAAGCGGCATCGAGCAAGCTCGGCGTGCCCCCGCCAAAGTAGATCGTATCGGCGGCAAACCGCAAGTCTCGCGTGGCCGCTTCGATTTCCCGGCAAACGGCGTCGGCATAAGGCTGGTAGCGATCTCGCGGGACGACTCCCGTGTGGAAATTGCAGTACGTGCATTTCGTCTGGCAGAACGGGACCTGGACGTAGAGGCCCCATCTCAATGCGTCACTTCCCATGAAGCAGCTCCTTCAATCCCGGCGCCAATGTGAAAAGCAGGCCGCCCAAAACCACAGCGACAAACAGCGCGATCAATATTGCCACCACCGCCACAATCGCTTTACTGCTCGCCTTGCTCACGCGGCCCTCGACTCGCGCCCGCTGCTCATGCCCGGTCCGCAACGATTTTGACGCGGAGTTCGCGGGAACGCGGGCCATCGAACTCGGCGAAAAAAATTTGTTGCCACCGCCCGAGCGCCAATCGCCCTTCCTCGATGAAGACCGCTTCCGACGACCCTACGAGCGCCGTTTTGATATGCGAATCCGAATTCCCTTCCGAATGACGGAACAAGCGGCTATCGGGAACGAGGCGGTCGAACGCGCCCTCCATATCGCTCGCGACGTCGGGGTCGTATCCTTCGTTGACGATCACCCCGGCCGTCGTGTGCGGCACGTACAAATGGCAGACGCCTGATTGCACGCCCGACTCCCGGACCAGCGCTTCCACTTCGCGCGTCACCATTCGAAGTTCGGTTCGCCGCGTGGTTCGCAGCCCGATTGTCCGAATCGAATGCGGCGGCATCGAGAATCAGAATAACACCGGCGGAAGGTTGCTAGCCAGGTTGGGGCATGCCCGCGGCTTTCCAAAGTTTTTGCCAGTGCCAGACGCCGTAGGCCCCGGGAACGGGCAGGCGGTAGCCCAGCTGGTGCGCGAGCATGATTACCTGCCCGCGGTGGTGCGCTTCGTGGAGAAAAATATAGCAGAACATCACTCCACTCGCGGGCCAGACGGGCGCCCAATCTCCTCGCGAAAATTTTTCCACTCGCCGCGGTGAGGATTCGTCGAGCGCCTGGCGAAGCATTTCCAGGCATTGCGCGGCGCTTTGCCGGTGCGCCCGGCGGGCTTGCGCCATCGTACAGCGCGCGGGGTCAAGCGGTGCGGGACGTCTCAAATGCGGCGCGGAATGGCGAAGCCAGACGAGCCGGCAGTTGTGGAGATGCGCGAAGATGGCGGCGATGGTGCGGCCCTCGCGCGGTGATTGGTTGGGAGGAGCGGCGCGCCAGGCGCGCGGATTGAGGTGCGCTAGGACCAGCTGGTTCATCGCGTCGTTGATGGCATACGTGTTGAGGAGCGAATCCACGAGCGAGTCGCGCGGCGGCTTAACTTTGATCCTCGGAGGCTTTTTCGCTTTCTTTTTGCCAGTGGAGATGCGTTTGGCCGGCATAAGGGTCCTGTGAGGCGGAAGAGTAGCGCGAGCGGAACGTTGCCGCAAGCGCAGGAGACAGCGGCTCGCGCGGCTTTCGCGGACTGGACCTCGGTGTTATCGTGAATGTTCCCAGGTGCGACGCGCCAACAATCTTCGGCCAGCGAAAACGGCAACTCCCGCCCCCGTCCCGCGCGTCTTTTGCTTGATGCAGAACATGTTTGGCAACCTCCTTCCCCGCCGGTTTCTTTACGATCGGCGCGCCGGTCGCGGATGGCCTCGTGCGGCGAGGTGGATTTCGCTCGCCGCGCTCATCTGCATCGCCGTCGTTGCGCGCGGCCAGGAGCCGCAAAGGCCTCCTGCGGACCAGCAGGCGCAAAAGCCGCAGCAGTCTCAACCGCCGGCGAAGCCCGCGACTCCGCCGAAGCCGACCGCGGGAGTGATGCCCCCGGTGATTCCCGCAACCACGCCGCAACAGGAGCAAGCGGTGCTCAATCCTCAAGGCGCCTGCCTGCAGCCGGCGCCGGGAATCGAGTGGCAGGAGTATAACGGGCCATTGGCGAAGACCGTGGGCTTGTTCGCAAGGAAGCTCGACCGGCCGACCGTGGAATCGGCGAACTTTAAACCTGGAAATGTGTTTTGCACGCTGACGGTGAAGGGGAAGTTTCTCTTGTTCGTGGGCGAGACACTCGACCCGGTCACTTTCATCACCGCGGCTTTCAGCGGCGGGATCGATCAGGCCGAAAACAACGACCCGCAATTCGGGCAAGGCGCCGCGGGATATGGCAAGCGGTTCTCGGCGGACTTCGCCGACCAGGCTTCAGGCTATTTCTTCGGATCGTTCCTCTACCCGACAATTTTTCGCGAGGATCCGCGGTATTACCGCCTGGGGCGCGGCGGGACCGGACACAGGTTGTTTCACGCCGTGGCGCATATCGTCGTGGCGCACGGAGACCAGGGCGGCAGGATGCCGAATTACGCGGACTGGTTCGCCACCGTGAGCACCGCCTCGCTCAGCAACCTCTACCATCCGGGAAACCGGCGGGGATTCGACGCGACGGCCGAAAGCGTTGGCTGGGGTTTTGCGAGCCAGGCAGGATTTCTGGTTCTGCGCGAGTTCTGGCCGGAAATTGCCAGAAAATTCAAGCTGCCATTCCGCGGAGAGCAGCAGACGACGAATTGAGAATCTAGCAGGGGGAAAGAGCTTGTGAGTCGTAAGCGAACGCCGCGCCTAAGAGCTTGATTCGGTGGTGCCGGCAGAAGCCGCGCGCGAGGACTCCGCGCCGGCTTCACTCGAAGATTCGTCCGGCGAACTGCTGACGTCATCGCCAAGCTCCGCCAGGTCGTTTGTTTCGCCCGACGCTTGGATAGCCTCGGCTTCCGAGGATTCCGGAGCGGGCGCGGCGCTTTCGTCGCCGGGCTCGGCGGGCGCGATCCCGTCGTCGCCCAGTGCCGACGCGGCAAGTTGCTCGAATTCCTTGAGGCTGGGTAGCTCGTCCAAGTCGGATAGTCCGAAGCGCATCAGGAACTGCTTCGAGGAGCGGTATAAAATCGGCCTGCCGATCACTTCCTTGCGCCCCGCCGTTGTGATCAGCCTCTTTTCCAGAAGCGTCTTGATGGTTCCGCCCACATTCACGCCGCGAATTTCGTTGATTTCCGGAACCGTGACCGGCTGCTTATACGCGATGACGGCAAGCGTCTCAAGCGCCGCCATGGTGAGCCGCAGCGGCGGTTGCAGGCTTTTGATGAATTTGCGGACGGCTTCGTGGTGCTGCGGCTTGGTGTAGAACTTCCACCCGCCGGCGACTTTGCGGACCTCGATACCCCGGTCCTCCGTCGAATAGGTGGCCGTAAGGTTCTCGAGCGCCGCGCGAGCCTCGGGCTTCTCGACGCCGAGCGCGTTCGCAATCTGCTCGAGCGTGGCGGGTTCGTCGGCCGCATAGATAATCGCTTCGAGCGCCGCGTCAAGTTCCGTGGGGGTCATGGTTAGAGATATTGCTCCTCGATCTTCGACATCGCGTCGGGGCCGGCAAAAACCGCGTCGAACATTTTATGCTTCCGCAGCGATATATCCGAAAACATCTCGGATTGCACCAGAATCACCGCCTGCATCCGGACCATCTCCAGCACGGCGAGCAGCGCGACGATCATGGCGTACCGCGACTGGCAAGTCTCGAAAAATTCGATCAGCGACACGGGATCTTCCGTCGGGGCCAGGCGCTGGCGCAGGCGGTCCATCATCTGCGCGATCGTCACTGCCTCGTGCCGGAGCTCGAATTTCGGCACTTCCTTGCGCCGTTCGAGGACCTGCTGGAACACCTTTACGAGGTCAACCAGGGAAACTACCAGCTCGCCTTCCACCGCGTCCCCGGTGTAGAGCGAACGGTCGGGATGCGACCACACGTGGTCTTCCACCTGCTGCTTCTGGTAGAGCAATTGCGCCGCGTTCTTGAATTTTTCGTGTTCGAGCAGCCGATGGACCAGCTCCTCGCGCGGATCTTCCGGCGCGTCCGGATCGGCCAGCGGGTCGGGCGGCAGCAGCATTTTCGACTTGATGTGGATCAGCGTCGCGGCCATGTAGATGAAGTCGGCCGAGACGTCGATATCGAGCTTTTCGAGCTGGTGTAGGTAGTTCAGGTACTGCTCGGTGATTTTCGCGATGGGAATGTTGTGGATGTCCATCTCCTGCTTGCGAATCAAATCCAGCAGGAGATCGAGGGGTCCTTCGTAAGCGGGCAGATTGACGCGGTAGGGCGAAGCCAAGCTCGGGGGTTCCTCCTCGGGTTTATAGGTTACGCGGATTTCAACGAAAAGAAAATGAAGAATCGGGCGGCGGTTTCATTCCACTGTTGCGCCGCTGTCCGTTGACCCCGAGGGGTGCCCGGCGGAAGGTGAAGACGAGGATAAAGCCGGAAGCATGCGCCTCCCCGGCATGCATCGCGGGAACGAACCGCCACTCTCGGGCGGCCGCCAGCGTCGCCGGGATGAGCGATTCAACGCCTTGCAACACCCGCGTGGATGTGACGCTGCCGCGCGCATCCACGGTTTCGTACAGAATGACGCTTCCTTCCGCTCCGGTCTCCGCCGCGGGTTGCGGCTCGACCGTGACAATCGGCAAGGCCGCACGTTCCCCGCCCCTCGCCACTGGCTCATTGTACGCATGTCGCGTCCCAGGCACGCCGCGGTTCAGCGATTGCGGAAATTGGAATGCTATCCCGACACGCGCCGGGACGCCGATCCCCTTCTCCTGTGCCGCGACGAATGTCCATGTGCGGACGGCGGCAAGCACGTCAAAAAGAAATGGGTCGTCGCCGCGGACGACGCGAATTTCTGAAAACCGCCCGCGCGGGTCCACCTGAGTGTCGAGCACGACTTCCCCGCCCGTAAGCGACTCCTCCGGATAAGGCGCGGTTACAACGGAAAGCGGGACTGGCAGTCCGTCCGAACCTCTTTCGCCGGCCTGTCCGCCGGCCGGGACCGAATCGGCGCGCGCCGCCTGCCATGCAATTCCCTTCTGTTGCAGCAGCCAGATCGCGTAGTGAATCGGAATGGCCGCGCCCACTCCTGTAAAGGGCGAACTTTCCGCCAGGCCGAGAGTGGTGGCATTTTCACGGAGCCATCGCCCCTCAACCAATCCGACAACGCCGTTTGATCCCGCGGCCACCACGGGCGAGCCGCTCTGCCCGGGCTCGATTTCGTGGCTGAAAAGAAACAGCTCGGTTTCGGGCTTGCCACTGTATAGCGCGGAAAATTCGAAATCGACTACTTCTCCCGAGGGATCGCTTTCCAGAATTGGGTCGCCCGTATGTGGATCCTTCAAATTGGAAGGCCGAAGAGCTGCGGCGGTTACCTTCGCGTCTCTTTCCGGCCATTCCGCTGCAAGCGGCAGAAACGATACGTCGTACTTGCCGAGAAAGGGATTTGGCGTGGCTCGCAGCAGTGCGATGTCGTGCTCGATGTCGAACGCGATGAGATGCGCGGGAATGATCTGCGGAGCTCCTTCCTGCGGCCGCACCAAGACGTAAGCCTGCCCTCCATGGAGCTGGCTCAGCACGTGCGCGGCGGTGATTAAATAGCCATCTTTGTTGACAAAAAAACCGTTCCCATAGAAAAGAAAATGGACGCCCCGCCCGGCTTCATTTTCACTTCCCCCCGTTTGATCCACAGGGTAAACGATGGGGCAAAGCGCCGAGCGCAACTCGATTTTTTCCGTCGCCTCCCCCGGCGCGGAGAATGATACAAGCGGATAAAGGCAAAGCGCTGTCATCAGCGCCAGCTGGTTCGCCGATCGTAAGACACTAGGCATCGCGAAAACAGGATAGCGCCGGCCCGAAAGAGCGCAATGGAACGCGAGGACAGGTGGAATGCGCAGGGGCGCTCGGCGCCGCTTCGGAGGTCCTTCTGCCGCAAGGCTTTATGCCTCCGCCGGAAGGCGGCCGGTTGCGATTGCGCCGAGAGGCACTGTCCGTAAGTTCAGCTGTTGCAAAGTACCATTGGCGGAGCCCCTCTGATTGTTAACAATCGACCAGGGTCTCCATCTCTTTCCGGTCCCGGCAGGGAACATCGCGGCGCGATGGTCCGGGGCTCGAGGCGAAACATGAAAGCTGGAATTTTGGCGCTGGCGGTTTTTCTGGGTGCGGCTTCCTACGCCCGCGCGGGCACGCCCGCCTACGTGCAGTGTGGGACTTATGATTCCTATCTTCTGATCTACCGCTCCATCGACACGTTCGAAGAGCTGGGGAAATTGCGGTGCAACGAGAAAGTGGAAGTTCTCAGTCATGTCGCCGGCTACTATCAGATTCAAGTCGCCGATGGGCGCGTCGGTTGGGTCCTCAATGGCGATATCTCTGTGACTCCCCCGCCGCCGCACCACACCTTCACGTTCGGCATGACGGAGCCATCCAAGCCGCCTGCTCCCGCGCCTGCACCGCCGTCCGCTGCACCGTCGGGCACGCTTACGAACGAGGATGTGCTGGCGCTGCGCAATAACCCCGCCGGCCTGGCCGCGCTCACGGACAAAATCAAATCCTCTCCTTGCGACTTTGACACTTCCCCCCTGGCGATCCGCCGGCTGCGGTCAGCAGGCGTTCCTGACAAAGTGATTCTCGCCATGCTGGCCGCGCCGGTTGCCTCCTCGGAAAAGGCGTCCGAGCAAACGGCGGCTCTGACGATTCCCGAGGATACTTCCGTTGGACTTACCCTCACCCGCGACGTGCCTGCGGGGGGATTGATCGTCGGCGAAGTGGTGGACTTGACCGCCACAGAAGATTTGGTCGTTCACGGAGTGCTTATCGTCCAGCGCGGCGCGCAAGCCCGGGCCCGCGTGCTGGGAGTTCGCGAGCCGGGGCCGTTCAGTCCCGGGCAGGTTGCCTGGTTTCTCCAGGATATTTCGACGGCCGAGGGCGGGCGCGTGCCGGCGGTTTTCGCTGCGAGGCAAAGCGGGAAACTCCACGCGAAACTTCTGGACGGCTACGCGTTCTTTTTATCCGAATTCGATAAGGGCCACCCTGCTATTCGCGCGGAGCACTCGAGCATCCGCGCCTTGATCGTCCCCGGAATTGTTCTGGAGGTTCCGCCCTCCGCTTCCGCGGGGTTGACGGCCGTCCAAACGAAGGAACCCGCGCAGGCGCCTGCGGCGAATTCGCCGAAGGCTGCCGCGGCCGATCCGCCTCCTTCCGCGCCGCCCGCGGAGGCCTTTACAGCCGCGGAAGCCAAACCGTAGCGCTCCCGACAGCAGAGCCACAATTTTTTCGAACGATTTCTTCAGGGGCGAGCTTCGTCCCAATGGAAGACCGCGTTGCGCACGCGTTTCATGGTTCTCTTGGCGGCTTTGCGAGCCTGGTTGGAACCCTCATCGAGAATTTTCCACACTTTCTGGGGTGCGGCTTCGTACTCCTTGCGCTTGGCCTGGATAGGTTCGATCCAACGCACGAGATTTTCCGCCATCTCTTTCTTGCAATCGACGCATCCGATTCCCGCGGTTCGGCAGTCGCGGTCGATACGGGCGACTGTGTCGCTGGGTGAAAACAATTTATGCCAGGCAAAGACGGGGCAAACTTCGGGACGCCCTGGATCGGTCCTGCGGACGCGCTGAGGGTCGGTCATCATGTTGCGGACTTTGCCCCGAATTTCGTCGGGCGGGTCGGAGAGCCAGATCGCGTTGCCGTACGATTTGGCCATTCGCCGGCCATCGAGCCCCGGCAGGCGCGGAGTTTCTGTGGGTAAATAGGCGGGTTCTCGCAGTACGCTGGGGCAAGGAAAGAAGCGCTTGGCTGACCCGATTTTCTCGTAGAAATTCTCTACTCCGATTCCGCGGACGTAATTTCTCACAACACGCTCGAATTCCGGATTGTAGCCCGCCCCCGGAACACCCGGTTTCACGCTGGCCGGAGCAAATCCGACGACTTCGCATACTCTCTCCAGCATCCGGGCGTGCTCTTCCTTCGTCGCGATCTCTCCCTTGATCTGAAAACCGAAGTTGGAATTAAATCGCCGGACCACTTCGCGCGTCAGCTCCACGTGCGGCGCTTGATCCTCGCCGACGGGAACCAGCAGCTCTTTCTTCGGTTCGCCGTACATCACGATGTCCGCCGACTGAAGCAGCGGGTAGCCGAGAAAGCCGTACGTGCCGAGATCGCGATCCTTCAGATTTTCGATCTGCTCTTTGTACGTCGGCACGCGTTCGAGCCAGGAAAGCGGCGTAATCATCGAGAGAAGAACGTCCAATTCGGCGTGCTCGAGTATCGAGGACTGGATAAAAAGTGTGGATTTCGCGGGGTCCAGGCCGACGGCGAGCCAGTCCGTCGCCACTTGCAGCGTATTTTCAGCGACAGACGACGTGTCCTCGTAGTGCGTCGTGAGCGCGTGCCAATCCGCGACGAAGAAGAAGCACTCGTGTTCGTCCTGCAGTTTCAGCCAGTTCGAAAGCGCGCCGAAATAATGTCCCAGATGCAATCGGCCCGTTGGCCGCATCCCGCTCAACACTCGCTTTGTCTTTCCCGCCGCCACTTCCGCTCCTCCGCGAAAATCGGAAATAAAGAGTGTAGAGACATCCCGGAAAACATGAAAGACGAAATTTGGATTCCACCGGCGGGCAATTCTACAAAAAAAAGCGTGCGGCGCAAGCGACGAGCCCGCTGCCGCGCCAATAATTTTCGGCTGTATTTTCTTGAACGGCTTACAACGAAAGGCTGTCCCAGCGCTCTCCGCAACGCAGGATGCGGTAAGGTTGGCCGATGGAGTCGCACGCCGCTGCGAAGCCGCGCGGGTCTGCGGTGTTGAACTCGAACATTTCGTAATGGCAGGGAATGACGCTGCGCGCGCCAATCTGCTTCCCCAGCTCCGCCGATTCCCTGGCGCTCAAATTGCCCGCCACGCGGCGCTCCGGTGCGCGGCCGTTGATCGGCAGCAGCGCCACGTCAATCTTGTGGGGACGAAGGCGCTCGGCCATGCCTTCGTAGAGAAGCGTGTCGCCGCTGTGATAAATCGTCCACGGCCCGAACCCAACCACGTAGCCGACATACTCCGGCCCGAGCTCTTCGTGGCGCGCGGGAACGGCCTCGATTCGGAATTGTCCCGCTTGAATCGAATGGCCAATCTCCAGGCCGGTGGGAAACGCCGCATCGATTCCCAGGCGCTCGGCCACGAACTTGCGGTTCGCCTCCGGCACGACCAGCATGATGCCCTTGTTGGCCCGCAACAGAGGCCCGAGCGTTTCTCCGTCCAGATGATCGGTATGGTTGTGGCTCGACGTCGCCACGTCGATAAAGTCGAGGGCGCACGGATCCACGGCTCGCGCCGTCATGCGAACGTGTGGCTTGTCGGTATGGGCGTATTTCTTGGTGAGCGAATCGGACAAGTACGGATCAAGCAGCAGATGCCGCCCCCGCCACTGCACCAGAAACCCGCTCTGCCCCAGCCACCACAGGCGAAAATGGCCGTCGTCGCGGTCGGCCTCCTTCACGTCGGCCAGCAGTGCGGCGTCCTTCAGGACCGGCTCAATCACGCGAGCCCCAGCTCCTTGCGCACGCGCTTCACACCCTCGACCATCGATGCCAATTTGCGCCGCGCCGCCCATCGCGCCGTTTGGCTGAGCCCGCAATCGGGAGCGAAAGCCAGACGTTCTGCCGGTGCGAATTGCAGGCATCGCCGGACGCGATTGGCCACGTCTTCCGGCGTTTCGATGTAGTAGTTCTTCACGTCGATGATTCCCACGGCCACGTCCATGCGCTCGGCGATGGGTTTGATGACCTCCAGCTCCGCGAACTCACGGCTAGCCATTTCCAGATGCATTTCGTTTACATGGATGTCCAGGAAAGCCGGAAAAAGACATGCATATTTTCGGGGAGCCACGGCCCGGCCTTTGTAATTGCCAAAACACAAATGCATGGAAAGCCGCGTGCGCCCGCGAACCGACTCTACGGTTTCATTGAAGATGGCCGCAAATTGGCGCGGGTCCTCGCGGTGCCCGTAACAGCTCATCGAGGGCTCGTCCACGCAGATTTCCTGGCAGCCTTCGACAACCAGAGCTTCCAATTCACGCCGCACGATTGGTATCAACGCCCGCGTGATGCCAAACCGGTCGGGATACCTGTCATTGGGAACCAGCCGCCCGCTCAGCGTGTAGGGACCCGGGACGCTGGCTTTCAGTGTGAATCCCGGAGGCGCGATGCGTTTCAGCCGCCGGAACTCTTCCACGACGCCGAGCCCGCGCGGTGCCCCCAATTCGCCGGTTATTTCATGCTTGCCGCGCTGGTCGTGGCCGGGAGGTCCGAACCTCCGCCGGGCGAGCGGTTCGGGCGCGATTCCGGTCAGAAACCCGTAAAACGAGAGGTTGAAGTCCAGGCGAGTCTGTTCACCGTCGGTGATGACGTCCAGCCCGCCGTCGGTCTGATCCTTTACAGCGACCGAGACAGCATCGTCGAGCATTTCGCCGAGATCGTCGGCGCCAAAGGCATCCAGATGGCTGGAAGCAAATTCCAGCCAAGCTGGAAAGGGATAACTTCCGATTACGGTGGTACGGAGCGCGCGTGGCATGGAAGACATCAGGAAACAATACAACCTCGAACGATCACGATCAACAGGCTGGCGGTGGCGCCCCATCGCCGGTCGGGCCGCGGGGCGTCCCTCAGCCTCGAGATCGGCGCGGCAAACGCCCGCTCAATTGAGCCCTTGCTCGATCAGGCCGCCTATCCCGGCGATGGTCTTGATTTGGTCGTCCGTCAGGCCAAATCGCCGCTTCAGGTATTCGGGATCGTTGTAACTCAGCCAGACCTTCCCCTCGTTGTCCTGCCAGGCCAGCGCCTTCAGCGGAAGGTCAATGGCCGCCGTGGGCGCCGCGAGCATCACCGGTGTGCCCCCCTTTGGGTTCCCGAAGATCAGGAGTTGTGTCGGCGGCATTTTCAGTCCGACTTTTTCCGCTTCCCCGCTGTGATCCACCCGGGCAAACACTTTGACGCCTTTGGCTTTCATGACCGCTTCGACTCGGTCGAGCGTCTCCGAAACGGAATAGTTGCTCTGCTTGCTGATGATCCCTTCGCCTGTCTTCATGCCGATGCCCTCCTATCCAATTAGGTCCTCAGAGTAGACCGATACGCGTCCGCTTGGGATGAATTGAACCAAGCACCCGCGTCAGGATTTGCGGAGCAGGTCGCGGGCGATGACGCTGCGCTGAATCTCGCTCGTGCCCTCGTAAATCGTGAGGACTCGCGCATCCCGGTAGAAACGCTCGACGTCGGTCTCACGGGAATAGCCCGCGCTGCCGTGCACCTGCACCGCTTTATAGGCGACGCGATTGGCCATTTCACTGGCGTAGAGCTTGGCGCGCGACGCGTGCGCCCCCGCGCTGCCGCGGCTCGCCCCCGGCTGCGCGGACTTCCCTGCCGCAATTTCCTTGTCGCGCAAAAACGCGGCATAGTGCGTGAGCGACCGCGCAGCTTCAATGTCGGTCTGCATATCCGCGAGCATCCACTGGATTGCCTGATATTCCGCGATCGGATGGCCGAAAGTGCGCCGCTCCTTTGCGTACCGTACTGCGCATTCAAATGCCCCTTGCCCGACTCCCACCGCTTGCGACGCGATTCCGACTCGGCCCCCGTCAAGCGCTTCGAGCGCGATCTTCAGGCCCTGCCCCTCTTCTCCAAGCCGGTTTTCCGCCGGAATATGGCAATCCTCGAACACAATCTCCGCCGAGCGCGACAATCGCAAGCCCATTTTGTCTTCGTACCGGCTGACTCGGAAGCCGGGAAACGCCGGCTCGACGAGAAACGCGGTTACGCCGCGCGACCCCGCCGCCGGGTCCGTCTTCGCAAAGACCAGATAGACTCCCGAAACTCCTCCGCTCGTGACCCAGGATTTTGTCCCGTTGAGAATGTAATGATCGCCGTGCCGGGTGGCGCGGCTCTGAAGGGCGGCTGCGTCGCTGCCTGCCTGCGGCTCGGTGAGGCAGAAGCTGCCGAGGATTTCGCCGCGCGCCAGGCGAGCCAGATATTTTCCCCGCTGCTCGTCCGTGCCGTGCTTCCACAGCGGCGCGGCAACCACGGAGTTGGTCACGCTGAGCGCCACGGCGATCGAAGCGTCCACCCGCGCCACTTCCTCGAGCATCAGCGCGTAGCTGATCGTGTCCGTCCCCGCGCCGCCCCACTCCTCGGGAATCAGCATTCCGCAGCATCCGAGCTCCCCCAGCCGGCGCAGCTCCTCCCCCGGAAATTTCTCCGCGCGCTCGTATGCGCGCAGTACGGGGCGGACTTCGGTCTCCATAAATTGCCGAATGGTGTCGCGGATTAAAATCTGGTCCGAGGTGAAAGAAAAATCCATGGAGGTTCGCTCCAAACCGTTAGTCGGTGTACACGGGAGGAGCCTTCAATTTGATGTGAAGGGTGGTTCGGCGGCCCTCTTTTATGCGGGCTTTTTCAGTCTTGGGCAGAAGGCCGCGGGCCGACGCCGTGACCATATAATCTCCGGCCGGGAGGCTGTCTATAAAAAACGAGCCGGTCCCGTCCGTGTTTCCCGATCGTTTGGTGTGGGAATCGGCGCTTACCACCGACACCGTCGCCCCGCCCACGGGGACGCCGTGATGGTCCTCCACCGTGCCGCCGAGAGTGCCGGTATCCGAGGGCGCGATGACGGGCGCGCTGGATTTCTGCGCGGGAAAATTCACTCCGTGTGACGCGAAAGCCGTCGCACCGGCGATCCAGAACAGGCCGGTCAGACAAGCGAAAGCCGGTATTTTCTTCATGGCGTCACCATGGCCGCGAGCGCTCGGATGGTATCACGGAAGAACGCGAGGAGAGGAGTCATGGAGAAGCCTGCTGCTCACGGATTCCGCTGTTTCGGTTCCCGCATTCATTTCGCGGCCTCGACCAAATATCTCTTGGCGGCGACGCGGCCAGGTCATGAAAAGTCTCTTTTGCATGGCGAAACGAACTCGGCGTGTGGCCGGTCCCGCTTCACGTCAAAGCTTCAGTAGCTCGCGGAGGCGCCGCGTCTGCGCTCGCGAAACCGGAATTTCGCTCGCGCGTTTGTCGTCCATCTTCAGCATGTAGCTCGATTTGAACCACGGCACGACTTCCTTGATGTGCTTGATGTTGACCAGATAGGAGCGGTGCGCCCGCCAGAAGAGGTCCGGATTGAGCGCCGCGGCCAGCTCCTCGATCGTCCGGTAGTTCGATGCGCCCTCTGCGTCCCTCGCAAAAAGAGAAATTGTCCCGTCCTGGATCGAAGCGTAGATGATCTCTTCGGCGTCCACCAGAAACATTCGCGACTGCGATTTCAGCAGCAGCTTCACGGCCTGTGCCGCGCGCGGCGCGGGCATCGCCAGTTGGCCAACGAGCGATTCCAGCCGCTCGACCGGGGAGGTTTGCGCGTCCACCATTTTCTTCGCGCGCTGGATGGCCTTCCCCACGCGCGATTTGTCGAACGGCTTCAGGACGTAATCCACGGCGTTCACTTCGAACGCCTGGATCGCGTAATTATCGAAGGCGGTGGCGAAAATGATTTGTGGGATTCGCAGCTTTCGCTCGACGAGCTTCTTGATGACGCCGAAGCCGTCAAGCCCCGGCATATGGACGTCGAGGAAGACGAGGTCGGGTTCGTGGTCCTTGATCAGGGCTACGGCTTCCAGGCCGTTTTTGCCCTGGGCGACGAGGTTGACCTCGGGAAACGCCTTCAGCAGGAAAGCGAGCTCGTCGCGGGCCGGGCGCTCGTCGTCCACGATCACGGTGTTGATCGGCATGCGAAAAGTATAAGCGAAGCCGCCGCGCGGGCGTTAGCCGCCGCCAGCGCCCGGGCAAGGCCGCGCAACCGGAATCAGCCGCTTCCGGCAGCCTACGAAAGAGCCGCTGCGGACGCTGCGCCGTAAAACGAGTACCAGGGTTTGGCGGTCGTGAGGCGCGAATTTACGTTGTTGATGTTCTTCACGCCCTCCACATTCATCCAGTCCTCCAGCGCCTTGGCTCCTTGCTTGGCGTAGACGGGAATTCCTTCCTTCCACGTCGCGCGGCCGCAAAGAACCCCCGAATAAGGAACTCCCGCTTCTCCCACGAGTTCAAGCGTCTCCAGAAAGACGTCGTTGTCCACGCCGGCCGAAAGGTAGATGAACGGCTTTTTTGCGGCGGCGGCAGCTTTCCGAAAATGTTCCTTGGCTTCGTCACGCGAATAGGCGGAGGCGCCTTTGTTGGCCTTCGCGCCGGCCACGTAAGCCATATTCACCGGAACTTCAACCTTCAGGACATCCACCCCGTATTGCGGCTTCGAGAATTCTTCCATGCTCTTGGCGACGATCTCCGGCTTCTTTTTCGCGAATTCCAGGCTCTTGTCGTCGCCCTTTTCATCGTATCCGACGAATTCGAGGAAGAACGGAATGTCCACGGCCGCGCATTCCGAGCCGATTCGCTCCGTCCACGCGTGTTTGATCTCGTTGATTTCATGCGAATCGAACGGATTGTAGTAGAGCAAAATTTTTACGCAATCGGCCCCGGCGATCTGCAAACGGTGAGCCGACCAGATGTCGAGAAGGTCCGGCAGCCGTCCCGGCCGCGTGTTGTCGTAACCGCTGTTTTCGTATGCCAGCAGCAGGCCCGCGTTCGACGCCCGGGCGCGCGCCGCCGGGAGCCCGTACTCGGGGTCGAGCAAAATGGCGCTCGCGTGAGGCGTCAGGATGCGAGCGACGATGACTTTGAACTCCTCGAGCATCATCGGCGTCACTTGAGTTTTCTCCACGCCTTTTTCCTTGGCGATCGCGTTCTTCAGGGAACCGCGCTGGTCCATGGCGGCAGCGGCGATGACGCCGTGCGCGTTCGAAACTGCCTTCAGGCCCTTCTGCTTTCCCGGAGTGATCTTCATGGCGTTCTCCCTACCTTAGGATTTCATCGTGATGAAGAAAAAACATCTTAGCACGAAAGGCGAAGGCCGATGGAGCCGCGGGAGCGAAAGGAGATGGGAAAAGCCGACATTAGGACAGCCTCATTGCGCCGTCCGTTCGCATGCATGTCGAACGGCCCGGCATTCGAACGTTCTCGCTGTGCGCGACAACTAGAGGAAAACGACGTGATGGACTGGAGAAGCCGCGCCGCCCGATTCGCACGGACAAGCCAGGCGCGCCAGCGAATCGAGCACGCCTGGGCCGTACGCCGCCAGAAACGGCAAGAAGCAAAGCGACCGCTCCTGCAGCCCGCGGTTGGGAAGCAGTGAATCAAGCAGCGTGCGCTCATGGGCGTCGAGCACGCCGGAACGGAACGCTTGCGCGCGGGCGGCCCGCGATTTCAGCTTGAGAAATTGGTGCATGATTTTGCGCTCGGCGGTATCGCGCGCGCCTACCAGAGTCTTGTCCAGCCCTTCGAGCGGTTTCGAGTACGAAGCCAGCAGGCGCCGAAGAGCCTTTTCGTCCTTTTCGAAGCGGCGCGCGACGCCCTTCGGCAGCGCCGTCAGCTCCATGCGCGACCGGACGCTGCGCCGCTCGAGAAGAACATCGGCCACTTCGAGCCCGTATTTTTTCAGCAAACGTCCGATGGAGGGCTCAACCAGCGTGAATCCCGCGCGAGGCAGCATGGCGGGCATTCGCCCCAGAATCTTTTCATACACAATCTGCGCCTGCGCCATGTATGCGATTTCCGCCGGACCGCCAATGTACGCCGCGGTGGGAAGCAGCGTGTCCTGAACGATGGGGCGAAGCAGCACATTTGGCGTGAAATTTTCAGGCGAGCTTTCGATGTCTCCGAGCAATTCCTCGCGCGTGAAGGAGCGGCTTCCTGCGGCAAAATTTCCGTTGCGCGCGCGGAGAGGCTGGCGGCGGCCGTCCACCGTGGCGAAAAGTAGCGTCGTCTCCCGCGTCACCTTCACTTGCGAATGGTAGCCGGTATTTTCGAGCTCCTTCGAACGTTTGAGAAGCCCCTGGCGAAGTGACTCGGATTCTTCCATCGCTCGCCGGTAGACCGGCGCGGCCAGCCGGTGCAAGCCGGAGTCAAGCGGGTCCAGGAGAATAATTCCCCGCCCCGCCAAAATGCGCGCGAACAACTTTCCATACGCGGATCCAAACGTGTCCGCGGGAGTATACGAGCCGCGAAGCGCGGCCCCCACCCATTCCGCCTCCGCGCCTTCCAGTGTATCGGCCGCCTGGGCGACGAGCTCCTCCACGGGACCGTCGAGGGGAATTTCTCCCACTCGATGTCCGGCCTCGGCTTCACGCGGCGGAATCTCGAGCCGGGCCAGGCCTCCACGCGTGTTCCAGAAAACATGATTGACCTCGGCGAAATCGTGATCCTCCGTCGCCAGCCAGAAGACGGGCACGGCTTCGATCCCCTCGCGGGTCAGGGCGTCGGCCCAGCGCAGCGCGCTCAGCGCTTTGTACACGCTGTACGACGGCCCGGAAAAAAGTCCCACTTGCTGGCCTGTGACGATAGCGACGGCTCCGGCCGCCAGCCGGTCGAGATTTCTCCCCACCGAAGCATCAATCAACCCCGAGGGATCGAATCGCGCGTTCTGCCGGCGAAGGATTTCCACCACTTCGCGTCGTGTGCCCGCATCGAGAGAGACTTTGCGCGCGGAATCGCGGACCCCGGCTAGGTCCGGCGGATGAGAGTAGTAACTTTGAACGCGGGGAAAATGGTCGAGAAAGGCGGCAAACAGTTTGGAGGTCTGCGGAAGCTGGGAAAGAGGCAGGGTCTGAGACTCCATCGAGAGGCTCATGATACACGCGCCGCTCGGTACGGACAAACGCCCAATTGGCCGCCGATTCGCTGGGCAGGACGCACGGGTTGGGCCGGAGCGAGCACCTCCGGGTTGGATGATTTAGACGCGCGGCGGATTCAGGCGTCTCGCCCTGTTGTCTAGTCTGTCGACGCCGAAAGCTGGGCTGTCACTCCCGGAAGCGCGGCTTCGATCTCCTGTCTGGCCGCTTCGGAAAGGGGGAGCAGCGGAGGCCGCGGAGGCCCGCCGTAGTACCCGCGCCGGTCGAGCGCGTATTTCAGGCCCGCAATGCCGTGCTGCGCCCCAAACAGTTTTCCCGCCACCCCGAGCCGTTTACCGAGCGACTCCGCGCGAGCCGAATCGCCGGACCGCGCGGAGTCATAGATTTCGCAGCACAGCTCCGGAAACGCGTTGGCGACGGCCAGAATCGCTCCGACGGCTCCTGCCTCGAGTGATGCGAATAGTGTGCCCGCAGAGCCGACCAAAGTTTGGAAGGATTTTGGAGCGGCGGCGACAATGGCGGAGAGACCCGAAACATCGCCGGAGCTGTCCTTGATGCCGGCAATATTGGGGTGCGCAGCGACGCGGGCGACAACGGCGGCATCGATCGCCACGTGCGTGAAAATGGGCACGGAATAGAGGAGCACGGGAACAGGAGAAGCGTCGGCCACGCGAAGATAGTGTTCCGCGAGCAAATCTGTGGATATCGCCGGCTTGTAAAAGCTCGGCGTGCGCACCAGCACTGCGTCGAAGCCGATCGAAGCGGCGCGGCGCGTGTGCTCGATGGTTTCGGCCGTGGCTTCGGCGCCGGATCCCGCGATCAGAATCTTTCCCGGCGCGGCATGGCGCCGGGCCGATTCCCACAGCAGATACACTTCCTCCCAGTGGAGGAGGACGGATTCGCTGGTCGAGCCATTGACCACGTACCCCGCGAGGCGCGTCCGGTCGTACCGCGCCAGATTCTCGCGGAAATGGTTGAGCGCGACTCCACCGTCGGCGCCAAACGGCGTCGTCAGTGGAACGAACATGCCGTGAAGATTCATCCGAGACATCTTAAGCGAATTGACGGACTGTTCGCCACAGGGACGCAGATCAAACGGCAGAAAAACATTCGCCGGATGGAAGACTAAGCGTGGTCCGAAGGCACCGCTTCGGCTTTCGCGGACTTCGGGCGGTGCAGGTCCTGCAGCGCCGCAACGTCGGCGGGCTGCCCCGACATGGCGCGAATGCCTCGCGCCGCAGCGCTCGCGGCGGAAAGTGTGGTAATGCAGGGAATGTTGTAACGGATGGCGGCGCGGCGGATCGATTTTTCGTCGTAGAAGGATTCGCGGCCGAGAGGCGTGTTGATGACCAGATTTACTTTGCCCGTCTTGATCAAGTCCACGATGTTCGGCCGTCCCTCGTTCACTTTGTAAACCGATTCAACCTGTATTCCCGCCGAGGCCAGCGCGGCGGCCGTCCCGCGCGTCGCCACAACATTCAGATTCGCAGCCAGCAGATCCTTGACGACCGGAGCGACGTGGCGCTTGTCGTGATCGTTCACGCTGAGAAACACGGTGCCGCTCAGCGGCAGCCTCTGTCCCGCGGCTAACTGCGCCTTGGCGAAGGCTTGCCCGAACGTCGAGGATGTGCCCATCACCTCGCCGGTCGACCGCATTTCCGGGCCCAGGATCGTGTCCACGCCGCGGAATTTGTTGAAGGGGAAGACGGGCGATTTGACGGCGAAGAAATCTCCCGAGACAAGTTCTTTCACCCCGTTCGTGGCCACCGTCGGAAGGTTCAGGTCGCGCAGCTTGCGTCCGGTCATCAGCCGCGCCGCCACTTTCGCCAGCGGGACGCCGGTCGCCTTGCTCACGTAAGGAATTGTCCGCGAGGCGCGCGGGTTGACTTCGAGAACGTACACCGTGTCGCGCTGGATGGCGTACTGCACGTTCATCACCCCGATCACTTTCAGCGCCCGCGCCAGCCGCGCCGTGTACTCGCGAATCCGTTCCAGCACGGAGGGTTTCAGCGAGACCGAAGGCAGCACGCACGAAGAATCGCCCGAGTGAATGCCGGCTTCCTCGATGTGTTCCATGATCCCGGCGATAACCACGTCTTCTCCATCCGCCAGAGCGTCCACATCCACTTCCGTGGCGTCCTCCAGAAAATGATCGATCAGGATGGGCCGCTTGGGATCGGAGAGTGAACCAAGATGCGAAGCCTGCGCCACATATTCTTGGACGGTTTTCAGGTCGTACGCAATCACCATCGATCGCCCGCCCAAGACGTAACTGGGCCGCACCAGCACGGGCAGGCCGATCTCCTCGGCCACATGCACCGCCTGGTCGGGAGAAAGCGCCGTTCCGCCGCGCGGCTGCGGAATTTTTAATTCATCGAGCAGGCCTCCAAACCGCCGGCGGTCTTCAGCGAGGTCAATCGATTGAGGATCCGTGCCGATGATTTTCGCGCCGTTGCGCTTCAGCTCGAGAGCAAGGTTGAGCGGCGTCTGGCCCCCGAATTGAACGATCACCCCCTTCGGCTTTTCCCGGTCGATCACGGCGAGAACATCCTCGAGCGTCAGCGGCTCGAAATAGAGCCGGTCGGCGGTGTCGTAATCGGTCGAAACCGTCTCCGGATTGCAATTGACCATGATCGTCTCGTAGCCGTCTTCCTTGAGAGCGAACGCCGCGTGGCAGCAGCAGTAATCGAATTCGATTCCCTGTCCGATCCGGTTGGGCCCGCTGCCGAGAATCATGATTTTCGGTTTTGCCGTCGCGCCGGCTTCGTCCTCTTCCTCGTACGTCGAGTAAAGATACGGCGTGAACGATTCGAATTCCGCGGCGCAGGTGTCCACCCGCTTGAACACTGGCAAAACTCCGAGCTCCCGCCGCCGCGACCTCACTTCCGAGGGTTTCACGTTCCATCGCTTGGCCAGCTCTTCGTCGCTCGCGCCCGACCTCTTGGCCTCGAGCAGCAGTTCGGCCGTAACGGCGTTGAAGCTCGTCGCCGCCAGCCGGTGGTCCAGGGCCACCATCTCCTCGAGATGGCGGATGAACCACGGATCGATTTTTGTCAGCGAGCAGACGTCGGCGGCCGGCATGCCCCGCTCGAGCGCCTCGAACAGCCAGTGCAGCCGGTCCGGTCCGGGAATCGACAATTTCTCGCGAAGCATCACTTCCGTCACTTCGGCGGGCGGGCGCCACGCCGTGTGCGGCTCGAGGGCCCGGATTCCTTTGCACAACGCTTCGGGAAACGTTCGGCCGATGGCCATCACTTCGCCGACGGACTTCATTTGTGTCGAGAGCGTGGAATCGCTGCCGGGAAATTTCTCGAACTGCCACTTGGGAATCTTCGCGACCACGTAATCAATCGTCGGCTCGAAGCTCGAGGGAGTCTTCTGCGTGATGTCGTTGGGAATCTCGTCGAGGGTCATCCCGACGGCGAGCTTCGCGGCGATTTTGGCGATGGGAAAGCCGGTGGCCTTGCTGGCGAGCGCGGAGGATCGCGAAACGCGCGGATTCATCTCGATCACGGTCATGCGTCCCGTCGCGGGATCCACCGCAAATTGAATGTTGGATCCCCCTGTTTCGACTCCCACCGCGCGGATGATGGCGGCCGAGGCGTCGCGCATCCGCTGGTACTCCTTGTCCGTCAGCGTCTGCGCCGGGGCGACCGTTATGGAATCCCCCGTGTGAATGCCCATGGGATCGAAATTCTCGATGGCGCAGATGACGACGAAATTGTCGCGGCAATCCCGCATCACTTCGAGCTCGTACTCTTTCCACCCGAGCACGGACTCCTCGATCAGCGCCTGGTGGACCGGGCTGGCGTCGAGCGCCCGCGAAATCAAGTCTTCGAACTCTTCGCGATTGAACGCAATCGATCCGCCCGTCCCCCCGAGTGTGAACGATGGACGGATCACCACCGGATATCCGATCTGATCCGCCATGCGAATGGCTTCGCGCACCGATGTGACCACCTCCGAAGCGGGCACCTCGAGCCCGATCCGGCGGCATGTGTCTTTGAACAGCAGCCGGTCTTCCGCGATTTTGATCGCCTCGAGAGATGCGCCGATCAGTTGCACGCCGTATTTTTTCAGGATGCCGGATTCGGCGAGTTCGACCGCCAGGTTCAACCCCGTCTGGCCTCCCACAGTCGGAAGGACCGCGTCCGGGCGCTCCCGCCCGATGATCGCTTCCAGATACTCCTTGGCCAGCGGCTCGATGTAGGTGCGGTCGGCGATTTCCGGGTCGGTCATGATCGTGGCGGGGTTGGAATTGACGAGGATGACCTCGTACCCTTCGGCGCGGAGGGCTTTGCAAGCTTGCGTGCCGGAATAGTCGAATTCGCAGGCCTGCCCGATGACGATCGGCCCCGACCCGATGATGAGGATCTTCTTGATGTCCGTGCGTTTGGGCATGCGCTAAGCCTTACCGGATCCTCTCGAGTCAGTTGACACGGAAGGGCGGGGTTTCAACCCCGCCCTTCCGAAGTTGTAAAGGAGTGGTCCCCTCCCCAGACGAATCAAAATTCCCGTGCGAAATTTAGTTGAGTACGCTTGGGCATTTCTGCGTCTTTGTCGCTTCGCCTTCGTTCGCGAGATCACTTCGCTTGAGGCCGGCACAACGACCTCGCCCATCGCGTTAGCGGCCAAGGCGATCCTCACGCGCGATGCTCCTTCATCATGGCGATGAAATTGTCGAAGAGATAGAGGGCGTCGTGCGGGCCGGGCGAAGCCTCGGGATGATATTGAACGCTGAAGAGCGGCATGGACCGGTGGCGCATCCCTTCGTTCGTGTGATCGTTCAAATTCACGTGCGTGATTTCAACGTCGCTCGATGGCAACGATTCGGGATCGACGCAGAACCCGTGATTTTGCGCCGTGATTTCCACTTTTTCCGTCAGCAGGTTTTTCACCGGATGATTCGATCCGTGATGCCCGAACTTCAGCTTGAATGTCTTTCCGCCGAGCGCCAGCCCGCAAAGCTGATGGCCAAGGCAGATCCCGAAAATCGGGACTCGTCCCGCCAGCTTGCGTATGTTCTCGACGGCGTAGCCGACCGGCTCGGGATCGCCCGGCCCGTTCGAAAGAAATACGCCGCTGGGTTTCAGCGCGAGAATATCTTCGGCGGAGGTTCGCGCCGGAACGACGCTCACCGAGCAGCCGTGGTCCACCAGCAGGCGCAGAATGTTTTGCTTGATGCCGAAATCGTAGGCAACCACCTTGTGCCTGGCCGCGTGCGCCGCACGGGACGGTTCGCCGTGCGCGCCTGCCGTTAGCTCGATCGAGCCGCGGGACCATTCGTATTTCTCCGGCGAGGTCACGCGGCTCGCGAGGTCCTGCCCGGCCATTGTGGGCAGAGCGCGGGCTTCGGCGATCAATTTCTCCGCCGGCGTCCCGTCGGTCGAGACAATCCCCCGCAGCGCTCCCACCTGCCGAAGATGGCGGACCAGCGCTCGCGTATCGAGATCGTAGATCACGGGAACGCCGTGGCGTTCCAAATACTTCTGCGCCGATTCGCTCGCCCGCCAATTCGATGAAAGCCGCGCGAATTCGCGCACCACCAGCCCCTCGATATACGGCTTCGCGGATTCCTCGTCGTCAGCGTTCGCCCCCACGTTCCCGATGTGCGGGTAGGTGAGGCACACGATCTGCCCCGCGTAGCTGGGATCGGTGAATACTTCCTGATAGCCGGTGAGGCTCGTATTGAATACGACTTCGCCGCCGCGCCGGGAACGAGCTCCCGCCGCCCGGCCGTTAAATACGCGCCCGTCCTCGAGCGCGAGTATCGCGCGACCTGCCGCCCCGTCGGTCAGCGGACCCTCCTGAAGAGTTCATTTCGACGACGCATTCACGGTTGAAGGCAAAGACAGAGAGCCAAAATGATTGACGGGCCAGTAGGCAAAGACAGCCTTGCCGTAAATGTACTGGCGCGGCACCGGGCCGAACATCCTCGAGTCGTTGGAACTGTCCCGATGGTCCCCCATCACGAAATAGCAATCCGGCGGAACCGTCACCGGAGGATAGCTCTGGTCGTCGAGATAATTCGCCGGAACGTAGGGTTCGCTGTCGGCGTGGCCGTTGATGTACACGTGCCCGGCGCGAATCTCGACTGTGTCGCCCGGAAGGCCGACGACGCGCTTGATGAACGATTTCGATAGATCGCGCGGATACCAGAAAACCACCACGTCGCCGCGCTCGATGGGCTCAAACCGGTAGACAAACTTGTTGATGAAAATGCGTTCCTGGTCGGAGAGCAGCGGCGCCATGCTGGTGCCTTCCACTTTCACCGGCTGGTAGAGAAATATGATGATGACCAGCGCGAGCCCCAGAGCCACGGCCAGATCGCGCGTCCAGCTTCGAAGCTCGCGGCGAAATGCCTGCTCGGGAGCGCGGCCGGGCGGAGTCAACGGACCCGTCATAGGCGCTTCGGACATCTTCCACCTATTTATAGCATGGCGCGCGAGACGATAAAAGAAGCGCGCGCAATTCAAAATCGCGAACGACCGGCGGCCCTCGCCGCAAAAATGAACGTGAAGTTAAGACCGTCACCCTCGTGCGCTTTCATCCCCAAGAGCGAACCGCAAGATGGAAACTGACGCGATGACCGCGGTCTCCGTCCGAAGAATTGTGCCTCCCAGGGACGCTTCGGCGAATCCCGCCGAATGCGCGCCCGAGATTTCGCCCTCCGTCCATCCGCCTTCTGGGCCAATCGCGAGCGCCGCCGAAGCGGGACCGGGGGCGCCGGCATCTCTCCTCGCAAGAACTTCCCGCAAACCAGGTGCGCTCGAGCGTTCGGAAAGAAAAATCTTCAGGGCGGCGGCGGATCCGGCGAAGGCGTCTCCAGGGGCGGCGGCTTCGCGTAGCGAAGGAGGGCGCAGCCGGCGCGATTGCTGTGCTGATTCGACTAAAATTTTTCGCCAACGCTCGCGTCGCTTTTGCGCGGCCGCCAGGAGCGGCTTGTCGCTTCGGGCAGCGGCCAGCGGAACGATTTCTGCGACGCCTAGTTCCGTCGCTTTTTCGAGCGCCCATTCGAACCGGTCGAATTTCACAATCGAGAGCAGCAGATGGATGGCCGGAGCAGGCTCGCTGGCTTCGAGGGGCTCGAGGAGCGAGAATTCAATCCGGGGCTCGGAGCGTTTGTCGGCTGCGATCCGCTCGATCCGTCCCAAAAAAACGCGCTGGCCGTCGGATAGTTCGTACAGCTGGCCGGGTTCAGCCCGCAGGACGCGCCCGAGGTGTTCGGCGGCATCGCCGGTCAACGAAGCCGACGATTCATCGAAGCGATCGACGTAAAAGCGGCGGCGCATGGCATCAAGGAGTGTAAAGCGGCGCAGGCCGCGCCGGAAGCGCGGAGAAATCCGGGAAAGCTCCTTGCGGCTCGCCTGTCGCTGCTCGTTCGATCACCCGAAGATGTCTTTGACTTTGTCGAAGAATGAGGAAGAGCGTTCCACGGGCTTATTGTCAACTTTCAGCGACTGGCCGAGCTGTTCGAGGATGCGCCGCTGCTCGCGCGACACTTTCTGCGGAATCACCACCGCCACGCTGATGTACAGATCGCCGCGTCCGCCGTGCGGATTCGGCAACCCCTTCCCCTTTTTGCGGAAAATCTGCCCCGATTGCGTTCCGTCTGGAATTTCGAGCTCTTCGTCGCCCTTGAGCGTGGGGACGCGGATCTTCGCGCCCAGCGTGGCTTGCGCGATGCTGATCGGTATCGTGCACGTCAGGTCGGCCCCGCGGCGCTCGAAAAACGGATGCTCCTTCACCTCGAGAAAAATGTAGAGATCGCCGGCGGCGCCGCCGTTCGACCCGGGTTCACCCTGGCCGGTCATCCGCAGCCGCGTGCCTGTCTCCACGCCCGCGGGTATTCCGATCTCGAGCGTCCGCTCGCGCTGCACGCGCCCTTGCCCGCGGCAAGACGTGCAAGCGTCGCGAATCACTTGTCCGGTTCCCTGGCACGCCGGGCAGGTCCGCGTGATGGCGAAAAATCCCTGCTGATAGGCGAGCTGGCCGCGCCCCTGGCACGTCTGGCAGACGGACATTCCAGTGCCGGATTTCGCTCCCGAACCGTTGCACGCTTCGCAAATTTCGTTGCGGACGATGCGAATCTTGGTCGTCACCCCGCTCGCGGCTTCCTCGAAGCTCAGCGACATGTCGTACCGCAAATCCGCGCCGCGCTGTCCTCGCTGCCCGCGTCCACCCCGCCGCCTGCCCCCGCCCATGCCCGGGTCGAATCCGAGCATGTCGCCCAGGATGTCTTGAAACTCCTCGAAGATGGTGGAATTGAAGCCGCCCGTCTCAAATCCGCGGCTGTCCAGCCCGGCATGGCCGTACCGGTCGTACACCGCGCGCTTCTGTGTGTCGGAGAGAATCGTGTAGGCTTCGCTGGCAAGCCGGAAATTTTCCTCGGCTTCTTGCTTGCTCTCCGGATTGCGGTCGGGATGCCACTTCATGGCCGCCTTGCGATAGGCGGACTTGATCTGCTCGGCCGTAGCGTCGCGCGGGACGCCGAGAACTTCGTAAAAATCTTGTTGCTTGGACATGGGACCCTTTCTGCACTTGCCGGAGCTCCCCGGCGAATGTCGCCGGGATTACAATTCCAATCGAGCCCGCGCTTCCTGGAACAAAAACCTTCCGCGTCTAATTTTCCCTCTCGGGGGCGGCCGCGACGCGAACCATCGCCGGGCGCAAAACGCGATCGTGATAGACATATCCGGGCTGCAGCTCCGCCACCACGGTCCCCTCGGCATGCTCCGTGGTTTCCACTCGCTCGAGCGCATGATGCAGGTGCGGGTTGAATTCCTTCCCCACGGCCTCGATCCGCTGGATGCCTTCCTTCGACAGTACATCCCACAGCTGGCGCCGCGTCAATTCGAACCCCTTCAGATATTCCGGCGACGCTCCTCGCGAATTCGACGCCAGCGCCAGATCAAAAGCATCCAGGACGGGCAGGAGGCTTTCAAGCAGCTGTTCCAGCCCGCGCCGGCGCTCGTGGTGCTTCTCCTTTTCCACGCGCTTCCGATAGTTCTCGTAGTCGGCTTGGCGGCGGATCAGCGTGTTCATCAGCTCCTGCTTTTCCGCCAGAAGCTTTTGAATCTGATCGGACGCTTGCGATTCCGCGGCGCCGGGTGATTCGGCGACGGCGGTCTCCGGAACGGCGGCCGCGCCGGCTGCCGCTTCGGCGTTCCTGGCGGATTGATTTTCCTTGGGGGTCACGAGAGTTTGGATTCCTCCGGATTGTCCGAAAAAAATTGAGCCATAAAAGCTACGGCCGTGATGACGCGTTCGTAATGCATGCGCATGGGCGCCAAAATTCCGAGCGTTCCCTGCACCTGGTCATTCGAAGTGTAGGAAGCCGACACCAGAGCCAAATGTTTCCCGGCTTCGGAAATCTGGTCGAGGCCGAGCTCGACGTGCACCGGCTCCGGCGATTCGATGCAGCTGCTGAGAAGGGCGATCAGCCGGTCCTTTTCCTCGATCGCGGAGAGCAGCTCGCGCAACTGTTCCTGCGATGTGAATTCCGGCGAAGACGCGATCTGCGCCGCGCCCTCGACGTAGACCTTCCGCGCTCCCACTTCGTCGAGAGCCACCGGATCGCACAGCAGCAGCGCGTCGCCCGCCAGCCGCCCGTATCGCTCGCGGTCGTTCGCCAGATGCGCTCGGAGATCCGCGCGCATGGCTTCGAGCGTCCACCCGGCGTATTCCCGGTTCAGGTACCGCGCGATTGCGTCCAGGTCCTCCTGCCGAAACGTCCGTTCGAGGCGCACGAGTTTGTCGCGCGTCGCCCCTCCCGGCGATACCAGAACCACCAGAATGCGTTGGTCCGGCAGAAGCAAAAAGCGAATATGTTCCAGAACGCTGCGCGCCAAAGGCGGCGCGATAAATATCCCCAGGCCGCGCGATACGGCCGAAAGAACGTGGCTGGCGCGCTCCATCACCGCTTCCGGCGTCTGCGCCGATTCGAGTTCGCGGCGGATCCACTGCCGGTCTTCGGGGGTGGCGGCGGCCTGCGCGGTCACTTGCTCGACAAAAAAACGGTAGGCCGAAGCCGTCGGAACCCGCCCGGCCGAGGTGTGAGGCTGATACAAAAATCCCTCGTCCTCGAGGTCGGCCATCACGTTTCGAACTGTCGCGGGGCTGAGCGGCTCGATGTGCCTCCGCGCGATGCTTCGTGACGACACAGGCTCCCCGGTCTCGATGTAGGTTCGGACCACATCGCTGAGGATTTGCTGGTGCCGCCTCTGCTGTAGCACGGATGGGCTCATGGCAAGTCGCAAGACTTCTCTTCCCGCCCCCGGACGGAACTCTGGCGCAGGAAAGAATCTACAACCCCTGTTTAATTTTATTCGCTATGGAGTCAAGCGTCAACTTGACCTGAAGCGGAGATTTGCAAGCGGCAAACATCTCAAACTACGCACTGGTTCTCCTTCCTCTCCTCGGCCCTCCCTCGGGACGCAACCAGCAAATATCTCTCGGGCCGGAAGGCGCTTTCGCCTGGACTTTCGCCTTTTCGACTCCTGTCCCAAACCTGTACTTCGCCGCATTTGACTCACGCCCCGCACGTGATTAGGGTGTGCCCCAAGGTTTACCAGATATTGGTTTACCTAACTTTCGGTTACGAAGAATCTGTCAGACCAAGAGAAACTTGCCCGCTCGGACACAGGAGCCTGTGCTCGAGTTATGAACCCCTGCAGCGCCACCGCAGGTTCAGACCCTCATAAGTTCTCCCCAGCACCTTGATCTGCTGTCTTCTTCAAAAGGAGAAGAGTCAGATGGGTGTGAGCAAGCGGTTTGTTCAAGGATGCGTCTATCTTTTTGTTTCTGGCGCCTGTGCCCTGCTGATGTCCGGCGGGATCGGTGCCAATGCTGGAAATGCTTTCGGCTTTACGGGCTCAGCTCCATCCTCGTTCATCGCCTCCGCGCAAGAGTCCGATTCCAACTCTCAGCCATCCCCGGCTGCAACGGCAAGTTCAACATCCAATCAAAACACGTCGGCGCAAGATCCGGGTGCACGAACCGACTCCGCCGACGCCGGTGCGCCTCTTTCCACCATGTCCGCCGATGAGCTCGAGTATTTTCAGGACGGCCTTTCCCGTTTCATAGAAGTCGATTCCGTCACTGGTGCCGCGCCGGGAGAGTCCGGTTCCGGCCTGGGGCCCACTTTCAACTCCAATAGTTGCGGGAGCTGTCATTCCCAGCCTGCTGTCGGGGGATCGAGTCCCAGCGTCAATCCGCAGATCGCGGCGGCAACGGATTATGGCGCGTCCAACTCAATTCCGTTTTTCATCACGGAACACGGGCCGGTTCGCGAGGCGCGGTTCCCGTTTCTGGTGACATCCAGTGGCACTGTGAGCAAGACTCCCGACGGTGGCGTCCACGACCTGTTCACAATCACGGGCCGGAGCGACGCCGTGGGATGCACCGCGACGCAGCCGAACTTTGAGCAAATGCAGCAGCTCAACAACCTGATTTTCCGGATTCCCACTCCGTTGTTCGGCGCCGGGCTCATCGAGAACATCCCGGAAGCGGCGATCTATGCCAATATGGCTGCGAACGCCACTCTCAAACAGAACCTGGGAATTTCGGGCCACCCAAACATCAGCGGCAACGACGGAACAATCACTCGTTTCGGCTGGAAAGCGCAGAATAAGTCCGTCGAGATGTTTGCCGGAGAAGCCTACAACGTCGAAATGGGCGTCACGAATGAACTTTTCCCCGAAGAGCGCTCCCGCCCACCCGCCTCGTGCATGACCAATCCGACGCCTGAAGATTCCACAAATTTCCCCGCATCGGGTGCGGCAATTCCCAGCGACATTGTGGCCTTTTCCAACTTCATCCGCTTTTTGGCCCCGCCGGTGCAATCCGCCAAGGGCATCCCCGGTAATCCCACCGCTACCTCGATCTCGAATGGCAGGTCTCTGTTCTCTCAGATCCACTGCGACTTGTGCCACACCTCCGCGATGCAAACGTCAGCGTCTTCGTTTGCGCCCGCTCTAAGCAATCAGACTGCCGCACTTTTCTCTGACCTTCTCGTGCACCACATGGGGTCGGGACTCGCTGACAATGTTTCTCAGGGGACGGCCGGTCCCGACGAGTTCCGCACGGCTCCCCTGTGGGGCCTGGGCCAACGCCTGTTCTTCCTTCACGATGGGCGCGCGACTCCCTCCAACGGCGGCTTGCTCACGGCCATTCAGGCCCATGCCAGTTCGGGTTCGGAAGCAAATGGCGTCATAAGCCTCTTTCAGCAGCTTTCTAACCAACAAAAACAGGATTTGATGAATTTCCTGCGATCGCTTTAAACATTCAGGCCGCCCGGCGTGCGTTTCCTTAATGCATGCCGGGCGGCTGCGTTTTGAGATGCCTCCTGCGAAGCGATAAGCTTCTCCTCGCTTTTTCGTTCCCGCGATTGAAACGAAAGACCGTTAGGATTGTTTTCATCCTCGTACCTGCCATTCGTCCTGAATTGCCTCGCTCCGTCAAAACCCAGTCGTTCGCAGGAGCAGCTTTGCCCTCTTCCCCCGGGCGCTCTTCTGCGTTGCGCCTCGTAAACCTTGCATGAGAGGAATGCGTGGACTATGCTGTGCGGGTTTTCGGGGCGCGATTTTTAGTTCAGTCGAATCGCCGAACCAAGCGGGCGTGGGCAGGCAGGAGGCCGAATGGAACGCAGGTGGGCGCAGTTGCTTCTGGCATCGATCGGATTGGCGGGCCTCGTGTGGCTTCTCACGCCCGCGCATGCGCGCGCGAAAGGCTCGGACGCGCGGGCGGCGCATCAAGCAAAGGCTGCCCCCACTGCCAAACCAGCCGAAGCCGCCAAGAAGTCTGGCGCAGCCACGGAGGCGACCACCGCGCCGGAAGTTGCCGGCGAAAAACCACTCTCCACTCGCGTCGTCGCTTATCAAATCGCCGCCAGCCTTGATCCCAGCAAGCACACAATCTCCGCCACCGAGACGTTGACCTACCACAATCTCACCGGCCAGCCGCAGCAAACTTTTCCGTTTCATCTCTACCTGAACGCTTTTCAGCCGCAATCCTCGTGGATGACCGAAGTGCACCTCAACGGAACGCGCGGCCAGCAGCCCGGCGAAGCCTGGAACCCGAAGCACTACGGTTCGATCCAGGTCACGGACTTCAGCGTGGACGGCGCCGGAGATTTGACCGACAAAATGCAATTCATCCACCCGGACGACAACAACGCCCTCGACCGCACCGTCTTTCAAGTCACCCTCCCCAAACCCGTCGCTCCGGGCGATTCCGTCGTCTTCCGCATGACTTTCAACGACGTCATGCCCGAAGTCGTCGAACGGACCGGTTACAAGCGCGACTTTTATATGGTCGGACAATGGTTTCCGAAAGTGGGCGTATGGTGGAAGGGTGCCTGGAATTGCCATCAGTTTCACGCCACCACCGAATTTTTCTCGGACTTCGGCACCTACGACGTGAAGCTCACCGTCCCGCAGGATGAAATCGTCGGCGCGGGCGCCGATCTGGTGGCCACCTCGGAAAATCCCGGCGGCACAAAAACCCTCGAATACAAATCCGCGGACGTTCACGATTTTTCCTGGACCGCCAGCCCGCACTTCACCGATGTGGAAGACACCTGGACCGGCAGCGCCGGAGTCGTCAAGATTCACCTGCTGATGTCGCCGGGCCACATGAAATCGGTGCCGCGCTACTTGAAAGCCCTCAAAGGCGCTCTCGAAAAATTCGACGAATGGGTGGGGCCGTATCCTTACGACCGGATCACGGTAGTGGACCCTCCTCACGGCGGCCTGGACGCCGGCGGAATGGAATATCCCACGTTGATCACCGCGGGAACCAGCTGGGACATGCCGAAAGGCATGCTGATTCCCGAGCTCGTGGTGGTCCACGAATTCGGACACCAATACTGGTATGGAATGGTGGCGACGAACGAATTCGAAGAAGCCTGGATGGACGAGGGCATCAACAGCTATTCCGAAGTGAAGATCATGGACTCGCTCTACGGCAAGAGTTCCTTTTTCAATTTTCCCTTCTTCCAGTTAAGCGAGGACCAGGAACAGAGAATGGCCTACTTGGCCGACCCCGATGCCGACCCCATCACCAGGCTCGGATGGAAATTCATCAACGATCAATCCTATGGCGGCATCACCTACGGCAAGACGGCCACCGTCCTTCTCACGCTCGAAAAAATGCTCGGCGAAGAAACGATGCGCAAGGTGATGCACGAGTATTTCCTCCGCTACCGTTTCACCCATCCCACCGGCGAGGATTTTTTGAAAACGATCCAGGACGTTTCCGGCCAGAATCTGCGCTGGTTTTTCGACCAGGCGTTTTACGGAACCAATATCGTCGATTTCCGCATCGATGACGCTCATTCGGATCTCGTGGATTGGTGGGACGAGGGGAAGCCGGGCCAGAAGGTTCAGCATCCGTTGTACCGCACCTACGTCACCGTCCGGCGCGAGGGAGATTTCATCGCCCCCGTGGACGTCGTTGTCCGCTTTGACGACGGAAAGACGGTCACCGAGCACTGGGACGGAAAGGACCGCTGGATCCGCTATACCTACGTCGGCAAGTCCCAGGTGGCGGCTGCCGCCGTCGACCCCCAGCACGTCCTCTGGCTCGACCGCGATTTCTTCAACAATAGCTACGTTGTCGCGCCCGACACGCGGGCCACGCACAAGCTCGAGAATATCTGGGTTTTCGCCACGGAATGGCTCTCGCAGTTGACGTCCTGGCTGACATAGCCCGTGAATATCAACCTGTACGATTTTCCGGAAAGATCGCGGAAAGGATAAACGATGGCGCTCGCGAGACCAAAAACATTCCTGACGGGAGCCGGCCTTGTATGGCGCCGGCAGCGTGTGCTGTGGCTCATCTATGTCGTCACACTTCTGCTCGCGTTTCTTTCGACCCGCGGAATCGTCAGCCGCACCGCCGCGGTCCTCGACCACAGCGCCGAGGCCGAGGCCCGCCTCGTCCACGGTTTCGATTTGGGGGCCATCCTCGAGCTCCAGGAAATCCCGAATTCCCCGCTCGCCGGCTCCAACCAGATATTCACCGCCCCTACCGTCCTTTCGCTGATCTTTTGGATCTTCGTCACCGGCGGTTTGCTCACCGTCTACTACTGGGATGAAGCGCTGGCCTTCGGAACGTTCTTCGAGGCCTGTGGCGAGCATTTCTGGCGCTTTTTGCGTCTCACCATTTATTTCCTGATTGTCATGATTCCCGTGGGAGCGCTCGCCGGCGTCGCCTCGGCGCTTCACGCCCGGATTGACGACAAATCCGTCTCGCCTCTGACAGCCGTTTATTTCGGCGTTGCGGCCGGCGTTGTGATTCTCCTGCTGGCGATGGTGGCGAGATTATGGTTCGACATGGCGCAGGTGATCGCCGTCGCCGAGGAAGAAAGAGCCATGCACCGCGCTCTCCGCCGCGCCGCCGGACTCCTCGCAAGGAATTTCGGCTCGCTCTTCTGGCTTTACTTCCGGATCAGCGTCGTGGGCACGGCCGTCTTCTCGCTCGCGCTTTACTTCTGGATGATGATCATGCGGCCCGAGGCGATCTTCAAGGCCGCTGTCCTCGGCCAACTGATGATTCTCTGGTGGATTGCCACCCGCCTCTGGCAGCACGCCAGCGAAGCGAAATGGTACTCGGAATTTCGCGGGATGCAATCCTCCAGGGTCCCCGCGCCGGGCCAGCCGCTCGTCTCTGTTCCTGTCGATTCGCCCGCCGTTCCTGCATGAGGATTTTTGCGTTCGACTCGAGCGTGTTTCTCGAGAAGCCGATCGGCGAAGTCTTCCGCTTCTTTTCGGATGCGTTCAACCTGCCGGTCATCACTCCTCCCTGGGTTCACTTCGAGGTGCTCACTCCACCTCCGATTCAGATGGCTCAGGGGACGCGCCTGCAATACAGGCTGCGCCTGCGCGGAATTCCTCTCCGGTGGGAAAGTCGCATTTCGGTTTGGGAACCGCCGCGGCGGTTTGTCGACGAGCAGACGCGCGGGCCTTACCGCCTGTGGCGGCATGAACACTTATTCGCCGAGCGGGGCTGCGGAACGGAATGCTCGGATCACGTCGAGTACGCGACGATAGGCGGAGCCGTCGCCAATCGTTTCCTCGTGGCGCCGGATTTATCCAGAATTTTCGCTTACCGCAAAAGGAAGCTCGAAGAACTCTTCTCTGGTTCCGTGGGTGCGAGGCTCTAGGCTCCGAAGGCCTGAGGCCCGCTCTTCTGCCATGCCCGTGCCCTGCTCTACTCCGCGTTGTCGATTTGCGCGCGCTGCAGTCGGTCGGAATAATCCACGTAGACCGTTTTCCACTCCGTATAGAAATCCAGCGCCGCTTCGCCGGATTCCCGGTGGCCGTTCCCCGTGTTCTTGATTCCGCCGAAGGGCAAGTGCGTCTCCGCCCCGATGGTCGGCGCGTTGACGTAGACGATTCCCGTCTCCAGATCCCGCTGCGCTTGGAAGGCCAGGTTGACGTTGCGCGTGTAAATGGACGCCGAGAGCCCGTACTTCACTCCGTTCGCGATCTCCAGCGCCCGCTCGAATGTGTCGAACGGAATCACGGAGACAACCGGCCCGAAAATCTCTTCCTGCGCGATTCGCATCCCGGGATCGCAATCGGTGAACACTGTCGGCTCGTGGAACCACCCGCGCGCGTACGCCCCCGAATCCAGCCGGCGGCCTCCGGTCACGAGCTTCGCTCCTTCCTCCTTCCCGATTTCGACATACTTCATCACCGTCTTCAGCTGCTGCTCGTTGATGGACGGGCCCATTTCATTCGTGGGGTCCAGGCCGTCGCCCACCTTGAGCGCCTTTACTCGCGCGGTGAACTTCTCGACGAATTCGCCGTACACTTTCTTATGGACCGCCACGCGGCTCGCGGCCGTGCACCGCTGCCCCGTCGTCCCGAATCCTCCCCAGACCGCGCCGTCCACGGCCAGGTCGATATTGGCGTCGTCCATGACGATGATGATGTTTTTGCCGCCCATTTCGAGATGGCATTTCTTGAACGACGGCGCGCACGCTTCGCTAACCAGCCGCCCGACTTCCGTTGACCCGGTAAAGCTGACAAGGTGTACGCCCTCGTTGTTAAGCAACGCTGCTCCAGCCATGGGCCCGTCTCCGAACACCACATTCAGGACTCCCGCCGGCAGTCCGGCTTCGTCGAGAGCCTGCGCGAGATTCAGCGTCGATAGCGGCGTATCTTCCGCCGGCTTGATCACCACCGTGTTTCCGGCGACCAGTGCCGGCATAATCTTCCACGAAGGAATTGCGATCGGAAAATTCCACGGCGTGATGAGTCCCGTCACTCCGACGGGCGTCCGCACGGACATGGCGAATTTGTTCGGCAGCTCCGAGGGCGTGGTCTTCCCGAACAGCCTGCGCCCCTCCCCCGCCATCAGATACGTCATGTCGATGGCTTCCTGCGTGTCGCCGCGCGTCTCCGCCAGCACTTTCCCCATTTCCCGCGTCATGTCGCGCGAATAATCCTCTTTGCGTGTGACCAGCAGTTCGGCGGCGCGGTACAAAATCTCGGCGCGCTTGGGTGCGGGCGTGAGCCGCCAGCTCTTGAACGCCTCCTGCGCGGCGTCAACGGCGTGCCCCACGTCATGAGCGTCCGACGCGGGAAAGATCCCCACCACTTCGGCGGTGTTCGCCGGATTGATGTTCTCGATCGCCTTCCCGCTCTTCGATTCCAACCACTCTCCGCCGATGAAATTGTTGTGAACTTTTGGTGCCAGAGACGTAGCCATGCACGTTCCTCCATGAATTATTCCGAGTAAGCCGCTGATTCGGGTTCGTCGTGGCGAGTGAATGTTGCGGCAGAAGCGAAGTTTCAGAGTAACAAGCGGGGCGGCGAATCGTCAATCCAACGCCCGCGCCGGTAGTGTCCTAATTTGGGTGTGGATTGTTTTGCTTGTCGTCTTTGGCTTTCACAAAGCTAATTTCAATGGTCGTAGCAGCCGTGACCCATCGCATGAGATCGCTGTTAAAGACACGCACGAACGTTACCTTGTCGGACTCTCCGAATCCAGTCTCATAAACGAGAGTAACCGCGACTACGTAATCTCTTTGCCGCTCCAATTTGAGAATTTCTATCGAAAGTGCGACCTCATTGGACACGCCGGGAATAATGTCGGTTTTGTCCTGTATCGTGCGCTCCAATCGTTCCACCTCTCTTCCTGTCCTCGCAATTTGAACGATTATTTCTACCGAGACGGAAACAACACGCCCCGCGATGTGACCGTAGTTTTCTATCGGGAACTTAAAAATCGTACCGCCGCTGAGGGCGGGTTCTCCCGCGCGCAGGTAAGCGCGGTTGGGAATGATAATCTGTCTTTCGATAGCCCGAATGGTTTTCATGGCTACCCAAATACCCCCCAACCCGACAATGACCAAGAGCAACGATGGCAAATTTGTGGGACCAAAAAGGCGATAGAAGTAGCCGTTCGGTTCGCAGGCGGCTGCTATTGCCTCTTGTTCGGCTGCATCGTTGTTTACACTGAACCCAATGCGGCGGGACTCTTGCGCCGTATAGTAGGCCCGACATTGATCGGCTTGGGTTTGGCCGCGTTTCTCTTCCCACCCTATTACGAGGGCGATTGCGAGAATGATGGCCAACGGCCACCAGCTCTTCCGAAGCCATGCCAGCATGGAGATACTGTAACACAAAAACTCTTGACAACGCCATCTTTCTGTAATACACTTATTGCCATCGGGAGAGCGAACATGGCAAACATCCTCAGCATCGGCAAGCAAATCCAGATCATGGCGGCACTTGCGGAAGGTTCGGGCATTCGCCAGATCGAACGCATGACGGGCGTTCACCGGGACACGATCATGCGGCTTGGGGTTCGCGTCGGCCAAGGATGCGCGGCAATTCTCGATGAGAAAATGCGCGGTCTTTCTTGCCGTCATCTCCAGTTCGATGAGATATGGGGATTCATCGGCAAGAAGGAACGCCACATGCGCCCCGAAGATAGTCCCGAGCTTGGCGACGTTTGGACGTTCTGCGCGATTGATTCCGAGACGAAGATTGTCCCATCATTCAAAGTAGGCAAGCGCACCAGCGCGACCGCGAACGCCTTTGTTGCGGACGTGAAAAGCCGGATGACGAACCGAGTGCAGATTTCGAGCGACGCCCTCCGCGAGTACGTCGAAGCTATCGAGCTATCTTTCGGAAGCGATGTGGACTTCGCGCAGATCATCAAGACCTATACGCACGACGATTCGATCATTGCCGAGCGGAAATTTAGTGCGCCCGAAGTAGTCACAACCGAAAAGCGGCGCATCGTGGGGCGTCCCAACATGCGCCTTGCTTCTACTAGCCACATTGAGCGATTGAACGGCACGACGCGGCTGCACATGCGCCGATTGACCCGGCTTACCTACGCTTTCAGTAAGAAACTGCAGAATTTCGAGGCAGCGACCGCGCTTCACTTCGCCTACTACAATTTCGTGAAGCGTCACAATACACTGCGCTGCACGCCAGCGATGGCAGCGGGAGTCGAACAGAGTTTTTGGAGCGTCGGAGATTTGCTAGAGGCAGCGGCATGACTTCCGAAAAGCGGTTCGTGGCAGGGATCGGAGACATAAAAGCACTTACGCTAGAGTGCAACAACTGCAAGGCACGACTGACGTATTCTCTTTCTGAGAAAACGGGAGCGATTCCCTTCACCTGTCCCGGATGCAATGTAGAGTGGCGTTCGCCGGACTATCCGTATGGCGCTACCGAGCCAAAGGTTGCGCCAGCATTGAAACTGATTTCTGCCGTCTACTTGCTTCGGTTCAGGAAAGATGATCCCGAACAAAAGCCCGTGGGTTTCAGTGTTCTCTTGGAATTTGATGAACCAAGATAGCTACATCGAAGAATTGCGCGATGCGATCCGGCGCTTGCATGGCGTCGATTCCAAGCACGTTGAGAGTGTCCCGATCACTGAGACATTTCAGGGCAAGACGGTGTGGGAAGGCGTCGTAGAAGTTTTTGAGTTGATCGGCCATCCGAAGGCTGATAGAGCCTACGCATGGAGGCACGATGCAAACGGCAGCAAGAAACGGCATGTCGCTGTTCTGCACCTAGGACCAGTGACTTCGCCGCTTCTGGCCGTCCGCGCGGCAATCGTGGAGGAGTTCAGGACCAATGAGTCCGAAGCCTAAGAAAGTGGGACGCCCTAAACTGCCGAGAGGCGAGGCCAAGGGTCGCATCGTGCCCGTGCGGTTCAACGCGGAGGACCTAAAGGCCATCGAAGCGTCAGCGAAAGAGTCCAAACAGACCGTTTCCGAATGGATTCGCAGCACTTTGAATGCCGCAGTTCGATCTTGACTGATGATAAAAGCGCCCAAATTAGGACACTACCCCCGCGCCGCCGCATGGGCCGCATTAGTTGGGCGAAGAAGAATGCGAGGAGCTCGAAGGACTCGAATTCGATGGTGCGGGTGTATTGCCTGGGGAGCTCGCCCCGGCGGTGGAAGCCTTCTGTTCCGGCGCCGCCGGAGTAGCGTTCGAGGCGCTCACTGCGGCGCTCGTCTCGCCGGAGGCGCGCGCCGGAGTCGCAGCCGTGGATGCCCGCGGCGCGGCATCGAGGGCCGGCTTCGTCGCCGGCGTAGAGCCCGAACAGCACGAGGGCGGAGGTGGCGCCTTCGGCGGAGAAACACCCGCAACGTCGGAGCCAAGCCCCATCTTTTGCAAAGTCGGCGCGTCGAGCTTCCCGCTCGCATCTAGGCCGTGCGCGGACTGGAATTTCTCGAGCGAATCGATGGTGGTCGAGTCCATCCGGCCGGTCGGCTGGCCTTGGTAATATCCTTCGCGCGCCAGCGCCGACTGGATATCCTTGATCCGATCGGGCGTGGGCGCCTTCTGCCCCACCTGGCGCCGGTAGTAATGCCGGCGGTGGTGCGACTTTCTTTTGTGAGCGCTCGAAGTGGACGCGGCTGCCTGGGGATGCTTCCGCTTCAGCCGGGACGCCGTTCCATACGCCGGAGCGGTCAAAACCGAGGCCACAACCACGGCGCATACAACCGCCCAGCACCCCGTGCCCGCGACGCCGTTCTTGAAACGACCTGTCATTCCCCCGCTCCTGTTCCTGCCTGCGGCAAGCCGATCAGATAGCCCCTAAACATTGATTATCGGCGAGATTCGGAATGCCTCAAAGGGCTCGTCCTTCGAGATGAGCGAATCGGACAATGGCGTTGCCCGGGCGGCGGGCGGCGCTGGCTGCCGCGCCCCTTAACCAGCCTCAAGCCAGACCGTTGCGTTACTGGACAACCTGCTGTGGGAGCGTTCCCGCCAGGAACAGTGTCAGGATCCGCTCGCCATCGGCGCCGCGGCGCGCCACCTTGAACAGCACATCCTGCCCTGGCTGAAGTTTGGACATCTGCGCGTGATACTGAGCCATCGTGCTCACCGGAACGTGATTGATCTCCGTGATCACGTCGCCGCGCGAGAAACCTGTATCCTCGGCAAAGCTCGCGGGGTCAACCTCGGTCACCACTACGCCGGTCACTTTGCTCATTCCGAGTTTTCCGGCGATGTCCGGCGTCAGGTCTTCGGCGTGCAACCCGTATTGCCCCACGTCTTGCGTGTCGTCGGGTTGATCGCTGTCGTCCTCCGCCGTCTGCTTGAAAATCTTCGAACGGTCCGCAACGGCCAGCGTAACATCGAGCGGCTGCTTGTTCCGGAAAACGTGCAGCTGAACTTTCTGCCCGATGGGCGTCTGCGCGATCGGGTTGACGAGTTCCGACCCGTTGTGAACTGGCTGCCCATCGACCGAAGAGATCACGTCGCCCGGCAATAATCCGCCCTTTTCCGCTGGGCTGCCCGGCGCGACGTCTTCCACCACGATTCCGTACGGTGCGCCGAGTTCCTTCATCAGCACCGGATTGTTGCTCACGTCCTCTTGGAACGTGATGCCGATCGAACCGCGCGTCACTTTCCCGTTCGTCACCAGTTGGTTGTAAACCGAAATCGCCGTATTCGAGGGCAGCGCGAAACCCACTCCTTCAAATCCCCGGCTCCCCGTGTAAATCGCCGTGTTGATCCCGATCACTTCGCCCGCCATGCTCACCAGCGGACCTCCGGAATTCCCGGGGTTGATCGCGGCATCCGTCTGGATGAAGCGCTGGAATTGATGCCCCACGTTCGACCGGTCCTTGGCGCTGATGATTCCTGCCGTCACCGTCGAATTCAATCCAAATGGGCTGCCGAACGCCAGCACCCAATCGCCCACCTGCACGCCGTCTGAATTTCCCAGCTTTACGGTGGGTAGATCGTGGTTGGCTTCAATCTGAATCACCGCCAGATCGGTTTCCTTGTCCGTCCCGATGACCTTCGCCGTGTAGTGGTTCGGATCGCCGTCGAGCGAAACCTGGATTTTCGTGGCTTGGTCGATTACGTGATCGTTTGTCAGGATAAAACCCTTCCTGTCCACGATCACGCCCGAACCAAGGCTTCGCTCCGCGTCCGGGCCGTCGTCCGGCGAATCGAAGAACCGGTTGAAGAAATCCTGGAATGGATCGCCGTTCTGGTGCGGGCTCTTCCCTGTCTTCGGCCGCTCGATCACCTGGGTCGTCGAAATGTTCACGACCGCCGGTTCCACCTTCTTCGAGATCGTCGCAAACCCGTTCGAAAGCGTGATCGGATCCGGTATGGCCAGCAGCGCCGCCCCGTTCGCCGCCTGCGGGTGCATGGCCTGCGCGTGGCCCGGAAGCAGTGTTCCCACCACCACGCCGATTCCGAGCGTCACGGCGACGAGGAGCGTTGCGAAAATCTTGCGCCGCCGGACCCAACTGAATAGCTCTTGAAACTGGATGCCCATGCTCGTGCTCCTCTATGAGTGCGGATTCGCGAAAGTGCCATTATAGCACCGCTGCTCGCGCCGGAGGGGCCGGCAAAACGCCCCATGTGGAAAGGTGCAAGATCCCCTCCCGCCGGTTGCCCCACAGGCAGAGAAAAGACTAGAATGCGCCCAATGATCGACCAGGGGTTGCAGGTCATGGGGCGGCCGGGAAGCCGCCAAGGCGTGCACGTGCTCGCCCTGAGTGGCGCCATCTCCTCCTCTTCGGCCTCCGCGCTTCACGACGCCGTATCCGGCGCTTCCTGCCGGGCGCTGATTCTCGACATGGGCGGAATCACGCACGTGGATTCGACGGCTGTCGGCGGATTGGTCCGCGCCTATGTCTCCTGCCAGAAGTCGGGGCGCAAACTTGCTCTGGCGGGATTGAACCGCCGCGTCCTCAACGTCCTGAGCATCACCGGTGTCGAGCCGCTCTTCGAAATGTTTGCCACCGTCGAAGATGCTGAAAATTCGCTTGCCTAACGCATCGGGCCGCTCGCCGTTCAAGCCGTTGCCATGATCGTTTTCCAAAGCGCGTCCCCTGGATTGCCCGGGGAGTGCGCCAGTTGTTATACTTCTGGTTGAGGGGCGCACTTAGAGAATGGCTGTCTGCCCCCCGCTGAAAGTCGCTCCGGAGGTGTAGCAATCTCGTATGGCGCCTCGAACTCTGTTTGAAAAGATCTGGGAATCGCATTTGGTCCAGGAAGTCCCCGGTCAGCCCTCCCTGATTTACATTGACCGCCATTTAATTCACGAAGGTACCTCGCCCCAGGCGTTCGCCGGCCTCAAAGCTGCCGGCCGCAAAGTCCGCCGCCCGGAATTGACCTTCGCTGTGATGGACCACTCCGTCTCGACAAAAAATCGCCTTCTGCCCGTTGTGGACGCCGACGCCCGCGGCCAATTCGAGGCCCTCGAACGGAACTGCGCCGAGTTCGGCGTCAACCTGTTCGACATGCACAGCAAAAATCAGGGCATCGTCCACGTAATCGGCCCCGAGCTCGGAATCACGCAGCCGGGCCAGACCATCGTCTGCGGCGACAGTCACACCTCCACTCACGGTGCCTTTGGAGCGCTGGCTTTCGGGATCGGGACGAGCGAAATCGAGCATGTCCTGGCGACGCAGTGCCTTTCGCAATTCAAATCCAAAACCATGAAGGTCGAAATCCGTGGCAAGCGCCCCGCCGGCGTCATGGCCAAGGACATCATCCTCGCGGTCATCGGCAAGATCGGCATCGCCGGTGGCACGGGCTACGTCTTCGAATACGTCGGCGAATCCGTGCGCGGCCTCACGATGGAAGGCCGCATGACGATGTGCAATATGTCCATTGAGGGCGGCGCGCGCGCCGGCATGGTCGCCCCGGACGACACCACGTTTGCCTATCTCGAGGGGCGCCCGTTTGTTCCCCGCGGCAAGGATTTTCAAGTTGCCGTGGATTACTGGAAAACGCTGGCCACCGACCCCGGAGCCGCATACGACGGCACGATCGTTTTGGAATCCCACGAACTCGCTCCCATGGTGACCTGGGGGACGAATCCCGGCATGGTCACTCAAATCACCGGCCGCGTTCCCGACCCTCGCTCTTTTTCCGACGCCGTCGACCAGAAAGCCGCCGAGCGCGCTCTCGAATACATGGCGCTCCGCCCCGGCACGCCGATCGAGGACATCCCTCTGGACCGCGTCTTCATCGGCTCCTGCACCAACTCGCGCATCGAGGATCTGCGCGCCGCCGCGCGAGTTGTCGCCGGCAAGCACGTGGCGAAATCCCTGAAACAGGCTCTCGTCGTCCCCGGCTCGCGCCGCGTGAAGGCCGAGGCGGAAAAAGAGGGCCTCGACGCGATCTTCCGCGAAGCCGGATTCGAGTGGCGCGACGCCGGATGCAGCATGTGCATCGCCATGAACGACGACGTTCTGCTGCCGGGCGAGCGTTCCGCAAGCACCTCCAACCGGAACTTCGAAGGCCGCCAGGGAAAAGGTAGCCGCACGCACCTGGTCAGCCCGGTGATGGCGGCCGCAGCGGCCATCGAAGGCCATTTTGTGGATGTTCGCAAGCTGAAGCTCAACGGAATCGAATAAACGCGGAGACTCGATGGAACCCTTCACCAAGCACACCGGACTTGTCGCACCCATGGACCGCGTCAACGTGGATACGGACCAGATGGTGCCCAAGCAGTTCCTGAAGCTGCAAACCCGGAAAGGCTACGGCCGCGTTCTTTTCTACGACTGGCGCTATCTTCCCGGCGAGAAACCCAATCCTGAATTCGTCCTGAACTTCCCGCGTTACCACGGCGCCAGCGTGATTCTCGCCCGCGCCAATTTCGGCTGCGGCTCCAGCCGCGAGCACGCCCCTTGGGCGATCCTCGATTACGGCTTCCGCGCGATTCTCGCTCCCAGCTACGCCGACATCTTCTACAACAACTGCTTCAAGAACGGAATTTTGCCCGTCACCCTCGCGAACGATCAAATGGACGAACTCTTCCGCCGCACCGAATCCAAGGAAGGCTATCGCCTGACCGTTGACCTCAAAACGCAAACCGTCACCGATGATTCGGGGCTCAAGTATTCGTTCGAAATCGACCCGTTCCGCCGCGAATGCCTTTTGAACGGCTGGGACGATATCGGGTTGACTCTCCGGAACGAAGCGAAAATCGCCGCGTTCGAAGCCAAGACGCTTCACTCCCCCCACATGTACGAACATGTGGACGTGAAATTTCATCGCGAATCGTCGTAGACGACGATTCCCTCCGGCCGCCTGCCCCGCCGCGGACGGCGTCGCGGGTTTTTTGCGCCCTTGAGGGCCGTTGCCCCCCGCGCGTCACGCATTTTCTGCTTCTCCCTTTTTCGTCCCGCCCAACGAATTCATTGAACCGGCGTATCGCAGGACGTACGATACCGGTTCATCTCCGTTTTTCATGAATCGTAAGGCGGGGAATCATCGTCCAAAAAACAAGAAACGCACCACAATCCGTTCGAGGAGAAATCGAAGTGAAATCTCTGATCCGAAAATCGATGTGGGCCGGCGGACTTATACTTTGTCTCGGGTTCGGGGCGGCTTCCGCCGCTCTCGCCCAGGATGCCAATTTTCACGATGCGCCCGGTTCGGCCGCGCGCATGAAAAACCCGCTCGAGGGGAATGCTCACGCGATTCAAGCGGGCGCCAAACTCTATTCCACCGAATGCGTCAAATGCCACGGCGTCTACGCCCAGGGTGTCGCCAACGTGCCCGGCCTGCGCAGCGGCCCGGCGCAGAAGGCTCCCGATGGCGAGGTTTTCTGGTTCATCACCAAGGGCAGCCTCGCAAACGGCATGCCGTCGTGGGCCAGCCTTCCCGAGCGTCAGCGCTGGGAGCTTGTGACCTACATAAAATCGCTCCCGAAATCGCCCAAATCGGGCGAGAAGTCCGGTGACAACCCGGCGGACTCGCCCGCCGAATTGGCGAGCACGATCAAGGCGCCTCCTCCCGTCCCTCCCTTTACCGATTTTCGCTTTGAAGAACCCGGAAAAATAAGAAAGATTACTCCCGCGGATCTCCCGCCGCCCTACGCCACAAAATCGGCTGACAACGCCCCCAGCGTCGTCAAGCGCCCGGCCGACGCCTGGCCCAAGACCTTGCCCGGATTCTCCGTGCAGTTGTACGCCGCTGACCTGAATAATCCCCGTCTGATCGTCACCGCGCCCAACGGCGACTATTTTGTCGCCGAAAGCGACCCCGGCGACATCAAGGTCTTTCGGGGAATTACCCCCGATGGCAGGCCCGAAAAAGTCGACACCTTCGTCAGCGGACTCACGCGTCCCTACGGAATCGCGTTCTATCCTCCCGGCCCCGATCCGCAATGGGTCTACGTCGGCGACACCAACGCTGTCCTGCGGTTCCCCTACAGAATTGGAGACCTCGAAGCCCACGGCCCGGCGCAACATATCGCCAATCTTCCTTTTGGCGGCGGACACTGGACGCGCTCGATACAGTTCACTCCCGACGGAAAAAAAATGTTTGTCGCCGTCGGATCGGCCTCGAACATCGACAATCCGGACACTCATCCCGATGAAAAGAATCGCGCGGACATCCTGGAATTCAATCCCGATGGTACGGGCATGCGCATTTACGCCTCGGGAATCCGGAATCCCGGCGGCGGCCTCGCCATCCAGCCGGGAACGGGCGCGCTCTGGTGTTCGGTCAACGAGCGCGACGGCTTGGGCGACAATCTGGTTCCCGATTACATCACCCACGTCGAGGATGGCGGTTTCTACGGCTGGCCTTGGTATTACATCGGCGGGCATCAGGACCCCCGTCTCCCCGGAACGCATCCGGAACTCAAAGACAAAGTCCTGGTCCCGGACGTGCTCCTCCAAGCGCACAACGCCTCGCTCCAATTGACCTTCTACGAAGGCACCCAGTTCCCGGCGGAATATAAAGGCGACATCTTCGCCTCCGAGCACGGCTCCTGGAACAGATCGGTTCGCGCCGGCTATGAAGTGATTCGCGTCCCGCTGCATCAAACCGGGAAGGCCGGCGGCGAGTACGAGGATTTTGTCACCGGATTCGTCCTTCCAAACGGCGATGCCTGGGGCCGCCCCGTCGGAATCACCGTCGCCACGGACGGATCGCTTCTGTTCACCGACGATGGGTCGAATTCGATCTGGCGGGTCGTCTACACTGGCAAGTAGCGCTCGGAAAAGCTCGAAGTCGCAGCTTCTCTGCCTGCTCAATCCAAGGCGCGCGCAATCGGTTCGGGCGATTCCGGAGCCGCGGGGCCCGGGCCCTTTAGCTCCGCGAAAAAGATGGCCAGAAGTATGAGCGCCGCTCCGAACAACACTCGTCCGTTCAGGCGTTCGCTCGCCAGCAGCCACGACGTCAGAATCGCAAACACCGGTTCCAGGCTGATAAAGATGGCCGTATGCGACGGCGACGTGTATTGTTGCGCCCAATTTTGAAACGTGAACCCGATGGCCGTCGAGCCGAGAGCCGTGATCAGCGTCGCGAAAATCACCGTATGCGTCAGCCGGAGTTGCGGCACCTCATAGCCCATCTCCGAAAGAAACGGCAGCGCCAGCCCTGAAAATACAGCCGTCGTGGCGATTTGAATGAAACTGAGCGCCACCGCCGAATGTTTCTCCACATAGCGGCTGATGAAAATAATGTGTAGCGCGAACATCACCGCCCCGCCGAACACGATGGGATCACCGCGGTTTAATCCTCCCAACCCTTCGCCGCGCGGCACGGTCAGAAAATAAAGTCCCGCCAGAGCTGAAATCGCTCCCGTCCAAATCCATCCGTTGATTCGCCGCCGCCCGAACGCCGCCAGAATCAGCGGCACGATCACCACGCTCGACCCCGTAATGAACGCCGCTTTCGACGGCGTCGTATACTCCAGCCCCGTGGTCTGAAACGCGTAGCCGCCGAACATGAAGAATCCGATTTGAATGCCCGCCCACATCGCCGGAGGTCGGATTTCGCGCACCGTCCTCCAGAACAGCAGCCCCAGCGCCACCGCCGCGATCGCAAATCGCACGGCCAAATAGACGAACACGGAAACGTCGGACAACGCGTCCTTCACCGCCACGAACGTTGCCCCCCAAATCAAGGAGCAGAACAGCAGCGCCAGATCCGCAAGGATTCTCTTGTTCCGGAGATTCGGTGCCATCGTTCCACAGAGTTTACGGGGGAGGCGGGCGCGCCCACAAGCGAAGAACAGTCAAAGGATTGCCTGGACGGGGCGCGACAGGATCCGTGCGCGCGTGGGCCGGGGGTCGCCCGGGTTCCTCGAATTCAGATTGACGCCGCTCCCGCGATAGTGTAAATGCTCCCGCCATGACTCGATGGATAATTGTCCTATCAATACTTGCGGGTGTGGCCCTGGCCGCGCCTGTGTCCGGCTCCCGGCATGAGAACTGGGTGGAAGTGCGCAGTCCGAATTTCGTCATCGTCAGCAACGCCAGCGAAAAAGACGCCCGGAAATTTGACGTCCAGTTCGAACAGATCCGCGATGTTTTTCGCGAGTCTCTCGCCGTCGCCAACATGCACCCCAGCCAAGTGATCACCGTCCTCGCCGTGAAAAACGAGGACTCCATGCGCGAACTTTTGCCCGAATACTGGGCCAAGGGTCGCAGCCACCCCGCCGGAATCTTCGTGCCCTCGCGGATGAATATGCCCTTTGCCGCCGTGCAGATGAACGTCCCCGGCGACAACCCCTACCACGGCGTGTATCACGAGTATTACCACTCGCTGACCGTGCCCTATTTGCCTGACCTGCCCCTCTGGCTTTCCGAGGGCCTCGCTGAATTCTTCGGAAATACGACCATCGAGGGCGACAAAACCATCCTCGGCCGTCCCGACCCGGACTGGATCGCCTGGCTGAAGCAAAATCAAATGTTGCCGCTCAATGTCCTTTTCAACGTGGGCTACAAATCGCCTTATTATTCCGAGGAGGGAAAGGTATCCACTTTTTACGCCGAATCCTGGGCGTTGACACATTACCTCTGGATTGGAGAGAAGGAGTCTCACCGCGCGATGTTGAGCACCTATCTGGACGCCATTTCCAACGGCGCCACCCAGGAAGAGGCGGCCGCAAAGGCCTTCGGCGACCTGAAGCGAATGCAGGAAACTCTGGACCGTTACATTTCCAGCGCCAGTTTCACCGCCCTCGAATTCAAATCGCCCCCCAGGATTCCGGATTCGGAAATCACCGAGCGAACCCTGAGCGATGCCGAATCACAGGCCTACCGCGCGGGGTTCGGAGTAGCCCGGGGCAAATGGACCGATGCCAAACCGATGCTCGAAGAGGCGATCAAGTCGGACCCGAATCTCGCCCTGGCTCACCAGTATCTGGGAATTGCCGATTTTTACGGCGGGCAGCTCGACGATGCGCGCTCCGAACTCTCTCGCGCTATTTCGCTCGATCCCCAAAATGCGACCACTCGGTTTGTTCGTGCGCTTATCGTGTTCCACGGCGGAGACCCCAGTGCCCCGGAAGTCGAACAGGACTTGCGCGCGGCAATTGCCGCGAATCCGACTTTCCCCGATCCGTACGCCCTTCTTGGCGTAGTTCTGGCAGTTAAAGGGGAGAACCTCGACGAAGCTCTGGCGATGGCTCAAAAGGCGGTGTCCTTCGAGCCCGGCAGTGCGGAATTTCAGCTCGATTTGGCCCAGGTCTTGGGCCGTATGGGGAAATACGACGACGCGCACATGGCGGGGCTTCGCGCCATGGAATGGACTAAAGACCCGGAGCAAAGAGCGGAAGCGCTTGCATTCTTGAACCATTTAAACTCGGTGCGCCTGTATGGCGAGAACTTCTCGCCGTCGGCCGCCCCGACCGTCGACGTAACACCGAAGGGGAAGATGATTCTAGTCGCCGGGACGGTTTCCAACCTGAATTGCAAGGGAGGCATGGAGTTCGACCTGACGAACACTGCCGGCAAAGTTCATCTTCGTCTCGCTCCCGGTGTCGCGTTTACGATTGCCGTTCCCGGTGGGCCCATCAACCCCGAAAATCCATGCAAATTGCTCGACGGGAAACTCATCAAAGCCGGTTACCTCGCCGATAGTAATAACGATCAAAGCGGCACGATCGAAACTCTCGAGCTTCTCCAGCCCCAGCATCCGCAGGAAGACGTCATGCGCGGCCACGCGCCGCAAGGCGCCGTTGTTGCAACAGTCGAGGGCACAGCCTCGAGTGTCTCCTGCAAGGGAAATGAACTGTTTCTGGAAATGTCCGTGAAGGCTGCATCCCTCTCTTTGCACGCGAAAGATTTTACCCGCGTCGTTTTCGACGCCGATTCGCCGCAAGCTCGCGGCGAATTTTCGCCCTGCACGGATTTGAAAGGGCTGCCGCTGCGGATCGGATACATCCCCGGCCGGGAAGACAATTCCGCGGGAGAAATTCAGACCATCGTCATCGAAAAGTAGGCCGTTCTTCGCAAAAGCTATTGGCCCTTTTCGTAGACGATCCGGCCGCCCGCTATCGTCATCGAGACTTCCAGTTTCAGCAGCGATTCGGGCGCCATCGCCGTGATGTCCGCCGGGTATACCACCAAATCCGCCAGCATCCCCGGCTGCAGCAGTCCTTTCCGTTTTTCCTCGAACTGCGCGTACGCGGAGCCCACGGTGTAATTGTGGATGCAATCGAAGGCGCTCAACTTTTCCTGCGGTTCCCAGCCGTTCGGCGGCCCGCTTCCATCTGGCAGCTTGCGCGTTAGGCAGGCATAGAGCCCGCGCAGCGGATTGATCGGTTCCACGGGATAATCGGTCCCGAAAGCGAGGTGCACGCCGTCTCTTTCCATCGTCCGCCAGGCGTATGCCCCCTTCAAGCGTTCCGGTCCCAGCCGGTCTTCCGCCCAGCGCTCGTCATCCAGCACGTGAGAGGGCTGCATCGAGGCAATCACGTCGAGGGCCGCGAATCGCGCGAAATCGTCCGCCGCCACCACTTGCGCGTGCTCCACGCGGTCGCGGCGGTCGCGCGGCGGATTCGCGGCGGCCACGGCCGCAAAGGCGTCGAGCGCCACGCGGTTCGCCCGGTCGCCGATCGCGTGAAACGCGATCTGGAACCCCGCTCGATCGCACTCGATCGATTTTTTCGCCACTTCCGCCGGGTCCAGGCGCAATATCCCGGTCGTGCTCGGATCATCTGTGTAGGGCGCCAGCATCGCCGCCGTCCGCGAGCCGAGCGATCCGTCGAGAAATCCCTTGAGCGCTCCCGTCTTCAGCCACGGGTCGCCGAGATCGGCCGCGCTGGATCCTCCGCCTTCCTGCCTCATTTTCTCCAGTTGGTCGAGTGTGGCGATGAAGGGCAGCCACTCCGTTATCCGGACGTTCAGCTTCCCTTCCCTCTTCAGTTCCTGCATATCCAGAAAATTGTCCCAGCCGTAGTTGTCCCCGGCCTTTGTGGACTGCACCGAATTGTCCTGCACGGAAGTCACCCCGAAGCGTGACGCGTCGTCGAGGGCGAGTTTCAGGGCGCGCCGCCGCAACTCCGGAGAAACCGGCGGAATCCGGTCGTACACCAGATTCATTCCGCCATCTTCCTCGAGCATTCCGTTCGGTTCGCCCGTCTTCGCGTCCCGCTCGATGCGCCCGCCGGGAGGGTCGGGAGTCTGGGCCGTAATTCCCGCCAATTTCAGCGCCAGCGAATTCACCACCGCCACGTGTCCGTCCACTCGTTCGAGATACATCGGATGGGTCGTGGATATTGCGTCGAGGTCCTGGCGCGTGGGGAATTTCTTGTCCGGCCACAGTGTGTGGTCCCAGCCCTGCCCCACGATCCACTGGCCGGGCTTGTAATCGGGCAGACGCTCGCGGACTCGATTCTGCAATTCGGCGAGCGAGCGCGCGCCGTTCAAGTCGACTTCGGTTTTTCCGTAGCCCGCGGACACCAGGTGCACGTGCGCGTCGTTCCACCCGGGCATGACGAACTTCCCGTGAAGATCGATTACCCGGGTACGCGGCCCGATGTAGGCCCGCAGCGCCGCATCGGAGGAAGTCACCGCAACAATCATCTCCCCCTTCACCGCCAGCCCGGAGGCGCGAGATGCGCCGGCGACTCCCGTGTAAATGTCGCCGTGTTCCAGCACCAGGTCTGCGGGGGCGTGAGATTCTTGCGAGGATGCCATTCGGCTCGGCATGATGGACGCAACGAGTATGATCAGAATTTCCGTAAAAAAGTATCGCCGCGCCGGAAATTTCATTTAGTCGCTCAGCCCCGCCAGCGCGACTCCCGCCAGAAACAACCGCTTCAGCCCCAGCGAGCGTCCCTGCGGGTTGTACCATTCATCCGGCGTGTGCGCCCCGCCGCCGCTCCCGCCCCCGCCCAGCGAAAGCGCGGGAATCCCGAGCGACAGAGGAAAATTCGCGTCAGTCGAGGAATGTTCGAGCCGCGAGCGATTCCCCAAATAGCGGTCCACGGCCAGCATGGTTTCAAGTAAAGGAGAATTCTCCGGCAGCGCTCCCGCGGGCCGCGTCCCGAGCGACCGGAATTTGATCTCCAGCGCCGAATTCGTCCTTGCCGCCGCCATTTCCTCCTTCATCCCCGCCTGCATGGCGTCGTGAAGGGCGGCTTCCATCCGGCCGAGCTGCGATTCATCTTCCGAGCGCAAGTCCACTTTCACCGTCGCGCTCGTGGGAATCGAATTCACCGACGTCCCGCCCTCGATCACTCCGAAATTAAAAGATGTCCGCGGGGATTCCGGTATCTTGATCGCCGAAAATTTCACGATGCCCCGCGACACCGCGGTGATCGGGTTCGGCTCCCCGAAATCCGACCAGCTGTGTCCCCCCGGCCCCGTGACCGTGATCTCGAACCGCCGCGAAGCGATGCCCTGCGTCGTGATGTGCTCGGTGGATGCGCCGTCGACGGCGATCACCGCCGCCAGCCGCGGCCGGTACGCCTCCACCAGCGCGCGTATCCCCCGCAAATTTCCCTCGCCCTCTTCCCCCACGTCTCCCACGAGCACGATCGTCTTTTCCGTCTGCACTCGCGATTCGAAGAACGCCCGCGCCAATCCCGCCAGCGCCGCCAGCCCCGCGCCATTGTCCGAAATTCCCGGAGCCAGCAGCCGATTGCCGTCTCTCTTCACCTTCACGTCGGTCCCGGCGGGAAACACCGTGTCCAGATGAGCGGCGAACAATATCACGTCGTTCGACTCTGTCCCCGGCCGCTCCGCGATCACGTCGCCCACGGCGTCCGTGTGTACCCGGAAACCGTATGCCTCGAAGATTTTCTTCAGGTATTCGCCGCGCGGCCCTTCGGAAAATTCCGGCGCCGGAATTTCCGTCAGCCGGATCTGTTCCCCCGTCACCCAGTCCGAATTCTTTTGAATCCACTCGAGCCCGCGGGCCACGCGGGGATCGTCGGCGATCTTGTCGATCCGGTCGTCCGTCGCCCGCGCGGAAAAAGTGGCCATCCACAGAAAAATACAGGAAATGAGGATTAGATTCACGCCATTTGAGCGGATGTTTTTTGCGCCGCCGGGTAGGTTGGCTCTCACGGGCTTGCGGGTTCAGCCTTTTGCGATTCTTCCGGCCGGAGCGCTCCCGGCCAGCGACACGATTTCCGCGTCGGTCAGCACTCGCTCCGATTGTTTGGCGGCCGCGAAAATTCGCTCCACCAATTCGTCCGTGGCCGGCATCCCGTGGCGCTCCAGCCAGAACACCACGTTCGATTTCCCGCTCAGCGGGCCGATTTCGATCGTTTGTTCGAGCCCGAAAAGGTGTGCGGGCACGCCGCTGTAGATCGCGTTGGCCAGCTCCGGATCGTTTTTCTTGTACGCTTTCGCGATTGCCGCGGCATGCACGCCCGTCGCCGTGCGAAACGCGTCACGCCCCACCACCGGATAATTCGGCGGGATCGCCGTGTGCGTCGCCCGCGCCACCGTATCCGAGTATTTCTTCAGGTTCGAAAGGTCGTGGTCGATCAGCCCGTACAGCCGCAGATTCACCAGCATCAGCTCCATCGGCGTGTTCCCCACCCGCTCGCCCAGCGACAGCGCCGCCGCGTGAATCTGGTCCGCCCCTCCCATGATCGCCCCGATCGAATTCGCCACGGAGAGGCCGCGGTCGTTGTGCCCGTGCCAGTCGATCCGGATGTTTTCGCCCGACGGCTTCACGATTTCGTCCACTGCGAATTTCACCAGATTGAATGCGCCCCGCGGCGTTGCATGCCCCACCGTGTCGCACAGTACGATGGCCCGCGCCCCGGTGCGAATCGCCGTCGAGTACAGCGTGACGATCGTCGCCGGGTCGGTGCGAATCGTGTCCTCGGTCACGTACATCACCGGCAGCCCCGCGTCCACGGCGTACTTCACCGCCTCTTCCGTGATTCGCTGCAGGTGCTCGACCGTCCAGTCCTCCACCAGCCTGCGGATGGGGCTCGACCCGAGAAACGTCGCCGCCTCCAGCCGAATGCCCGTCTTTTCGGAGATTTCGATGATTGGGCGGATGTCGTTCTTGTGCGTGCGCGCCGCGCAATTCGGGCGGATTTTCATCCGCGCCCCGGCGATCTCTCGCGCCAGCGCTTCTGTATCCGCATATGCGCGCGGCCCGGCGCCCGGCAATCCGATATTCACCGAGTCGATCCCGAGCGACTCCATCAAATGCAGAATTTCGATTTTTTCCCCGATCGAGGGGTCGCGCACAGAGGGGCTCTGCAGTCCGTCGCGCAACGTCTCGTCATTCATCAGGACGCGCCGCCCCGTGGGGATTTCGGGGCCCGCGTATGTGTTCCAATCGTGAATCAGGCTGTTGTTCATGGCTGCATCATCTTCATGCGCGCGTCCCACCCCCCGTAGTTCCACGCCGCCTCAGATCCGCCCTCCCCGGAACATCATTCCCGCCGCGCTGCGCCTTCCTCCCAGCGCGCGCAACCGGCGCAGGCCGCTCGGCGCAAACAGCAAATCAATGAGTCCTCGCGCGGCATCCGCCATCCCCGCCGAATATCCAAACCACCACGGCTTCTTCACTCGCGGGAGCCGGTCCACATCCACGTATTTTACGTCCGTCATTTCCTGCAGTCCAAGCCGCGAATGAGTCCGGCCCCACCCGCTTTCGCCCGATCCTCCGTGCGGCGCCTCGCAAATTCCGTAGTAGCTCAAAAGATCGTTCACCATCACCGAACCGGCTCGAACCCCCGACGCAATCGCCGCTCCGCGGACCTCGTCGCGCGTCCAAACGCTGGCCGCCAGGCCCATCGCCGAATCGTTCGCCAGCCGCACCGCCTCCTCCGCCGAGCCGGCCGCCTGAATCGCCATCACCGGGCCGAAGCTTTCTTCCCGCATCACTCTCATCGAATGATTCACGTGCGTCACAATGGCGGGCTCGAAAAAACTCGGTCCGAGGTCGGGTCGCCTCTTTCCGCCGGCTGCGATCTCGGCGCCCTGCGCCGCCGCTTCCTTCAATTGCGCTTCGATCTTTTCCAGCTGTGTCGCGCGGATCATCGGCCCGATTTCCGCGTCGGGGTCGCTCGGCGGGCCAAGCCGCAGCTTCTTCGTCTTCTCCACGCACAGCGCGATAAACCGCTCCGCCGCGGGCTCCTCCACATACACGCGCTTCACTCCCACGCAGGCTTGCCCGCAATTGCTGAACGCTCCCCACACCGCCGCGCTCGACGCTGTCTCCAGGTCCGCGTCCCTCAGCACGATCATCGCGTCCTTTCCGCCCAGCTCCAGCACCGACGGAATCAGCTTCTTCGCGCAGGCTTCCGCAATTCGCCGCCCCGTCGGCACGCTTCCCGTGAAAAACACTTTCGCCGGACCTGCTTCGATGATGGCCGCGCCAATATCTCCCGCGCCCTGCGCCACCTGCAACAGGCCTTCGGGATATCCCGCTTGGCGCGCCATGTCTCCCACCAGCGCGCCGCTCCACGGAGTCATCTCCGACGGTTTCAGGATGACGCCGTTTCCGGCGACGAGAGCGGCCATCGCCTCCGTCATTGGAATCGAAAAAGGGAAATTCCATGGCGAGATGATCGCGATCACTCCGCGCGGCGCATACTCGAGCCACGCCCTCTTCGCCTTCATCGCCATCGAGTGGTGCGGCACGCTCTCCCGCGCGAGCCACCGCGGCGCTTGCCGCCCCAGAAAATCCGCCATGTCGATGGCCACCAGGACTTCCATCAGCAGTGCCTCGACGCGCGGCTTTCCTGTCTCCTTCGACACCACATCGCAAATTTCCTCGCGACGCTCGTAGATCGCATCGCGCAGCCGCCGTAAATGCGCCGCCCGCTCGAAAATTGGCCGAGCCGCCCAGCCCGCCTGCGCCCCCCGCGCCCTTTCGAACATCGCGGGCAGGTCCTCGCGCTGCGTCGCCGCAAATCGCTTCACAATTTCGTTGTTTACAGGATTGATGGATTCCACGCTGGCCGGGGTGCGGACGGCATTCGCGGAGAGCGTTGTAGGGCTCACGGCCATAGTAGGTGCAGTTTACCCGAATTTTCCCGGCGCGTGCCCGGCCGACCCTTCATGCTTTCGTTTTCGAACCCCGTTCCCGCCCCAGCCCGGCAAGGGAATTTGTCGGATCGGGATATTCGATGGAAACCAGGTAAAGCCCTTCCGGCGGAGCCGTCTGCCCCGACCGCGAGCGGTCGCGCCGCTCGAACACCGCCGGAATTTCTTCCGGAGCGATTCTTCCCCTCCCCGCTTCGATTAGCGTCCCCGCGATTTTTCGCACCATGTAGCGCAGAAACGACTTTCCGCGAACCACATACGCGATTTCCTCCGCCCCCGCCTCGCGGACAATTTCCGAGGAGTAAATCACCCTCACCATATCGCGGTCGCGATCGTCGTCTTCCGAGCCGGACGATGCCGCGAACGACGTGAAATCGTGCTCGCCTTCGAACATTCGCGCCGCCCGCTCCATCGCTTCTTCGTCCAGCGGCCACGGATAGTGCAGCACTCGGCCATAATCGAAAGGTGAAAGCACCCGCCCGCGAAAAATCCGGTAGCGGTACGTCTTGGCCTGCGACATCCAGCGCGAGTGAAAATCCGGGCCCGTTTCTTCCGCTGCCACAATGCGGATCGCCGGCGGAATCAGCGCGTTCAACGCCCGCTGGAATTCCACGGCCGTCAGCCCCGAATTCGTCTTGAAATGCGCCACCTGGCCGAGGGCGTGCACTCCCGCATCGGTCCGGCTGGCGCCGTGAACCACGATCTTCTCTTGTGTGATTTTTCGAGCCGCGTCGCCGATTGCGCCTTGGATCGTCGGCACGCCCGGCTGGAATTGCCACCCGTGAAAATCCGTGCCGTCGTAGGCGATTGTGAGTTTGATCGTGCGCATCGGGGACTCTCGCCGATTATGGCACGCTGGGCGCGTCAAGTCCTATTTCCGGCGAAGGGGACAGGTCTACCTCGGCTCAATTTCCGCGCAACGCGAGTTCATACAGCGCCCAAACCACCGGCGCCGCCAAAATCAGCGAATCGATCCTGTCCAGCATTCCCCCGTGCCCCGGCAGCAGGCTTCCCGAATCCTTCACCACGGCCCCGCGCTTGTACGCCGATTCAATCAGGTCGCCCGCCTGTCCGGCTATATTGGCCGCGGCGGCGATGGCCAGCAGCGTCACCGGCTCGACGCCCAGGCTCCGTGAAAACGCCATGGCCACCAGCAGCGACCCGATCACGTTTCCCACCGCTCCCTCCCAGGTTTTTTTCGGGCTCAGCGCGGGCGCCATTCGCAGCCGCCCCAGGAATCGCCCCACGAAATACGCCAGCATGTCCCCGGCCCACACCAGGCACAGCGTGAAGAGCACAAGTTGCCTCCCCACTCGTTCGACTTCGTCCAAACGCACCAAATAACTGAACGGGAGGGCGATAAACAGAATTCCGGCGGAGCTGACGGCGATGGCAGGCATCACTTCCGGCAAAGGCCGCCGGGTCCCCAATCCGATCGCTACGCTCACAAAAATGAAAATCAGGAGTATCGCCTCCAGAGAAACGTAAGGTCCTTCCACTCGCCGCACGAACACCAAATCGCTGCCGAACGTGTGCGTGACGTCGAGCCACATCGAATACTGCGCGTAGAACAATAGAAACGTGCACCCCACCGTCCATTTGCGGAATCCCCGCAAGCCCATCCGGTCGCCCAGCTGAAAAAATTCCACCAGCGCCAGGCAAGCGACCCCCGCCGCCACCCCCGCCAGCGCCATCGGCGGCGCGTACCACACCAGCAGAACCACCAGTGGAATCAGAACGGCCGCTGTGGCCAATCGAAGCAGCATTCTGCCTTAGCCTCGCCTCGTTGAATCGCCGGATTTCGAGGCCCCGGCTTTGGCCGCTCGCGCGCTTCCTTCGCCCGGCTCCTTCGAAGACGTGCCCAGCCCGCCGTACCGCCGCTCGCGCCTTTGAAAATCCACCAGCGCTTCCAGCAGGCGCCGCCGCGAAAAATCCGGCCACAGCGTTTCCGTCACGTAAATTTCGGCGTAGGCGATTTGCCACAGAAGAAAATTGCTGACGCGCATTTCGCCGCTCGTCCGGATCAGCAAATCGGGATCGGGCAGCCCGGCGGTGTACAGGTTTTCGGAAATCGTCGTCTCATCCGCGCGGAACGCTGCCAGGCCGTTCGCCCGCACTCGGTCCAGCAGCGCGTTGAATGCGTCCACCAGTTCCGCGCGCCCCCCGTAATTCAGCGCCAGCACCAGCCGCATTCCCGTATTGCGCGCCGTCAGTTGCATCGCTTCTCGCAGATTTTCCTGCACCGGGGCGGGCAAATCGTCCAGTCTTCCAATGACCAGAAACCGGATATTGTTCCGGTGAATCGAGGGCAGCTCGCGCTTCAGGTATTCGCGCAGCAGTTGCATCAAAAAATCCACTTCCGCCTGCGGCCGCCGCCAGTTTTCCAGCGAAAATGCGTACAGCGTCAGGCAAGGCACCTTCAGCCGCGCGCACGTCTCGATCGCTTCGCGCGCTCTCTTCACCCCCGCGCGATGCCCCGCCACTCGAGGCAGATGTCGCCGCTGCGCCCACCGGCCGTTTCCGTCCATGATGACGGCCACGTGCTCCGGGAGCCGCTTCAAATCGAGTTTTTCCAGAAGCTCCGCTTCCTCGCGGTCGGCAGGCTTCAACAGCTCGCTGGCTTTCACAGAAATGGGCTCGGAAAAATTCCGCTCGGAATACTAGTACACCACATAGTGAGAGGCAAGGCGCGCTCCTTCGCGAAGCCGCGCCGCCGGCGCGGGATTGCGCCGCTACAAGAATGGCCCGTGAGTCAGGATCGACCCCAGTCCTGCCGCCGACGGCTCGGTGATCGCCGTGTACACCAGGACCATCGTCAGCGCGATCATGATGATGCTCATTCCCCACGCCACGATGTTGAATCCCCACGAATTCACATGCTCGCCCATCAGGTCGCGCCGGTTGATCAGCAGAAGAATGAAAATCAGCACCACCGGCAGCCAGATCCCGTTGGCCACTTGCGAGAGGATCAGGATTTTCCACAGCGGTGCGTTCGGCAGCAGCACCACCCCCGCGCCCACCACGATCAGCGCCGTATACAGCGAGTAGAATGTCGGCGCTTCCCTGAACTTGCGGTCCAGTCCCGCCTCGAACCCCAGCCCCTCGCAGATGACGTGCGCCGTCGAGAGCGGCAGAATCGACGCCGCGAACAGCGACGCGTTCAGCAACCCGAACGCGAACAGGCTGCCCGCGAATCGTCCCGCGAGCGGCGACAGCGCCTGGGCCGCTTGCGCCGCGCTCGAAATGTTTGTCAGCCCGTGCAGGTTCAGCGTCGCCGCGCAGCACACGATGATGAAAAATACGATCACCATGCAGGAGATGCTTCCCACCAGCACGTCCCACTTCGCGTGCTTGTATTGGCGCGGCCCCACTTTCTTCTCCACGAACCCCGCCTGGAGATAGAAAAATTGCCACGGAGCGATGGTCGTGCCCACCAGCCCCGTCAGCACCAGCAGATACGGCGCGTTGAAATGCAGCGTGGGCAGCACGGTCTGTTTCGCGGCGTACATCCAGTCCGGCTTGGCCAGGAACGCCGAGAACACGTAGGAAAGATAGAATCCGCATGCCACCAGGAATATCTTCTCGACGACGCGGTATGTCCCATACACCACCAGCAGCCACACCGCAATCGCCGCGATCGGCACGGCGATGTACCGGCTGATATGCAGCACGTCCGAGGCTTCCGCGATCCCCGAAAATTCCGCCACCGTGTTTCCCAGGTCAACCGCCAGCGCCGCCAGCATCACGAAAAACGTGGACCGGAAGCCGAACTCCTCGCGGATCAGGTCCGACAATCCCTTCCCTGTCACCACGCCCATCCGCGCGCACATCTCCTCGGAAACGTAAAGCGCGATCGTCATCGGAATGAGCGACCACAGAAGCGTATATCCGAATTGCGCCCCGCTCTGGCTGTAGACGCTGATGCCGCCCGCATCATTGTCTACGTTCGACGTGATGATGCCCGGGCCCACCACCGCCAGGAACACGGCGATCCGCTTCCGCCAGAAATGCGCGCGCCGGTTCAGCCCCTGGGCTTGTCCGCTCCAGGCCTCGTATTTCTTCGACAGTGTGGACCAGGCATTCATCCGCGTTCCCGCGCGAGCGCTAATTTCCACGCGCTCCCCCGGACTCTTCCTTCGTTTTTTCCCGTGTTTTGCCTACAGCTTCGCCTGCATCCGGCTGACCACATCGTCCACCGTGATGGCCCCGATCGGCATGTTCCTGTCGTCCACCACGGTCAGGCTCCGCAGATTGTATTTGTCGAACAGCTCGAACACGTCTTTTTCGTCTTCTTCCGGCTTCACCGAAACCAGCGGCTCGAACTTGATGTCCGCCAGGCGCACCTCCGAATCCGCCAGCAGCAGCCGGGCCACCGGCACGGTCCCGGCCAGGGCCGCTTCCCGGTTGATGAGCACGATGTTATCGAGCTGATCGGCCGCGATCTCGTGGAACCGGATGTAATCCAGCACTTCACCGCGCGTCGCGTCCTCCCCGACCACCACGAACTCCGTGGTCATCATTCCTCCCGCGGTGTTTTCCGCGAACCGCATCAACTCCTCCACTTCGTGCGCCTCGCGGTGCTCCATCTCTTCCAGCACTTCCTTCGATTTCTCCGGCTCCAGGCCCTGGATGATGTCCGCGGCTTCGTCCGGCGACATCTCTTCGATGATGTCCGCCGCTTTCTCCGAGTCCATTTTTTCCACCACTTGCGTCTGCAATCGCTTATCGAGTTCCGCGATCGCCTCCGCCGCCGTTTCCTCGTCCAGCGAATTCACGATCGATTGCCGCTCGTCCGGCGACAGTTCCTCCATGATTTCCGCCAGGTCCGCCGGATGCAGTCCCGCCAGCTTTTCGCTCGTCATCCGTAGCTTCACCCGCCGCAGCGGGTCCGGCTCGATCAAGTTCACGAATTCCCAGCGGATATTTCGCGCCGGGAGCTTCTCCTGGATCCGCCGGATGGTCATCGGCGGCACCAGCCCCTGCAGCAGCCGCCGGACCGCCGCCGCGATCCCGATGTCCACGTGTGTCACCCGCAGCTCCACGTTTCCGTTGGTCTTCTGGTCGGCCAGATCGATGTCGTTTACGCGCACCACTTTTCGCCCGTTTGTATCGATGATCTGCTGATCCAGCAGGTCCTTGCCCACCGCGAGCCACGCTTCGTTCGGATGATAGAGTTCCAATGCTGACTCATCGGTCGTCAGCCGCACGCGGCCCGGGTCAACCGATGCCACTTGGTCGTAGCGCGCCACGATGGGACGGTATTGCCCGCGGCTCAAAAGCAGGCGCGAAATCCGGCTCGGCTGGTCCGCGGGCTCGATAAACAGCTCCTTGACCCGCCCCACAAAATTTCCCCCCGAATCGAACGCCTGCGCGCCGAGAATTTCGGTGGCGTGAAGCATCTTGTCGCTCCTTCCAAAAAAAATGCCCGAAGCCGGCGGGAACCGGCCTCGGGCGGAAAAGTGCGCCCCTGAGATAAATCAGGCCGGACTCACCCTCCCCGCTGCCATCTCATCGGCCGGTTGGCGGAATTCGCCAGCCGCCGCCGAGCAGCACTTCAGACCGCGCGGGAGGGCCCCAAGAGCCTGCCGGGCGACACCTAACGGCACCGCCGAGCTGCTACTGCCCGCTTCCGAATTGGACGAACGCCCTTCCATCGAAAATGCGCTTGTCCCCGGATTGACTACTAAATGCAGACACTACGTTTGTCAAGCAAAGAGTGAACCAAACCCCAAATTTTTATTCGCCGAACACCATATTCCCCGCTCGAATGCCCTTCCTCCGGCATTCCGCCGCGTTCAGCTCCCAATACGTCATCCGCAGATAGTCCCGGACGCCAAATCCCAGGCGCCCGGCGATTCGGCGAATGGCCGCGGGCGAGCCTTCGAGCTCGAGAATCGTTCCAACCGGGGTCTCGTCCAGGTCCAGGTGCAGCGCGACTCCCGGGATCGTAAAGGTCGTGCGATATTTTTCGTACCGGAAGCCGGGGCGCAACCCAAGCGAAAGCAGTTGGCCCCGGAAGGCGGCGGGGTCGCCGACGGCAACCTCGGATTCGAGCCTCTCTTTGAAGGCCGAGGCAGCGCCCTTGCGTCTGGGCGGCGCCGGAGCTTTCCACGTTACCCAGGCGCCCCGCGGCCCGGCCGGAACCAGGCGCGAAGCCTTGGGTGTTTCCGTCCGGAGGCGCAGCAGGCATCCCGACTCGCGAATCGCCGAATCCGGCGTGTCGAAGAGCACGTTGTACTCATGCACCCGGCCGCGCGGCCGCCCGCCGAGCCCGCGAATCCTCGCAATGATCTCCGCCAGATCCGCAACGCGCAGCTTGATCTCAATCTCGCGATGGGCCACCGATGTCACGCGCCGATTATAGAGGGACCAGGGGACAAGAGTTCAACGATGCGTGGGCAACCATCCGAGATTGCCAAGCAGAACCCAGACGATGATGAGAATCATGACAACCAACGCCACCGCCGTAACAGGACTACTCGGCTTGCCGATGCGTCTTCCTCCAGGCATTGGGGAATTGTAACCGTGAGGCGGGGCGCGAATGCAGTCCCTCGCAGCAAAAAATTCCAGCTCCGCAACTCAGCCGGAGTTGCAGACAGCGCTCCGAGCCAGCATAATCGCAGGGCCATCTGGAATGAGTGAACCCACAACCCCGCTGATGCAGCAGTACCTCGCCGTGAAGAAGCAGCACCCTTCCGCCCTGCTCCTGTTCCGCCTCGGAGATTTCTACGAGCTCTTCTACGACGACGCTGTCACCGCCTCCAAAATCCTCCAGATCACCCTCACCTCGCGCAATCGCGAAAAGGAAGGCGCCGTCCCGATGTGCGGCGTCCCCTACCACGCCGCCGAAAATTACATCGCCCGGCTCATCCGCGCCGGCCACAAAGTCGCCATCTGCGAGCAGATGGAGGAACCCGGCCCGGGCAAGAAGCTCGTCCGCCGCGAAGTGATTCGCGTCCTCACGCCGGGAACGGCGACGGGCTCCGCCTTGGTCGAAGCCAAGGAAAATAATTTTCTCGCGGCCGTCTCCCGCGGCCCGCAGGGGCGTTCCATCGGCCTGGCCTACGTGGACCTTTCGACCGGCGATTTCCGCGCCACCGAATTTTCCGGCGACCACGCCGAGGCCCGCGTCCGCGACGAACTCGGAATCCTCCAGCCTCGCGAAATTCTCGTTCCCCGCCCCGCAAAACGCCTCCTCTTCGGAAACGACGATGCCCCTGCCGCGCGCATCACCCCATCCTCTTCGGCCGTCGAGACCCCCGTTGACGATTGGGTCTTCGAAGCCCAATTCGCCGCACGGCTGCTCGAAAAACAGTTTCGCGTCGCCGGACTCGAAGGCTTCGGTCTAAGCGGCCATCCCCAGGCCGTATCCGCCGCTGGCGCGATCGTCCATTACCTCCGCGAAACGAATGCCATCGGCGCACGTAAAGCCGAAGACCTCGCCGCGATTCCCACTCTTCGCCCCGAAGGCGCTGGTCTCGAGCACATCGACCGCATCGTCTATTACGAGCAGCAGGACTCGATGGCTCTCGATCAAGTCACCGTGCGCAATCTCGAGTTGACCGACCCAACCGGTGGAGACGACGCGTCCGCCACCCTCCTTCATGCCATGGACGACACCGCCACCGGGATGGGCGCTCGCCTCCTGCGAGCCTGGCTCCTTCGCCCCGAAATCTCGCTCGACGAAATCCAGGCGCGCCTGGATGCCGTCGAAACCTTGAAATCCCAGACAGTCGCCCGCGAGGAGATCCGTCGCGAACTCGACGGCATCCTCGACCTCGAACGCCTGATGAGCCGCATCATTTTGGGCGTTGCCCTGCCCAGAGATTTGCTCGCTCTGCTGGCTTCGCTCGAACGCCTTCCGAATGTCCGCAAATGGCTCGCCGAAACCTCGGCCAAACCAGCGTCGGGCCGTCTTTTCGATCTCCATTCGCAAATGGACGAAATGGCCGACGTCCGCGGCGCCATTGCCCGCGGGATTGCCGACGATCCTCCGGCGGTTCTGAACGAACCCGGCGTTATCCGCCGCGGCTACGACGCGGAACTCGACGGTTTGCGCGACATCATGACGCAGGGTCGCCAGTTGATCGCCGCCATGGAAGACCGCGAACGCAAACGCACGGGAATCGCTTCCCTGAAAATCCGCTATAACCAGGTCTTCGGCTTCTATATCGAAATCTCCAAGGCCAACCTCCACCTCGCTCCTACCGATTACGAGCGCAAGCAGACCCTCGTGAACGCCGAGCGCTACACTTCGCCGGAACTCAAAGACCACGAGCGGAAGGTCCTGACCGCCGAACACCGCGTTCTCGAAATCGAGCGGCGCCTCTACGGCGAAATCCGTGAAAGCATCGCCCGCGAAGCCGCGCGCATGCGCCGGACGGCCGCCGCCGTCGCTCAATCCGACGTCCTCGTCAATTTCGCCCGCATCGCCGCCGCCCGCAATTACGCGCGCCCCTCGTTCTCCGAAAAATCGCCCTCCCGCCACGGCCGGCGCGGCGAACTCATGATCGCCGCCGGGCGTCACCCGGTGATTGAATCTCTCGTCGAGCGGCGCGGCGAGCGGTTTGTCCCCAACGATTTGTATCTCGACGACGAAGGGCAGTTTCTGCTCATCATCACCGGGCCGAACATGGGCGGCAAATCCACCTATTTGCGCCAGGCGGCCCTGATCGTCATCCTGGCGCAGGTGGGATCGTTTGTTCCCGCGGCCCAGGCGAAGTTGCCCATTGTCGACCGCATCTTCACCCGCATCGGCGCTTCCGACAATCTGGCGCAGGGCCGCTCCACCTTCTTGGTCGAGATGAGCGAAGTCGCCGCCATTCTCAACACCGCCACCCATGCCAGCCTGGTCCTGCTCGACGAGGTCGGCCGCGGTACCGCCACGTTTGACGGTCTCTCCATCGCCTGGGCTGTCGTCGAATCGCTCCATGCCGGCGCCCGTCCCAGGACGCTCTTCGCCACCCATTACCACGAGCTGACCGAGCTCGAATCTCTCCTTCCCGGCGTTAAGAACGTTCACGTCAGCGTTCAGGAAGCCGGAAACGAAATCGTTTTTCTCCGGCGTGTCGAGATGGGCAGCGCGGACAAAAGCTATGGCATTGACGTGGCGCGCCTCGCCGGCCTCCCCCAGCCGGTCATTGATCGCGCTCGCGAAATCCTGCGCCGCCACGAACAGAGCGAAGACCGCCTCACCGAAGAGCTTTCTCCCGGCGCCGCCGCGCCCCGCGCGGCCGCCTCGTCCAACGGCGATGCCCAAAAAAGTTTCACGGCCATTGACGAATCGGTTCTCGAATCCTTGCGATCCGCGAATCTCAATTCGCTCACCCCGCTCGAAGCCATGAATTTGCTCGCGGCGCTCCAGAGGCAGCTGAAATGAATCCAATCGCAAGACCTGCCGAACAGGACAACCCATGCGCGTGATCGGATTGATGTCCGGCACGTCCGCCGACGGAATTGACGCCGCGCTGGTCTCGATCTCCGGCGCTCCTCCTCGCCTTTCCGCGAGGCTCGACGGCCATTCCCATTCGAAATTTCCCGCCCGCGTCCGGCGCATGATCCTGCGCATCGCCGACGGCGCGCCCACCTCATCCGCCGAGATCAGCCAGTTGAATTTTCTTCTTGGTGAGGAGTTCGCGCGCGCCGCGATCGAAGCGTGCCGCCGCTGGCGCGTGCCTCTCGCGAAAATTGACTTGATCGGCTCGCATGGCCAGACGATTTTTCATCAAGGGTCGCCCTCGCGATTTGCCGGAGCCCGCCGCGTCGCCTCCACTCTGCAAATTGGCGAGCCGGGTGTCATCGCTGTCCGCACCGGCGTCACCACCATCGCCGATTTCCGCCCCGCGGACATGGCCGCCGGCGGCCAGGGCGCTCCCCTCGTCCCCTTCGTCGATTTTCTTCTCTATCGCCACGCGAAAATTGGCCGCGCCGCTCTCAACATCGGCGGCATCGCCAACGTCAGCGTCATTCCGGCTTCGGCCGAGGCTTCCCGCGTCTTGGCCTTCGACACTGGCCCGGGCAATATGATCATTGACGCACTCGTTGACCGCTTCACCCGAGGCCGGTTGAAATTCGACCGCGATTCGCGCATCGCTCTCCGCGGCAAGACCGTCGAGCCTCTGCTTCGGCGCATGCTGCGCGACCCCTATCTGACCGCCGGCCCTCCCAAAACCGCCGGCCGCGAACAGTTCGGTGGCGCCTACGTGGACCGCGTCGCTCGCTGGGCCAGGGCGTACCGCGCTCGAAGCGAAGATACGATTCGCACCGCCACCGTATTCACTTCCCTTTCGATTGCCGATGCCTTTCGCCGCTTCATCTTGCCGAAGGAGCGCATCGAGGAAATGATCGTCGCCGGCGGCGGCGCTCGCAATCCGCTCCTCATGGCCCAGTTGGCCGCCGCTCTTCCGGAAATCGCCTTCCTCGAGGCCGAGCGGTTTGGCGTCAGCCCGGAGGCCAAGGAAGCCTTCGCCTTCGCCATTCTTGCCTACGAAGCCTTTCACGGCCGCGCCAACAATCTTCCCGCCGCCACCGGAGCCCGTTTTGCCGTCTGCATGGGCAAGCGTGTCGCTGGAGCGCCGGCCGCATGCTGATCCCGCCCCAATCTACGAACACCTGGGCGCTCATTGACGCAGAAATATGATTTCCACTTACAGCCCGCCGCCTCATGCGACTTCCCCCCGCCTGCTTCTCGCCATGGGCCGCTTCGCTCTGGCGGTTTCCGTCTTCGCCGCGATTGTCTTTGCCTCTGCCTGCGGTCCAGGCTCGAAAAGCGCCGCAACGGAAGCAGACACGGTTAATTTTTTGATCGAGGCCGCGCCCACCAATCTCGATCCGCGCATCGGCACCGACGCCGAATCGCAGCATATTGACGAGCTGATCTTTTCCAGCCTCGTGGCCCACGACTCGCACATGAATATTGTCCCCGACCTGGCCACCAGCTGGGAGACGCCCGATCCTCTCACGTATATTTTTCATCTTCGCGAGGGCGTGAAGTTCCACGACGGCCGGCCGCTCGATGCCGCGGACGTGAAATACACTTTCGACACGATCCTGTCCGGCGCCGTGAAGACGGGAAAGCGCGGTGCGTTTCGCGCCGTCGCTTCCGTCGATGCGCCCGACCCCGCGACTATTGTGTTTCACCTGCGCGAGCCCTATGCCTCATTCCTCTGGAACCTGACTCGCCCGAGCGTCGGCATCGTTCCTCGTGGCGCCACCGCCGCTCAGATGGCTCTCCATCCCGTCGGGAGCGGCCCGTTCCGTTTCGTCAGCTCCGCCGTCGATGAAGATATCGTCCTCGAGCGCAATCCCGATTATTTCGCCGGCCCTCCCAAAATTCAGCGCCTCCGCCTGCGAATCGTTCCCGACGCGATTGTCCGCGCCCTCGAGCTCCGCAAAGGCTCCGCCGATGCCGAACTCGACTCGCTCACCCCCGACATGTACACCGCTCTCGCTAGGGAAAAGGGAATCTCTGTCCTCGAGGCTCCGGGCACCCAGGTGCAATACATCGCCTTCAATTGCACCGACCCGATTCTTTCGCACCGCGAAGTCCGGCAGGCGCTCGCCTACGCCACCGACCGCGCCACGCTCATCAAATATCTGCTTCGCGGCCTCGCCCGGCCCGCTGCGAGCCTGCTTCCCCCGAATCACTGGGCCTACGATCCGGACGTGCCTCAATACGTTTACGATCCGGTGCGCGCCGAAGCCCTGCTCGATGCCGCCGGATTCCGCCGCGGCTCAAACGGCGTCCGTTTTCATCTCACCATCAAGACCTCCACCGACGCCTCCACGCGGCTCCTCGCCGAGGCGCTCGCCGACCAGTGGAGCCGCGTCGGCGTAGTGCTCGAGCTCCGCTCGATGGAGTACGCCACGTTTTATTCGGACGTCACTCACGGAAGTTTTCAGCTTTATAGCCAGCGCTGGGTTGGCGGCAACAACGATCCCGATATTTTTCAGTATGTTTTCAGCTCGAAGAAAATGCCGCCCGACGGCGCCAACCGCGGTCATTACTCCAACCCGGTCCTCGATTCCCTTCTCGATCGCGAAGCCGTCGAAATGGACCGCGAGAAACGGAAACAGTTGCTGTGGGAGATTCAGAAAATCGTCGCCGTGGACGAGCCCTATATCAATCTGTGGTATTCGGACAATGTCTGCGCCCATCGCGACCGCCTCCGGGGAATCGCCCTTTCCCCTAGCGGCGATTACGACTTCCTCAAAGACGTCACGCTCGTTTCCGGGCTCTAACCTTCAAGATCCCCGCTTCACGGCCCACAGCAACCCGATCCCTCCGAATATGAACGCGCGCGCGTCCAAACGCGCGTATCCTTTGCGCTCCAGCAGCGCGGAAAAATCGTCCACCGAAACAAAGCTCCGGATCGAATCCGGAATATACGTGTACGTGCGCGGGCTGCCGTGCAGTAGCAACCCCCAGAAATATCCCTGCGCGTAAAGATAGGCCAGGTAGATCCGCCGCAGGATCCGGTTGGATGGCAGAAAAAAATCGAGAGTCACCAGCACGCCGCCCGGCCGCGTCACCCGTTCGATTTCCCGCAGCCCCGCGTCCAGGTCGGGAAAATTCCGCAGCCCGTATCCCACGAATACGCAATCGAAGCTTCCGTCGGCGAACGGCAGCGACGTCCCCGTCCCGCACACAACGTCGCGAATCCCCCGCGCCCGCGCCTGGGTCAGCATCAATTCGGTGATGTCGCAGGCGACCGTGTGGGCGGGCGGCCGGCGGGATTGCAGCAGCGTTGAAAAATCGCCCGTGCCGCAGGCCAGGTCGAGCACCAGCGCGTCTTTCGGCAGCGGCGCATTCTGCACGCCCAGCCGCTTCCACCGCCCATCCATCCCGTAGGAAAACATCCGCGACACAAAATCGTACCGCGGCGCAATCCGCGTAAACATCCTCCGCATCGTTCGCTCGTCTTGCTGTTCAGGCGGTCGCGCCATCGGGGGAAAGACAATGACGCATCAAGCCGGAGGCGTCAAGAAGCGTGTAGCGATGAATTCCGGAGCGTCAACGTGGGAAAATGCGCGGGGGCTCGTGTGAACGGCTCACGGAATCTTGAAACTCCTCTTCCGTCATTCTCGGATACGCCATCTTGCGGCAGAGTAGGCCGGCAATGCTGGCTTGCGCGATCAAAAGTATGCCGATCATCTGGTGTCCTTCATTCGCAAAAAAGAAGAGAAAGACGCCGAGGAAGCCGAGCGGTGCTGCAATTTTTTGACACCTGTTCGGCGACCACTCGTAGATCACCGCCAAATAGGCCAGAATCCCGCTCCAGGAAAAGAGCCAGAAGGCAAAAACGCTCAACGTCACGGAAACCCAGCCGAGCCTCTCAGTTAACGAGAGAAAATCGCGTGGCATCACGCTCAGCCAATATATGCTGAATGAGGAAATCGCAAAACCGAGAACAACAACTGCCTTTAATAGAGTTGGCGGTTTCCTCAACGTCCACATGCCGCTAAAATATCACTTAAGTACGATATTGGCAATTCACTAATTCGACGTTTGTATGCCGAGCGCTTAGGGAAACCCAGCTAGCTTTCAATCGATGAAAGATCGGCGAGGGACCATTTGGGGATGGCTCCAGGCCGCGACGCCACCAGCGCGCCCACGCGGTTCGCAAACGCCGCGGTCTCCTCCGGGCTCCATCCCGCCGAAAGCCCATGCACAAACGCCGCCGAGAAGGCGTCGCCTGCGCCGATCGCGTCCGCCACCTTCACCGGTATGCCGCTCACTTCGAAATAACGGCCGTCCAGCAGCACCACGCAGCCCTCCGCCCCCCGCGTGATGATCACGCCCTCCCATGAATATTTTTCCGCGTACGCCCGCGCGAAATTCTCGAACGTCAGGTGCGGATGCCCGAAAATGTGCGCCATCTCGTCGATTTCCAAATCGCTCAGCTTCATGATTGTCGCGCGGGCCATCAGTTCGTCCAGAAGCTCGGGCGTGTGGCAGTTGTGCCGCAAATTGATGTCGCAATAGCGGCGCGCCGTGGGCGCCGCGTCGAGCAGTTGAAACAGCAGCGATTTGGCTTGCTCGCTCATGAACGTCAGCGAGCCAAAATAGATCCAATCGGGCGCCGGCGCGACGAGCGCGGTAAAGCTCTCGTCCGAAAGCGACGGAAAATGGTAGGCCACCGGCCGATGCAAAATGTAGGAAGGCTGTCCGCCCGCGCTCACCGCCACCGTCACGTAGCCCGTCGGTTGATCGGCCACTCGCGCCACGTTCCGCGCCGAAAGCTTCATCTCTTCCATGCGGCGGAGTATGCCCCGCCCGCGGTCGTCTTCGCCGACTCCGCTGACAAATCCCACGTCGTGGCCCAGAATCCGCGCGTGCGCCGCGAAGTTAAACGTGGCCCCGCCCAGGTGCTCTTCCCGGCCGATCACGTCCCACAGCACTTCGCCGATGGCCACGATTTTCATTCGCGCGAGTGTACCAGTATGCCCGTCAGCGGTGCAGCGCGTTGTGAATGTCCGCATCGGGGATTGCGCCTTCGCGGACGATCGTGTAATCGTCCCCGTCGATGCGGACAATCGTGGACGCCAGCGTCGCGCCCGTATCCCCGCCGTCCAGAATCAATGGCAGGCGGTTATCCAGTTGCTTGACGATCTGGTGCGCGTTCGTGCAGGAGGGAAACCCGGATAGGTTGGCGCTTGTCCCGGTGATGGGGCCGCCGACCGCCTCGATCACCGCCGTCACCACCCTCGAATTCGGCCACCGCAGCGCCACACGTCCCGTGTTTCCCGTCACCTTCAACGGCAGGCGGTGCGTCGCTCGCACGATCAACGTCAGCGCTCCCGGCCAGAATTTATGCGCCAGCTCCAAAAAAATGTCGGGAACGTCGCGCGCCAGCGTCACGCCCTGCTCGATCGAATTCACCAGAATCGGCAGTGCCTTCGTTTCTGGCCGCCCCTTGCACCGGAATACGGTCTCGATTGCCGCCAGGTTAAATGGATCGGCGGACAGGGCGTAAAACGTGTCCGTGGGAATGCCCACCACCTCGCCTCGCCGGATGTAACGGCTGGCGTATTCGACGGCGCGCGGTTCAGGTGCTTCGATGGAGATTTTCTGGATTTCGACGGGCAATGTTTTCTCGCGGCGGGTTGCGCCCCAGCTACGAGGTGCGAAGCTATCATAAGAGGCTCAAAAGAAGCAAGTTCCGGGAGAAGATTCCCGAATCGCCCCATTTCCTCCGCCTCCCCATCGACTGTCCCGCCTCCCCGCCCGCCTATCCCTGCGTCCCATTTGAAGCTATGCCAAGCGGATGTTAGGCTTGCAGTCATGGCTCCGCTTTTCCCCTCCGCTGGGCATCGAACCCCCACCGAAGCCGAGGCTTCTCTGCTCCTGACCAGCCGCGAAAATAAGTGGCTCAAGAAATTTCGCGCGGCCCTCCGCGGCACCGGTCCCGAGCCGGGCGGCCCTGTCGCCGTCGAGGGACCCAAGCTCGTCCTCGAAGGCGTTCGCGACGGCCGGGAAGTCGAAGCTCTCCTGGTGAGCGATGCCGGCGAGCCCATGCTCGATGAAATTCTTCGCGCCGCACGCTCTTCGGACTTCGGCATCCCCCTTACCAGAATTTTTCGCACCAGCGACAAACTCTTCGCCACCGTCGCCGGAACGGAGTCTCCCCAGGGAGTCGCCGCGCTCTTCCGCCCTCCCGAGTGGGCGCTGCAAGACCTCCTTCGCGGATATGCGACGAAACAGGGCGCCTATCGCGGCGCCTCTCCGCTCGTCGTCGTCTTGGTCGGAGTCCAGGACCCGGGAAATGCCGGCACAATCGTCCGTTCCGCCGAAGCCTTTGGCGCAACCGGGGCCGTCGCCGCGCGCGGCACTGCTGATCCCTGGTCGCCCAAGGCGGTCCGCGCATCCGCTGGCTCCGCTCTCCGCCTTCCTATCCTCCGCGGCCTCAGCCTCCCGGTTCTGCTGGCGCAGTTGAAAGTGGCGGGATTGAAGATTTACGCTTCCGTCTCGCACGCGGTGAACGATTCGCCCGCTTCTCCCGATCTCCGCGAACCTTGCGCCATATGTATCGGCAGCGAGGGCGCTGGATTGCCCGCAGAAGTATTGAAGACGGCCGACGGAGCGTTGGCCGTTCCGATGGCTGGGGAAGTCGAATCTCTCAATGCCGGCGTCGCCGCTGCCGTGATGCTTTATGAAGCGGCGCGCCAAAGGCGAACCTAGAGTGGGACTGTTTCGAGCGATCGACGCCGAAGGCGAGCCTCTCGCAGGCCGGCCGCTTGCCGACCGCATGCGCCCCCAGACGCTCGAGGAGTTCACCGGTCAGGAGGATCTGCTCGGCCCTGGCAAGCCCTTGCGCACCATGATCGAACGCGACGAACTCGGTTCGATGCTCCTCTGGGGTCCTCCGGGTTGCGGCAAGACCACGCTGGCCCGCATCATCGCCCGGAAGACCCGCTCCGAGTTCATCTCCTTCTCCGCCGTGATGAGCGGCATCAAGGAAATTAAAATCGTGATGTCGCAGGCCGAGGCCGCCCGCCAGTTTGGGCGCCGCACCATTGTCTTCATCGACGAGGTTCACCGCTTCAATCGCGCCCAGCAGGACGCCTTCTTGCCGCACGTCGAGGCAGGCAACATCCTCCTCATCGGCGCCACGACGGAAAATCCCTCTTTCGAAGTCGTCGCCGCTCTTCTTTCCCGGATGAAGGTCTACGTCCTCAAAGCGCTGACCGAAGACCAGGTCGTTGCCCTTCTGCAGCGCGCTCTTCGCGAGGAAGTCCGCGGTCTCGGAAAAGAGCTCGTCGAAATCAGCGCTGAAATTCTTCATCGCATCGCCATCGTCGCCAATGGCGACGTCCGCGCCGCCTACAATACCCTCGAAGCTCTCGTCCTCGGCACCGAGCCCGACTCCGCCGGCCGCCGCGTGGTCACTCACGCGCGCCTCGAAGACGTCTTGCAAAAACGCCTGCTGCCCTACGACAAGTCGGGCGAGGAGCATTTCAACCTCATCTCCGCGCTCCATAAGAGTGTCCGCAACTCCGACGCCGACGCCGCTCTCTACTGGCTGGCCCGCATGCTCGAATCCGGCGAAGACCCCCTCTACCTGGCCCGTCGGATGGTGCGAATGGCCAGTGAGGACATTGGCTTGGCCGAGCCGGGCGCACTCGCCGTGACTCTCGCCGCAAAAAATGCCTTCGAGTTTATCGGTCCTCCCGAAGGCTATCTCGCTCTCGCTCAAGCCGCCGTATACCTGTCCCTCGCCCCGAAATCCAACGCTCTTTACACCGCGTATGCGGACGTCCAGGAAGATTTGCAGCGAACCATCGCCGAGCCCGTTCCCCTGCATCTAAGAAATGCCGTCACCGGTATGATGGCCAACATCGGCTATGCCAAGGGATATCAATACGCGCACGATGCGGACGAAAAAGTGACGGATATGACATGTCTCCCTGAAAGCCTTCTCGGCCGCTCCTACTACAAGCCCACCGATCAGGGCTTCGAAGCGAGAATCCGCCAGAGGTTGGAAGAGATCCGGCGGATTCAGAAGAAATCGGCGGGGGGAAGCGCTTGAGGTTCCGCCGAACATTCCGCCGGCTCGGCGCCTTCTCTGCCCTTTGCGCCCCCGCATTCGCCGTCTTGATTTTTGCCGTTGCCGCCGGCTTCGTCCGTGCGCAGAACCCCGAAAAACCGCAAATTCGCGTGGATGACGATTGCGCTCAGTTTGCCGCCGCTCCCGACGGAAAAATCGTTTACGCCGTTCCCCACCACCGCCACATCAAGAAAATCGAATTTATCCACGACGATCTATGGGTCGTCGACTCCAAAGGCTCCAAAAAAAGAATCCTCGAAGGCGATAAATTTATTCCTTCCCCTCCTCCCACCAATTTCGTCGTCGACGCGCTCTCCTGGTCGCCCGATTCCAAGCGCATTGCCGCCGATATTCGCACTGAAACGTATTCGCCGGATCCCGACGAACCTCCCAACGGCGAAAAATCCGTCGCTCTCTTTGACGAAGACGGCCAGCAAATTCGCGTCGCCGGAACGAAATCGGGTTTCATCGACAATGCCGGACGCGCCACGTGGCTCGCCGACGGCCAGTCCGTCGTCTACCTCACCGGCGGCGGACCCTATCAAATCATGCGCGTCACTCCCGCCGACGGGAAGACCACGCCGCTTTTCTCCGGCCATTACTTCGAAGCGGTCGCCTGGGACGCTGCGCACAATCAGGCGTTCGTTATTTCCGACGACCTCTCCGTCACCGGCAGGCAGTTTCTCATCCGCCTTGGCTTGCTCCATGAAACTATTGCGGAAATCGCGCGCGTGGATAATTACGCCGCCTCCTTGACCGTCTCTCCCTCCGGTCAAAAAGTCGGGTTCTTCGCCGATGGAGACACCATTCGCGTCATCGACTTGGCCAATCCCAATAAATTGATTGAAGTTCACGCCGGACTCGGACAGTTTCAGTGGGGACATGACGAAAGCCGCGTCCTTCTCAAGCGCGGCCCCGCCGAACGTTCGGGCGACCTCGTCTGGGTCGGAATCTACGACGACAGCTTTACTCCCATCCTCCACGATCTCGAATTCCACAGCTTTCAGATTGAGCCAAACGGAAATTCCCTCGTCGTCACTCAGGTGGGACTTCGCGTCCTGATGGTCTACCCGCTCGGTTGACGCCCCTTCGCCCCGTCCCGCTTCACCTCAGCCGGAACCGCTTCACGTGCTCTTTCAAAATGCACGAGTCCATGAACACCAGCAGCCCCGCTCGCCGTGCTCGCTCGGCCGCTTCGTGGTGGATCACGCCTTCCTGCATCCAGATCGCCCGCGCCCCGATCCGGATCGCCGATTCGGCGATTTCCGGAACGTATTCCGACCGCCGGAACACATTGACGATGTCCACCTTTTCCGGAATGTCCTCCAGCCGCGAATACGATTTTTCCCCCAGCACTTCCGCTTCTTTCGGATTCACCGGAATAATTCGGTACCCTGCCGACTTCAAATATTCCGTCACGCCGTAACTCGGCCGGTGCCGCCGGCTCGACAATCCCACCACCGCCACGGTTCGGCTGGATTTCAGTATTTGCGTCGCTGGATCTCCGAGCGGCACTCCCGGCCGCTCGTTTTGGTCGTTCAATTCGGTTGTTTGATTCATGGCCGTTTGCTTACTCGACGGATTTGAGTTCTCCCCTTCTTTTCGATTTCGGACGGCTAACGCGCCTTCGGTGAATTCGTCTTGCCGGGTCGAATCGCATACTTCATCGCCTGCAGAAATTTTTCGTTTTCCGCTCGCGTCCCCACCGAGATTCGAATTGCTTCCGGAAATCCCATCCACCCCATGGGCCGGACGAGTACCCCTCTCTCGGCCAGCCGTCCGCACAATGCGCGCGTATCATACCCGAATTCCACCAAAATGAAATTGGTCACGGACGGCACGCTCGGCACGCCAAGCTTGGCGAGCCCCTCCCTCAGTTGCCGCCTCCCGGCCCGATTGGTTTCGACGGACTTTCTCACATGCTCCCTGTCCTTCAGCGCGGCCAGCGCCGCTGCCTGGGCCACGCCGGACGTGTTGTACGGCAAGCGAACTCGCCCCACTTCGGCCAAAAGAGTGGGCGACCCCATCGCGTAGCCGATCCGCATCCCGGCCAGCCCGTATACTTTTGAAAATGTTCGCAGCACCAGCAATCGCGGGTCGCGCCGAACCTGTTCCAGCGAGCGCGAATATCCGGGCTCGTCCACGTATTCGAAATAGGCTTCGTCGAGAATCACCGGGATCTCCGCCGGAACGCGCGCCAGAAATTCGTCCAATTCATCGGCGGTAAACATCGTCCCCGTCGGATTGTTCGGGTTGGCCAGATAGATCAGCCCGGTGTCCCGCGTCACCTCGCGCGCCAGGGCGTCCAGATCGTAGCGGTGTTCGCGCATCGGCGCCTCCGCCAGCTTCGCCCCCGCCGACCGCACCGCCATCGGAAACACGATGAACGTTCCTTTCGACGTCACCGCGTTTTTCCCGGCCCGGAGAAACGCCCGCGCCGCGAAGTCAATCAGCTCCGTCGACCCGTTGCCCAGCAAAATATTTTGCGCCGGAATTTTGTGGTACTCGGAAAGCGCTGCCGCCAGGTCCGCTCCGTCCGTATCCGGATATCGGTTCGACGAACCCAGCGCCTTTTGCCCCGCGCGGATCGCCAGCGGCGATGCCCCCAGCGGATTTTCATTCGAAGCAAGCTGGATGAGTTGTTGTGGGAAATTGGGACGTGGATTTTTCGTCAATCGGGAACCGCTCGCGGTCCGGCGCCTCATCGCGGACGCGGGCGCTCTTTACGGCCTTCGCCCCGGCGTCCCGGTCCCTTGCGGCCCGGGCGGCCTGGCGGCCGCCGATCGAAACGCCCCTTCTCGCCGGGCGCGCGTGATTTCCCTTCGGATGGATTCTGGCGGCGCGGTCCCCGTTTCGCGCGTAGCTCGCGCGGTCCGCGTTGTCGGTATGGGCCTCGCGACTCTGCTCGCGTCTTTTCGCGGGGAGCGATTCTCTCCCCGGCCGCGGCTCGCCGCAGTGAGTTCACTTCGGCCGCCGATAGCTCGCGGTGCTCGCCGGGCCCCAGCCGCCCGAGTTCGATTCCCGCGATTCCGACTCTCTTCATTTTCTCGACGGGATGTCCCGTCTGAAACAGGCGGTTGCGCAACACGTCGCGCCGCGACTCGCTCAGCGTCACCTCATACCATGCCGCTTCCGGACCCTTCATCCGCGCGATTCGCGCCCCTGTCGTGCGCGCCAGCTGCGCGATCTCCTCAAACGTGAGCAGCGTCTGCAGCTTGAACTGCCAGCTCTGCGGCATGCGGCTCGATTGCAGGATCGCATTGGCCAATTCTCCGTCGTTCGTCAGCACCATCGCTCCCGTCGCGTGATATTCCAGCCGCCCGACGGGAAACACGCGCTCCTGCACGCCTTGCAGCAAATCGCGGAGCGACCTCCGCCCCTCGGGATCGCTCATCGTCGCCACCACTTCCGCCGGCTTGTTCAACAGCAGATACACCGGCCGCGCGTCCATCCGCACCAGCTTCCCCGATACCTTGATGTGATCCCGCGATGGGTCGGCCTTCGTGCCCGGCTCGGTCACCATCCGCCCGTTCACCGTCACCAGGCCCGAAGCGATCAGCTCCTCGGCGTGCCGCCGCGATGCGATTCCCGCCCGGGCGATGATTTTTTGGAGGCGTTCTTCCATGGGAAGGCGGCGATGAGACGCGGCCCACTACAGAGTAGCGGAAAATGGCGCGCGAGGCGAATCCCCTCGCCGGATTTTTCCGCCTTCGCTTTCGCCGCTTCCGCTGGCTTTTCTACCGGACGCAATCCCCGTTCGGTGCAGCGCCGCTCCATTCGCCTTTCTTTGTTCCCCAACCGGGGATTTTCTGTTGCGTTCACGATTCCTTTTTCGTACACTGGCCCCGCTGGAGAATATTCGGAATGACGAAACGACTTAACAAATCGTTGCCAAGGCAGGCGGCCATAGCACTGTCCTGGGATTGCACCCGAATTTACTTCAGTCCCACGACATAGCTCTTTCTTTTCCTTTAGCTGCCTGCGCATCGGACATTGATCGGACGGGTTTGGGTGTCTCCTTTCGCGGCCCGTTCCATCGCTTTCGAAACCATTCGTTTTTCCCCGCCGCGGAGCTCCCCTCCGCGGCCAGCCGAAGCGTTTGTCGCCGCTTCTAGAAAGGGCTCATGGACATGTCCTTGCACATGAAGGATGGAACTCCCGTGCATGGCCCGTCGAAATGCGAGTCATGCATGCATTCGCACATCGCCCGCGGTTACCGGGAAAGCGAGCGCATCACCATCTGTATGTTCTCCTACCCCGAACACCGCGTCCCGTTTGCCGTGCTGGAATGTTCCAGCTACACCGAGAAAAAGCGGCAAACGCTCAAGCAAATGGAGGAAATCGCCTGGCTCGTCACCGGGAAGGGAGACACTCGCACGGTCGGATTCGCTCCTCCCGACGAGAAAAAGAAGGAGAGCGAGGTCGTGGAACTCGTCCTCGCGGACCGGTTGAAAAAATGACTCGCACCCGCATTTTCCCACGGCCCCGCACTCCGCGCGCGGCACAGTTTCTCGCGGAGGAGAATACGAGTGTGACCGCGGGGCCGGTTCGCACCGGACGCAGGAATCTCGCGCCAAGCGCCTCGGGCGCTTCCGGCGCGTCTGACTCGGTCCAGATCGCTTTCACCCTGCTCGGCTGGTCGCTCTTCCGGTTGGGAGTATTTCGGTTGAACACAAGGATTGCGGCCTGGAAAGCCGCGAGGAAAGGAGAACGCAAAATGATCACTCTAAATCTGCCTCGCCCGCGCCCGCGCGCCCTTCAGAATCTCTGCGACGCCTGCGTGTTCGCGCACATTGTCCGCGGCCACGCTCGCGGCGAAGAGATGATCTTTTGCGGCTTCGCTTTTCCTCTTCGCCACGTCCCGTTCGCCGTCCGCGAATGCACGGACTTCAAGGCGAAGCCCGCGCCGGAATCGCGCCGCGGCCCCGGTTTCGCGGAACACCCCGCCGGGGAGGAATGGGAAGACGTCGCCGAAATCCGCACCGTGATCGTCTCGCGCGCCGAAGACCCGTGATCGCTCGGCGTTAACCCGAACCCGGGCTGCAAGTTTTCGTTACTTGCAGCCCTTCCCCTCTCCTATCGCTTCCCTTAGAAAATTGACAGTTTCACGTGCAGGAATTTTTTCGGGTTCTGCCGGAAATCGGATATCAGCAGACGCATGTCGCCGGTCAGCCCTGTCATGTTGTCGTAGAACGCCGGATCGCTCAGGAATTTTCCGGCCGTCCCTTCGTTGGAATTGAGTTTCGCCGTCGCGTCGCGGACGTTCGCCGATGCGTCTCGCAGATTCGCGTACAGCGCGTCGTCCGTCACCAGCTTCCCCATCGTTCCTTTCCCCTCCTGCACTCCTTCAACCAGCGAGTTCCCCTTGTCGAGCAGCCCCTTCGCGCTCTGATACACCGCCGGGTCGTACACCAGCTTGCCCAGCGTTCCTTGCTGGTTCTGCACCGCCGCCAGGACGTTTTCCGCGTGCCCCATCGTCGCGTCCGCTTTGTTGTACAGTTCGTCGGAATTCATCAGCATGCCCACCGTTCCTTGCCCTTGCTGGATGTTCGTGGCCAGGGCGTCCAGCTTCGCGGCGGTATCGTTCAAATGGTTGTAGAGCGAGGGATCGTTCATCAGCTTTCCCAGCGTCCCGTTGCCTTTCTGAATTTGCCCGACGATCCCGCGCAGGTCGTCGGAGAGCGCGCTCAGGTTCCCCATCAGCTCCGCCCCTCTCTGAACCACTTCCTTCATCGCCGCCTCTTCCGTCCCCGGAATCACGCCGCCAGCGGGGATCATTTCCCCGGTCAGCCCGCGTGAAATCGTGACGTATCGGTTGCCGAGCAACCCCTCCGTGATCAGGCTCGCCGTCGAATCCGTCCGGATCTCACCCTGATATTTCTTGTCGATTCGCAGCACCAGCGTGATGTTGTGCATCCGGTCCACGGGATGCGGCGTCAGCGCAATGGACTGCACGTTTCCGATCTCCACTCCATCCAGCCGCACGGGTGTCCCCGTTTGCACGCCGTCCACCTCCGGCAAATACGTGACCAGCCGGTATTTCGGCCCCAGGATTCCCGCTCCGGTCACGTAAAAGATTCCCACGGCTATGAGAAACAGCCCGGCCAGGACGAACAGTCCGACCCGAAGCTCGGTCCACGTGAGTTGCTGCCGCTGTGCCATGATCTTTCCTCCCGGTTCCGGCTTCCGCGTTCTATTCCGCGGACGCCAGAAATTTCTTCAGATATTCGTCCGTTGTGTCCACTAATTTCATGGCCGCTCCTTCGAAGTAGATCTTCCCGTCGCGAAGGACCAGCACGTTCGTCAACCGGTTCGTCGGATTCACTCCGTCTTTTCCCGCCCGCACCACCCGCCCTTCGGCTGCGTCGAACCGGTAATTCGCCAATCCAAAGGCGTCCTGCACGCGGTGTGTCGCCAGAATCGTCGTCACCCCTTGCGTGTCCCGCCCCCGCATAATCAGGTTGATGATCGTTTGCGAAGTCACTGGGTCAAGCCCCGCGGTCGGTGAATCGCAGAATAGCAGCGCCGGTCGGTCAATAAGCGCTCGCGCGATCGACACCCGCCGCCGCATTCCTCCCGACAGCTCCGAAGGAACTTTCTCGTACGTGGATTCGAGCTCGACGAAGCGAAGCGCCTCGTGCGTCCTCGTCTCGATTTCCTCCTCGGGAAACTCTTCCTCGCGAAGCCGGAATGAGACGTTGTCCGCCACGGTCATCGAATCGAACAGCGCCCCCTCCTGAAATACGAATCCGATGTGCCGCCGGAAATCCAGCAGTTCCCGCTCCGCCATTTGCCCCACCTGGTGGCCCATCACTTGAATTTCCCCCGCGTCGGGACGCAGCAGTCCCGCTGCCAGCTTCATCAGCACGGTTTTCCCCGCGCCGCTGACGCCCAGCAGCACCTTCGTCTCTCCCGGCATCACGGAAAAGGAAATTCCACGCAGGACTTCGCCTTCGTCGAAGGCAATGTGGACGTCGCGAAAGGTGACGAGCGGTTCGCCCGGCACGACTTCTCGCCAGACCGGAGTCGTCGCGGGGAGCGCCGCTTCGCTCATCATTCCGGAATTATAATGGGAAAACTGTCCGCCCGCCGAGGGTTTCTCGCCCCTCGTCTATTTCTGGAAAATGAACAGCAGCACGCGCGCCAGGAAGAAATCCACCACCAGCACGAATACTGACGACACCACCACGGCCGTGGTCGTCGCCCGCCCCACTCCCTGTGTCCCTCCCCGCACGTTCAATCCCTGGTAGCACGCCACCGTGGCGATGATTACCGCGAACACGATCGGCTTCACCATCCCTTGAATCACGTCGCCGAATTCCAGCGCTTTGATCGCCCGCGTCCAGAATTGCACCGGCCCCAGGTGCAGCGTGAAGTACGAGACCACGAATCCCCCCGCCAGCCCCACAAAATCCGCCACCGCGACCAGCAGCGGCAGCATCGCCGTCATCGCCACCACCCGCGGCGCCATCAGCTTCCGGATCGGGTCGGTTCCCAGCGCCCGCATCGCGTCCACCTGCTCGGTCACCACCATCGAGCCCAGCTCCGACGCGATCCCCGACGCGTTTCTCCCCGCCACCAGCAGCGCCGTAATCGCCGGCCCCAGCTCGCGCACCAGCGCTAGCGACACCGCATCCCCCGTCAGCGCCGTTTCCCCGAATCGCTCGAACTGCGCCGCTGTCTGCAGCACCATCACGCCCCCGATAAAAAATGCCGTGATCACCACGATCGGCAGCGATCCCACTCCGATTAAATCCATCTGTTCGAGAATATCGGCCCAGTAAACCGGAGGGGTCAGAAGGCTCGTGAGCGACTGCATGGTGAGGCTCGCGTACTGCTGGACGGAAAAAACCTGCCGTTTCAGCGCCTCACTGAGTGCCGTCCATAGGGATGGTGTTTCCGTGGGTTCGGGCATCTTGGGCGACGTGGGGCTGCCGGCTTCCGCCAAGTCCTCGAAAGCGTATCGTCCGTCGCCGGGCTCGTCAAGCAATCATCCGAATTGTAGTGGAGGAAACGTCCGTTACCAGATCCGGGGGAAAACGAGGCTACGTTCGCGCCAACCACGCGCGCAACGTCAGATAAATCTCGGGAATGCTCCCATAAAGAAATGTGATTTTCACTTTTCGATTGTCAATCGTGCGCAGAACGACCATCGAGAATTTCGCCCCGCTGTTTCCGTTAGCCACGTCGGCCAAATCCACACCGGCCACGTCTTTCTTCCGGACCTCATCCTTTCGAAAAAGCCGGCGTATCACAATCCGATCCTCATAAATCACGGATGGGCCGCCAAGTCGGGGATAAAGAAGAAGAAGATTCCAAAATCCAAAAGATGCGAACCCGAGCAAGAAGAGACTCGCAATCGGCTGATTCTGGCTAAACGCCAGGCAAGACGCAACGCCTGACAATAATGTGACGAAGCCCATCACAAATGTCTCGTAGCGAAAGGGACTTGTGCTCCGCAATTCGATGGGCAGAGGCTTTGGCACAAAAGCTCGCGCATATTCGGAGAGAATCCTCTGGCGAATGCGGGGAAAATCTTCGTACTGCTGGTCGACCAAAACGCGACGGCGGCCCGATCGGTCCCATAGGGCGAGCTGCGCCATCTTTCGCCGCTCGGTGACCAAGCCAAGCTCTTCCCAGAAAAGTCGGCCCAGGCTGCCTTTTCGTTTATCGAAAACGGATATCTCTTTGTCGGTGATCTCTAGAGTACGACCCGAGAGGTTTTTCACGTGAATGAGAAACCAGACAAGACCAAGAGATATCAAAAGCAACAGAAGCATACCAAATAGATCAAGACCCCTGCGAAGGCTCGCCCAGGCGCCGAAGACAAATACCGCTGCAAGCCCTATCGAAGCAAAGACGAGCCCAGTTTGAATCTGTCCAGGGTCGAACCGGTAAAAACCGTTCGTTCCAGAATCGCCCGCCGAACTCGCAAAATCGTGCGTAAGTGCACTTTCGCTCATTGGTGTTTTACTACTGTACTAGCACTGGGGCCTGAGAGGGTTATCGTCGCATCATACTAAACTTAAGAGTTAACTCGAACGGGTCCCTCCTCCGAGAGGTCGAGCTCTCCCCGAAAAGAGAAACGATGCGGCGGCTTTACGCTGGCCTGTGCCTCCGGTAGAATTTGGTGAAGTCGTCGCAAGGCGGGAAAATCACCGGAATGCTCAGATGGGTCACAGCGGGAGAATCGCACGGGCAGGCGCTGGTCACTTGGGTCTCCGGCTTCCCTGCCGGTGTGCCCGTGGACTCCGAATTTGTAAATCGTGAGCTCCACCGCCGCCAGCTCGGCTTTGGCCGGGGCGGCCGCCAGAAAATCGAGAAAGACACCGCCGATTTTTTGGCCGGCGTCCGCCATGGCCGCACGATCGGCGCGCCCGTCGCCATCCGCATCGAGAATCGCGACTGGAAAAATTGGGAACAAGCCCTGGCTGTCGAAGACTCCGAGGACGCCAAGGAACGCGCGTCAGAATGCGCCGCCGGTCTGGGATGGCAAGGTTCCTTGCCGTCCCCGTTTTCCCGTGATGCATTCGCAGGGTTTTGAATTGCGCGATGGGACTATAATTCGGGAATGGCATCCGCGGGGCAGAGT
>DATJTF010000037.1:0-72052 GCA_035503815.1 Verrucomicrobiia bacterium
TTTTCAGTATCTTTTATGACGCGGCACTCAAGAAACCATTAAATCCAGTCGTGCTGGCCGATGAAATGGCAATCATCGGACAGGTGCTCTCAAAGGATACGATATTCGAGGACCGAGACGCGGTTGACGAGCAGTGGTTTCCGATCCTTGCGGCCTATTGTGCCGATGCTGGTATCGAACTCGAACGGATATCCCCTGACAGTTCGTCTCCAGCCGCCTCCGCGTGAAAACGGCGGGGCAATTCCGTGTACCTGCCGTGTACCTCACTTGGGCGAATTAGCTGTTTTTATCGTTTTTCACGTTTAATGGAATCAATAACTTAAGCGCTTTCAACATCGCCTTTAGTTCGATCCCCACCGCCCCTACCAACCTCAAATCAACGAGATACAATTGGTTCTGCATGGCCGCACCTTGCCACAGTGCGATTCCCGAGACTGAGCGAAATCACGCATCGTTCCGCAAAGAGTCTGATGCGAATCCTCGGGCCGCTTGGAATTGCGAGGAACCAGCTTCGTCAAGCGACATCTCTCGGCGATGTTCAATTGAATGCACTTGTCGGAAGGAGGCGTAAACCATGCCCGCGAACGCAAATGAAGTAATTCGGAAACTGAGTCTAGCCGAGCGCAAGAAGGTCGAGGACCGCGCGGCTGAAATAATCGCAGAGGAAAAGAGTTTGCGTGGGCGCCGAAAGGTCCGCAGGATTACGCCGGCGCGACCGCGTGTTCCCTAGCGTGCTGCGACGAGAATCTGCGGGTGTAAGCCCAACGCCTCGGCGTAGCTGATCAGCGTTTCCAAGCTGAACTTCGAGATTTTTCCCGTCATTAAATCGCTGACCCTTGGCTGCGGCTCGTCCAATCGCTCTTGCAAGTCCGCTTGTGTGTATCCGCGCTTTTTGATCGTCTTCACGATCTGCGAGTGCAGCTCCGACTTCATCTTCAGTGAGGCTGCTTCTTCGGGGGAGAAACCGATTTGCTCGAACACGTTACTTTTCATGCTTGGCCTCTTTCTTCCGCCTCGCGACCTCTTGCCTTAGAAGCTGGAGTCGCTTTCCGGCGGTTTCAATCTCTTTCGGCGGCGTTTGATTGGTCTTTTTCGTAAAGCAGTGCAACACGTAAATCAGGCCCCCTATCGGAATGTAAAGGACTCTGTACCAATGTTCGGAATCGCGGTCCCGAAGCTCGAAGACGCCCGGCAAAACGGCACCCATCGGAGCGAAATCCAAAGGCTCCTCACCTTCGTCGAGACGCTGCAAATCGTTCCCGAGGTTCTGGCGCGCATCTTTGGAAAAGCGGCGGATCACGTCTTGCGAATCCCCAAGCCAACGAATGCGCGTTTCCGAACCTGGGCTAGTCACAGCTAATTGTATATAAGAACTTATATATAGGTCAAGGGTTGATCGGGATTGGGTGGCACTCTCCCTGAAGTTCCCGATTACGCGACGGTCGTGCTCTCGGACTTATCCGAGGACGACCCGCCACGCAAATCACCTCGGAAGCACCTGCACGCTCAAGTCTAATGCTCCGCTGTTTCCGATGCTGGTAATAGATAGGAGCCTCTAATACGGTTTGTGCGCCTTAGTGAAATAATCAATGGCGTTGACGCGGGATTTCAAAGAGACTATCGGGGCGCGAGTTCAACGCGACCCTGGTTTTCGTCTAGCGCTGCTGCGCGAAGGGATCGAAACCCTTCTCTCCGGTGACGTTGAAGCCGGAAAGATCATCCTTTGCGATTTCATCAACGCAACGGTTGGCTTTCCCAAACTGAGCGAGATCACCCATCGTTCGGCCAAGAGTCTGATGCGGACGCTCGGACCGCGCGGCAATCCTCAAGCGCGGAATCTTTTTGAGATCGTGAAGTACTTGCACAAAACCGAGGGCGTGCAGTTTGAAGTCCGCCCAGAGCGCACCGCCTCGCGACCGAAGCCGACGCAATAGCTAGATGAGCGCCACTATATTGGGGTGAATGCTATCCGCTAGCTTTGGCTCGGTGGGGAAGTCAGAGGGAGGCTACATTCACTCGCCGGCATTAGCGCGGGTCCCGTGTTAATTCGCGGAGAGCTGCGTATTTAATGACATGGATCAAGGCTTACGATAGTAGCAAACCTCCACTCGATGACCGTTTTTTTCGAATCTCTCCCTCAGAGGCTCCACGTGACAATGTCCACAAATAACCAAGATGCTCTGAGCTGTCTCGGCCTCTTTCTTTATGTTCTGAACGAAAAAGCACTCACGGGTCTCGTCTTCTAGAATCCGAAGGTACTTCCGCATCAATGTGCCGTCATCGTCGTAGTCAGTTTCGAACGGGCGAGCTTGAAGTGCGTCGAAGATCCCTGCCGCTCGTTCCTCATCATCTGTCATATCAATGCATGCCCGCTTGATTTTCGGAGTGTGCTGATCGGCTAACCGCTTGGCAATAGTCTCCACTCCGTGCTTAGATTCTTCGCCGATAAACTCGACTTTGCGCGATTCGATAGTGTTCGTAAGCAGGCCCTCAAGTCCGTCTTTTACCCGTTGCAGTTCCGCAGAATCGGCGCTGTTCTTAGTCGGTTGCTGGTCGTGGAGAACGCCAATGATCAAAGCCTTCATATGCTTGACATCTTTCAACGCTTGACTAGCGCCTCTACCCATTCTGTCGGTAATGCGAAGTTGAGGTTCTGGCCCTCTTTCATCGAAAATGTCGTGATTCCAATCAAATGCCCTTGGGCATCGATGAGCCCTCCACCGCTCGAACCGGGAGATACTGGGGCCGAGGTTTGAATGACATGCGCTCCATCAAAATCGCGGAGACCGGATATAACGCCCTCCGACAGCGTTAATTCCAATCCTTCGGGCGCGCCTATCGCGTAGACGCGCTCTCCGACAGCAAGGCTGGAAGAAGTACGCATGGCAACAGGCACCGCGCCGAAAACGGGGGCCTTTAGCTCGCATAGGTCGTGCGCGGCGTCAATCCCCGCGAGGGTGGCAGGCCAAACCTCGCGACCATGGCTGATCGTCCAGGCGATACCTTGTTCGATGACGTGCTTGTTGGTGACTATCTGGCCGGGGCCGACCATCACGCCACTCCCAGTCGCCACAACAGTGCCGCGCGCGTCAAGCGCCTCAACAACGAAGACCGATGGTGACAGTCGCTGAAACACCTCCTGGGCTGACTCTGGCGTTGGCGCAGCAGGACTTGCCGGTGGCCTCAGACTCGCGTTCGGCGGAAGCGCCTCTCCGTGCTCCCCGGCAGAGCCTAGAGGGAAAGCAGATGCTTTGCCGCCACAAAGTTCGACAGCATGGCGAAACGCCTCGGCAAATTGCCGAGCATACGCCGCATCATCTACCGACCACTCGGAATTATTGCTCTTCCCGATTATGTTCCCAGAGTACGTCAGAGCTTCGACATCGTTGCGCGCGGAAAACTTTACCTGCACGCCGTCTTCACCAATCATCGGGTCATTTAACACGCTGATCGATTGCGGGTCTATATCGCCGAGGCTGAAAGTTTCATGCAAGCCGTGATCACCTTTTCGGGTGCTAATCGTGGTTGTAGAGATTTGGCAACCGCTATAAGCGAACGTTTCGCGGAATGATATCTCTGTACCAACGTCTTCGCAGTTCGCCGAGCACTTGCTGGACGTCAGTCCATGGCCGCCGAAGCCATCGCTACTAGGATTATAGGTGTGAGACATCCACGACAGCGTGTCCGATAAAGGAGGGCTCTGCTGTGCCTTCTTGCAGGCGGCGAGAGCCAGGACCAGTGCGAGTGCACATGCGAGTATTCGTTCCCGCGTTTTCATTTCAACCATATTCGGCTCAAACAAACCCTCAGTCATCGCCGCAACGGTCTGTAGTGTACAACTGATTAAGGCCGACTCTGGCCGCAGAGCTTGTGTTGAATCTTGCTGAGCGATAGGCTGGCGGCGATTCGGAGGTGGTCCATGTCAAAGAAAGCGAAAGGAAAGCCGTGGCATGCGAAAGAAGGAACGGTTCATCACGATAATTCTATGTGCACCGAAGGGAGGAAAATTTCACAGCGGATTGAGGGCACAGGACAAAAGCCTCATTGCGCCGAATGCGGCAGGCTGAATAACTTGCCTTAATACCAATAGGAGGGGGAGTGCCAGTACAACCGTTGGACCAATCGACGAAAAAGGCATTTCTGACAGAGGACTTGTACGACGCTCTCAGGTGGTTGTTCGTCAGCGCCGTGGCTTGGGCTGCCTCTCAAAACCAACCGCACCGCTGCGGCAATCAGGATGTGCTCGCAATGTTCTCTAGCTTGGTACAAGCTCGGGCTCTCTACGAGTTTTTCTATGCTAACGGAAGACAACACGATGATGCACGGGCCTGCGATTTCACATCGGATCCCATGTGGCGCCCGCCAGAAACCAACCTCTATCGAGCCTACATGGCATCGCACAAGCCCGCGAACAAGCGTGCTTTTCACCTCGTCTACAATCGTTCCGTGCGCAGTGGCGGTTCTGGACTGGATGGAGCCGATCACCTGAAGAACCAAGTCCTCGAATTTGCCAAGGACATTCGTAGCCTTATAGAGCAATTCATAAATGCCGCTGATGCTGATTTTCGTGACAACATCCGTCAGGCTTTAGACAAGGCGCTTCGAGAAGCTAAACTCACGTCGGACCTATATGGCATCCCGAACCCACTATAAATCGTGTACCCGGCGTGTACCCCGGTTGGGCGAATATGCGGTTTTTGGCGTTTGTACCGTCTAATGGAATGAATAACTTACGAATTTTCAGCGTCGCTTTTAGTCCGATCCCCACCGCCCCTACCAACCGTCCTACTAGTCGGCAGGCGCTTAGCAAAATCGCGCGGGGGCAAATAGCCCCGATGATCCGGTTTGTGCCTGAATTCTCAGCGCCACGATTGCCCACCGAATTTTGGACCGTACCCGCGGATCATTTTGCCCGTGAAAATCACTCGAATCAATCTGCGGTCATTTCTCAATTGATGGCCGTGCACGCTTCGCTCCTATCGAATGGAGGCTCGAAATCACGCGGTTCCGACGGCTCGCGCCGCATGGAATGCTTACACCCCTCCGGTATCCTTGGATACCGAAGGGGGATGAGACGTGCAGATCAGGCAGTCGCGTTGCGGCTCTTGATTACGGGGAAATCCACGTCGGTCTTGAGGACTTCGTTAAAGTAGTTGGTCCACACGTTGAGGGCGACATGCTGGATGATCTCGATGATCTGGGCGTCGCTGTATCCGGCCGCTTTGACCGAACGCAGATCGTCTTCGTTGATTTGGCCGCGTTCCCGTGCGATTTTAGCCGCGAATCGCACGGCGACATCGGCCTTGGGGTCGTTCGACGTGCCGTTCCGGTTCGCCACGATTTCGGCCTCGTCGAGTTTGGCCAGGTTCTTGCCGAGATAGGTATGCGCCGAAAGGCAATAACTACAGCCATTGATTTCGGCAACCGCGAGCGCTATTCGCTCTCGGGTCGGAGCCGGAAGCTCTCCTTTGCTCAGCGCCCCGAACATGCCCAGATAACCTTCCAGGGCGGCCGGGCTTACGGCGATGAGGCGGAACATATTGGGAGTTGAACCCAGCATCTTTTTCACCCCCTCCAGCAGGGGCTGTGAAGCCTTTGGGGCATCTTCAATCGAAGCCGGTGTTGGAATGCGTGACATCGAGTTCTCCTTTCTGACGTTGACGATCGGTTGCGAAGTTACCGAACGGGATGGTTGTTGATCGGTTCTACTTCACTATTTGGAGACCTGCTTCGCAAAGAAGGCGATAGGCAGGCCGACAAACAAAGCGTGTCCGATGAGACCGTTGATTAGCGCCGCGGCCGGAATCGGACTTGGACCGATCGCGCTAAGAGGCACAACGATCAAATTCATAAAAAGATAGACGACGGCGCCGTATATCAATCCCGACGCGGCCCACCCCTGGCGCAATACAAGCAGCTTCTGGCTGGCGAGAACGTAGACAGTCGCAACCGCTCCTGCGATAACGAAATGCAGCAGCATTCCCAGCCCGGCGGTTGCCAAACCGCCCTCGTACGCCGACGTCCCCAGCACGCCGCTGGCGATGTATTGCAGCACCTGTACGGGATTTAGATGTTTGGCCAGAAAGAAAAAAACAACTCCGTCGGTTGCGTCTAGCAGGCCGCTCGCGAGCGTGCCGTATGCAATCGCCTTTGTCGGCGTAAACGTTCCGACCGCGCTGGCGCTTTGTGAAATGGCGTTCATGAGAGCCCCCTCTCTTGGATAGGCGCAGAATTTGGACGATTCCGCTTCCCGATGGAGTCGGAAGCACTTTCGAGATCGGCCTACTCTCCGCGGCTCGGGATAGCCCGTGGCGGCCACCGCTCTTGCGCTTCGCGATTCTAATTGTTAAGAGCGTTCTGAACGCGGAGTGGGTGCACGGTTTGTTTTTCTGATTGTTATCGCAATTACTGATAGGAGGAACCCTTCGCATCAGTTGGGGTCGGCCTACGCCGGAATCTCGCAAGCCTTCATCGGCGGCCAAAAGAAGAGGTTCTTCGCCGCCTAGGTGGTGGATTCCTGCCCAGGCCGTTCTATGTTGGGTCGGCTCTTTCGGAGAAGGTTCAGAAGAGCGTCCCGGAGTGCATCGGGGTCATTCTGCCGCCACGCCAGGACCACATCAACCTGGCATTTCTTGTCGCGTAGCGTCTTGAAAGATATGCCGTTTGAGCGAAGGTGCTGTACGCACGCGGGGACCAGCGCAACACCTTCGCTCGCTTCGACCATCGTTAGGACCGTCTGCCAAACTCGCGGGGTATCCACAATCTTCGGCGAGAATTTTGCTCTCTTGCACATGGTAATGATCGAATCGAACAACTCCGGAGCCGCTTCGCGTGTGTGAAGAATTATTCGTTCGGTGGAAAGCTGCGAGAGCTGAACCGTATGGCTTCCTTCCAGCGAGTGGCCGCGTGGCAGCACCGCCACGACAGGCTCGCTGAAATAGATTTCGCTGCGCAGCGTTTTCCGAAACTCCGCCGGAATTCTGCGGGTAAAGCCGATGTCGATCTGCCGGTTAGCCAGCGCGGCCGGCTGCAGCGCCGGCTCGATGTCTTTGAGAGAGAGCATGACTCCCGGCTCGCGCCGTCTAAATTCACGGATCAGGCGCGGCAGGAAGGCGGAAGTCGCCGGTCCGCAAAGGCCAATCGTGAGCTTTCCGTACTGGCCTTGCGACGCGCGCGTGACAAGCTCCACCGCGCGTTCGGCGCGCGACAAGATCTCCTGTGCCTCGCGCAGAAATACCGCGCCCTCTGGCGTCAAAGCGACTTCACGTTGATTCCGCCGGAGAAGAGTTACGCCTAGTTCGCGTTCCAGATCTCTTACCTGGCCGCTCACCCCCGACTGGGAAACATTCAGGCGGCGCGCCGCCGAGGTAAAGCTGTTCTCCTCCGCAACAGCGCAGAAATATCGCAAGTGTCGCAGTTCCATATAGGCGCCCTCATCACCGTGTCTGATAACTGCGAGCAGAACAAACGTTGCAGTTTCTGCCGCCACCCCGACTCTAATGTACCAAGAATCATCTTGGAGATGGGCATGACCGTGCTTTACCGCGGAATGGATCGCGCTGCGCTCGATGTGGCGTATAACAACACAAAAGCCGTCGCTAATTTTCAGGATTTGTTAGCCGGATTCCGGGCCCGTAGCGCTCATTTTTATGAAACGACTCCGTGCGACCGGGATTTGCCGTACGGCGCTTATCCCCGCGAGCGGTTTGACTTGGCACGGGGGCGCGGAGCGGATTCACCAACGGTGGTCTATCTCCACGGCGGATACTGGCAGACGCTCGACAAAGAGGACTTCGCCTTCGTTGCCCAGGGACCGCTCGAACTCGGTTATAACGTGGTCCTCGCCGAGTATGCGCTTGCGCCGCAATTCACAATGACGCAGATCGCGCAGGAAGTTGGCCGGCTTTTGGATCATTTGGCGGCAAACCGGGGTGAGCTCAAATTGGGTCGCGGCCCTGTTTGTCTCGTCGGGCATTCGGCGGGCGGCCACTTGAGCCTTGTGCATCGTTCGCATCCCCTGCTGTCCCACACGATGGCCATCAGTCCCTTGGTTGACCTCGAGCCTATCAGTCTCTCCTGGTTGAATGCGAAATTGAACCTCACTCCGATGGAGATCCACCTGTACAGCCCATTGCTGCACATTGGCAAGGGCACGCCGACTACAATTGCCGCCGGGTTGGTGGAGCTACCCGAGCTGATACGCCAAGCCAGCGAATATGCGGCGGCAGCCGCGGAGTCAGGCGAGGATGTTGAGTATGTCGCGATCGAGAAACGCAACCACTTCACGATATTGGAAGAATTGGCTGGCGCGTCAGGCGCCTTGACACAGGTGCTGGGTCGTAGCTTTTCGTCGTGACCCTCGATTCGCCGATCGACACAGTTGTCAACGCCCCAGTGAGGACGCAATTGTCCTGCTAGGACAAGTGAATTTGCGGACTCCGATCGTGCAAAACGCGTGACCTCGAGAAATACAAGACTGCGTGTGTCGAGTTACCTGAAACCTGCGCGCTTATATTCTCGCTTCTTGTTCGATCCCCACCGCCCCCACCAAAATTTACTGCTTCCTATCGGTTAGATTGTTGAGAATTTTCCTTTGGAGCAGCGGCGTGGACAGGAGTCGCGCTCCGGCGAACGCCAGCGGCTCCAAAGGTGTGCGTTTTTGTCGTGCCGGCTGCACGATGCAGAGACGAGCGGAATCCCTGCCGCCCTCGCAACGGCCCGCGGCAGTCAGTTCAACCTTACCTTCGGGCTTTTTGTGCTTCACCGCCGGCATGCGCGGCCTAAGTGCTTCCTAGGACTTGTCTGGCAGCCTTCGGGCGATCTTAGCGAAGCCGCCGCACGAAGTGAAGTTCGACACCAGACAGTGGCGCGCCGACTTCATGCATCGCCCCACCTACGGCGAGTGATCCGAGATCAATCGCAACCAGTCCAGTGCGCCGCTCGGGCCGCGCAATTTTAAAAGCGTCGAGAACCCTGCCAGGATTATCGGTTAGCCGGGACCTCAGATGCTTGCGCTGATTGATCTGCCGAAGAGCTTCGTCTGGTAGGACTTGCAGCTCAGCGGAGGCGCCCCAACCTGTATCGTCATGATTTCGGCGCCGAATTCACCCGAAGTTTCGCCGCCATCTTCACCAGCTCTGCAAGGGAATCGGCTTTCATTTTCTGCATGACTTTGCCTCGGTGAGCTTTCACCGTAATCTCGCTGATGCCAAGATCCCCCCCCACCTGCTTGTTCAATCGCCCGGAGACGACCAGCCCCATCACCTCTCGTTCGCGTGGCGAAAGCGAGGAGTAACGATCGCGTAGCGATTTGAGTTCAGCCTGCTGGTCGAGAGTGACCCGGCTGCGCCCGAGCGCCTGGCGCACCGCTTCGAGCAAAACGTCATCCGCGAATGGTTTTGTCAGGAACTCGACCGCGCCTGCTTTCATCGCCTGGACTGTTTTCGGAACATCGCCGTAACCTGTAATGAAAATAATCGGCATCTCCGGGTGCTCAGCCGCTACACGCTTCTGCAGTTCCAGGCCATTCAGGCCCGGCATGGAAATATCGAGCACCAGGCAGTGCGGGGCGGAAACGGTTGGATACTCGAGGAACGCTTGAGCTGTGGCGAAGAGTTCCGGATGCCACCCAGCCGCGCCAATCAAGAGTTCCAGCGATTCACGAACCGAAACGTCATCATCCACGATGAATACGATTGACTTCGCGGCAGGCCCGGACGACACGGTTGAGCGCCCCATTTCACGCTTGATAGCGTTTGCCAGCGCCATAGTATATCTCCAATAACGCGTGACTCAACTTCAGGCCTCTCCCATTGCTTTGCTCAGCGCCTCCCGCAACGCGGTGTCGCTGAATGGCTTGAGAAGTATGTCCGCTGCCCCCTGCTCAAGCGCGCGCTTGCGAACACTCTCGTCTTTTTGAGCGGTGATGAAGATGATCGGAATCTTATACCCGCGGCTCTTGAGCTCTTTTTGCAATTCCAGCCCGCTCATTCCCGGCATGACAATATCGAGTACCAAGCATGTGGTCTGGTCAATGCTACCGGATGCAAGGAATTGGTCGGCAGTGGCGAAAGCAAGGACCGAAAAGCCAAATTCCTTCAGCAAGTCAGGGAGTGACTCGCGAACGGACTCGTCGTCATCAATGACTACAACTACCAGAGGTGAATGGATGTCAGTTACTCCGGCCGAGCCTTCATACCTCCCCTAGAATGTGCGTGAATTTGGTGCGCGTCTATTAGACTTAGGTATTGGTACTGAACGGAATCGAAAACAAAAACGTCGCGCCGGGCCCCTCATTCCGGATTGCCCATAGCCGGCCTTGATGATTTTCAATAATGGACCGGCTGACGGAGAGGCCGACTCCCATGCCGTCCCCCTTCGTCGTAAAGAAGGCTCCAAACAACTTCTGCTCGATCTCGGGGTCGATGCCCACTCCTGAATCCTTGACGCTCAGGCAAACGCCGTCTTTGTCGCTTGCCGTCTTGACCAGCAAGTCCTTTGGGCGATCATTAACGGCGCTCATCGCGTCCGAACCGTTTCGGATCAAATTCAGAATGACTTGTTGAATCTGAATCCGGTCTCCTAAGACGGTCGGCAGGTCGGCGGCCAACTCCGCCTGTAGAACGACCTTATCTCGCTGCAGCTCGCTGACGGATAGAGTCAGGACTTCTTTGGCTGCCTCATTCAAATCGAACAACTCAAATACCGAACTCTTTTTGTTGAAAAGCGCGCGCAGGCGCGTGATCACCTCGGACGCACGGTTACCGTCGCGAATCGTCCTTCTCGCCGTTTCGCGCGCACCTTCCACATTGGGAGGATTGGCGTCCAGCATTCGAAGGCACGTACTGGCATTGGTGACGATCCCCGAAAGCGGCTGATTGACCTCGTGCGCGATGGACGCCGTCAACGTGCTCAATGTCGTTACCCGCGTGATATGGGCAAGCTCGGATCTCGTCTCGTTGAGGGCTTCTTCGGCCAAGCGGCGCTCCGTGATATCTTCGGAAAGCGCCATCAGAAACCCCGGCAACTGCTCCGTGCCCGGGACGACGGAAACGCTGTTTCGCACCCAAACCGTAGTGCCGGTTTTTCGCCGGTACCTCTTCTCGAGCTGAAATTGCCGCCGTTTTCCCTCGAACAGTTCTTGGATCAACGCCAGAGTTAGGTCCCGGTCCTCATCGATGGTAATGTCGAGAAACCTGAGCTGGCCGAGTTCGTCTTCCGTGTATCCCAGCATCTTCTGGTAAACCGGATTCGTGGCGATAAAGTGTCCGTTCAGATCCGTCAAAGCGACACCGATTGCCGAGTTTTCGAACACCGATCGCCAGCGCTCCTCGCTCCGCGCCAGTCTCGCGTGCGTCTCAAGCAATGCCTCTTCGTTTCGCTTGCGCTCCGAAATGTCGCGCAGAAACCCCGTGAAGGATGGTGGTCCGTCCTGCGGGATGCGCGTGATTGCTATTTCGACGGGGATTTCCCTCCCGTCGGCGCGCAGGGCTGTCATCTCGACACGCCGGCCGAGCACTCGCGTTTCGCCCGTGGCCAGATGGCGGGCGAATCCGGCCCTGTGTTGTTCGCGAAGTGACGGTGGAATGATTACGTCGGCCAGATGCTTGCCCACCACATCTTTTCGGCCGTGGCCAAAGGTTCGTTCGGCCGCCGGATTGAACTCGGTGATACAGCCTTCGTGGTCTATGGCCACAATACAATCAAGCGAAGAGTTCAGGATGGCCGCTTTGTGGGCTTCACTGCGCTTCAAGTCGACTTCTTCCTTGAGAAGCTTTTGTTCCACTGCCTTCCGTTCAGCGATCTCCCTCTTCAGCTCCTCGTTGATAGCCGCAAGTTCGGCCGTCCGTTGCGCGACCCGCTGGTCGAGGTCGCTCGTCAGCCGCTTCTGTTCGCTCAGGAGTCGCGCTTCTTGAAGGCCAATCGACGCTTGGTTGGCCGCGACGTTTAAAACGAGCTTCTCGGCCTGCTCCGGAAAGCCCAATCGGCCCGATCCAGCTACGATCAAGCCGGTATCTCCGTGCATACCCAGCCGCAGCGGTACGACGTGAATATCGCCGCCTCCCGAAGGGCTCCGCAATGCCGGACCCCATTTTTGCGGGTCATCTCCCAGCTGACGGAAGAGCATCTGGCCGATGTCCGGCGGTTGCCGCGGCGCTTCCCAGGATTCGGCCACCTGGGCGATCTCGATGGGGCCTGCGCCACCTGGATCCCGCCACTGCGCGTAGACGAAATCCAGACCAAGCATGCTCAGGAGGGCGCCCAGCAGGGTATGAACAATCTGCGTTGACTCGGCGCCCGCCCACATCGCGGGCAGCGCGAAGATGCCGACCAGATCGTTTATGCAGTTTCTCAGCCGGCGTATTTCTTCGGCAGGATCCTCGGTGCGTGCGGTCATACTAGCCCGCCGATGCGGTTGACTTTGTCCGCCTCGCTCGCCGTTCGCGCACCTGGTGCAGGAATTCTTCCGGCGGCGTGTAAAATGGATTCTGTTGCAGAAGGCCGCCAATGATTACCATGGGGTGCGTCCTCATGATATCGATCACCGTGTCCCCGCCAAACTTCGATAGATGATAGGTGCAAATGACGGCATCTTCGTGACGATTCCAGATCTGGTTCACTCGCGATTCGAATTCAACCACGTCGTCGGAATACGAACCCTGTTCTACGACCCAGTCCATCCGGCAGACAATGCGGCTAAGCGGATATGCTCCGGGGGCGTTGCCGCTCGCCAACTGCTCGAAAACTTCGAGCATCCGGTCCTGATCGAAGCGGCCGTCCCGAATGTACGCTTCGACGTTCGTTCGAAGTTCGAATTGCCCCTTTTGTCGGGCGGTCTCGGTATCGATCCCCGCCGAGGCCAGCCGCTGCAGATGGTTCTGCTCTTGCCCGGGGTTCACGACGTGAACTGCCTTGTCTCCGCGCCCAAAACCATCTTGGATGAACGGAAACAACACTCGGTACTCTTCTTCCTCGCTGTTGAAGAAAGCACAAACGTGGCGTGATTCGGCGAGTTGAGAACCGGCAAACGGAATGGGGGCCGTATTCTTCATCATTCGTTTCTCCTGTGGAGCTCCGATTGATTGTCGTGCAAGTGTACCTTCTGTGGCTCGATGGAGTTTCCAATCCCAGCCGTCGCGATGTTAGCGGCCCAAAGGATGTTGGAGTGCGGTGTCGATTGAATTGGTTGTTCCGGGACGACGGGCTCCGCCCTTGAAGGTGTTCAGACAGCCGGCGATCCCCTAGGGCTCTCCGCCGAAACCTTTCTTTGCGTCCTGGCCTAGGCGACATTCTAATACTTTCCCGGCGCCTGCGTGCAGGTGAGATTTTTCAGGGCTTGCCGGCGTCCCGGACCGACCCCGGCATTCTCCCTGAAGCGATGGATCGTGTGTTCGCGCCCGCCCACCCGGGAGAACGCCGCGCATCCCACCGACGAATTGTGCGGACAAGTGTGAACTCTGCTTGCCGAGCCGGCCGAAACGGAGACCTCGACGGCATCATCTTTTGACTGGCTTGCCTTCAGACCCTTGGCTGAATTGCTGCGGAGTGCTCGGCCACAATCCGCAAACCGAAAACATGCGTGTTTGCATTGAATTCAGCAATGTGACCCATCGGCATGGAATCGCTTTCGATGAGTGAGGGTTTTCGCGCAGTGCTGGCTTTCGTCGAGAGGACAAAACAGTTGGGGATTCGAAGCAACTGTGCCGGGAATCTGTGGACGGGCCGCGAGTCGTTACACCTGCCGAGATTCGATTTGCTGCTCAGCGATACGCATCCAAGCGATGGAACCGGCATCCCCGTCGTCGTGCTTGCTCGCTTGCAACTCGACAGCTGCTTTTGTCTGCACGCTCCGCCCGCAGGTAGACGCGCGGGAATGGGCAATCCTCTCGGTTTTCGTCATGGAATATTCCCGTGCGCTGCGGATGGCTCGGTTCACGGAGCCTGTGCGTTGGCCGAAGGCGTTGCCGGAATCTGCATCGGTATCAGAAAATTGCTGGCGAGCGCGTATTCGTAAAGGAGACCCACCGGCTGTCGTAGCCGCAGTTGCTCCGCCGAAACCCACCCGTCCGTTTCAGTCCATTCCCAATCGGTCGAATCCGTTTTAATGGTTTGTCGCAGGTCCTGCGACGTCATCGGATACGCATAGATGCGAACATTTTCGGCGAACAGCCGCGACAACGCTTCCAGAAATCTTCCCGCAAGCTTGATGTACCGGTCTTCGAACACGCGGATTAGAAGTGACAAGCCCACGACGAATCGGACATGTTCCCCGGTGTAGCGGTTCACGTATTCGGTCATCGTGTAGAGTTCCTGCTCGCGAAACAGCAATACGTCGCCGCCACGTGCCCGAAGCGCGTCGATGCGTTCCAGCAATTCTTCGTTTGCAGGCGGCGGATCGCCGGGCACTGGCGAAGTGGCGGGAAGACAGAAAAAACCGGCCGGAGCGAGCGTCTGTTCGGCGGTTTCTCCGCGGAGCTGCTCGATTGCTGCCGCCAGCATTCGTTCGTGAATTGTCGCGTGATGAGGATCCAAATGTTCGAAAGACCCCGGCGCGAGCACCACCGCTTTCTTGTGGAGGACTTCCATAGGCGGCAAAGGGGAGCCGTTCGACGGAAAACAGACGGCTTGGGCGAGTTCCGCGCGAACAGCTTCTAGCAGAAGCGCGCGTTGCTCCCACGATTGAAATGCTCGGCCGTGAACGTCCACGTAGTCGATTTCGATGCGTTTCTCGACATCCTGCGCAACATTCTCGAGAAAAGACTCTTTGCTCTGAAGCTGGTACAGGGCGGCGTAAATGAGATTTACGCCTAGAACGCCGATGGCCTCCTGTTGGAGGACGTTGGAAGGATCTCGCATATTGATATGCAGGAGCACATCGTTCGGCTCGCCCTCGGGCTGCTCCTGGAAACGCATTGCCACCCACCCATGCGCCAGGTTTGTTCCGGCATAATTGCGAGCGGAAATCGTGTCGACAAAACAGAAGAATCGAGTTTGCGATCCCCGCGTTTTGGCTAATTGGCTGAGAAGCTGGGCCCATTCGCTTTGCAACATGGCGTCCAGCCGTTCTCTGGACACATAGCGGGAGCCGCGGCCATAAAGGTCGTCGCTCACTTCTTTGTCGTACGCTGAAATCGATTTGGCGACGGTGCCGGAAGCGCCGCCAACAACCAAAAACCACCGCACCACTTCCTGGCCGGCGCCAATTTCGGCGAAGGAACCGAAAGTAGTCGGGTCCAGGTTGACGTTGAGGGCTTTTTGATGGGTGTCGAGTTTTTCGGCGGCCGCCATGGTCAACTATTATCCGTCAAAGCGCTGTGAAAACGATTATCCATTCATTACCGTACGCGGCTCGCCGCGAAATCCGGAAGCCTGCAGAGCCAATTCACTTCCGTCCCGGCGCCTGTTGGACGCACTGGACGATCATTTCACAAACGTAGGAATCACCCACCTCTGTGCTGAACATCGCGTTGTAGAGGTGATAGCCCGGCCAGTCCAGCTTGAGGTATTTCTTGACGAATGCGGCGCGATCTCTGTCCGTCGTGTCGACTTGTTCGATTGCCTCGCGCTCGGGCGTGCCGCCGCCTATCAATCTGTGGATCTTGAAATCGCGGGAGGCATAGAGGAACGTGCGGAAGACATCTTTGCGATTGCGGAGAAAATATTGCGACCCACGGCCTACGATGACGCACGGACCTGCCGCAAGCGCTTGGTTGACGGCAGCCTCCGAAACGGACGCGATGCGGCGAGCGTCGAGCAGTGCCAGGCGGTTCGTGGGGGGCAACCCTCCTTCGAACGCCCCGCGAAGGAACGATAGGAATATCCGGTAAATTGCCGGATCTCTTCTCCATCCGATTTTCTTCACCACTTCGGGAGAACATTTCGTCACGCGCGCGATTTCCTGTGTCAATCGGTCATCCCACAGGTTCCACCCAAGTCGTTTGGCCAGCAGGCTGGCAATCTCGGATCCACCGCACCCAAATTCGCGCTCAATGGCGATTGCTTGAATCATTTCATCCGCCCTTATCCGGCCGCCACGCTTCCGCTCGCTGCTGGATCGTTCTTTTTCAAGAAAAACGCGAGAATGAACATGAGCGAGCAGAACGCGCCCAGGATCCAAAATGTGTCCATGTAAGACATTGCGTGTGCCTGTTGATTCACCAAGTCGTAAAACCTCGCGATGGCCTGTTTGTCGGCGTCCGTGGCGCCAAGTCCGGAATGCGCGATTTCCGAGCCCAGCGTATGGAACGCGGAGCGAAACGCTGGGGTATCCGGAGTGACATGGCCGACAAGGATTTCCTGGTGATATTGAGACCGGCGCACGATCAGAGTCGTTACCAAAGACGTCCCAATGCTCCCGCCGATGTTGCGCATGAAATTGATGATTCCGGAGACGCTATTGCCTTTTTCTGGTGGGACGCCGATATACCCGGCAGCCGTGATGGGGACAAAAAGAAATCCTATTCCCACGACTTGCGTGATGCGCAGCCAAGTTGCAAAACGGAAGCTGATGAATAAATCGGTCTTGTGGGCTGAGTAAAATAGGCCGATGGCGAGACACAGCCATCCTGCTGCAATCAAGTATCTGGCCTGAATTTTGGACGTGAGCCGGCCCGTGATCGGCATCATTGTGAGCAAGACGAGGCCGCCTCCGGACAAGACAAGGCCGGCGAGCTCGGCGGTGTAACCCATCAACGTCTGCAGAAATTCGGGAATTAAAACCAGCGTGCTGAAAAGCATAAACCCCATCATGAACATCATCAGGTTGGCCGCGGCGAAGTTGAAGCTCTTAAACATGTGGACGTCTATGATCGGCTCTTTTCGGGACCATTCCCAGATGACCAGCGTGATGAGGCAAACCGTTGCTGTTATCGCCAGGGTGGTGATGAAATGCGACCCGAGCCAGTCGTCTTCCTGCCCCTTATCCAGAAGCACCTGGAGCGATCCAACTCCAAGCGTCAACATGGAAATTCCGATGTAGTCGACGTGTATTCCCCCTTTTTTGATTCGGCGGAGGAACGGCGGATCTTCGACGAGTGTATAGGTCAAGTAAAGGGCCAGGAGCACCACAGGCAAGGTGATGAAAAAAATCCATCGCCAGGAATAGCTGTCTGTGATCCAGCCTCCCAGCATCGGTCCGACTGTCGGAGCGAGAACCGCCGAGATGCCGTACAGTGCGAAGGCGACCCCCCTCTTTTCAGGAGGAAACGAATCGTTCAGAATCGCTTGCGCCATCGGCTGGAGTCCGCCTCCACCCACTCCTTGTATAGCTCGGAATAGCAGCAAGACAGGCAGGCTCGGCGCGAGTCCGCACAGCAGGGAGCTCAGCGTGAAAATAAAAAGCGAGAACATGAAATACCGCTTGCGGCCGACGATTTCGGCGAGCCATCCGCTGATGGGCAGGACGATGGCGTTCGCTGCCAGATACGAGGTAAGCACCCACGTGCTGTCGTCGTAGCTTGCCCCCAGTCCTCCCGCGATGTACGGCAAGGCAACGTTGGCGACGCTCGTATCGAGAACTTCGACAAACGCCGCCATCGAAACGGTGGCGCCGATCGCCCAGGGGTTCACCCTGGGGCGCCACACGACCTGCTCTGAAGGGAGGGTCAGGGCCTCGGAACTCATCGCAAATACACTTTCGCTTCGACGTTCATCCCTGGCCGAAGCTGATGGTCGCGATTTTCGCCCGGTTCGAGAACAATCTTCACCGGAACGCGCTGGACGATTTTTACGTAGTTTCCTGTGGCATTTTCGGGCGGCAGCAAGCTAAAGAGGGGTCCCGTGGCTCCCGCGATGCTGTCCACATGGCCCCTGTAGGTGCGGCCGTTCGAATCCAAATGGATTTCAGCTCTCTGTCCTGCACGCATATATTTCAGCTGGGTTTCCTTGAAATTCGCAGTAATCCATACCTGATCCAGAGGCACCACGGTCAGCAGTTGCTCGCCGGGGTCTACATTCAATCCCACGACGACTTTTTTCGTCACCTCGCCGGTGACGGGGGCAGGGATCTTCGTGTACCCCAGATTCAACTCGGCCTGTTCAACCGCGGCTCTTTTCTGGCGTATGTCCGCAATGGCGGCAAGGGCCTTGGCTCGCGTCGAGGCAACTCGCTGTGGTCCGGCTTGTGCGTCTTCGTATCGCGCCTCGGCCTCAATGAGACGGCTGTGCGCTTCCTGAACCGCCTGTCTTGCAGCGGCCTCGTTCGCTTCCGCCGCCGTAATGGCAGCGACGTCCGTGGCGGCGGCTGCAAACGCATGGTCGTACACCTGCTCGGGTACTTCATCTCTTGCGAGCAACATGCGATACCGTGTGACGTCATCCTGCGCCTTTACATTTTCCGCCTGCGCTTCCAAAACGCGGGCGTGAGCCGCCGCGGCCTCTTTTTCCGCTGCGTCGATGGCTGCCTGCGCATTCTGAATGTCCGAGGACGTGAATTTCAGTTGGCTCGACGCATCGACCGAAGATATCGGCACGTCGATATTCAGGCTTTCCGCGGCGGCGTCTGAGTTGTCCAATGCGGCCTGGGCCCTTGCCAACGCCACTTCATAGTCTTTTGGATCGATCTCCACCAGTGTGGAGCCTTGCTCGACCCATTGGTTGTCCCTTACGTTGACCTTCTGTACGTATCCGGAAATCCGGGCGCTCACGGGATAAAGATGCACGTCCACCTGGGCGTCGTCGGTGGATTCGAACCCGGAAAAATACCGCCACAGGAAAAAGCCGCCGATGATTACGATGACGAGCGAACCAAGCAGGATCAATCGCTTGTGCGACCGCCTCTTGGGATACGACGGAATTGGCGCCTCGCCTCCTCCGGAACCTGTCGCTGGCTCGCTCTGCCCAGGCGGAGTAACATGCGGTGGATTCGATGCTTGGTTTTGTTCAGCCATACTTACTCTCCTTTCAGGTACTCGTCGAACCGCGACTCCGCCACACCGGTCGCTCTCGCCAGCGATATTTTTGCGACGTTATAGCTGTAAAGGCTGGCGATATACGCGTCGTTGGCATCCGCGAGGGATTCCTGCGCTTGAACCACTTCGATGTTGTCTGTCACTCCGGAGGCGAAGCGATCGCGTGATTGCTGTAGGGTCTCCGTGGCGAGCTGAACGGTATGGCCCTCCACGGACACTTCTTGGGCGGTATCTTGTAAGTCGAGGAAAGCGTCCCGAACTTGTTGGTCGATGCCGGCGCGCAAATCTTCCAGTTGTTGCTTGGCCCTTGTCAGGGCGGAATCCGCCACGAGGTTGTCACCGTGGATCTTGCCCCCCAGAAAAATCGGGACTCGCAGCACCGCGGCCGCATTCACGGTTCCATGGCTCGACGCCAGATTTGTCCCGGTGTCTCCGTAGTCCGCAACGATCGAAAGTGTTGGATAACGTTCGGCGGAAGCGGCCTTCTTCTGCAATTCAGCCGAACGCACTTGCTCCATTAGACTCTTATAATCGGGGCGGGAAGCGTAGGCCTGTTCCAAAGATTCCTCGAGGGTTGAAGTAGTGAGCGGACGATAGGCAACGTCCGTCGTCGTACTGAACGCCTGACCCGCAGGAAGCCCGATCGCCCGCGCCAGAACTAATTTCTGCTTGGCCAGATTATTGCGAGCCACAATCAGCTTCTGTTCTCGGGCCTGAAGCTCGACGTCGGCCCTCAATACATCCACAGCTGCCGCAAGCCCGGCTTTATGCTGGTCGGTCGTTTGATCGAACAGGACTTTTGCAGTGTCGCGTTGAGCCGTGGCGGACTCAACTTGTGCCTGATCCGCAATGACCCGCAAATATGTTGACACCACGACGAGAACAATCAGCTCGCGGGCGTTCTTGTAACTGTATTGGGCAGATTGCAACTGCGCTGCGGAAGACCGTGCACGCTCGATCGATTCCCAATCGAAGGCCGATTGATCAAGGTAACCGCGTATGTCGACCACCCCGAAGGGGCCAATCACATGTGGAACGCCGGGGAAGTCGAGGCCGATGTCGGCCTTCAGATCATTCTGGCGGACGCCGTAACTCGAAGCGGTGGTCAGATTTGGCAGGAGTGCGCTAAGGGCCCGCCACCGTTCGCCTCGCGCTCCGGAGAGGGCATCGCCTGAGAGCAGTCCTCCGAGGTTTTGCCGCAAACCCCGAGCTACCGCGTCTTCCAATGAAAGTGGCAATGCCGTCGGGCTGGCCGTGCCCTCGGGGACTCCTCCCAAATAAGGACTCTGCGATTGAAAGTCTTCGGCAGATCCGGCCTGGGCGTCAACGCTTGCCGCCCCATAGGATGCGGTCAGCTGGCTCGATGCAGCCGATTCAGATTGTCCGTAGGCCGGGGTTCCGGTAAAGAGTGCAAGACAAAACGCGATCGGCCCAAACCAAAAAATTGCTCGGGCAGCGGTCAAAATTCTTGGCGAAGTATGAAAGTTCACGGATATCTCCCGAACGCGAAGCCGGACCATTCTTTTCACATCGTCGAGCGATCCCAAATGCTCTCCCGCGACATCGAGTCCATTCAGCCCGGCAAGACCGATGCTTTGCGCGGTGTCACCAGGTCGAACTCCGCGCCGAAACGTCCGACAAAGTGGGCCAGCCACATGATCAAAAGCACCCTGTCGGGATTCACAGGTGTCCGTTAATCGGCTTGCGGGATGGTCCCAAAACGTTTCGGAGCCGCGGGCCGATTGATTCCAAGTCGTTTAAACGCGGCCCTTAGTTCGGCGCGGGAAGCCTCCACCAATTTCCGGTTTCTCCCTCCCTGCCGGGCGCCTTGTATTCCTCGAAACTCATTGCCGGCGCTAATTTCAAAAGGCAGTCGTCGGGCGTCTCGGGAATTGGCCAAAACTATGACAACAGAAGCGCTTGGCTCAGACAATCAGACGAAAGTATTGGCGATACTTTGGTATCGGTTGACCATGACGCGGATTTTTGTGCCGGGCGGTTTGAACGGAGAGGTTGTCCGTTTCCGTGGGAGGCTTGGAATGTGATCAAGCGCTGAGGGCTGCAGCACTATGCGGCGCTGCCCGACTCGACACCGGGCTACCGGCTTCGGGCGCCCGAAGCATTTGCACTCACTTCTTTGCCCTTGCCAATCTCCCGATTGACACGAGTTCTCTCGTCGTTATGGCGGCGTTTCAGGCTACCTCAGCGGAGGGCATTACACTTTTTGCCGAATGCGTAAGATCAGATTTTGTACGCTGCGCGCAAGCTGCGCCACTTCTCCTTCTCCTTGAATGTCGAAATTAATCTCCTCATCGCCCGCCGACGCTTGATCGACCGCCTCTTTCAAGCTCACGAGCGGCTTGGCGACTTGACGAGGCAAAATGAAGCTGATCCAAACGCTCAATAAGAAGGTGATCGCGGAAACGATTCCGAGCGCCCACTCGGCTTGATTGATTAAGCGCCGCGCCTGATGGTGGTCATCCTCGACGCGCTTCCAATTTCGCGCTTCCAGCTCCGACGCAAGCTGCAGGATCTCCTGGCTCGAGCTTTGAAGATCGCTCGTGACCTGCCGCAGGGCGGGGTCGCCCTCCTGCACGGTCGTCGAAATCTGAGAATCGAACGACCCGACCCGAGCCCGGAGTTCGTCGACCAGCTCGCTGCGTCGCCTGTATCTCGCTTGCCTCAGTAGGTCGTCCAGATCCTTCTCATAAGCGCGCACGACGGCTTGAATCCGCTCGTTCGCCGTCCCTCCCGGTCGCCCCAAAGTTTCAACCGCGGCCGCGAATCTCTGCTGATAAAGGTCGAGATCATCCAGCGCCTTTTGCGTCATGGCTTGCTCGTCGGGTTCGAGATTGTGAATCTCGCTGAACGTCTGTCGCGTCCTGGTCACCGCTTCTCGATTGACCTGCAGGTACGAGGAATCATGTAGCAAGAGATAATTTCTTTCTGCGCGCCGAGCTTCCAGCATCTCGATCGACGCCTGCTCCGCCAGCGTCGCCGCCTGCGCGTCAATGCTGACGATTCGGTCCACAATCCAGCTCATCCTGTACAAGTAATAGACGGCCAGAAAAATCACGGGAACCAGGATCAATCTCACGATCGCAAGGCTGTACGCCACTCTGCGCCGCAACGAATTGCCTGGAGCGAGAATTCTGAAAGATTTTCGGATCCTCGTAGCCATCGATAGACTTTGCCTCTCGCTTCGTCAGTCGGTCGGCCAAGTCCTCCGAGCTGCTAATCGGGAGAAACAGAGGTCGCGGAGGGCAGCGGCGCTTGCAATCGCCCGTTGCCGCGGTTTTGAGGATGCGCAAAGCACAGTCGATCCCCAAAACTCTCTAAGGTCTCTCAAATCCGCTCCGCCCTTCGACGTTACCCCCACCCGGGAACACAATTCATGGCTCGCAATGCCGGGGACATTCTAATGCGGAATCCATTTTGGCGCGCTGAAAGTCCGCGACAGGCCGGCGGGAACGATTAGCGTCACCCGTACGCTAGGCTTCAATTCTGCGGGGTTAAGGGAGGCGCAAGAACGGCCGCCTTTGTCCGCCCGCGCGCGCATCGCACCGCGACAAGTTTGCCTCGTATTTATGAAACAGCGGCTCCCGCGCGCGCATCTTATATGCAGGAGATTATGAATGCGAAAAGCGACTCTGCCGCTCGTTCTGGCTTTGGCAGTTGCGGTAATTGTTCTTGCCGGCTGGCCGGCAAATTCTTCACCGGTGACCCAGGCTTCCTCGATCACTGTTCCGATCAGCACGGTCGTCACGGTCCTCGGTCCTGACTACTCCGCCCCGCCCGCGATTTCCAAGAACGACATCATCGTTTACGCCCAAAAAAAACGCCAGGATGTGACTTCGTGGACTCCCGCCCAAGGCGCCAATGCGGGCCTTCAACTCGCGATTCTGATCGACAATAACGACAGTCCTACGGCGATCGGCCAGCATTTCGGGGAGATCAAGGACTTCATCAATTCTCAACCCGACACGACCCAGGTGGGCCTCTTTTACGCCGTGGCGGGTTCGGCCCGGGCTGCGGCGCCGTTCAGCGCGGACCACAGTGCCGTCGCTCAAAAGCTGCGACTGCCCCTTGGCCGCGTCTCTGGCCAGTCTCCGAGCATTTATCTTTCCCTAAGCGATCTCGTGACTCATTGGCCCACGGGATCGGCTCGCCGCGAGGTCTTGATGATCGCGAGCGGAGTTGATCGCCTTCACCCCGGCGTGCAGAGCCCTTATGTGGACGAGGCCGTGAACAAGATCCAAAAATCCGGAGTGATTGTTCACACACTATATTCCGGCGGCCTTCGACTCGCCAACACGACCCTTCTTCAGAGTATTGCGTGGCAGAACCTCCAGCTGGTCGCTGGCGGTTCCGGGGGACAGGAATTCTTTCAAGGGTTTGAGACCCCGGTAGACTTCACTCCACTCTTTCGCGAGCTCGACACTACCTTGAAAAACCAATATTTGCTCACCTTCAACACGCCCCAGAGCAACAAGAAGAAGGGCGAGTTTCGGTCGATTCAAATCCGGACTGAGCTTCCTAAGGTGAACCTATCTTATGCTTCGCGCGTCTACGTCCAGGGGCCTTGAAGTTCTGCTCGGGGCAAGCTGTCCGCTCCGAAAGCCATCTCGAGCCGTTCCAACATTAAAAGTCCGGCCACCAGGAACACGATTACTCCCTCCGGCGACTTTCTCCTTGGAACGCTCATCAGGAACCTCCTCGACTCGATTGCGTGGTAACGACCGTGTTCGATTTTGGCTATGCGGCGAAGGAGCGCAAGACCTGCAAGTAATGAAGAAGATCGTCGCGGGAAAGGACTCCGACGACGGAATTCCCCTGAACGACGGGTAATTGATTTACTCCGTCTCGCCCCATTTTCTCGAGCGCAGACCACAGCACAGCATCGGGACGAGTCGTGGCAAGTTTTTCGAGAGGGACCATGATCTGCGCCGCTGTGGTGTCCGCCCACGCCGCTCGCGGAACCGATCGAATGCCTCCCAGAGTCACCATGCCGGCTGTGCCGCCGGAATCCCGTACGATGAAATAGCGATTTCCCCCCGGCAGGACGTGATTGTCCACCAGTTCTTGCAGCGTGACGCTACCCGCAATTTCAGGAAAATCGCGCTTCATCGCATCGATGACCTTGTGCTCTCCCAGCAGATGTTTCAGCACTTCCTGCTGCAGTTGACTCCCGGCCGCGCTCTCGAGGAACCATCCAATGAACGCAATCCACAGACCACCGATGAAATTTCCGCTCAGCGCTTCCCAGACTCCGATGAAAATCAGGAAAAATCCGAAAAAGCGCCCCGTTACTCCGGCGATTGCTGTCGCCCTCTGGTACTTGCCGGTGATCCGCCAAACTAAGGCGCGAAAAACGCGGCCTCCGTCCAGTGGAAATCCCGGAATCAAATTGAATACGCCGAGGATCAAATTCAACAGCGCCAGGTACTTTGCCAGCGCGTAAAGCGGCTGGGACCAAGCTAACAGCTGTTCCAGCTCCCAGAACAATGCTGCGAGCGCGAAACTGACCACCGGGCCCACCACCGCGATCCAAAATTCCACCGCCGCGCTTGGCGGTTCCGCGGCAATCTGCGAGACGCCTCCGAAAAGGAATAGGGTGATGCGGGGCACGGAAAGGCCGAACCGCTTGGCAACCACGGAATGCCCCAATTCATGAATCAGCACGCTCACGAAGAGCATCACCGCCGTGATGAGGCCCATAAGCCAATATTCACCCTTGCTCCAGCCCCTGAACTCCACGGGGTAATAGCTGACGGCCAAGATCCATGTGAGCAGGCCGACGATGAGGAACCACGAATAGTCGAGGTCAATTGTGATGCCGAAAAGTCGCCCGATGGGGATTCTATGTCGGAACATTTCCAGTGCCCGGGAATAAAAGTATGAGTGTCAGCTCGCTCTCCCGGATGCGGAGAGCGGAACCCGGCCTCGCTAAATTTTAGAAATTACGACGAGCTGGACTCAATTGACTCTTGGTGGGAGGATCTCGTATATCGTTGGTTGTAGACGCTGCTGCAAGGAAAATATCTCACCGTCGTACCGAAGCTTTGTTGGGTACGAAACTCATGCACTCTTGGGAAGGCGCACGATTCCGCGCTGCAGAGCCTTTGTGATCGCCGCCATCCGGCCGTCAACGGCAAGCCTCTCGAAAATGTGGCTCATGTGAACTTTGACAGTTCCTTCCGTTATATTCAGAAGCGCCCCTACTTCCTTGTTGGTCTTCCCCTCCACGACCAATCCGAGTATCTGGACCTGTCGCCCTGATAAATCCGGCGATTGGATGCGCGCCGCGAGTTTTGCCGCCGGTACGGGCGCCAAAAACGTTTCGCCTTGGTGCACAGCTCGAATGCACGCGCGCAATTCCATGCGAGTACAATCCTTCAGAAGGAAACCCTTCGCTCCCGCCCGGACGACCTCATAAATCTCTTCGTCGCGATCGAAGGCGGATAGCAGTATGACTCCCGTTCGCGCGCATCGTTGTCGAATGGCAGAAACTCCCTCGGCCGCGTTCATCCCCGGCATGCGCACATCCAGCAATGCAATCTCGGGGTCGCGAGATGTGATTGTTCGGATCGCGTCCGGCCAATCGCGGGCTTCTCCGATAACCTTCATGGTCGGATCGTTGTCTATGATTGCTCTCAGCCCTTCCCGCACGACGGTGTGATCGTCAGCGATGACTACCCGAATGACTTCCTTCTCTTGCATGGCTGATCTCCTCCTTTCCGCGCTTGGATATGGGGATAAAGGCAACCACTTGGGTCCCCTGTCCGACTCGGCTATAGAGCCACAGAAGTCCTCCCATATTTTGCGCGCGCTCCCGCATGCTGATCAATCCGAACCCTTCTTCCGTCGTTGGGTCTCCCACGGCGAATCCGCAGCCGTCATCTTCGACGCATAATTCGATTTGATCGTCGCCACCTCGAATCGCAATCCTCAATTCCGACGCGTCCGCGTGTCGAACGACATTCTGCACCGCCTCCCGAATGATTCGAAGAATCTCCCCTTCGGTTTCCGCGGAGCTAAGACCTTGAATTCCCTCGACGACGCAACTGGTCCGGAGTGTTGTGTTCTCAGTCAAGCGTTCGACGAGACGCTGCACGCCCTCGCTCAAGTCCGCTCGTTCGGGCTCCGACTCGCGAAGGTTCTGAAGCAACGACCTCGCCTCGGCAAGGCTCTCTCGGCCGATTCGGAGCGCTCGATCCGAGAACTCTTGTGCCCTCGGACACTCGCTCAAAAATTCTCCCGCTGCTTCCAAATTCACGATCATCCCAGCGAATCCTTGCGCCAGCGTGTCATGAAGTTCACACGCGATTCGGGTGCGTTCGCGCGATGCGCCCTCCTGCCTCAATCTTTCTGCCGAGGATTGCCGCGAGTGTTTTTCCGCGATGAAGGAAGCCCAGCCATAGGCGGCCAGGCCGGCGAACAACCCAACTATCACATCGTTGATTCTCGTGGAGTTCGGATTTGTGGCGAGGCGCCCGAATTCAACGCCCAGAAGATAGCTTACGATGCCAACGGCCAATCCAATCGCGCTCGCCGCGAGAATGCGTACAATCCGCTCGCGCATAAAATCACCCCCTGCTGGGAGTGAGTGAATCTGCAAAATTTCATTCCCGTAATTACACTACTCTCCGAATTTGGTGAAGGTCAAGACGCAGAATAAACTTTCTCTGCGGCAATAAATCGCGACGTGGCAATTTCTTCCGTTGCGCGTTTGGATTCGCGCGCTGAAGTACAGAAGCGGCAGATTTGCTCCCGGTTTCCGGCCGGACTTCTTACGTGCGATCGCGGCACTTTGTCCATCTCGAGTTGCCGTGGCATTCCACTTAAGTGATATGGCCGGGCTTGCTGTTTGTTGAATTGTCGTCCTCCATTCGTGAGAGATAGTGTGGTACTAGGCGGGCGAAAGCTGTGCGGCGTGCTTGCGGAGGGCCTGGCGACTCTTGTTGCGGCCTCATCGGCATTGGCCGGGTTTTTGCCGGCAAAAAAACTACTCGGAGGAGAAAGCGACTATGACTGCGCAATCAGCAACTGCGATGCAAACCACGAAAGGCTCGGTTCCGGTGAGGCCGAGCCCCGGAATTCTCTTCGATCAATTCAACGACATTTACAATTCGATCGCTCAAAGAGCCTTTGAAATGTTTGAGGGCACCGGCCGTTGGCCCGGCCGCGACTTGGAACATTGGCTTCGCGCCGAAGAACAAATCCTTCACCCGGTTCACATGGACATCAGGGAAGCGGATGGAAGCATTATCGTGCGGGCGGAAGTGCCGGGCTTCAGCACAAGAGAGCTGGAAATTGCCGTTGAGCCACGCTTCCTGCGTATCGCCGGCAAGCGTGAAGGTAGGGAAGAGGAGGCCAAAGGGAAGTCGGTTCGATGCGACTGGTGCGCCGACCAAATCCTTCGCATTGTCGATTTGCCGGTGGACGTGGACACTTCTAAGGTAAATGCAAGTCTGAAGGACGGCATCCTGACGATCGAACTCGCAAAGGCTCCGCACGCCAAGACGGTTCACATCGAACCGAGGGCCACGTAATTTCCGGCGCGGAAGTTCGCCCGGCCAAATTCTTGCTTCTTCGCCCTTTCCACCTGCAATGTCGCGGAAAGGGCGAAGATTGCCTTCGGGCGATTCAGTCGAAGCTGCCCGTGACGCCCTGGAATCCGTGCGCGGCCTGCTTGAACAGCCAGCTCAAGACGCGAGTTGTGCTGTAGCAATACGCCAGGTTGTAACCAAGCGTTGAAAAGCAGTGCAGCTCGCACGATTTCTTCATTTCGTTGAGCTGCGGGAGCTCGAACTTCGGCTTTTCGATTGTGCCCCAGTCGTAGGTAGCGTTGTACATGGGGAAGCAAGGCGCCAGCGTCCCGTCGGTGCGAACGATCAGCCAATTCTGGCCCGCACGGCATCCCCAGTGTTCGCTCTTCCCGCGCATGAATTCTTTCATGTTTTTCAGGCGAGGGACCGAGTCCACCATTTTGTAGCCTTGTTGGTTCTTCTCCATCAGCCAGTCGAGCGTTTCATCGACCTGCGGGAAGTCCGCCGGACGAATGTAAGTGTCGTTGCCGTGCAGATGCTTGAAGTGATCCTGCTCCATCATCGGCGTTTCGTTGATGTGGTAGGTCGTGGCAATCCCGTTATCGTGTGCGATCTGCGTGAGCTCCCGGACGTCGTCCAGGTTCGTCCGGCAGATGTTTATGTTGAAGAATACCGTGTACCCGTAGCGATATTGCCTTCGGACCAGATAATCGAAGTAGGACCGAACGTGATTGAGAGCCTTGGGCAGGCCGGGTTTTTCGTTGATCGTGTCCACGGCAAAATTTATCGTCGCGATTCCCGCGTCGGCCAGGCGGTCGATTACGTCGGGCCGAAGCAGCCGGGCATTCGTGGCCAGGTAAACCCAGAAGTCCTTCTTGGCCGCGTAATAAATTACTTTGTGAACGAAATCCGGGCGAAGCAGCGGCTCGCCTCCCGTCGGGGCCAGAACCCGGCACGGTGTGTCGCTCAGCCAGTCAATCGCCCGCCGGGCAGTGTCCTCGGTCATGCCCTTCACTCGATTGTCGTAGGACCAGCAATAATGACAATCCAGATTGCATTTCCATTCGGTGAAGAGGTACGCAATGATCGGTTGAAAATCTCCGGCGCGGACTCGCGATTTCAGGTAGGGGAAAAGCCAGCCGCGCATGTTGTCCAAAATCTTCGCCGCACCCCAGTGGCGCTTCCCCGTCTTCAGGACGGTTTCGTGGGCGGCGATGTCTTCCGCGTCAATGTCATGCATTAGCTCCGGGTGTTGGGGAAACTCCGGAACGGGCAGAATCTTGCCTTCGGTCTCTGGCTTCGTGGGCCGCTGCGCATGCTGCCTCAACAGGTTCTGGACAGGCACATCTAAACGGCTGGGGGGTACAAATGAACTTGAGAACTCCTGGTTGCTTGCGTCCGGCATGTATCCTCCTTGTTATCTGGAAGTTGCATGTCACACCCTGGTTTGGCACCTGAAAGCAAGGCTCGCCCCCGATATTTTAGGACCCTAGGGACTCTCCTCTGACTCGAACGTGAACTAACCGTCCGGCCCCCGGAGGAGATTTGGACTTCCTACACATAGATGCACCAAGACCGGCCCAGGACGCAACCGGAATTCGCGAATGCAATGATTTTTTTCAACTTACGGGCGCGTCTCCTTTTTCGGCCCAGAGAAGGGCAGACACGCGGCGCTCCAAATCCCGGGCAATGTCTTCAGCCTCCTCATCGGGAGTATATGAGACGGGCGCGCCGATCGAAACGCGAACTTTTCCAGGCTGATGGAGAATCCTGTCCTTAATTTTCATATCGAACAGGCCGTCCAAACGAATCGGGATGACGGGCAGGTTGAGCTGCTTTGCGAGGAGTCCAATCCCCGCCCGGAACGGCTGCAACTCCCCATCGGTCGTCGTCTTGCCCTCCGGGAAAATCAGGACGCTCCAGCCCCGATCCGCAAGGTCGCCCGCAAATACAAAGCTCCGGCGAAACCCGGACTCCCGGGGAAGCGGAAACACATTGAAGAGAGAAAAAACCAGGAAATAGCTCAACCGCTCGGAGACGCGTTCGAAGAATTTCATCTCTTTTGGCGGCCGCATCATCGTCTCAATGCGTTCGCCCCGCATGGCCGTCGCCAGGCGATGCCGCAATTTCATGGGCAGTGCCGCCAGGATCCAGCCGATGTCCACGTACGTAACGTGGTTCGAAATCACGAGGGCCGGGCCCTTAAGCCCCCTCAGATTTTCTCGGCCTCGCACGCGGGGAGAAGCCAGCAGATAGGTCGCGGGCCAAACGAGAAGGTAGTAGATGAATATTCGAAATGCCGTCACGGGCCGGCTCTGAGGCCAGCGTGGGTACGTCATTTCGACGAGAGCCTTGGGGGGATTCCGGAGAAGGTCTTCGAGCTGTCCCATGGTCGCCACATCGGCAAATTTCGCTTCGCTCAAGTCCACTTGATAACGCTCCTCGAGGGCGCTTAACAGCTCAACGCGATCGAGTGAGCTCATGTTCAGCCGGTATTCCAGCGCGTCGGATGACGTCAGAGTTTGCACCGGCTGTCCCGTAATTCGGGCGACAAGGTCTGCCAGCGTGCCCCCGTCCTTCGGCGCCGGGGCGCCGTGAAATTTCTCCTCGACGGCGGCGCGAATGCGGGGCAAAAGAGGTTTTTGCGTCGGCGTGCGCGGAAAATCGAGTTCCGGCCAGATGAGCCAGCGGCGAATCCTCTGATATTCGGCAAGTGAGGCGTTCGCAGCGGCAACGGCGGATGCGGCATCCTTCTCCCGGTCGTTCAGCAATAGAACGGCGCAGGGTTCGGCATTACCGTCGCGATCGAGGCCGATCACAACCGCGTCTTTCACGCCCGCCTGTGCGCGGAGTTCCCGCTCGAGGTCTTCCGGATAGATGTTCATTCCGGCGGCAGTGACGATGACGTTTTTCATTCGGCCTTTGAAGTAGAGCCGCCCTTCCTGATCCACTTCCGCCAAATCGCCAGTATGAAACCACCCGTCCTCTTCCGTGACAGGGCGCAGTTGCTGCCCACGCCAGTAACCCCGGGCGAGATTTTCGCCGCGAACGAGAATTTCCCCGTCCGAACCAACCTTCATCTCGATTCCGGGAAACAGTTTCCCGATCGAGCCCTTCTCCGACCGGAAGGGATGATTGAGGCTGATGAGCGATGTAGTTTCCGTGAGTCCGTACCCCTGAATGACGGCATATCCGAGGCGATTCCAGAACGATTCCGTCGCTTGGGGGAGCGCAGCGCCCCCGGAAATGAACGCCCAAAATTTCCAGCCAAGCCGCCCGTGGATTCGGCGAAATCTCCACCAGCGGCGCAGGAAATGCCGCCCCTCGGCGGCGGCGAAGTCTTTCCGGAATTGCTCCAATTGGGAATCGCGCTCAAGGTCGCGCTCGATTTCCCGCTGAAGCGATTCGATTAGACGCGGCACCGCGACAAGCACGGACACACGCTCCCGGTGAACCGTCTGGGCAACTTCGGCGGGATTGAGCGAATCCAGAAAGATCGTGGTCGCACCCAGGAGAGGCGGAATGAAAAGCGCGAGCAATTGCCCGAAAATGTGGCTGAGCGGCAAAAGATTGAGAAAGCGGAGCGGATGAAAGACCTTTTCATAGCGCAAGTATTTGCGGATTTCCGCTTCCAGAGGCTCAATGTTGGCGAGGACATTTCCGTGCGAAATCACCACGCCGCGCGGCTCGGCCGTAGTCCCTGAAGTAAAGACAATCTCCAAAGTGTCGTCGCGGGAGAGCGCCGGCGAAGCGTAGGGAGCGGGCGAATGCCCGGCGACGGTCTCGCAGAGCGATTCTAGAATCAGGCCGGGAATGGCGGCATCGCCCAGTGAAACCTGGTTTGAGTGAACCACGAGCTTCGCGCTGACTTGTGCGGCCACGCGCAGCGCAAATTCCGGCGCGGAAATCCGGTCAATTGGGACGGCGACAGCCCCGCGCAATAGGCATCCCCAAAACGCGGCGATCCACTCGGGCGAGTTCTCGCCCCAGAGAAGTACGGCGTCGCCACGCCCGACGCCGCGCGATTCCAATTCGCGGGCGAACCGGCAGGCTTCCTCGACAATCTTGCCGTACGTCCAGCGCTCGAATCGAAATCCGTGCCGGGAAGCAACGGCAATTTCGTTTTTGTGGCGCGAGTATTCCGAAAGGAATTCGACTAGAGATTGGCGGCCCATCGGCGGCTTTGATTTTGTCGCATGCGGCTGGAAATTGGAATGCCCTCGGGGCCGTGCGGGCTCGGTGGTCTGTAGCGGCAGGGAATTAGCGTCATTGATCTCTGCGGGGGGGCGTTTGTGCGGCGGCGAAATTCACCGGAGCGTGTCGAATCGCGAGATCGAAAAGCCGCTCTTTGAAGAGCTTTCGAAGGCGCCTGATTACCAGTGTGTCGATGAGGTTTCGGATTCCGGCGCGAATTTGCGCAAAGCGGGAAAACGCGAGAAGCCAGGATCTGTTGCGACTAGGATTCGGCGGCCGGACCCCAAATAGCAACGGTCGGAGGAGAGGGACACACATGCCGCTCAGCGCCTCGGAGGGTCTTTCCATCGCGTGCTCGCGCCGCATATGCCACCAATTCCACGCTAGCAAATCAGCCCGCTAAAAACAATTCGCGATGCGCGTGGACTTCCGCAAATCGAGCGGCGAACTCGAGCCGATCGAGAGGTGAAAAGTAATTTCGAGACTTCCTCCCGGTCTTGGACCGCCGAACCCGGTTTTCGACCCAGCACCGAACGCGGAGATCAGTTGGCTGCACGATGCGGACAAAGCAGCTTTGATGATACTTTGGGTCGATGGGCGGGAACCGGCAGGCGATTGTTGTCGGCGGAGGTATCACTGGCTTGGCCTGCGCGTATTGGCTCAAACGTGCGGGCATAGATGTTGCGCTCCTCGAAGCCTCGGACAGGCCCGGCGGGATTGTGGCAACGTGTGAAAGAAATGGATTCCTGTTTGAAGCCGGGCCGCAATGCCCGCGATTTTCGCCCCGTCTGTGGGATTTGGTTCGCGAAATCGGGTTGGACAAGGGGTTTGTGCCCGGCGACAGGAAGGCGCCTCGCTACATTCTGAAAGATGAGCGGTTGCGCAGGGTTCCGTTTTCCCCGTGGGGTTTCCTGACGACGGACCTTGTCGGCGCGGGATCAAAGCTTCGCCTCTTGAGCGAAGGTTTGCGCTGGTCGAAGCCGCCGGAATCAGAAGAAACTCTCGCGCATCTTGTCCGGCGAAAATTCGACGGCGATGTTCTGGATTATCTGGTAGACCCTTTCATTTCGACGCTTCTCTCCGGGGACGCCGAGAAGATCGGAGTCGAGAGCGCTTTCCCGTTTTTAAAGAGTTGGGAAGAAAAGTACGGAAGCCTGCTGCGCGGCGCGATCCTTTCGAGAAAGGGTGGATCAAAGTCCAAAGTCGACAAGGATGCAAACGCTCGCACAGCGGAAAAGCACGATAAGAATTTGGTCGTGACCGATGCACTGCCTCCCCTCGGCTCGTTCCGCCAAGGCCTGGGAGCGCTCCCAAACACTCTCGCCGAAAAGCTGCCAGATTCGCTGCGCTTGCGCGCTAAAGTGGAAACTTTGGAACGTATTGAGACCATGGGGAAGCAGGATTTTTCATGGCGAATCCGGTTGTCCGACGGCGAGGAAATCGCCGCCGGCTCTTTGATACTCGCTGTTCCCGCGTTCGAAGCGGGACGGCTCCTCAACCAAGCCGCGCCAGAGACCGCCGCCTTGCTGTCCCAAATATCGTATGCGCCGATGGTTGTCGTATCGTGCGGCTACATGCGCTCTCAGGTGCGCAATCCGCTCGAAGGATTCGGGTTCATGATTCCCCGGCGCGAAAACTTCAACACGTTTTTCTGCATCTGGAATTCGTCCGTTCTAACAGGCCGGGCGCCTCAAGGGACGGTGCTGGTAACAAGTTTCGCCGGAGGAGCATCGAATCCCACATTCGCCAATCAGGACTCAGAGACGATCGTCCGAACCGTGGAAAGGGAAACCGGAGGCATCCTGGGCATTGAGGGACCCCCTGTCGAGCGGCTTCTGTGGAACTATCAAGCGGCCTTGCCGCAATTCAATGTTGGCCATCACGAAGGAGTCGCTCAGATTCGGCGAACAATTGGCCGGACTCAGGGTTTGTACCTGGCGGGGAACTACTTCGACGGACGATCCCTGGGCGAGTGCGCGGAGAGTGCCTTCCGGACGGCCGAGGAAGTGACGCGGCGCGGCGCGGTTTGAGGCATCCAAATCGAGTGGATGTTTTGCATCTCATAGAAAGAGAAGTAGTTAGGAGGAGTGCTTGTTGCACGGCCTGATCATCGGCATCGTCGTAGTTGCATTGGCTCTGCTGGCCGGACGCATTTACCAGCTTCTTGGCGCCGCGCGGGATACCCGGCGCTTTCCACCACTGGGTGAAATGGTGGATATCGGAGGCCATCGCTTGCATCTGGTAGCGGCAGGAGAAGGAGGCCCAACCGTTGTTTTCGAATCGGGGCTGATGGCGACTGTGTTAACGTGGAACGAAATTCAACCAGAGATAGCCAAGGCGGCGCGGACGATATGCTACGACAGGGCAGGGCTCGGTTGGAGCGAGCCAGGGCCGATGCCGCGTGACGCGAACCGAATTGTCAGCGAACTCCACGACCTTCTCGACCGGGCGAGCCTTCCGCCTCCGTATATTCTCGTCGGACATTCCTTCGGCGGGCTTACAACGCGCCTGTTCGCGGCGCGCTACTCCCAGGAAGTCGCAGGACTTGTTTTGCTCGACCCGGTGGTCCCGGGCGAATGGAATCCGGTGAGCGAACACAATCAAAAGAGAATCCGGACGGGTGCGCGCATCTTGCGGCGTGCGGCAGCAATGTCGAGGTGGGGAGCGCTTCGCTTCGTCTCCTTTCTCCTGCGTACGGGAATCAAGCCGATTGCCGAGCCGCTCGTGAGACTAATGAGCAAGGGGGCGCCCAAGGGAGATGGGACTACGAAAAGTCCGTTGTTTTGGAATTTGCCCCCCAGCGAGAGGGCGCTGACGCCGGTATTTTGGGTGCAGCCGAAGTTTACCGAGACCATCGCGAGCCAGCTGGAAAACCTTCCGCGAAGTTCCTCCCAGTTGGCCGAGGTGGAAAATCTGGCGGACAAACCGGTCGTGGTGCTGTCGGCCGGTGACACACCTCCGCAACGTCTGCAGGAACACATCGCCATCGCAGGATTATCCTCTCAGGGGAAACATTTGGTCGCGAAAAAAAGCGGCCACTGGGTGATGGTCGACGAGCCGGAACTCGTTTTGAATGCGATTCGTGAAATGCTGGATTGGAGCCGGCGGCCGCGCGTGATTGGAGCGCGCAATTGAGCCGAGGCGGAATGTATGGGGCTTCGCGGGCGGAAGGACGGGAACGGCATTGAGGAATCGTGGATTGCTAACCGGCGTTCTCGCTTTCGCGATCATTTTTGCGGAATGCGCGCTTGCCGTGCCTGGGGCCGCCGCACAGGGACAAGTTTCGCGGATGGCGGACCAGCAGCAACAGGTCCCCGTGCAAAATCAGCAAGGACAGGCGGCTTCGCAGCAGCAGGCGCCGCCCCAGGGCAATGCCTCTCAGGCGGCTTCCCCCAAGCCCGCGCAGACAAATGACCTGCCTCAAAAACCGGAAAGCAAAGAGCAGCAGAATCTGCGGCACGAGCAGCAGACCGGAACTTCGAAAGACCGGATTTTTTGGGTCGTTCCGAACTTTTTGTCCATGCAAGACTCGACAAACATTCCCGTTCTCACGACCGGAGACAAATTCAAAGTAGTGGGCCGTTCGATGGTCGATCCCTTCGAATTCGTACTAATCGGCTTTGCCGCGGGAATCGGGCAGGCGGTCAATAGCACCCCCTCCTACGGGCAAGGAATGTCGGGCTACGGTTTGCGTTATGCGACTGCCTACGGCGACAACGCGGTGGAAAATTTCATGGCCAGCGCCGTGCTGCCGTCGCTGCTCCATCAGGATCCGCGCTACTACGAGCTGGGGCACGGCGGCTTTTGGCGGCGGTCGGGCCATGCTCTGAGCCGGCTGGTGATTACACGGTCGGATTCCGGCAGCACGCAATTCAATTATTCGGAAGTGTTCGGAGCCGGTATGGCAGCGGCGATTTCGACGTACAGCTACCATCCGCATTCCGAACGGCAATTTTCAAATATCGTGACGGTTTGGGGCACGCAGATGGGATATGACCTGGGGACATATATGCTGAAAGAGTTTTGGCCCGATCTGCGGCGATGGCATCATCGGAAGGCTCAGACGGACACGCCTTAGCCGAGCGAGTCCGGCATCTGTTTGCAGCCCGCGCCAAACTCCGGCCGGCCTGCGCGATTATTTGCTCTTCATCGTGTAGACGCCGTCCCATTCCTCGTTCGGCGCCTGATCAAGAAAATTCAGCGAGCGCTGCAAAAAGGTTTGCGTGGGCCCGTCGTTGGGATATTCCGCCAGCAGCTCGCCGAATGCCGCCGCGGCGTGCTTCCAGTTTTGCGACCGATATGCGGCGAGCGCGGCATCAAATTGGGTGAGCAATGGCTGATGGCTCGATTTTGCCGCCGCGACATCCACAAGTTCATAGATATTGACGGGATGCGATTTGCCCTTGACCCTGATTTTATCGAGGTCGCGGCAAACGAACTCATCCGCAACCTGCCGGTATGTGAATTCGCTGATCACGATGTGCGTCTGATATTCCTTGTTGATTCCCTCGAGCCGTGACGCCAGGTTTACGTTGTCGCCCATCACCGTCCACGCCAACCGCTTGGCCGAGCCCATGTTCCCCACGTTGACCGGCCCGGAATTGAGGCCGATTCCGATCGAGATCGGAGACCGACCTTCGGACGTCCATTTCTGATTAAGCTTTTCCAGCCGGCGAATCATCTGCAGTGCGCACGCGCACCCTCGGAACGCATGGTCCTCCTGCGGGTAGGGCGAGCCCCAGAACGACATGATCGCGTCGCCGATATATTTGTCGAGCGTGCCGTTTGTCGCGAAAACGGCGTCCGTCATTTCGCCGAGATATTCGTTCAAGAGCTGCACGAGTTCGTCGGGAGAAAGCTTTTCCGAAAGCGCGGTGAAGTTGCGTATGTCGCTGAACATCACGGTCAGCTCTTTCAGCTGGCCGCCGGGCCGGATGTAGCGCTGCGGATCTTTCTCGATCAAGCCGATGACGGCCGGTGACAAATACTGCGAAAACGTCTTGCGCAATTTGCGCTTTTCCCGTTCTTCGAAAATCATCCGGAAACTCGTGATGGCCGCGTAATTGGCCGCAAGTGTCCCCGCGGGTATCACGAAGCTCACCCATCGGCCCTGCGACGCGAACATGTAATAGACAAAGACGGAATAGAATGCCAGAGCCGCCAGCATGGAGACGGTCGAATAGAGCGGCGTAAGCCGGCTGAACAGGAATCCGAAACCTATGCCGAAGAAGAGAATGAAGCCGATGTCGATGAGTTTTTCGTCGGAGCCCCGGATCAGGAAGCTCCGGCCCTTTTCGCCGCTGTGAAGGATGTTGTCGATGATATTCGCGTGCACTTCCACTCCCATGTAGGTGGGCAATTGCTCTTGGAAGGGCGTGACGCGAATGTCCCCGATACCAAGTGCGGTGGCGCCCACCAAGACGATTTTGTCGCGGAAGCTCGACGCCGAAATATCGCCGTGGATGACGTCCCACATCGAGTATTGCGGGTACGTGTGGTACGGGCCGGTGTAATTGATCAGCGCGGTGCCGTCGGCAGCCTGTCGAATGATGTGGCGGCCCAGCTGAATCTTGGTTAAGCCGTCCGCCGAAATGTAGGCGGCGACGTCCTGATCGGGAATGTTTTCGTAGAGGCGCACGGCTTGCACGGCCAGGGAAGGGAAGAAGTCCTGGTCCTGGTAACGTTCGACCAAAGTGGCGTGACGCAGAGTGCCGTCGATATCGGGATTGATGTCGAGGAAGCCGTAGGAAGCGGCGGATTCGGCGAGCAGCGGGATGTTGGCCTCGACGCCAGCGGCGACTACACCGCCGTTCCGCTTCCACGCTTCTCCCAAATTGAAATCAGGTGACCCCTTCGGCCTGTCCTTTAGGACTTGAGGGAAAGTTTTCGCCCAGATGATGTTGAAATATTCCTCGGCGAGTTTCGGATCGGCGGATTTGGCGCGTTCCGGATTGAGAAAAATGTGGCCGAGAATGACGTTCCCGCTCTTCTTCATCGCTTCCGCAAAATCCTTGTCCGCGTCGGACGTTTCCTCGAGAGCCTCAATCTTTTTCCGAAGGTTCGGAGAGGCGGAAGCGCCGATTTCGGTCTGCAGGTCCCGCAGCGCTTGCCCGGCCGGATTCGTTTCGGGAGTGGGGAACGTGGCGTCGAAGGCGATGACCCGTGCGCCATCGCCGCTCAGGCGGTCCACCAGAGCCGCGTAGTTGGTGCGGGGAATTGGGAAAGACCCGACGTATTGAAGAGTCTTCTCATCGATGCCGACGATCACGATCCGTGGATCGCGGGCGCGGGTGCCGCGAAGCCCGAAACGCAGGTCGAGAGAGCTCTGCTCGATCCGTTGTAGAAATGCGAATCCCGCTTGCCGGTTGCCGTTGTTCCCGGAAACTGTGAACAGGGCGAGCCCCGCCAGCGTGATGACACCTGCCAGGCTGATATTGACTGCAAGCAGGGTGAGCTTGCCGAGTTGCGCCGTCCAATTGGACCAATAAGATTCCTTCACGCGCATTCGTATCGGGGCTGCAAAGCTGCGGCACGTGTCCGTCTAGGATTCGCGCGCCGGCGCTTCGCGGCCTGCGGGGCTACCCGCAATTGGGATTTGTCGAGCCAGGCTTGCAGCCGCCGGATCCGCCGCGAGTGGCAACGATCAAGCCCGCTGCCAGCCCTCCCGCCGCCAAACCTCCGATCGTCACCCAACGAATCGTGTGGGATGCGTGGACCGGCGGCAAGTCGCCGGAAACACTCGTGGAGAGCAGTGACGCCTGGCGCGTTGCCGGAGGCGTGTCCGAAGCCTTAAAGCCGCCGGGAGGAATCTCCGTGGTGATGACCACCATTTCTCCCGGGTCCAGAGTGACCGAGTTGCTCGCGTTGCTGGTCTGTCCGCTATTGTTTGTGGCCTGGGCGTTGCCCAGGGGCGTGACGGAAACGTGTCCCTTGTAGCAAATCACGGTCGTCTTGTTCGCCTCGTAGGCAACGTAGAAGTCCGTGCCGATAACTCCGATCACCGCATTCGGAGTATTCACTTCGAATTTTCCGCCGGGTTTCGTGATCTTTTCCACCTGGCTGCGCATTTTTCCGAAACTCATTTGCAGGGAAGTCTGCTGCGAGGCTGTGTCGTGCTGCACGATTTTCAGCTCGCTGTTTGAGCCCAGGCTGAGGATCGAACCGTCCTGCAACGTGGCCCGGGCGCGGCCGGCCTGCTGGGTCTGAAGGATATCGTTCCAAAGGAGCGCCTCTTTGAGGCTCGCGGGCTGCGAGTTTCGAGTTACTGCCGGAATCATCGCGCTGATCTGCCCGGCCTGTGGCGCGGCAGACTGGGGTGCGCCGAAAACGGGCAGCGTGCAGAGAAGGCCGCACAATAATCCCGCAATCAGCCGTTTTACTGGGTTCATGAAGATCCTCACAGGTTTTCGGATTGAAGTGTTGCTTCCACAATTTTCTCAGATGGCCCGGCTGTGTCAACGAATGCGGCCCCCAGGCGTGCTCAATGAAGCCACAGAAAAGCGCCGGCCAAAATTCGGAAGCATCCCCTGGGGTGATTTAGGAATCCGAATCAATGTAGCGATTTAAAGAAGAAGAAAAGCGCAAACCCTGTTATTCTTCACCTAGATGAGAGAGAACTCAGAAGAAATGGGCCTCCTTGAGCCCGTAGGGAGGCGTCTCCTGAACCCGAGACGCGCCCGGCGGTTTTGGACTCAGTTTCTCATCGTTGTTTTGCTCGTCGGTGTTGCCGGACTTTCGACCGTCGCCAAAGACAGCCTGTATCATTTTCATTCGATTTCCGCGCAACACGTCACCAGCTCCGTCAAAATGCAGTTGGCTCACACGCCCGTAATGGACAGCGAGCCGGCGATGCCAGTTTCATTGACGCTTCCGGCCAGGCCCGAGTACCGTCGGCGCCTCTGGGAACCAAGTGAATCCATTTTCTTCCCCGCTGTCGGGGTCACTGTTTCGCTTCAACATCGATCTCCCCCTTCGTCTCTTCCCTAATTTCATCGTCTTTTTTTCGCGGTCAATTCAACCTGAAGTTCGGCCCCCGGGCACATACTGACTCAGGGCAAGCGAATCTTTAAGGAGTCATCATGACGAATCGGACGCTCCCTCCCAAGTTCCTTGCGGAGCTTTGTTCTTTCAGCACTTGCGTCGTCTCCAGCTCGATTGAAAAGTTCGATTTGCGTCTCCGCAATATAGGGTTTGCGGATTCCCGTGTGCGCTGCATGTATCCGGAACTTCCTCCGGTTGCCGGATTTGCAACCACTGCCCGTATGCGAAGCACGTCCCCGCCGATGGAAGGCGGAAGCTATTACGATCGAACCGACTGGTGGGAGCACATTCTCTCCGTTCCTGGGCCGCGAATCGCGGTGATTGAAGACATGGACAACCCTCCCGGCCTCGGAGCCTTCATCGGTGAGGTTCACGCCAGCATTCTTCGCGCTTTGGGATGCGTGGCCGTGATCACGAACGGAGCCATGAGAGACCTTCGGGAGGTGCGGGCGACCGGCATCCAGGCCTTCGCAGGAAATATTTCGGTCTCCCATGCCTACGCGCACGTATTTGAATTTGGAGGACAAGTCCAAGTGGGGCACCTGCGAATCAAACCTGGCGACCTCCTGCATGGCGACCTTCACGGCATCCTTCACGTTCCCACGGAAGTCGCGGAGAAAATCCCGGAGGTTGCTCGCACGATCTTGACGAAGCGCCGCCGGCTGGTTCAGTTGTGCCGTTCGGAGAAATTTAACCGGGAAGCGCTTCGAGCGGCGATCAAGGAAGCAGAGGCTTAGCGTGATGCTTGCGCGGATTCAAATCTCGCACTTCAAAAGACAAAACGAAATGATACGCAGAATACGAAATACGAACCTCGTGGCAATCGCTTGCTTTGCAATCTTATGCATGGTCCTCGCCGCCTGCGGCGGCGGCCGCACCGCTGCGGAGAATGGCGCCGACGCCCCCATCGCGCCGGTTGTCAAAGTGACGCGGCAAAACCTGTCTGACACCCTGAACATCGCTTCCGAGTTCCTCCCCTTTCAGGAGATCGATGTTTACGCCAAGGTGTCCGGCTATATCCGGCAGCTCAACGTGGATTGGGGAACGCACGTCCGCCAGGGTGACATCCTGGCCATCCTCGAGGTTCCCGAACTCGAGCAGCAGGTTCAAGTGGACGAAGCCTCGATGAAGCGCAGCGAAAGCGATCTCGAAGGCGCTCGCGAGGAACTCAATCGCGCCCAGTCCGCTTATACCGTCGCTCATCTCACTTATACCCGCCTTGCCAACGTCCAAAAGTCCCACCCGGAGCTTGTCGCGCAGGAAGAAATCGACGTCGCCCAGGGCAAGGACCTCGAAGCCAGCGCTTCCTATTCCGGAGCCAAGGACGCGCTCGCCGCGGCCGAACAAGCCCTCGCGGCAGCCAAATCCGCTCTGCAAAAAGACCGCGCGCTTTTTGATTACACACGCATAATCGCGCCCTTCGATGGCGTAGTTACGCAGATTGACGCCTACAAAGGCGCGCTCCTCCCGGCAGGCACGTCTTCCGACAAGGGCAACCTCGCCCTATGCCACTTGTCGCAGAATAATCTCCTGCGCCTGGTTATCCCCGTGCCCGAACGCGCGGTTCCCGGCATTCGCATCGGACAATCTGTCGAAGTCGACGTTTCGGCGTTGCACAGAAGTTTCGACGGAAAAATCATCCGCTTTTCCGACCAGATCGATATGGAAACGCGGACCATGCACACCGAGGTTCAGGTTCCCAACCCCACCTTTACCCTCGTACCCGGCATGTACGCCTCCGTGAAATTGCCGCTGCATACCGCTACCAACACTTTGACCCTTCCCGTGCAGGCTATCCGGAATTCTGGCCAGAACCGCGGCAGCGTCCTCGTGGTCGGCGCGGACGGAAAAATCGAGCGGCGGGACATCGCTCTCGGCCTGGAAGGCGCGAACTCCGTCGAGATTTTGTCCGGACTTCAGGAAGGCGATCTCGTCGTTTTCGGTGAGCAATCCCAATTCCAGCCGGGCGAGATCGTCAAGCCAAAGCTGATTCAGCCTTCGGAAGTGGAGTAAACTGCCATGTCATCTTTTTCTCTTCGCCATCCCTATTTCATTGTTGTTATCTGCCTCTTCGTCTGCGTCCTGGGCCTGACAAGCATCGTGCAAATGCCCGTGGACATGTTTCCCCCGATCAATATTCCCGTCGTGCTGGTCGCAACGTTCTACAGCGGGATGCCCCCGCAACAGATTGAAGCGGACATCACCGACACTTTCGAACGCTTTTTCACTCTCGGTAGCGGCATCGATCACATGGAGTCACGCTCGATGACGGGCGTGAGCCTGATCAAAATTTATTTTCAGCCGGGAACGGACGCCAACGCCGACGTTACGCAGGTCTCGAACCTGGCGATGGCGGACCTGCGCCGCTTGCCCGAGGGGACCCTGCCTCCTGTGGTGCTCAGCACGGGAGCCTCGAACCTGCCCGTCTGCCTGCTCACCGTCGAAGGCAAGGGCCTCAGCCAGACGCAGCTCCACGATTACTTGCAGTACCAGATCCGCAACCAGATCGCAGGTGTCCCCGGAGCTACCGTCCCGCCCCCATACGGCGGAAAATACCGGCAGGTGATGGTCTACGTCGACCCGCTCGCCCTGCAGGCTCATCAGCTGAGTCCCATGGACGTGGTGCGCGCCGTCGACGCCTCCAACCTCATTTTGCCCGCCGGCGACGTTCGCATCGGTCCGCTGGACTACAACATCTATACCAACGCTCAGGTTCCCGATGCGGCGGCGCTGAATCAGGTCCCGCTGAAGACCGACGGCCAAAAATCCGTTTTCGTTTCCGACGTGGGCCACGCAGTGGACGGCTCCTACCTGCAGTACAACATCGTTCGCGTGAACGGCCAGAAATCGGTCTACGTTCCGATCCAGAAACAGGGTGGGAACACCAATACGATCGCCGTCGTGGACGGGATCAAGAAAGTGATCAAGAACCTTCGCGATATCCCGAGCGAACTCAAAACAAGAGTCGTTTTCGACCAGTCCGTCTTCGTCAAACAGGCGATTTCGACCGTGCTCCACGAAGGCGGAATGGGTTTGGTCCTGACGGCTCTCATGATTCTGATATTTCTGGGAAGCGTTCGCGCCACCTTTGCCGTCTTTCTCTCGATCCCTCTGTCGGTGATGGCGACCTTCTTTTTCCTTCATACCGGAAACCGCGGAATCGACAGCATGGTTCTCAGCGGTCTGGCTCTGGCATTCTCCAGATTGATTGACAACTCCGTGGTCGTGCTGGAAAACATCTTCCGCCACCTCGAACATGGCGAAGGACCCGCGATTGCCGCCGAGCAGGGCACCAACGAAGTTGCCTTGGCAGTCTTGGCCATCACGCTCGTCACCGTCGTCGTCTTTTTCCCGGTCACGCTTCTCTTCGGCGTCAGCAAATATTTGTTCTCGGCGCTCGCTCTCGGAGTCGTGCTCGCCCTCTTCGCGTCCTACTTTGTGGCCGTTTCGGTGGTTCCTCTTTACTGCGCCCACGTTCTCAAAAAAGTCGCGGGGCACGGCGAACCCAAGGCCGACATCACCGCTGAACCCGAAATCGGCGAGCCCCCGGCGGGCGGCGCCGCCGGATGGGGAGAAAGGTTCCACGCCTCTTTCAACCGGCGGTTCGAAGCGATGCTCGAATACTACGACCGCTGGGTGTCGAAGGCCCTCGACCGGCCGAAAGAAACCGTGGCGGCTTTTCTGGCCCTCTTTGTCCTGAGTTTCGCCTTATATCCCTTCGTCGGCGTGGCCTTTTTCCCGCGCACGGATGCCGGCCAGTTCGTCATCAACGTCAAGGCGCCCACCGGCACACGAATCGAGATGACCGACCAATACATCGCTCAGGTGGAAAAAATTATTCGGGAAATCGTTCCCCCGCGCGATTTGAATACGATCGTATCCAATATCGGCTTGATGCCCGATCTTTCTGCGCTCTTCACGCCAAACTCCGGAATGCACACCGCATTCGTCGAAGTGGGCCTGAAACCCGACCACAAAGTAAGCAGCTTTGAATATATGCGCCTTGTGCGTGACCGCGTTTCTTCGCAACTCCCCGAGCTGAGAACTTATTTTCAATCTGGCGGCTTGGTCGATTCGGTGCTCAACCAGGGCGTTCCCGCCCCGATTGACGTTCAAGTCAGCGGGATGGACCTGAACGAAGACAACCGCATCGCCCAGAGCCTGGCCCTGAAGTTCAAGCAAGTGCCGGGAGTTTCGGACGTGTATATCCCGCAGGACATGGACTATCCCGCTCTCGATATCCACGTGAACCGCGAACGCGCCAGCGAACTCGGCCTGAATCCCAAAGAGGTGATCGACAACATCATCACCGCGCTCACCTCCGACGTGATGATCGCCCCGAGCTACTGGGTGGATCCCAAAACCGGAAACAATTATTTCGTCACCGTCCAATACCCCGAAAACCAGGTGAAATCCCTGCAGGATTTGAAGACCATGCCTCTTCGCTCGCCAAACATCAAGATGCCCACGTATCTCGATCAGGTCGCCGATGTCGAGCCCATTCTTTCCCCCACCGAAGTCGACCACTACCAGCTCGAGCGAATGATTGACGTGTACGTGGCGCCCTCCGGCGAGGATCTGGGAAGGCCCGCGGCGCGGATTTCCAAAATCATCGCCACGACGAAAACCCCGTCCGACATTCGCATCAACATGCGCGGCCTCGTTGTGACCATGGAGTCTTCTTTCAAGAGCTTCGGCTTCGGCCTCGTCCTCTCGATTCTCCTCGTCTACCTGATCCTGGTCGCCCAGTTTGCCTCTTTCACCGATCCGTTCCTGATCATCCTGGCCGTGCCCACTGGATTGGTGGGAGTCATGCTCACTTTTGCTCTCACCGACACGACGATGAACATTCAATCGCTGATGGGCATCGTGATGCTGACCGGTATGGTCGTCTCCAACAGCATCTTGATTGTGGACTTCGCGAACCGCCTCCGTGCCGAAGGGCGCTCGGTCCGCGAAGCCGTGGCGCACTCATGCCGGATCCGCTTACGGCCCATTCTGATGACCTCGCTCGCGACGATCGTCGGTTTGCTTCCCATGGCTCTCAAGCTCGAAACGGGCAGCGAGGCGTACGCTCCTCTGGCTCGCGTCATCATCGGCGGGCTTATCGTCTCCGTCGTTCTCACCATCTTTGTGGTTCCCGCCGCTTACCTTCTGATCTATCGCCGGAAAGAGCAAATGCAGGGAGCCGAAACCTTACAGGAGGCTTCATGATCAGACGGGATTTTCGACTTCTCTCGGTGACGCTTTCGACTTTCGTGGCGGGCGCTTGTTTTGGACAGAGTGCCCCCCGGCCCGCTGCCGGGATTCTGGCGCAAATGGCAGCCGGAAGCGCCGTCCAGCCTCCTTCTCACGTTGCTCCCGCCCAGCTTCCGGGTGCGCAGAAGCTCACCCTCGCGGACGCAGAAAAGATCGCGGTCCAAAATCATCCGCAGGTTCAGGCAGCCTCGGCAATGGCCGTTGCGGCGTCCGAGCGCGTGAAAGAACAGCAATCGGCATATTACCCCACCGCGAACGGCAGCTTGACGGCCGTCGGCGCCGAAAATGATAGCCGCATCGCCGCCGGGGCCCTTAATAATCCGATCGTGTACAGCCGGTATGCCGACGGAGTCACCGTCAGCCAATTAATCACCGATTTCGGGCGAACGCACAATCTGGTGAAAAGCTCGAACTTGCAGGCGAAGGCCGCCGAGGAGAATGTAGTCACCAGTCGCGCGGATGTCTTGCTCAATGTCGACCGCGCCTATTTTTCGGCTCTCAAGGCTCAAGCCGTCCTTCAGGTCGCGGAAGAAACGGTGAAGTCCCGCAAGCTCGTCGCCGATCAAGTCACCGCTCTCGCCCAAAACCAAATTAAATCGGGCCTCGACGTCAGCTTCGCGAAGGTGGATTTGTCCCAAGCTCAACTCCTCTTGATCCAGGCCCAGAACGATTACCAGGCATCGCAAGCGGATCTTTCCGTGGCGCTGGGATATCCAGCTCCGCGTACGTTCAACCTGACGGAGGAGCCCGTCCCCGGCGCCCCTCCCGCGGCCGTCCAAGACTTGATTCAAGAGGCTTTTCGCGATCGCCCCGAACTCATCGGCCAGCGTTTTGACGTCAGCTCGGCGCAAAGCTACGCCACAGCCGAACGCGATCTCTGGTTCCCCACAATTTCCGGAATCGGAGTTGCGGGGCTCGTTCCGGCTCGCGAGGAACCCCTCCCGTCGCGCTATGCGGCCGGCGGCGTCAATGTGAACATTCCGATTTTTAACGGGCATTTGTACGGAGCGCTGCGAAGCGAAGCACAGGCCGAGGAGCAGGCCCAGCAGCAATATTTGCGCGACCTGCAAGATCGCATCGCGCGTGACGTCCAGAAGGCTTGGCTCGATGCCAATTCCGGTTACCAGCGCCTGTCCGTGACACAGGAGTTGCTCGACCAGGCCGACATGGCGTTAAATCTCGCCGAAGCGCGCTACAAGCTGGGTCTTAGCTCGATCGTCGAGCTTAGCCAAGCGCAATTGAATCAGACGCAAGCGGAAATTGCGGATGTCGCGGCGAAATACGACTATGCCGCTTTGATTTCAGCTCTGAATTACCAGACGGGTGCGCTGCATTAGCGCCGCGCCAAACCGCAAATTCCCGCGGGACTTCGGCGCTTATTTTGCCCGGAATGGATTTTCCGCGCCGCCGGTCCCGGCATGTTGCTGCGCCGCGAACAACAGCGAAACCAGGTAGACCGCGATTCCTAGCCCGATCAGAATCACGCCCACAAACGCGAACAGGACGAAAGATAGCGGGTGAAACCACAGCAGGCTGATGATTTCCACGATCAGCCCCAGAATCACCAGGGCGCTCGATACGCGCAGAAACCTCCCCATCCCTATCGCGCCGAGTTTCATTGCCCCGGCCTCCACAATTTCGCGCCGCTCAATTGTTCGATGTCATGCGCCGAATCATGGCACCCGCTCGTCAGGCACGACATCTGTTCCGATGTCAGCGACCCCATCATCGCGGAGTGGACCGGATTCTCCATGAAGTCGCGCGCTCCGAGATGGCAATGCAGGCACTGCGCGTTCTTGAATCCGCCATCGATCCGGATTGAGGCGGGGTTCGGCGGAGTTGTCACGTACTGCATGTAAATCCGCTTGAGCCCCTGGATCTTGTCTTTGAGCGGGCCGTAAATCGTGTAATCGGCGTGGCAGGAATAGCAGGCTGTCTCGGGCGGAACTCGGTGGTTCTGAAAATGCTGCGCAGGGAGAAATTTGGCGTCGTCCAGATACAGGCTTTGGCCGTAGGGGACCATCACGTGGCAAGATACGCAGAACCGCCGTTGCTCCGAACGCTGCATGTGCGTCCCCATTCCCAGCACGATGCAGAGCACCGGCAACACGCACAAACCAATGAATGCCACAATCTTCCAACCCGTTCCCTCCGTCACTCGGGGCCGGACCAGAAAGATCGATGCGAGAACGATGCTTAAGACAATCAGTGTAATGAGAACGCCGATCACGAATTCTCCCGCGGCCGCCGCCTGCGATTGCCAACCAATTTCGCCACGCCTTTAGCGGGTTCCGATCATCCCGCCGGCTCCACCTTCTGCAATACTGTTGCCACCTTATCGCATGACTCCTTCGTTTATACCGAATTTTCTTTCCTGGTCTGTGACGCGCATCACAGCGAACCTCACTCTCTCCCTGCCGTCAGGCCCGCGCCAAGTTTTTCTTCTCCGCTCCCCGCCGCCTCGGTTGGACTCTTCCTTCCTCGTGCATTAGAATCCTCTTGCTCACACGATTTTCAGGGCCCCGGAGGCTCGAATGCGCGAATTTCCCGTTATCGACATTTCTTCTTTTTCTTCCTCTTCTCCGGATTCCAAGCGCGCTCTGGCCCGCCGCGTTGACGACGTCTGCCGCGAGACCGGCTTTCTGGCCATCGTCGGACACGGCGTCTCGCCCAGCGTAATTTCCGACACTTGGAACTCCGCTCGCCAATTTTTTGACCTGCCGATGGACCAAAAGCTCTCGGTGAAGATGCCTTACGAAGGCTACCCGTACGGCTACGCGCCGTTTCAATCTGAAACCCTCGCCAAATCACTTGGTGAGGATACCCCTCCTGATTTGAAGGAATCCTTCAGCATCGGCCCCCTTCACGTTTCGGCCGTCCTCGAGGACGATCCGTATGCGGATTTCCGTTATGCGGAAAACCAGTGGCCGAATGAGCCCGCGGGGCTCAGGCAAGCCTGGTCGGCCTACTACGCTTCTCTTGGCGAGCTTGCCGCGCGGATCATGAAGATTTTCGCCGTGGCGTTGGACTTGCCCGAGGATTTTTTTGCCGCCAAGATTGACGATCCAATCAGCGCGATGCGCGCCCTGAACTATCCGCATCCGTCGGCGCCTCCCCGGCCCGGCCAATTGCGGGCGGGGGCTCACACGGATTACGGCAGCCTGACGATTCTGCTTGCCGAGTCCGCCCCGGGCGGGCTCGAAATCCGCGGTCCGGGTGGCGAGTGGCAATCCGTGCCAATCGTTCCCGAAGGATTTGTTATCAATATCGGTGATCTAATGGCGCGTTGGACGAATGACCGCTGGGTTTCGACCTTGCATCGTGTCGTGAATCCGCCGCCGGATCAGCATGGCTCCACGCGCCGCCAATCCATCGCGTTTTTCCATCAGCCGAACTGGGAGGCGGAGATCTCCTGCATTCCCACGTGTCTCCCACCCGGCGAGCGGCCAAAATATCCGCCGGTTCAATCCGGCGTTCACCTGATGGAAAAATTTCACCGTACGGTCAAGACCGGAGCGGCCGGGTCTTCTTCCTGACCCCCCGTTTCGCATGCCGGGGCGGTTTCCTTCCGCTGAATGCGGACGCAATTTGCGCTGCGAGCCGCGCGTTGTGAATCAGCAATGCGATGTTCGTCCGCAGCGTTTTCCCGCCGCTTTCTTTCGCCATTTGGCTCAGTAAATACGGCGTCACGGCCTTGCCCTGAATTCCTTGCGTCGCCGCGGACTCGAGTGCCCGCGCCAGCAGCCCTTCCACCTCCGCCCGTGAAAGAGCAGCGTCCGCAGGGGGAGGGTTTGCAATCACGGCTCCGGAATTCATTCCCAATCCCCAGTGGATTTCGAGCAATCGCGCCGCCTCTTCCGCCGTGTCCACCCGGGTGTCGACCTTCAACCCGCTCTCCCGGCAATAAAACGCCGGAAATTCATCTGTCCCGAATCCGGCCACGGGTACGCCCAGCGTTTCCAGAGCTTCAAGAGTCTTCGGCAAATCCAGGATCACTTTCGCGCCCGCGCAAATCACCGCGACCGGTGTCCTGGAAAGCTCCGCCAAATCATTCGAGATATCGAGGCTCGCCGAAACGTCTCTGTGAACCCCGCCGATTCCCCCTGTGGCGAAAAATCGGATTCCTGCCGCCGCAGCCACCAGCATCGTTCCCGCCACCGTGGTTGCGCCGAATCCCCCTTCCACGACAACAGCCGCCAAATCGCGCCGGCTGACCTTCGCGACCCCATCGCTGTTTGCCAGCACCTGGATCTCTTCGCGGCTCAATCCCGCCACCAGGCGCCCCTTGATCAACCCGACCGTGGCCGGCACCGCCCCCTGCTCGCGAATCGCCGCCTCCATCTCCAGAGCAGTCTCAAAATTCTGCGGCCGGGGCAAGCCGTGAGCGATCACGGTTGATTCCAGCGCGACCACCGGTTTTCCGCCGGCGAGCGCCTTTGCCACTTCCGGCCGCACATCCAGATACGGGTTCATGAACGCGCCATCCGTTTCTTATGGTTCTCGATTCGCCGCCGGAGCCCTTCGGCGCTCATCTCTCGGGACACGGACTCTTCCGTTTCGAGTGCAAGGCTTGCCGCCGCCAGCGCCGCCAGCACGGGATCTTCCTCTTGCTTCGAGGCCATCGCATACGCGTACCCGGCCACGAGTGCGTCGCCCGCTCCCGTCACGTCCCGAACCCGCTCCGGTGGAATCGCCTCGGCAAATCGCGCCCGTTTTCCGTCGTCAACGTAGACGCCTTCCTCGCCGAGCGTGACGACAATCGTCCGCGCTCCTCGCCTCACGATCTCCCTCGCCGCTGCTTCAATTTCCTCGCGCGTCTCCGCTTTCCGCCCGCTCAGTACGCCCGCTTCCTTCTTGTTCGGAAACACCACGTCGAGATATCCCAGCAGCCCTTCGAATTTCGCGGCCTTGGCGATGGAGATGGGGTCCGCCAGCACCGTCGCCTCTTTCTTATGCTCCTTTAGCAGCCTTCCGATCGTCGCCGCCGGGAGATTGGCATCCACGAACCATAACGTGCAAGCCGCGAGCTGCGGCGAGATCTTGTCGGCCCACTCCGGCGTTAACTCCTCGACGATCTCCATATTGGCGAGCCCGATGAAGAGCTGCCCATTGGGCTCGATGGCCGCCGTGTAGGTCGCCGTAGGATGAATCCCCGAAGGCGAAGAGAACGACGCCGCGATTCCCATGCCCTCCATCTCTCTGCGAATGGCCGCGCCCGCTTCGTCGGCTCCCACAATCGAGAAAAGCGAAACATCGCACCCAAGCCGCGCCAAATTGCGCGCCACGTTGCCGGCCACGCCTCCCGTGCACGTCGTCACGCTCACCGGATTCGAAGTCCCGTGCCGCGCCCGCTCCTTCAGCCGCGCTTTGTGATCCACATTCACGCCGCCGATGCACGCAATTCGCCGTCCCGTGGAATTCATCTTCGCCGGTTCGCCCCGGACGAGTTTTTCGCACGATGGATGGAATGTCAATCGCGCGTCTCTCGCCGGTTTGTGTGCAAGCAGGGAATTGCCTTCCGCCTCGCTCGTCTCCTCGCAAAAATACCTTGTGTGCCTCCTGTTGACAGGTATTATCTATGCCACAGAGCGCCCCCCACGGAAATTCAGCAATGGCGCTTTTGCGCTGTGGCCCGCACGCGAATCTTCACCCGCTCGCGGAAGCTCTGTTGATCGATCATCTCTAAAACTTTGGCTTTTGCATGGCTGCACCGGCTAGCGGTGTACTCGCGAATCTCCAGGCGTCGCCGAAACAACCGGCGCAGCCCAGCCAGGCTTATGGAGGAATGTCGAAATGCCGATGATCGCCCCTGTCGCCGAATGGGATTCCGTCTTCCGCTCCTTGACTTCCGAGGTTCCGGAAGCTTTCACCTCCGACCGCCGCGCTCTGAACCTGATGGAAGGGGAGTGGCAGCAGCCCGGCTTCGGTAAGCATTACGACTCGGCCGTGGACGGCAGCAGCCTGGGACGCATTCCCATGATCGATCTCGAGACGGCGCGCCATGCCGTCAAATTCGCGCGTCTCGAAGCCGGAGTATGGGCGCAAACCGACCTCGATGAGCGGCGCCGCCGTGTTTCCGCCTGCCTCGATGCCCTTCGCAAGCGCCGCGATCTGATTGCCCGTCTTCTCATCTGGGAAATTGGAAAGCCCTACGCCCAGGCTCTCACCGATATTGACCGCTGCATCAGCGGCGTGGAGTGGTACGTTGAGAATATCGAGGCTATGCTCGCCCGGCGCGCGCCACTCGGCCTGATTTCCAATATCGCCTCGTGGAATTATCCGATGTCGGTCCTGATGCACGCCGTACTCGTGCAGGTGCTCGCCGGAAACGCGGCGATCTCCAAGACGCCCACGGACGGCAGCCTCTATGCGCTGACTCTCGCCCACGCCATCGCGCGGCGTTGCGGTTTGCCCGTTTCGCTCGTCAGCGGCTCTGGCGGCCAGCTGAGCGACGCCCTCGTCCGCAACGAGTATGTGGATTGTCTCGCTTTCGTGGGAGGCAAGACCAACGGCGGTGTGATCGCCTCCTCGCTCTACGACGACAAGAAGCGCTACATGCTGGAAATGGAGGGCGTCAATTCCTACGGCGTCTGGAGGTTTTCCGATTGGAATTCTCTCGCCCAGCAATTGCGCAAAGGTTTTGACTACGGCAAGCAGCGCTGCACCGCTTACGTTCGTTACGTCGTCCAGCGCGAACTCTTTCCCGCTTTTCTGGCCATGTACCTTCCCGTTCTGCGTTCCATTCGCTGCGGCAATCCGGTGCTGGTCGAAAAGGAATCCGACCCGCTGCCCCGCCTGGATTTCGGTCCGCTGATCAACAGCAAAAAAGTGGAGGAGTTACGCGTCCTCTACACGGAGGCGCTCGGCAAAGGCGCCCTCAGCCTTTATGAGGGTTCGATTCCCGAGGACATGGTTCTTCCCAACCAGGATTTGTCGGCATATTTCGCGCCCGCCTCGCTTCTCAACATACCCCGCAATACGAGGCTGTATCACAACGAACCATTCGGCCCTCTCGACACCATCGTCGTCGTCGACCACATCGAGGAATTGATCACCGAAATGAACATTTCGAACGGATGCCTGGTTTCTTCTATTGCTTGCGACGAATCTTCGACGGCCGCCAAAATCGCCGCCCAGCTCCGCGGGTTTAAGGTCGGCATCAACGCGATGCGTTCGCGCGGCGATCGCGAGGAAGTCTTCGGCGGGGTGGGACAATCGTGGAAGGGGTGTTTCGCCGGTGGGCGGTATCTGGTTCTTTCCGTGACGCGCGGCGAGCCCGGCGAAAAGCTCTACGGCAATTTCCCGGACTATACGCTGCTGCCCGAAGAGGTATCGGCGCGAACCAAAAGGACCGTCGCCTGATGCGCCTTTCAATCTTTCCCGGATTCCTCGGCCAAACCACCGCCTCGGCGCCGTGCCAGCACAAATTTCGCTGTCGTTATCGCCTGTCCCACGTGCCTTTGCGTATGATCCGCGCAGTGCACCAGGAGTCCTCCGAGGGTTGTCGGCAGCTTCCTTCGCCCCACACAACGCGCTTGTTCCAAATTTTCGGCGGCCAGAGCGCGAATGCGTGCCGCGCTCTTTTGGAACGACTCCTCTAATTCCGCGAACACTTCCGAAACCTTGGCCGCCGCATCGAGTTCCGCCCCCATCACCGCGAGCTGCTCCTCGCTGATCTGCCGCCCCTCCGCATACGTCAGCAGCCGGTCGAGGCTTCTCGCGATATGCCGCACGTGAAAGGCGACCGGCGCCATTCCTTCGGGCCGGGTATTGATTTCCTCGTCCGTCAGCCCGCCACACCACCGCCGCAAATCATTCGCGGCAAGCTCGAGTGCGTGCAGCACGGCGCGCGGCACGGCAGGCACGTCGCTCAGGCTCCCGCTCAGCCAAGGTTCGGGTGTTCCGTCTGTCTCTCCGCCTTTCGGCTCTCGCCCCACGACTTTGCCCCTTGTTTACTTCTCGGTCTTCTTCCGCAGCCATCTGTGAATGTCAGGCCAGAACTCCTTCGACACGTTGGAAGCGGCGTCCCATCCGATTTGCGTCCACCACGTAATCGCGGCGTCGCCTGCATTCCGCTCCGAATCGACGTGGTACGTTCTCGAAATTGCTGCGTTCACGGCATTCCCGCAGATTTCCGAACAATTGAACTCCGCGTTGCCCGAATCTCCCCGGGTGATCACCATCCGGCTGACCGCGTAGAACGTTCTGTGCCAGAATCCTCCCGTTCCGAGCTGATAGTAGCGAGGGTCTTGGTGGAGGAGGCTCGGGAAGACCGCCGAGGTCATGTAGTTCCCGATCCCGTTGTCGCCGAACGCTTGTCCGTAACGCAACCCGTAGGCCCCCCACCCTTGCTTGTATTCCTTCGGGGAATTTTCCGCCTGGGCGATGGCGGCCTGGGCTCCAATGAATGGATATACGAAATAATCGAATGTGTCCAGCGAGGCCAGCTTGAATTTCTCGCCCGCCGAAAGTTTCGGCGCGTACTTCGCGTTCTCCACCGTCAGGTAATTGGGCATCACGAATAGCACTCGGTCATCTGTAACCTTGGTTTTCGCTTCTGGTTTCTCCGGCAGTTGCGTACCTGTCCCTTGTGGGCCGGGCTTCTTCTTCGATTCTTGGCTGTCCGATTGTTGGTCCGTGGCCGGACTTGCGGGTGGAACTGCGGCTGTTTGCTGCGCCTTCAACGGCGCGGCCACAAAGAATACGAATAGAATTGCCAATGCCCTGGCGTGGGAAGGCCCGCGTCTTTCAAATCTCATCTGTCTTGTTTTTCTCCAAGGTAAGGAAAGGGCGGGAAAGAACGACCGAAGTCGCCCGTTTTTTGGTCCCTGGTTAGATAGTTCCCAAGCCTGCGCAGTTGTATGCGGTGCTATAATGCCGCCCTCGTTTCCCAGTGGATCGGCCGACTGAAATCAGAATCGCCGTTGGAGCGCATGCCCTCAATACGTTTGGCCTCTTCCGGCTTATTGGAGAAGACTGCGCCATGAAGAAGACTTCCCAAGACAGGCTTGCGCGTTCGCTGCTCGTGTTTTTTTCAGTTCTTGTCGCTCTCCTGCTGGGCGTTTTCCCCGCTCGCGCTTCGCAATCTGCCCAGCCCGGCGCCGCGGAGCAGCCGTTCTCCGTCCCGCAGTGGCTCTCTTTTCGCATTCGGCTGGACGACACGCTCACCAGCAAATATTCGATGGAAGGGGATCCGTTCAGTGCTACGGTCCTCGACCGCGGAAAATACCAAGGCGCTCGTGTCTACGGGACGATTCAGACCATCGACAATTCCGGCCGTTTCCGCGGCCACACCACCATGATTCTCGTTTTCAATCGCCTCGTCATGCCCGACGGCCGCCGCGCGCCCATCGCCGCGGAAATCGTGAGGCTCTATCATGCCCCTTCGGGCGAATCGGTTGATGTCGAAGGCGCCATCGAATCCGGAGGGCGCGGAAAAAAATCGTTCATCAACACCGGCCTCGGCGCTGGCGCCGGCGCTCTCCTCGGCGGAATTTTCGGAGGCGGCCGCGGAGCGGGACTCGGCTCGGTTATCGGTGGAATCGGCGGACTTGGTACGACGGGTTTTACCGGACCTCAGGTGATCGTTCTAAGCCGCGGCCTCGAAATGCTGATTCGCGTTACGGGACCGGGCGCTCCTCCGCCATCGAATCCGTAGCCGCCGCGCCCGCGCGAAACTCGCCCAAAAAGCAGAAGGCCCGCCGGGCGGCGGGCCTTCAAAGGGAGAAAGCTCCAAGGCCAATGCGCGGATGGCCAGAGAACCCTTTCCTCGAGCGCAGTCTAGTGGACGGCAAACTTTGAGTCAAGCCCGAAAGATGGATTTTTGTCCCTATTAAACGCTTTATCTACAATGAGTTAGAGCAAAGTAGCAAAAAGTGGCTATACTTTTCCACTGTTTTCCCGTTTTCTCCGCCCCACGTCGATCCCGTAGAAGTCCTCTGCATTGATAGGCTTACTGGAGAGTCCCAATTGGAGAATTTGCACTTGGCTGCTTCGGTCAAACACTTTATCCGGAAACGCAATCTTGGTGACGATCCTCACGCCCCCGAATGCCACTCCGGCAATCAGTGCGAACATGCAGATCACTCCGGTTCCGACGATTGTTCCCACGACGATCGTTCCGATATTCGGCTGTGTGAATTGGAACGTGGGTTCGTTCCAGGTCACTTCGGATCCGATGTTGATCTGGTCGAGCAGAATGTTCGCATCCGCTTGTGATTTCGCGCCCGCCACAATCGCGATTAACGTCTGCGATCTTTTTGCGTACAGTGCGGGTGAATTCTGCCCTTGCGTCGCCTCGTTGATCTTCATGCTGTGTTCCAGCTCTTCCAGCCTCTTCTGCGCGAATTGCGGCGTCGGGAAATCAGCCAGCAGCAGCGAAACATCCTGCCCCGCAAGATGGTACTTGGCCACCTCCGCTTCCACTCCGTCAGAAAATCCCAGCCAATCTCCCGGTGCGAGCGAGAGGAATTTGTCGAGCCCGGCCGGCCCCAGCACGTAATGGTTGGTTCCTTCAACCATCCCCTTGGTCGGCAGGAATTGCCAGAGCGTCGGGTAAGGCCCGGCTTGGGCGTTTGCCTGCACCGCTTTCAGCAGATCCGCGAGCCCCGCCATTCTCTTCGGCATGTCCTTGCCGTTGACCTGCAGCACAAGGTTTCCCACCAGGATCAGTGCCTCGTTTTCCGAATACGTCGCATGCTCCGTCAGGTTGCTGCGCGTCATATCGGACGTGCGTAAATACGAATATCCTCCGTAACCTCCCGTTGGGTCCTGAAATCTCCAGAGGGTGACGTCCAGGGCGTCCTTGCCCCGTTGGAAAGTGGCATGCTCGGCCCCCGCAATCCCATACTCGTGGAATGCCTCTGATTCGGGCGGCTGTGCCGTTGCCGCCGTCGTAGGTCCAACCTCCTTCCAGTTCCCGAAAGAAGAGGGCAGGGCGTTCTGCGCGCGGATCGCCGGAGACGTCGCAAGATGGGAAGACAGCAAAAGACAAAATAGAAATGGGATTTTTCTCATACCCGCCTGTGTATTAGACGCAGAAAGGCTACTTCGAGTTCCCCGGCGGTCCTACAACCGCCGCGGTCGTCGTGGGAGCCATCACTCGATTGTCTGAGGCTACCTTCACCTTGTCAATCGAGAGGCTGTTGAGGCTTGCCAGGTAGGTCGAAATCCCGCGGTATAGCCCGTCAGCGATGCGTTCCCGCTGCTGGGGCTTGTCAAGCAGGCGTTCGTCGTTTGGATTGCTCAGGAAAGATATCTCGACAAGCACGGACGGCATGTTGGCGCCGATCAAGACAACGAAGGGGGCCTTCTTCACTCCCCGGTTTCTCTCGCTCATGCTCACCAGTTGCAGCCGGTGCGTCAGCGAATCCTGAATGTCGCCCGCCAAGTCTCTCGACTCTTCGATTTTGTCGTTTCTCGCGATCTTTTGAATCAGCGTTTGCAGGTCGTGCAGCGATTCCTGCGAGAGCGAGTTTTCACGCGCTGCCACCTCATTCGCTTCTTCCGACGTCGCGAAACTCAAATAATATGTCTCCACACCTCGCGCCGCATGGTCGTGGCTCGAATTCGCATGAATCGAAATGAAGAGATCCGCCTTCGCCTGATTCGCGATGGCCGTCCGTTCCTCCAGAGGGACAAACGTGTCCGTCGTGCGCGTGTAGATCACCTGCGCTCCTGGCAGTTTCTCCTCGATCTCTTTTCCCAGCCGCAGAGCGACGTCCAGGCACAGATCCTTCTCCATCAGCCCGTGCGGGCCGATTGTTCCGGTATCTTTCCCACCGTGCCCGGCGTCAATCACGATCCGGCTGATTTTCAGCCCCAGCGCCCGCGTCAGGGGAATCTGCCCGTCGCGCGTCGGCTTCGCCGGAGTAGGCTGCTCGAGTTTCGCCACTTGCACCGTCTTCGCCTTGGACTTCAGCGACGAATTTTTCGCGACGGGCGTTTCCGCCACGCCGCCGGGCTTCACGGTATCGCGATCCGAAACCGTCTCGACGGACTTCGCGCCCGCCGCTGCCCTCTTGTTTCCCGGCGCTCCCGGCTGCGGCATCATCTGGCCCTTCGCCGCATTCGCCGATGCTGACAATACGTCGATCACCAGCCGGTTCGGATTCGCAAGCTGGTACACCGAATAATCCTTCGCTCCGTTTACGTCCAGCACCAGCCGCACCGTCCCCTGCTTGTTTTGCGCTACCCGCACCGATTTCAGCAGCCCGTTGTCCACTGCGATCGTCTTTCCCATCATCGTCCGGTCCAATTGCGCCCGGTACAAATCGAAATAAATTCGGTCCGGAGAATGCAGCCGCGCGCTCTCGAAATTCACGGAGTCGTCGAGCGTCACCACGATTCGCGTGTGGTCGGCCGCGTTCCAGGTGTGGATATCCGTTACCCGCGCCACCACTCCCGGGGGCTGCGGGATCCGCGCCGATACGTTTGCTTCCTGCACCGTCGGCTGCGCATCCGTGTCCGCATCGTCGCCGTTCTTGGCCGCTTCCCGCGCGTCGGCGATTTCTTTCAGCGCCTGCCGCGCGTCATCCGCCCGGTCGGATCGCGGGAACTTCTTCAGATAATCCTTGTAGGTCGCCTCGGCCGCGTCCGCCTGCTTCACGTCGTCCAGCTGAATCGCGCCGATGGCGAGCTCCGCGGCGCCGCGATACCGGCTGCCGGGATATTGCTGGATCAAAAATTGGTACGTCTTGATTGCGGTCTCGAAGTATTTCGGGTCGAATTGTTTGCCCATCTCTTCGTAGAGTTCGGCTTCCGCGATCATGGCCGGAGTCACTTCCTCCGCCTGCGTCGAAATCAGATAAACCTTGTGGTAGGCCTCGACCGTCTGTTTGTAGTCCGCCACCGTCCGGTCTTTCGGCAAATACCCCTCGAGCTGTGTCCGCATGGACACCGCCCGCTCGAATTGCGCCCGCGCCTGGCTCTGCTTGTCGGGACGCGCTCCCGCTGCGGGCGACACGATGGCCGCCGCCGCGGTTGCGGCGCATATCAGCAAGGCGCGAATAAACTTCCTATTCCTCATTGATTTGTAAACACCACCTGGCCGCCCGTTTCCACCTCTTTGCGAATCGGCAAAGGCCTCGGCGTCCAGTGCAAACCAGACGAACTTGACCCCGGCTGAAAATATCTGTTCGTGACCTTCTGCACGTACCGTTCCGTTTCAGGTATCGGCGGAACTCCTCCACTCGAATCCACCGCGTGCTCCCCCGCGTTGTAGGCCGCCAGCGTTTTCGTCAAGTCGCCGTTGTAGCGGTCGAGCAACGATTTCAGATACGCGGAACCGCCCTCCACGTTTTGCGTCGGGTCAAACGGGTTCTGCACTCCGAATCGCTCCGCTGTCCCCGGCTCCAACTGCATCAGCCCGATCGCTCCCTTTCGCGATATTGCCCGCGGATTCCACCCCGATTCCGTGCTGATCACCGCCTTCACAAGGTTCGGGTCCAAGCTGTGCCTTCGCGCCGCCTCGCTCACGATTCGATCCAAAGTGCCCGGCGGATTTTCAGAAACGTCTTCCACCGCTCCTGAGGGCGAAGACCCAGGCGAAACACCGGGGGAAGAACTCATAGTACTCCCGCTTTTTGATTTTGGCGAATTTGCGTTGATATACACCACGTGTCCATGCCCATCCACATAGGATGTAATCTGTGCCTGCGACGGCGCGGCCGCCAAGAACAATGCGGCAGTCGCTACCGCTATCGCGATGAGCGAGTACTTTCGCATAAAGACATTCTGGGGAAGGCAGATGGTTCCGCTTGAGGCGAATCCCATAATTTTAAGGCGCGCCGGACACAGTACCCCCGGCGTATCTTCCTGGCGCGATTGAAATTATAACAATCGGTCTATGAGGGGGTAAACCTGGGTGATAGCAGTTTCTATAGCTGATGTGTCTTTTCCGCCAGCCTCTGCCAGATCGGGCCTTCCGCCTCCGGAACCGCCCACAAGCTTGGCGAGCTCCTGGACAATCTTGCCCGCGTGGAGCTTTCCCTGCAAATCTTTCGTAACTCCTGTAATTAGAGCCACTTTCCCGTCGTCCGCCGTCGCCAGCACGACCACGCCAGAGCCGAGCTTCTGCCGCAGCGTATCCACCATTTGTCGCAATCCCTCTCTGTCCACTCCGCTGACTTGGGATGCCAGCACCTTTACGCCTTTTATTTCCCTTACTCCCTCCACCAGCCCCTGTGCCTGCGAGCCAGCCGCTTTGCGCTTCAGGTCTTCCAATTGCTTTTCCAGCGCCTTGACGGAGGCAATCTGGCGCTCGAGCGCCGCCAGCACGTCCTCTTCGCGCGCGTTGAGCATTCCCGCCGCTTGGCGCACCGTCGAGAGCGCCCGCTGATATTCGGCCAACCCTCTATCGCCGGTGATGGCCTCGATTCTCCTCACGCCGGCGGCCGTGGACTGCTCGCCGACGATTTTGAAGACGCCGATATCGCCCGTGCGTCCAACGTGGGTTCCGCCGCAGAGTTCCTTGCTGTAAAACTCCCTTGGATACCCCGCGTCGGGAATGGTCACCACGCGTACATTGGCCTCGGGATATTTGTCGCCGAAAAACGCCAGCGCTCCGGAAGCCAGCGCGTCGTCAATGTTCATGATGTCGGTGCGCAGCTCGAGATTCCGCACGATCTCTTCGTTCACCTGGTGTTCGATCTCCTCGATTTCGCCGGGATCGACGGAGGCGAAGTGCGAAAAATCAAAACGCAAATGGTCCGGGGCCACGAGAGATCCGGCCTGCTTCACATGCGTGCCCAGAATGTTGCGCAGAGCGGCGTGCATCAGGTGCGTGGCCGTGTGGTTGCGCATGTTGCGGACGCGTCTTTCGCGGTCCGCCACCGCCGCGACGCGGTCGCCGACGTGCAGATCTTCCTTTGCCACCACCCGGTGCGCGATCAATCCGCTGACCGGATAATAGGCTCCGCGCACTTCCGCCACTTCCATGGACTCCGAATTGTCGTACAGCCCGCCTGTGTCGGAGATCTGCCCGCCCGACTCGGAATAGATCGCGGTGCGGTCGAGGACGACTTCGCCCTCTTCGCCCTTCTTCAGCTCGTTGACCTTGCCGTCCTTGGTGACAATCGCCTCGATTCGGGCGTCCCGCGTCTTCGTCCCGAAATAAAAATCCGGCTCCGTCTTGTAGACCTCCGCGAGCTTTGTGTAGACGGGATTCGCGGCTTCCTTGTGCGCGCCTTTCCAAGAGGCTTTTGCGCGCGTCCGCTGCTCCTCCATTGAGCGGTCGAAGCCCGCCCAGTCAACCGACAATCCAGCGTCATGTACGACATCCTCAATAAAATCGCGGGGAAGTCCGTAGGTATCGTAAAGGCGAAAAGCCTCTTTTCCCGGGTATTTGAAATCCACTCCCAAGACGTCCCGCAATACATCGTGAAGAACTCGAACTCCCGCAAGATTGTTTGGGTTAGTTACACCCATTGCGTTGTTAGCTTCCTTCCACTTGGTCAGGTCCTTCGCGTTGAGTGCAGAATGGTGAGTGGATTGGGCCGTAACGGCGCTATTGAAGATGGAAGTTGAAAGCTCTTTCATGCCCACTTCGATTGTTCGCGTGAAACTTGTTTCTTCGGCATCGAGGACGTGCACGATTCGAATGATATTTTCTTGAAGCTCGGGGTAAACCCTGCGCATCATTTCGCAGACCGTCTTGGAGATTTCAGAGAACGGCGAAGGCAGGCCTATTATTCGTCCGTGACGGAGCGCGCGGCGGATAATTTTGCGGAGGACATATCCACGACCTTCGTTCGATGGAATTACGCCGTCGGAAATCAGAAAGGTCGCGGCGCGGGCGTGATCTGCGATGATCCGCAAAGACGGCAACGTTTCCTTCTTAGTCGGACTTACCATCGCGCGCTTAGCTGCTAGTTCGATGAGCGGCGTGAAAAGATCCGTGTCGTAATTACTGATCACGCCTTGGAGGACGGCGGCAGTGCGTTCGAGGCCCATGCCGGTGTCAACGGACGGCTTGGGCAGGGGACTGAGCACGCCGGCGGAATCGCCTGCCTGTCCGGGAGGCAGGCGGTTGAACTGCATGAAGACCAAGTTCCAGATTTCGACGTAGCGGCCGCAATCGCAGGGGAATTTGCAATCGGCGTGACCTTCGTCAGAGGCTGTCGGGCCCATGTCGAAGAAAATCTCGCTGCACGGCCCGCAAGGACCGGAGTCACCCATCTGCCAGAAATTTTCCTTTAGTCCGGGAATTCTCGCCACGCGCTCCAGCGGCGCGCCGGTCTTGATCCAGAGCGATTCGGCCTCTTCGTCGGCGGGCAGGGCGAGTCCCGCGAGCTCCGCCCCGCCGAAGACCGTGAAATAGAGTTTTTCAACGGGGAGGGCGAACCACTGGGGCGAGGTAATCAGCTCCCAGGCATAAGCGATCGCGTCTTTTTTGAAGTAATCGCCGAACGAAAAATTCCCGAGCATCTCAAAAAAAGTGTGGTGGCGGTTGGTGAATCCCACGTTTTCCAGGTCGTTGTGTTTTCCGCCCGCCCGCACGCATTTCTGGCAAGTCGTGGCTCGCTTGTAGTCCCGTTTGTCGAGGCCCAAGAAGACGTCCTTGAACTGATTCATTCCGGCGTTGGTGAAAAGGAGGGTCGGGTCGTTTGCGGGGACGAGCGAGGAGCTGCGGACGCGGCGATGGCCGCGCTCTTCGAAAAATTTCAAGAATCGCTCGCGAATTTCGTTGCCGGTCAAATGGCTTTCCTCGCCGAATTTTTTAGTCGCCGCATTTCCGCACTTTGTTTTGATTATCGCAGAAACGACGTGCCGGCGGCCAGCCAGCTCAGTCCGAGCGGAAGCGATGGAGCGGTCCAGAGGATCGCCAGCAAGCGCGTGTGTGGTCAAGGCCCGTGAGAGCGCCTCGAGAAGAAGGGACGATTGGCGGTACTTGGCGGGATAAGGGCGTCGAGGTCGACAGGCCATGACGGGGAGGAATCCGGGCAATGTACTCCCGCGGGCAAGGGTGCAAAAGTGTGGCGATTAGGAAGGGTTAAGTCCTGTGATTGCAATAGTTCTATTTCCGGGTGTGTGGCGATTAGAAAGGGCCAGCGGAGGGTGAGGATTTCGAGCGCCGAATGAGATCGCCCGAAGGGGACTACGGAGTGAAGTTGGTTGTGACGCCGCGACACGGCGAGGCCTTGGCTGCTCCTGGGATCCGCGCGATTTCGGCTTGAAGCTCGATATGAAAAGCATATCACGCGAATGTTTCAGCAGGATGAATGAGGCCACCGCCTAGTGCAACGAAACAATAACACTCGACAGGAGTATTGTTTGCAGCTTGCGCGGCATCAACTGTCTCTCGGCAACGGTGCGCCTAGCGTGTGGAGACCACTCAAATGCTATGCCGAGATAAGTCAGGTTTCGGTTGCGTCGGCGGCGGGGAATTCGGGAGCATCGGCGCGGGTGGCGGCGCGGATTTCGGCGCGGATGACATCCGCGGAAAAGCCGGCGGCAATCAGGCTGCGGTAGAGCGAGGCGATTTTGCGGTCATCGAGCGGCCCGGGCGAGTGCGCCATTTTCCGGCGGATGCGCTCGCGGACCGATTTCGCTTCGTCCGCTTCGGCGAACACCAAGTCGATCGCGGCTTCAATGTGAGAGTCGGGGACTCCGCGGGCGCGGAGTTCGCGAGCCACGCGGAATCTTCCTTGGTGGCGAGTTTCCGCGTGCCGGCGAGCGAAATCCCGGGCGAATCGCGCATCATCGAGATAGGCCCGCTCCCGAAGGCGGGCAATGACCGCGGCGACGGATTCTTCCCGCTCCGCGCGGCGTCCTAAATACTCCTTCATTTCGTGAATCGAATGCGCGCGCCGCATGAGGGCGCGCAGAGCCGCATTATAGAGCTCGTCTTCGTCTTCGATTTTGCGGGGAGAGGAGCGCGAACGCATGCGAGAAGCATAGAAGCACGGGGGAAGGGAAGCAAGCCTGGGCGAGGGGAACTCGGGGATTCGAGGGGAAGGTCCGCGGAAAGAAGAAAAAGCAATCGCGCGACGGCGTTACCGGCGGCCGGTGCGCTCGAATTCCGTCATTGCGCGCTCCATCTCTTCGCGAGCGGCGTCGGCGGAAGAACGGACACCTTGAATGCGGAGGCGGAAATCGTCCGGATTGGACGCGCGCATGAGGGCCTCTTCGAGCGAAATCAGGTTGCGCGAGTAGAGATCGAAGAGCGACTGGTCGAAAGTCTGCATGCCGTACTGGCTGGTGCCGGCGGCGATGGCGTCGCGAATCTGGCGAGTCTTGTCGGGATTGATAATGCAATCGCGAATGAATCCGGTGGTGACCATCACTTCGACGGCGGGGACGCGGCCGGCGCCGTCGCTCTTGCGGACCAGGCGCTGGCTGATGACGGCTTTGAGGGTGGAGGCGAGTTGGAGGCGAATCTGCTTCTGCTCGGGCGGAGGAAACACGGCGATGATGCGCTGGATCGTTTCGGTGGCGTCCAGAGTGTGAAGGGTGGAAAGGACGAGGTGGCCGGTTTCAGCGGCGAGCAAAGCCGTGGAAATGGTTTCGAGGTCGCGCATTTCGCCGACCAGAACGACGTCCGGGTCCTGGCGAAGGGCGGCGCGAAGCGCGGTGGAGAAGGAGGCCGTGTCGACTTCCACTTCGCGCTGATTGATAAAGCCCTTTTTGTCGCGGTGGAGATATTCGATGGGGTCTTCGATGGTGATGATGTGCTCGGCGCGGAGGGAATTGACGCGGTCGATCATGGCGGCGAGAGTGGTGGATTTGCCCGAACCGGTGGTACCGGTCGTGAGGATAAGGCCGCGCTGCTCTTCGCAGATCTGAGCCAGAATTCGAGGGAGTTCGAGCTCTTCGATCGTGCGAATTTTGGTGGGAATGACGCGGAGGACCATGCCGACGTTGCCGCGCTGCTGGAAGACGTTGACGCGGAAGCGGCCGAGGCCGGCGACGCCATAGGCCATATCGAGTTCGGCGGTTTCTTTGAATTTCTGTTTTTGCCGGTTGGTCATCATGCTGAAAGCCATCGAGAGCATTTCTTCCGGCGTAATGCGGGGGACATCCGTGACGGGGTTGAGGATGCCGTCGACGCGAAGATAGGGGTGGTTTCCGACTTTCAAATGGAGGTCGGACGCTTTGTTTTCAACGGCGCGTCGAAGCAAATCATCAATTGCGATAGCCATGGCGAAAACGCTCCCCCCGTGGAAGCTTGACTCGAAGCTAGCATGCGCATGGAGAGCGAACAAGGAGACCAAGCCAGGCGTTTCCTTCGTGGCAACCTGTACGGACGGGCAGGTTTTGCGGAAAGTAAAAGACAGTGGAGAAGATAGGTTAGGCGGGAGGCTGGTCGCGGAGAAATATCCGGTCGTAGACGACGGCCCCGAGCACCCCTCCGAACAAGGGGCCGACCCAATACACGCCGTGGCTCGTCCATTGGTTCGCGACGAGGGCAGGGCCGAGCGTGCGTGCGGGATTCATGGATGCGCCGGTGAACGGGCCGCCGATGAGAACGTTTACGGTGATCGTCAAGCCGACGGCGAAACCGGCGATTTTGCCGAACGCGCCTTTCTGGTCCACGACAGTGGCGAAAACCACGAAAACAAGAAAAAAAGTGAGCACGGCTTCGAGGAGCATTGCGTGCATGCGAGTGAAGTCGGGAGCGAGATAGGTGGCGCCGAGCCCCACCGGCCTCCAGACGGACTCGGGGAGAACGGCGGCGAGAAGGTAAGCGGCGGCGATGGCGCCGAGAATCTGGGCGAGCCAATAAAAAATCGTTTCGATCGTGCTGAGGCGTTTGGTGACCCAGAACCCGATGGAAATCGCGGGATTGAAATGCCCCCCGGAAATGTGGCCGAGCGAAGTGACCATCAGAGCGAAGGCCAGCCCTTGAGCCACGGCGATGCCGAGGATTCCAAAACCTCCCGTACTTCCGGCGCGGAGGTATTGGTCGGCGCAGATGGACCCGCAGGCGGCCAGAATCAGGGCGAAGGTTCCGATGAATTCCGCGGCAAGCTTTTGCGCAAGGTTGTACAAAATGTCCTCGAACGGGGCGGCGGACCGGCGCGCCTGCTGGTTTCAGCGCGCGCGGATTTTACTGAAATCGCGCGGGCGAGTCAAAGCGGGAGAAGAATGGATGTTACCGGCGGCGGAAGCGACCATTCAAGCCTGGGTCGTCTCGCTCGATCGGCTCGAGTAGTCATGAAGTTTCTGGAGGAATTGATCCTTCCACCAGTCTCCGAGCCCGCGCATTTCGCCAGCGGCGCGCGCAAAGTCAGGGTCGAAGTCGAGGTAGAAGCAGCGGTTTAAAGACGTGATGGAGCCTTCGGGATTCAGCCGGTCGCGCAAGTCCCAGGCGTCACCCGGGCGGGCGATGCCGGCCTCGAGCACGCGGGCGTAAAACCCCGTGCGGTTTTCGCGAATCGCGAGCCTGGGCCAGTCGGCGCGGCCAAGGCGCCGCGCGAGATTTTCGCAGGGGATTCTCGGGCCGCTCACCTGGACGAGGGCGGAGCCTGCGCGAACTATGTCGCCGGCGCAAATCTCGTTTTCGGAGATGTCCGCGAGAGTGAAATTCTCACCCATGGCCCCCTCCGGCAGGCTGATCCCATAGGACTCTTTCCAGTAGCGGTAGTGATCGAGCAGGTGAACGCAGAGAGCCGAATCGGCCCCGCCGTGGTAAGGCTGGGTGACGCGATCGCCCACGATGCCTTCGGGGCGCAATTCGACAGGGGCGTCGACTTGATCGCGAAGAATGGAAGAGGTCCAGGAGCCGCGAGAGTCAGTAATCGTCTTGGGCTGGCCGACAAAGATGGAAGAAATGCGCGGCGATCGAGTCATAGGGGCAGCCGAGTGTGGCATGAAAGAATCAGGGCAATCATTCGTCCGCGCCGCCCGGCGCGTCGTGGGGCGGCTCCGAGAGCGCTATCGCAATACGGTGGCGCCGGCGGTAGCGTTTGCCGGAGAAAGCCAGCCGTGGCGGTCGGGCTTGGCGCCCGTCACCAAGGCGAAAAACTCGTCTTGGATGCGCTTGGTGACCGGGCCGCGCGAGCCATTGCCGATCTTCATGCGGTCGACCGAGCGGATCGGAGTAACTTCGGCGGCGGTGCCGGAAAAGAAAACCTCGTCGGAGATGTAGAGCAATTCGCGGGGAACCATCTGCTCGGCGACGGGAATGCCGAGGTCGCGGCAAATGGTCATCACCGAATCGCGGGTGATGCCGGGGAGCGCGGAATTGGAAACGGGAGGTGTCACAACGGTGCCGTCCACAACGAGAAAAACGTTTTCGCCCGAGCCTTCGCTGACATAGCCGTTGGTATCGAGCGCGATACCCTCGACGTAGCCGTTGGCCCTGGCCTCCATGCGGATCAATTGCGAGTTCATGTAGTTCGCCGCGGCCTTGGCCATCTGCGGGAGGGTGTTAGGCGCGGGACGGTTCCAGGAGCTGACGCAAACATCGACGCCGGACCTCATCGCTTCATCGCCCAGGTAGCGGCCCCAGATCCAGCAGGCGAGATAGACTTCGATGGGATTGCCCTCGGGGTCCACGCCGCCGCTGCCATAGCCGCGGAGAATAATGGGCCGGAGATAACACGATTTGATTTTGTTGACTCGGACGAGTTCGAGATTGGCTTCGCACAACTCCTCGAGAGAAAAGGGCACTTCCATGCGGTAAATGGCGGCGGAATTGAGGAGGCGCTTCATGTGCTCGCGATTGCGGAAAATCGCGGGGCCCTGGGGAGTTTCGTACGCGCGGACGCCTTCAAACACGGCGGAACCGTAGCTGACGACGTGGGAAAGAACGTGGATATTCGCGTCATCCCAGTTGATCAGCTTTCCGTTGTGCCAGATTTTATCCGTCTTATCGAAGGGCATGATGGATCTCCACGGCGCCGTTCGCGCGATTTGTGATGCGCTTTCAAAAGCCAGTATAACACACGGAAAATTCGGGCAAGGAGCGGGGTGCGCGGGGCGTACGTGGCGACATCGTCCAAATTGGCCGTCCGTTGGGTGCGAAATTCGCGGGGAATCTAGAGAGGGTCAGCGGCCGCGCGCCTGGTCGCCGCGAAGAGTCATGCAGGTGGAGACGGCGCGAGCGACGAGAGAACCGTCGGAGGCGGTGACGTCGCACTCGACGAGTCCGATGGTTTTGCCGCCCTTGACGACGCGGCCGATGGCGCGGAGCCGGTCGTTCCAAACGGGGCGGAGGAAATTGATTTTCAATTCGAGGGTGGTGAAGCTTTCGTCGTCGGCGAGAGTCGAAGCGTAGGCAACGCCCATAGCGGCGTCCGCGATGTCGCAGAGAATTCCGCCGTGGAGCGTGCCCATGGGATTCGCGTGCCTCGCGGAGGCTTCCAATTCCATGACAGCCTCGCCAGGGCGAATCGAAGTGAGGCGGAATCCGATGAGCTGGGCGGCGGGCGGCCCTGGGACTTCTCCACGGACCATTTTTTCGAGGGCGTCGATTCTCTTGGACATGCGGATAAAGCTCAGATGCGCGGAGACGCCGGCTCGATGCTGAAATTTCAGGAAAGAGAGGGATTTCCGGCGGCGCGGATTGGCCAAGGGAGCGGCGCTTATCGCGGTCCGTGCTCAGTGATCGTCGAAGCCGGGAGTCTGCTGGCTCGAGATGGCGAGCCCGGAGATCCGGCCCCAGGCGCTGGTCTTCCAGTTTTCGCTGACGCTTTCGGAAACCATCCAGGGCGGAATGCTGAAGTAGAGATGGATCGCCAGGGCGTGGACGTAAGGCTCGTACATCGCGCGAAGCTTCGTGAGCTTTTCAGTTGCCTCGGGAGTTTGGCGAAGGCTTATCCCGGCCGTCGCGAGAGAGCTCCGGAGGCGGTCGAGACCTTCCGGAGGGAGGCGATCTTGGCCGGCGCTGTGGGGAGCGGCGCTGAAGACCTGCGCCAGGTCAACCACGGTGTGGCGGCACATCGCGAAAGTCAGGCGGGCCTGGCGGGCGCATTCGTCATCCGCGCCGGAGATCAGCAAGGCGCTGGCATCGAGAATCGCGGTGAGGGCCGAAAGCCAGGACTCGTTGCTGTGCTGCGAGCGGAAGTAGGCGACTACAGGATAGGAGACGTGGCTTTCGAGCAGGTCGGCGGACCAGCGCTCCCAATCATGAAGCAGATTGCGAAGGGCTTCTTTGCCTTGAGGCCCGGCATGCCGGAGAAGAAGTTCGCCGGCCGTGGGAGGCGAACCCGCGCGGGCGTCGAGAAGAACGATATTCACCTCGCGGCGGGAGAAAGCCTGGTAAATGACGGGGAGGTAGCTGAGAACCAGAGCCAGAAAGCCAAAACCCAAACCACTTTCGAGGACGGCGCAGAATCGCTCGATCCCGGTGTGCGGGGTGACGTCGCCCAGGCCCAGGGTAAAGAACGTCGTTCCGCTGAGATAGATGCAGGTGTTGAGGCTGGGGTGAAAACCATCAGTCCGAGATTCGCTGTAATAGATCAGGCCGAAGGCAATGATGAGCGAGGCAGCCCAGATCGCGAAGAGGCCGAGGAGGGAAAGCGGGCCGAAATAGCTTAGAAAGGTTTCACGGCTCTTGGGATTCTTCATGCGCCGGGCAAAAGCCCGCCAGGGGCGCCATGTGTTGACGTAGTAGGCGCGCGTCAGCCGGAAGCGGCGCGTCACGCGACGGGGGAGAATGATCGTCTCGAACGCCTCCCAGAGGACCAAGAGAACGATCATGGTTCCGAGAACTGCTTCGAAAATCAAAATGGCTCCTTTTGTCCGGCAGCGGAAGCGGGTCAAAAATCGGGCGTAGTGCCGGGGGCGATTCTACAGCCAATTACGACGGACGGGAACGCCGGGCCGCGGAATCGCTCGGCGTCAACGCCGGGAGCTTCCGCGGGAGCCAGGCACAGTCCTTAGACACTTAGGAGCGCACGGAAGATTCAAAACGCATGACGAGAAACCGGGCGAACAATCTATTTGCGGTGCACGGAGCCGGAAAGCTCCGAAAGCGTATGGAAATTCTGCTGAATGCGGTCCAAGCGACTTCCGTGAAAATTCTCGTAGGCGCCGAATATCAGAAAGGGAATCAAGGCTGCCAGAGCCCACCACTTGGCTCTGGGCGGGACCTTTGCTTCGGGTTCCCAGCGAAAGAGATTGCGCGAAACTTCAAAGGCGACGTAGAGGCCGATGGCCAGAGCGGCTACGTCGGTGACGATTTCGGAGATTCCGGCGAGGTTCGTGGTGGCCCATTCGAGGCCGGTGGCCAGGTAAGTGGCGGGGATAAAGAGCGAAAACCGTTGAATCCAGTGGGGGAAGACCGCCAGAGGAATTGTGGCGCCGGAGAGGAAAAGGAACCCGGTCCAGATGAGGTTATTGATCATCTGGGTTTCCTGCATGGTGTTAGTAATACTGGCTACGATGAGGCCGAAGGAAGAAAACGTGGCGGAACCGATGGTGACCAGAATCAGGACCGCCCAGAGATTGCCCCAGGTCTGCATGTGAAACGCCCAGCGGCAGATCAAGATCTCGATGAACACCGTGGGCATGGTCATGAAGTAGTTGGAAAGAATGCTGGAGGCCAACATCGCTCCCGCGCCAACCGGAGCGAGCCGAAAACGGCGCAGGATACCTTGCTCGCGAAAAGTGACGAGTTGAACGCTAAGCCCCCAGAAGCTGCCCATGACGGTGAGAGTGAGAATGGCGCCGAGAGTGTAGCCGACCCAACTGGAAGATCCCTTGGCGAAGATAAAAATGGCGCCAAACAAAAACAAAAGAGGCATGACAAGGCTGAAGAAGAAAAAGGCGCGGTTCCGCACCGCGAGCATCATTCGAATTTTTGTGAGAGTCCAAGTATTCCGCATGAGGTCACCAAATCCTCTCAGTCCCTCAATCTCCGGCCCGTCAGCTCGACGAATACGTCTTCGAGCGAGGGAGAAAACATTTCGAGGCTTTGCAATTCGTTGTTTTCGGCCTCCAGGCGCTTGACGAGATCAACGATCGTGCGCGGTGGCCGCGACGAATGGAGGATAAACGTGCCGTCGAGGACGCGGGAATCCGCGACGCCCTCCAGCCGGGACAGTTCACCATCGGGCAGAGGGCGGGCCAGGCGAACCTCGATGCGCGTCGTCCCGGCGGAGCGCTGTTTGAGCTCGCGGGGAGTGCCCAAGGCGATCACCCGGCCGGCGTCCACGATGGCGACCCGGTCGCAGAGCCGCTCGGCTTCCTCGATGTAGTGGGTGGTCAGAAGGATCGTTTTCTTCTCGCGTCTCAGCTCTTCGATGATGTCGTAAATTTCGCGGCGCACCTGAGGGTCGAGTCCAGCCGTGGGCTCGTCCAGGAAAACCACCTGGGGATTGTTGACCAGCGCCATGGCCAGCGCCAGCCGCTGTTTCTGCCCGCCCGACAAGTGGCTGTAAAAAGCGTTCCTTTTTTCTTCCAACTGGAATCTTCTGAGGAGGGACGAAATATCGGCTCGGGTTTTGTAGAAATCGGCGAAGAGATGGAGGGCTTCCTCGACTCGGATTTTGTCGGGAAGGGCGGTGGCCTGGAGGACGGCGCCGATTCGCTGCTTATACTCGTCGCCGGCGCGCTCCGGGTCGAGGCCGCAGACCAGGGCCGTGCCGCGGTCGCGATTCCGAAGGCCTTCGAGAATTTCGACGGTGCTGGTCTTCCCGGCGCCGTTGGGTCCGAGAAGCCCGAACACTTCCCCTTGAAAAACCGAAAAGCTGACTCCCCGAACCGCCTGGACCGTGTCGTAACTTTTGTACAGCCCTTCTACCTGAATGATGGCATCGCTCAAGAAAACTGCCCCTTACCGCATGGTACGCAAGAGAAACCCTCTTTCTATAACACATTCTGGCAAGCCGCGCGAATCAGGTTTTCCGGCGGGCAGGAGGCCGGCGGCGTTTTTTCGGGGGGCGGGCGGATTTTGGCCGCCAGCCGAAGAGCGCCATGTCGATCGCGCCGCCGTCGAAAGAAACTCCCTCGGATTCGAGGAGCCTGCGTTGGAGCATCGAGTGAGGCTCCGGAACGCGGATGCGGCCGCCGGCGCCAACCACGCGATGCCAAGGAATGCCGCGCCCGCGCGGCGTGGCGGCCATGGCGTAGCCGGCGGCTCGAGCTCCTCCGGGCAGGCGGAGGAGACGAGCGACTTCTCCGTACGTGGTGACGCGGCCTCGAGGAATCTTCTTTACGAGGCGATAGACGGCATCCCAGGACATTAGGTCTCCTCAAAGCGTCTGAAGAAGCTCCCGGATGGTTTTAGCCGAAATCGCGAGAGGGAAGCAACCGGGAGCGACTCCAGCTGGCCGGAACTATCGCGCGAGTTCCGGCGTCTAAAGAATCAGGAGCGCGAAGCGCGCGAATCAGAGGCTCCGCATTGGCGTTGAGAAGGCACCCGCCAGCCGCCCGAAGGCCCCGCCCAGCCGTTCCGCGAGAGTAATAACCAATTGGACGCAACCAATCGGCGGCGGGCGCATCGTACCATTGACGGTGTAGTGGAAGGGCCATACACTACGCCAACTTGGCCCGAGGAGGCACGGTGGCGTTCGTCCGGCGCAAAGGGAACACTTACTTCCTGGTGCACTGCGTGAGAAAACAGGGAAAGGTGCAGCAGCTTCATTTGGCGCGGCTTGGCGAAAGACCGCGGATTACGGACGACGTGGTCCGGCGGGTTTCGCGCAATCATCCATTTCTGGAAGTGGATTGGTCGAATTTACGGGAGAGGGTGAACAGCCGCGTAGAGCTGTTCGACATCCGTTCCCTGTATGTGCAGAAGTTGATGCATTCACTACGCAACCTCAACTTGGACCTGGCGGATCTATCGCCGCCAATGCTCTTATTGGCTGATCGTGCCAATTCGAGCCGGGAACTGGTCACGCAGCTCCGGCTGCTTCGGTCAACACTCGATGTCAAGCTGGACCAATTCGAGCGAACCGAGGCGGGTGCGGAGGGCGGAAGGAAGTTCCGGTAAGGGGGATCGCCATGGGGGCGCGTCCGCAACATCTCGACCCGACGCAACGCAGCGTCGAATCACGCGACTTTGAAACAGGGCTCCGCCGGAAGATCGTGGGGCAGGACGAAGCGGTGCAGGCGGTGGTGGACCTGTACCAGGTCTTTCGCGCGGGCCTCAACTCGCCGGGGCGTCCGGTGGGGAACCTGCTGTTCCTCGGTCCGACCGGAGCGGGGAAAACG
>DATJTF010000038.1:0-339704 GCA_035503815.1 Verrucomicrobiia bacterium
TGGATGGGCCGGTTGCGGTGCGGAGTGTGGCAGGGTAAACTCAATGTAAAGATGTATCGAATTCGGGGCGTGGCTCAGCCTGGCTAGAGCGCCTGGTTCGGGACCAGGAGGTCGGTGGTTCAAATCCACTCGCCCCGACCATTCCATTCCCGCTGAATCAAGAACTTACCTACGCACTAGTTTGTGAAGCGCTTGAGACTTGAGTCCAATTGGGTCCAAATATAAGCGCTTCGACGCTCGCCACTGCCTTACGTTGATCCTCAGGAATGGCGTGTAGGTAGACTTCTCTTGTGATTTCGGAACTTGAGTGTCCCAACAGAGCCTGCACCGTTCCGAGTGGCGCCCCTGTTGCGTCGAGCATCGTTGCGTGTGAGTGGCGGAGGGAATGCCACGTAATGCCCCCGAACTCCAACCTCTTACACGCCGGCTTCAAATATCGGCGCAGCAAATTGTGCCTGTTGAGTGGGCCGCCCGCCCGCGTTGCAAACACCAAGTTGTTCGGTTCCACTTGATTTTGTTGGAGCCTCTTGAACAAAGCCAAGGCCTGTGCCCCCAACGGAATGAGACGGGCACTGCGATCCGTCTTGGGACTATCGAAGTGGCCGTCGTATACCGTTTCAATTACGCGCAACGTGCCAGCAGCTAAGTCGACAGCCTTCCATCGGAGTGCGAGAAGCTCGCCAATCCTCAAGCCTGTCAAAACTAATAACAGGGCGATCGACCGAGATGGCTCAGAAAGCGCTTCTGTCAGCAGGCGGACTTGATTCGGTTGAAGGACAGGTTTCGGAGAGAGAGCGCGCGGGCGTCGTGGCAACTCAGTCTTCGAAACGGGATTGTGGTTGATGTATCCCCAGTTTTCGGCAGTCGTTAAACTTCTCCCGAACACGCCGCGAATGTGTTTTACCGTCTTCCACGCAAGACCCGAGTTCAGCTTGGCTGCGAGGAATGACTGGATGCACTCTCGCTTGATGTCCGTGAAACGAGTGCCGCCGAATGTGGGAAGCAAGTGATTATCGAGGATGTAGCGATAATGCTTTTGTGTTGCGTACTTCAAAGTTGGGAGAACGACAGGCATCCAGTCCTTCGTGATGAAATCTGAATAGCTGCGAGTGGACTGTGGACGCTGCGTTCCACTGTTAATTGGATTGAGCCGTTTTGACAGGATCTCCTTCGCGCATGAGCGCGAAGGCAGTTCGGCAACTGTACCGAGAACCTCCGCGCGCCTCGTGCGTCCGATGGAGCCGTCAGGATTGATGATTTCCTCCCACCAGCGGCCCACCCATACCTTGTTTCGTCGGCCACGCCGGAAGAGCGATCCGTGCTGAAAGCGTCTGCGAGCCATCTTTTTGCCTCCATAGATGGCCCGCCTAGCTTGTTCTGCGTCGACAACGAGTGTACCGCGTGCGTCAAGCAGCATGCGAGCCTCGCCGTTGAGATTCGACCCAAGCCAGCACTTCGTCCTGACGGAAGCGCCAATATTTTCCAAGCCGGTAACTGGGTATTCGCTCCAACGATCGCTTGCGGGTCCGTCCATAGACCCAAGACACAGGGACTTGCAGTAGGTCAGCTACTTCGTGAACCGTCAGAAGGTGCTTTCCGTGGTCCGCCTCTCCCTCTGTGGCCGCGATGTGGGCGGCATCGTTAGGAGAAAATGTTTCATAGGATGATGGCGGTGTCGGTGATGTCTCCTCATATGTTGTGCCTGCTGATTTCGGAGCTTGATTCTGGATCGAGCGCATTGCAGAGCGCGGGGCGTGCTGTCCTGAGGACGCTGTATTCTCGCGCGTACCGGATTGTGTTGAACGAGGCTTCATGTCTGTTACGCGGTCTTTGTAAGAACGTCTCCTTCGAGTGTTTGCTCTTCGATCTTGGTCGGATGGTCGGTCAGCCAATGCTTGAACTCGTCGTCCCGTTTGAAAAGCAGCTTCAGCGCTTCACTGACGACGTAGGACGCATTTGCGCCGATGAATTCGGCATATCGGTCCAGGTTGCGCCTGACTTCTTCCTCCAGACGAACCTGAAGGTTTGTAGTCTTTGGTTGTTTGGACGGTGCCTTCAGTAGTGACAACTGTTGTGCTCCTTTCTTCTTTCGCTGTGTAGTGCGACTCGCATTACAAGCTGCTTGCTTCGATCTCTGCACGCGGACAAAACACGGCACCGCGCAATTCGGTGCGGGCGGGAGCGACCCCAGGAACGTGTGGGCGGCTGCAAGCCGCACACAACGGGGTCGCTCCCGCCCTTTCTTGTGTTTTGTCCGCGTGCAGATGTCACCCGTTGCATTTATCTATCCGCTCTTCTTTCAAGAAGCTGTGATTGGGTTGGTGGCGACTGGGGAACTGAAGCCGTACCTGAAGCACCCCGCACTTGCCAGCCGTCACCCCATCTGTTGCTGCTGTCGCCGAATACGGTTTCCTGGCCTGGCACGACGACGGCTCGGAACAGGACCTTTTGTGCGGGCGTTTTGGTTGTTTCCGAGTCCGTCCGCAAGTCCTTCGGCAATTGATTTCTTCTCCAAAGAAGGAAGAGAGTGTCGAATATCTCGCCGCTGAAACGATTCGCGACTTGGTTTCGGAAGACCAGATCGTTCTCCGTAACCAGGCTGTATTTCTTGCTGTTCCATTTCGCCTCTATATCGAAGTAGCGAGCTAAATCCGAGAGGCCCTTGCCTTCCACAAGGAACGAGAAAAGTTCGCCCGCCTCTTGCTGAAGGCCCGCCGCGGTGGAAACGTAGATGAACTGAAACCCCGGAAGCTGACGGAACAGAGGCCGGTAGGTACGCAAGTGCCGGATGTATCGGTCGAGGTTCCGATGCTCGATATCGACATAGGTGAACGTCACCACAGGCATGTAATCGGGAGCGGGATAGGCTACACAGACGGGGAATCCCTCGAAAAACGTGATCGCCTTGCCATGCCCGTTGGAAGGCGAGAATACGCTCTCGCTGAGTTTGAACCGTTCGATGAGGTAGTGCCGTTTTTCTTCCGGCGTCTCGAAATAGCGGTCCTCGGGGTTGGCAAGAATGAAATCCAGTCCGAGGAGCCGCGTCTTGATGTAATCAAGTTCGTGGTCCCTGCGATTGCGGAGGTGAGCCTTTCCAATCGCTTCATAAATCCGACGGGAAGACAGGTGATATATGAGGCTTCTGCGCGTATATCTCCGGGCCGTGGCATGGCCCAGACGAAACATCTTTTCGATGAAACGGGCGTTCCGTTTGCCGCTCTTGGCGTGTGCAAAATCGAGGAACTGCCGCACCGTGAAGTAGCCGGAATGCACGGCCACAAGGTAGAGAAAACGAGCCTCCACTTCGGTATAGCCGAAAGCGCGGAGACCGACGAGTTGGGATTCCTGGATGCTCATGGGTTATAGGGTGAAGATCGCCGCGCTTAGCTCCCGCTCGTCCCGAATACGGCGCAATCGGTCGGTGTCACCGCGCCGGGCATAGATTTGGAAGCCTGCGCGAGCCTTCTGCGCGAGTCCGCGCGGACGATAATGATCCGTGGCGAGTTCGAGGTCGCGCCGCTGGATTTCATGCTCGTTCTGGCGCACATATTCAATTCGCAAATCAGGAATTGGAATCTCACCGGATACGACTTTGAGGTGATACTGGTTGGCGATTTTCTCCTTTAGGTCGTCCTCTAGCTGCCCTCTCTCATCTGAATAGCGGGCAATGCGGGAGTAGAGTTCCCGCTTCATTTCATAGTCGAGCTTGACGCGAAGTACCCTGCCGCCGCGTTCCTCGATCTCATCGGCGACCTTGTGATAGAGGCGGTAGAGTTCCGCATCGTGAATGGCTTCTTTGGGTTTTTTCAGCCCGTAGTAGGTGACCTGGTCCGGGCGAAGAACTCTTCCGCGAGACAAGAACTGCTGGCCTTCCTTCGTCAGGGTCATGACCTTCATAGGATTGTGCTCGGTATCTGAAATGCTCGTGACTTTGACGAGGCCTTGACGGGTCAAGCTTTCAACATCGTTCTCCATCCGGTTACGGTCGCCGTTGTAGGCCAGTTCGGCGAGGTCCTTTGCGGCTGTGACGCGGAACCTGCCAACTTCCGAAAGCGTGTAGATCTCTGAATCGCGAAGGGAGTAGTCTTTGTCCCGATCCGAGTACCTAGTTCGCCCACGCTGACTGAGGGTCTCCTGAACGCGTTCCTCGCGGGCCAGCGTCGGGCGCTCTGTGCGGGAACGCTGCCGTTCTTCTCGGTCGCGCCGGTCGGCCCTGTCTTCCTCTCGGTGGATGTAGTAAAGACGGTTCGGGTCGTTCCATGAGGAAGATGAACCTCGGCCTACATCCCGCCCAGAGTCGAAGCCGGAATCGCGAAAATCGTCGATTTCGAATCCGTCAAAGCCTCGGGTCATGACGATGCTCCGGTGCGTTCAGTGCAGAAGAAACAGAAATCGACTGTCGAGGAAAATGGGAAGGTCGAAAATGCGAACGGCTGGACATCCGTGTTGCTTACCTCAAAACTCACTCAAGACGAGGGCGAGGCTTGCTCTCCTGAATAGAGGAAAACTTCCTCGATGTTCTTGCCGAATATGCGAGCAATCTTGAACGCCAGATCGAGGCCAGGCTCGTACTTGCCGGTTTCAATCGCGTTGATACACTGCCGGGTCACGCCGACCGACTCGGCGAGTTCGGCCTGCGACCACTCCTTCTCCGCCCTCAACACACGCAGCCGGGTCTTCATTGGTACCGCCAGGAAGCGAGGATGAGTCCGATGCTCCAAAATGCGATCATTAGGGCTGGGACCAGAAGGAAGACATCCGGGAAGAGACCGAATCGCTGGAAAAGACCAATGGCTAACGTGAGAACCAGGGAGGCGACGAAGGCAAAGCTCGTCGCTTGGTGGTTGATAAGTTTTTGATGTGAATCCCCGGCCCGGAGGAAGCGAAGGAAGCTCCAGAGCGCGCCGCCCGCGAGGAGAATCCCAACTGCGGTCAGCACGCCTCGGGAATTGCTTGCGCGCGATCCCAGGGTGAATGCGGCAATCGCGGCGACCACAAAACCATAAAAGACACGCAGGGCCATTCTGCGTCGTTTGCCAAGGGAATGAACGTCTGACGAGACTGTCATGGCGTACCTCCTTCTTGCGCAGCATAGTATTCTATTACGGTCTATATGTCAACTATAGATTACCTATAGAAATGTTAAGATTTCGCATCGGCGGGCATTCAAATCGAGACCTTCTGGAGGGGAGCAAAAGTCGAAGAACCGTCTGAGACTGTTACCCTCTTTTATTACCCTTTCTTAGAGGTATTACCGTTTCTCCGCCAATGGGCGGATGGACTTCGGTCTGTATAGCTGGTTCCTTGACATACATCCAAATTACAGTCTAATATTTAGCTGTTAATTGGAGGGAACATGCCAAGGCAGGGGCTAAAGTTAAAGCAGGCCAGCGCGGTCCTTCAGATAGAGCCGAAGGAATTGCAGAATCTTGTCCAATTCGGCGTCGTAAAGCCTCGACGATTAGAGGGAACGTATTTCTTCGACACGAGCGCCCTCATGGTGGCCAAAGTTGCCTTCTACCTAAAGGAATCCTTGGGCACGCGGACGAGTGTGCTCTCTAAACTCATGGAAGCATTTTCGGCGTCTGAGGAAGAATTCAAATCAGAGAATCCCAGGTACATCACCTTCAACTGCCGACTCGCAGCGGAAGAAGAGCCAATCAAACTCGGAGTGCCGTTTCGAGCTTTGGGGGAACAGATTGAAGAGCGAATGAGCCGGGCTGATCTTTACAAGGACTTGCCGCGCGGAAAGAAACGGCGGGGCTGGAAAAAGGAATTTCTGGAATCGCTAACCGAGGCGGCAAAGGACATCGGAGAGGTTTCCGAAGAAGAAATCTTGAGTACGGTTCGCAGCTATCGTAAAGAGAGGCGTGCGCCAGAGATCACCGTTGCCGCAGAAAACTAGGAAGCGTAAGCCACGGGCTGTGGTTGATACGAGCGTGCTTGTGGCTGGCGTATCGGGTTTCAGAGAGCCGTTCGTTTCTGGCAGGAATCCAAGTGCTGACGTGCTCCATCGGTGGGCCGAGCAGAACAATTTCGTCTGGCTCGTGACAGAAGACATTTTGGAAGAATACAAGGAAGTTCTTAAGCGCCTCCACGTTCGTCCGAATCTTATCGGGAGAGTCGTCAACCTGATCCGCGAGCGGGCCGAGGAGGTGAAGGTGCATGCCTCGGCTCAAATTTCTCCTGATCCCAAGGACGACGCATTTTGCCTATGCGCCGAATCCGGCGATGCAGGCTTTGTAATCACCCTTAATCTCAAGGATTTTCCAAAGGAGCGTCTCAAATCAAAAGTTATTCTTCCCACTGAATTCAAAGGATGAATGAGCCGTGCTTCCAACTTCCAACATTTTTTGTAGACTCCCAGTCTTTCCGTGATGCAAATCTGAACGATTAACAGCTAACCACGCTCCCTTCTGCTCTCATGGCCGTCAAGGGGCAGGCTCGCTGGCGCGGCTCCCTGCGACCAGCCTCGCCCTGGGATATTTCCAATGTGAGAGGTTCTTCGACCTCGCTAGGAGCTTGGGTTTCGATCCACCCTCGCGTTTCTCGGTCTTGTTTGCGACAGAGCGCGCACGATCACCTGTTGAGGCTGATGGGCTTCAGCTGCGCAGAAAAGTAAGCAGCATGAAAAAAGGCCGATCGCATTGTCTCCTAGAAGTGTACGTTCAAATCTTTTCAATCTGCATCAAAACAAGCCATTTCATAATACATAATAAGTACTATTGACAATAATTAAATAAATGAGTATGAGGTCCCACATACATTGCTTCCGGAACAGTCAGATTAGGCTCAAGGCGCGCAAGTAACGAAAGCGGAGGTGTGTCCATGCGGCAGAGGACGTGGGGTCCGGCATTAATTCTCGCATTTGCTTTTCTGTTTCTGCTGCCTTCCGAAGCGTGGGCCACGAGTCCGAGCATCTCGAGTTTGTCTCCAACGTCAGGGATCGTGGGCACATCCATTACGATCAACGGCTCGAACTTCGGGTCGACCCAGGGAAGTAGCACCGTCACATTCAATGGAGTTGCAGCCACGCCGACGACTTGGGGTTCAACGAGCATAGTCGTGCCCGTGCCTTCTGATGCGACGACGGGCAATGTGGTGGTCAAGGTCTTAGGCGTGTCAAGCAACGGCAAGAGCTTTACTGTCATACCGAATATTATCGGTCTATCACCGACCTCAGGAACTGTCGGCACTGCGATTACAATTACGGGGACAACCTTTGGGTCAACCCAGGGAAGCAGTACCGTCAAGTTCAATGGGACTACGGCTACGCCTACGAGCTGGACGAGCACAAGCATCACCGCCCCAGTACCGAGCGGAGCGACCACTGGCAATGTTGTTGTGACTGTTTCGGGGAAGGCGAGCGCCGGGGTTGTCTTTACGGTGATAGCAACCCCGACGATCTCAAGTCTTTCTCCCACCTCCGGGGCAATCGGAGCGTCCGTCACCATTTCCGGCACGAACTTCCAACCAACTCAAGGGGAAAGTACGGTTACATTCAATGGTATTGCCGCAACCGCAATGAGTTGGAGCTCGACTAGAATTACAGCGCTTGTCCCTAGCGGAGCCACAACTGGAAATGTCATCGTCACGTGCTTCGACCTGCCAAGCAATGGAAAGACTTTTACCGTCAAGCCCTCGCCAACAATCACTGGCGTATCGCCCACGTTCGGTGCCATCGGAGTCGTGGTGACAATCTCAGGGACAAACTTCGGATCGTCCCAAGGCTCAAGCACTGTGACGTTTAACGGAACGTCGGCGACGCCCTCAACTTGGACTGCGAACCAAATAACCGTACCTGTGCCTAGTGGGGCAACAACAGGAAACATTTTTGTTAACACAAGCGGTGTCAATGTTAGCGGTGGCACATTCACCGTAGAGACCCTCTCTTCAATCGTTGTCTCTCCACAGACGCTTGCTCTCCCATTGAACAGCGTGCAACAGTATGTCGCCACGGCCATTTATGGTGACGGGAGCAGACAAAACATCACACCCAACGCAACGTGGAGTTCTAGCTCCACTTCAGTCGGGATCATGAGCGGGTCCGCCCTGCTAACCGCAGTCGGAGAAGGACAGACGACGATCCAAGCAGTTTTTGGCTCCGTCAATGGCTCCACAAGCCTGACCGTTGACGGATCAAGTTTCATTACTGTAGGCACTCTAATCACACCTCGGTATGGTCACACCGCTACACTTCTATCCAATGGGACCGTTTTGATCGCAGGCGGTGAAGATAGCAACAATCAAGTTCTTGCGAGTGCGGAGATTTACGATCCGGCAACGGAAACTTTTTCTGCGACGGGCAGCCTAACTACTCCACGCATGGGCCACACTGCGACACTTCTTCCGGACGGAACAGTTTTAATCACAGGGGGCGAGAACTTTATGGGTGGAGGAAGTATACAGACCCTAAGCAGTGCAGAAATCTACGATCCAGCGACGGGAACTTTTAGTCTGACATCCTCGATGAACAATGCCCAAATAGATCACACTGCTACGCTCCTCAACAGCGGACAAGTTCTCATTGCCGGTGGGCATTACATCAACCCCGAAGGTGGCGGCGGATATTCCGACTCAGAACTGTACGATCCGAGCGCCAAAACATTCACGGTTACAGGTAGTATGGTGACGCCTCGGATGTCGCCAACTGCAACATTGCTTAATGACGGGACTGTTCTCATAGCCGGGGGCACTGACTCCGAGGGCAATTACATCGCAAGCGCAGAAATATTCGACCCTACCACGGGTCTATTTACTACAGCTGCCAACTTCAACACGCCGAGACTGTACAATACGGCGACTCTGTTGAATGGCGGAACGGTTCTCTTTGCAGGTGGCAACTACTATTCATTAACATCGCCCGATCCGATTCTTGCCACCACGGAGATATATGATCCCGTCGCCAAAGCTTTCGCTTTCGGACCCAGCCTGGCAATCGCCCGTTCCGGTCACACAGCTACTCTGTTGAATAACGAGTCTGTCCTTGTTGTCGGAGGCCAAGTACCTGCAACTATAGACGGTCAGACAACTACCACTGATTCGGGCACTGGCGAACTCTTCGTTCCATCGACTCAAACCTTCACTGGCGCGGGTTCTCTGCAATTCCCTCGTTCGGACCACACTGCGACCCTGCTCAACGACGGTACAGTTCTGGTTGTAGGTGGGGAAGGTCTGGATGGCGTTGTGGGTCCGGCCGAACTATACGCAGTCCCGCCGCCAGCCCCGAGTTCGGTAAAAGTCACGCCCGTCGCTGTTAACTTGAACGTAGGCGACAGTCAGCAATTCAGCGCCGTTACCGAAGTCGGCTATCCGCGAACGGATGTTAGTTGGGTAGTGAGCGATCCTAGTCTTGCAAGCATAACTTCGGACAGTTCTCCGACTCTAACAGCTCTCTCCACTGGGACGGTGACGCTTACTGCAACCGTTGAAGGCGTCTCAGGTCAAGCGCAAATTACTATATCTGCGGCGGGGACCACTCCATCGCCCGGGGCCACTCTCTGGTCTGTAGCGTCTGTTCCAGGCTTTTCCATTCAGCAACTGGCCCAGGCGATTCCGTCAGAAACCGGCAGTCCAGATTTATATCTCATTCAATCAACAAGCGACGGAAGTGGATCATTGGTTCAGGCGCTAACGATCGACGGACAGCAAATGTGGCAGAGTCAATTCCCATCGCTCAATGGAAATAGCACGCCGGATGCATTCGGTGGGGTGCTCGTAACGGAAAATCAGACGTGCAGTCAAGGCCAAACCGTGCCCATGACAATCGCAGATGTGGATCCTGGTACGGGGCAAACCCTTTGGCAGATTTCAGCGGCAGGCCTTCCTGGTGCGGGGCCCGGGGGTACCACTTTGTATTGTTACCCAGACGCCCCTCAATTGGCCATTCGAGGAGACGGTGCTATCGCAATATCAGCTCCTGGAAACACGTCAGGTCTACCGGAACTTCAAATTGTGAACGGCCAGACAGCGCAATTAATTTCGGAGCCCTATATTCCGCCTTCGTCATACACAGAGCAAAACGGTACCGTCCTTAATGGATATTCACCAATCGGACCTCCGATCGTGGATTCAGACGGGTCCACGTATGTTGAGTACGAGGTTGTGCAGGTCGCTTACCCTCCCCAAATCACCTCAGCGACACTCTACTTATTAAAGGTTTCGCTTGACGGCACAGTTACAACGACTCAATTGAGTTCGACAAACGCCGATGAGAACTTGTTCCCTGAGCGGATCATACCCGATGGTCAAGGTAACGTATTGGCAACTTGGGTAATTGATCCAGCGAGTGGCGCGATCCCAACCAATCCCTATCAAGCCGCATACGTGGTTTCTGGATCGATATCTGCCAGCTACAACTTGCCATTCACCCCAAGTAACTTCGTGTTGGGTCCTGATGGCTTGCCGGTAAATCCTTCGCTTGTGCTCGGTGAGAATGGTATTGCCTTTGCCACTGACGGTACAAGTAGCGGAGACAGCACCAACGGCGAAGGTCCGAAGATCGTTTCTTTCAACATAAACTCCGGTTCCGTAAATTGGACTTATCAAGTTCCTACACAGACAACAGTTTCATTACTGGCCTCGGCATCAGGCGGCGGTATTGCCGCTAAGTCAACTTTGAATGGAGTTGACACAGTGCTCGACTTTGACTCCTCGGGGAACGCCTCCACAGATTTCGGGGCAGGCTCTTCGGTCGGCAACTTCGGAGGCGACTTTTGGATCGGGTACTCTTCCTCCGGAAATTCTGTCTCTGCCTATTACGGTTCTCCTGTGGAGCTGAGTAGCTCGCCGTTCTACGGTCCAGACGGTAATGGTGGCAACGCTGCAATCCAGAACGTGAGCGTGACAAACTTCTCAACTCAAGGCACAAATCAGAGTACTATCACTGAAGTCCTTCAAGAGTTACAGGCGGCGCTTCCGTCGAACGGCACCTGCAACGCGTGGCTTGTAGGTTCGGGCAAAGGTGCCGGCACTTCGGGATTGCAGGAGATTCAAGACCTCCTGCAGTCAGTTGCCTACGGACATGGCACGGTAAATGTTGGCTCGAACATCAGTTACGAGACTTGGGCGTTTTCTGGAGACGTAAATCCGGACCACACTTTGGTGAATGGCTTGCCGACCGGTATCGCGCTTACGGTGAACGACGCAGGAGGATTCTTCAATACTAATGCCCCCGACGGTCCCCCATATAACGGCGTACAGTTCAAGCTCGGTCCACATCATTATCTCGGGAACACGCTGAGAGCTCAGGCTGCGACCCTGATACACGAGGTCGCGCATCAGATAACGGTTGCTGGCTTTCAGGACGACTTCGGTAACAACAAAGCAGAGGAGGCAAACAACAAGGCCGTTGTCACCAATTGCGGACAATTAATAGAGGGACTCCAATGAAGACAAAAGTGGGAAAGCTGCTCCTGCTTATTGCCATACTGGTCGCTGGTTATCTTCACGGCCTCAATGCTCAAGATGTCGGAACTGTGAATGATAAGGACATAAAAATTGTCCACTTCGAAGAGCTCAAGTACCCAACCTTTGCACGGGCGGCCCACATTGAGGGTGCGGTTGTAGTCCGTGTATTCCTTGATGGTCAAGGTAACGCTGTAAAAGCGATTGCCATATCCGGGAAAGACGCTCTGATAACCGACTCTATCGCGAATGCCAGGAAGTGGAAATTCCAACCTAACACGCAAAGGACGGCTGTCATCGTGTACATCTTCACACTTCCTACTGCAGCCTGCGGCTCTGTGACTAGCATTTTCATGCTTCAAGGAGCAAACATCGCCACCATCACAGGCTGCCCAGCGCCGGTCGAGCCCTAGTCGATAGCCGACCTGATTGGTGAGGCGGGTCGACTAGAGCGAGCGGAACAGACAAAGATAGATTCCTTCCCAAGCTCCTTCTAAGGCAAGGCTGCCGTTCTTTAGGACGAGTCATTGCTGGTGGTCGCACAACATCGACTAGACACAGTTAACTGAAGGGACTCAGCCAGAACCTGTGCCCAAGCAAAACTGTGCCACGACAAGGGGTCACCTCAGCGAGCAGGTCCGATTTGAGTCCATTTGATGCCGAATACTGGCCCGAAGCGCTATATTCGACGCAGAACAATGCTAAACGGGCCAATAAGATAGTGTTTCTAGTTCTGGTTCGGGACCAGGAGGTCGGTGGTTCAAATCCACTCGCCCCGACCATTCTCCCGCCTTGCCTCCGTCCGCATTGCTCTTTCAGCACTCGCTCGCATGGCACCCCTGCGAGCCAGCTCGCTCTGTCGTATCATTGACTATAATAAGTAAATAATTAATTCTTCAGTAATCTCACGGCAAAAGCCAATCGTCTTTCCGGACTGCCTGCCGTCAGGCAGGCGGGGCCACGACGAATTACGGTTATGATCCGGTGTATGAGCCGCTGAACGCGACCCAGGTGGGCAAAACAACCGAGTCTTACCCGAACAGGTTTGCCCTCGTTGACTTGGCAGTAGTAGCAACCTAAAATTGCCGGAAATGTCGGACGCTTCGCTCTCCAAAGGGCAAATCATCTCGCACTACCGCGTTCTTGGAAAAATCGGCAGCGGCGGGATGGGCGAGGTCTATAAAGCCGAAGACACGCGACTGCACCGCTTCATCGCAATGAAGTTTCTACCGGTCGAGACCTCTAACGACCCCTCGACGCTCGAACGCTTTCGCCGTGAGGCACAGGCCGCCTCCGCGCTGAATCACCCCAATATCTGCACCATTCTCGACATCGGCGACCAAGATGGCCGCGAATTCATCGCTATGGAATTTCTCGACGGGCAGACGCTAAGAGCGCGCCTGGGCTCGAAGGCATTGCCGCAGGACGACATCCTGGAACTCGGAATCGAGATTGCGGACGCTCTGGACGCGGCGCACGCGAAAGGCATCATCCATCGTGATATCAAACCCGCCAACATTTTTGTGACCGATCGCGGGCACGCCAAGGTTCTGGACTTCGGCCTCGCAAAGCTGACCGCCCCAGGGACCGCGCTGAGTTTATCGGCGATGCCGACGGCAGAAGAAACCTCTCACCTCACCCATCCCGGCGTCACGATGGGAACGCTGACCTACATGTCGCCCGAACAGGTGCGCGGCGAAGAACTCGACGCGCGTACGGATCTTTTCTCCTTTGGCGCGGTGCTATACGAGATGGCTACCGGCGCCCACGCTTTCCGGGGTGATACACCGGGAGTGATCGCCGACGCGATTCTAAACCGCAGTCCGGTCGCACCGCTGCGGCTCAATCCCGACCTGTCGCCCAAGCTTGACGAAGTAATCGCCAAGGCGCTCGAAAAAGACAGGAAGCTGCGCTATCAAAGCGCGGCAGACATTCGCAGGGACCTCAAACGCCTGAAACGTGACACAACGACATCAGGCGCGAATCTTGTTGCCGCTTCAGATCTCGACTTAGCTCGCCAAAAAACGAGGCTGGCGTGGATCGTAGCAGCCTCCGCGCTGCTGGCCCTTGCCGCGGCATACGGCGTGTATCGCCATACACCTCCCAAACGAAGCGGAGAATTCACGTTCCAGAACATGCGGTTGAAACAACTCACGAGCTCCGGAAACGTCCTGCTCGCGGCGATCTCGCCGGATGGAAAGTACGTAGCGTACGTGGCAGACGAAGGCGTTGAAAAAAGCATCTGGATCCGCCAGGTGACTGGTGACAGCGGCGTAAATATCCTAGGCGGTTCAAAAAGCGACTATCAGGGGCTTTCCTTCTCTCCGGATGGGAACTTCCTTTATTTTTCGCGCGGCGATGAGGGGAGTGCGGTTTTGAATTCGTTGTACCGCGTCCCCGCTCTGGGCGGAGCAGTTCATAAAATAGCGAGCAATGTCGATACCACCGTGACGTTCTCTCGCGACGGCGGGCGAATCGCGTTCGTAAGCGAAGACCTGTCGTTCACTAAGATGCACGTGCTGGTTGCCGATCCCGATGGCGGCAACGAAAAAACTCTCGCGACGTTGGACAACGCGGTATTCACGATATTTGCGCCGGCATGGAGTCCTGACGGCAGCACGATCGTCGTGACGGCGGGTAACGCCATCCAGGGGCAGTCGTTGCTCGCAGTGAACGTGTCGGACGGGACCGTGCGAACGCTCTGCTCGCCGGGCGTGCCGTTGGGACAAGTCGCCTGGCTTCCTGACCAGAGTGGCCTTCTGGTTGTCGTCACCGATTATTCGATGGGTTCGCACGGACAAATCTGGTTCGTATCGTATCCATCGGGAAAAATCGAGAAGTTGACCAACGATTTGAGTGATTATTCGCTTGCGTCTCTGGGCGTTTCGAGCATTGGGGGCGGACTTGTGGCAGTGTCTTCCGAATCCACCAGCGCCGTATGGGTGGCTAAATCCGGCAAGCCGGCGGATGCGCGGCAAGTTACCTCGGGTGATCCATCGGTCAGTCAGTTGGATTGGCTTAGCGACACGTCTCTGGTCTATTCAACAATGGACGGCGCGATTGGCACGATGAATGCAGACGGAACCAACTCAAAGCTTCTAACTCTCTCGGATGACCATACCAATCTCTTTCCCGCGGCATGTGGCGATGGCGCCCAAATTGTATTCATTTCCAGCCGGCACGGCACGCCTACTCTGTGGCGCATGGACGCGGATGGAAGCAACCCCATTCAACTTTCGACACTAGCGAGCTACGCTCAGGTTCCGCCAGCCTGTTCTCCAGATGGGAAGTGGGCGGTGTTTACTGCTGATCACGGGGGCGTCTACGACCTCCGAAAAGTGCCGGTCGCAGGCGGCCAGTCGACCAGCCTCGTTGAGAATTTCTGGACTTCTTCGATCTCACCGGATGGGAGCGAGGTCGCGACTTACAGCACGCCGGTACATTCGGATCCGACAGTTTACATCGTGTTAATTTCGATGGCAGATGGCAAGCAGACTCGCATCGCCGAAACTCCGCCCGAAGGCCCGCAATTTGTTTGGTCGCACGACGGCAAAACGTTGCAATACATTCAGGTGAATGCAGGAACGGCAAATATTTGGGAGCAACCGCTTTCGGGAGGCGCGCCTCGGCGCATCAGTAATTTCTCGTCCCAACAAATGTTCTCGTTCGCGCGAAGCCGAACGGGAGATCATCTGGCGATGGCCCGCGGGGAGACCCGCTCTGATGTGGTGCTTATCTCGAATTTCAGGTAATACGTGATCAGAACTTCGTCACAGCAGCTTCTTGGCTGCGCGCTGGTTCGTAACTCCCGATGTGTCGCGTTATCGGAGACGTGGGTGTAGTTTCCACGGGCGTGTCGATTTCGGAACGCCTCGAAGAAAATAACGCCCCGCCGGTCCGCTGCCGAAAACTCCGACGGTGTCACTGGCGCCAACTACGCCAGGCTCGGTAGGGGCACTCCGGTGGCACCCGGCGCCATCGCCTCATATCTGCCGCTCGCCGAACTCGCACCGGAGGACGACTTCATTTCGCCGGAAGTGGGCCCGATGTCTTCTCGGGTCAACGGAACGCCCGTCTTTCCACGAGCAAATGAAGGCAATTCGCCCGATTGAGCGATTGACTTCGCCGTTTTAACGGGAAATAATCATTGTGTTGCGGGTGTTGGAGTTCGCCCTAAACCGCCCCCCAAAGGGGCAGATGACTCCTACGAGGGTTTCGGACTGGAGGGAGCCGTCTGCGCCTGGTTGCCCCCGTAGTTTCGGGAACCCCTCAAAGAAGTCTGAATTTGAACGCGCCGTGCGCTTCGGTGCGTTGGGTGGGTGTTGAGATGAACTCCGGAGATCAGAAATCTCGTGAATCCCTGAATCCCTTTCAGGCCAACCGCCTGCGCGTTACCTGCCGCTACATCGATAAGCTGCTCGCTGAAATCGAGGGGATTCTCAACTCCAGCGCTTCCCGCGCGGCTTTTCCCCGCTATTCCGCCGACATACTTCCCGCACAACGCAGGACGATCGCCGACTACATTGCCCGCGTTCGAGGCCAGCTCGTTCGCATCCTCGATGGGCAAGGAATCCCGCGCGAAGATCCTTCGATCCCGGCCTCCCGCGCCATTCACGTAATGCTCTTGTCCATCGAGATCGCTGTCGAGGAGCTCAATCCGAAGGAAATGAGCGGCTACGGGGCCATTCCGGAAGCTGTGGCGACGGAGCTGAACGGAATCATCGGCGAGCTGAGCGGCCTGGTCCGGCGTTTTGACCGCTTCCTTTCAGAGGGCGTCGGCGAGAATCTGAAATCCCGGCTGGAACGTCTCGACGTAGCCGGCAACGACCTGGCGCTGCTCAACAAAGTCGAAGAGGCCATTCGGGAACGCGGCCTGGTCGAGTTTCGTCCATCCCTCGCTGCGATTCTCGATCGAGCCGAGGACAAGAGCTTTGAAATCGCGGTCTTCGGCCGCGTCAGCTCCGGAAAATCCTCGCTCTTGAACGCCGTCCTCGAAACGGACGCGCTTCCCGTAGGCGTCACGCCGATTACCGCCGTCCCCACCCGCATCCTTCACGCCGAAGAACCTTCTCTGACCGTCTGGTTTTCGGAAGCTCCGAGGAAGAAGCTTGAAATAGGCCGATTGCCGGAATTCGCCACCGAACAACAGAACCCGGGAAACGAGAAGCGTGTGGTCCGGCTGGTTCTGGCTCTTCCCTCGCCGAAACTGCGCGATGGCGTGACTTTCGTCGACACGCCGGGGCTCGGATCACTCGCTTCGAGCGGCACAACGGAAACGCTGGCCTACCTGCCGAAGTGCGATTTGGGCGTGGTCCTCATCGACGCTGGTTCCACGCTCACTGCGGATGATCTTTACACAATCATGGCTTTGCGCCATGCCGCGATCCCCGCCAACGTTCTCTTGAGCAAAGCCGATTTGCTCCGGCCCGAGGATCGCGAGCGATTCGTTCTATACGTGAAACAGCATATCGCGTTCGAATGCGGCCTCGACCTTCCCGTCCAGCCCGTCAGCGTCTTGCCTTCCGGCCGGGATATGTTGAACGAGTGGTTTGAAAGGCAGATTATTCCGCTCAGCGCGCGTTCTCAGGAACTGCGCGCCTCTTCATTGCGGAGGAAGATCGGAGCTCTGCGCGACGCCGTCGCCGCGGCTCTCGAAGCGCGCCTGCGACGAGGCGGTGATTCGTCTGCAAAATCGCAAAATCAGGCCCGGGCGGCCGAGATGATTCTCAGAAAAGCGACCGGCACGATCGAGGAAACGCGGTCCGATTGTCAACGATACGTCCAATCCGCCGGAATGAGCGCAGCGGACGCGATCGAGGATGCCTCCAGACGCTTCCTCCAAGCATCCTCCGGGAGCGGATCCGGAGGAGTCGTGCCCGGGCAGTTGGTCCGCGACGCCATCTTGCAATTTGCCCAAGTCCAGGTGAGCAAACTCCAGGCGGAGATCACCGCTCTGGGCGCTCGCCTCGAGAACGACCTTCGGCAGAGCGCTGCGGATCTGGGCGTTCCTGACGCGCCGGGAGAAGGCGAGTTCGAATCGCTGGTTCGGGGAGCGCCGGTATTTGAATCTATCTCCGTTGAAATCAATGTTTCGCGTCCTGGATTTGCCGCGCTCTTTGGTCCTGAACCGGCTCGGCGCTCCGTGGCCCGGCGGATTGCGCGCCAGTTGCCGCCGTCTTTCCATGCCGCGCTCGGTGGCTACTGGCGCCTCGTGGGAGCCTGGGCCGATTCCGTGCTCGATACTTTGAAGCAGAAATTCGAGACCTACGCCGAAAGCTATCGAGCGCAGGCCGGGCAGGCGTTGGAAGGGCGCGAGCTGACGAAGGAAGAGCTGAATGGTTTGGCAGCGAGTCTTGCCGGACTTCGCGGCGGCCCGGCTGCGCAAAATGAACACCCCGCGGCGGATTCGCCGAACGGGATCCGCGCGCCGCAAGAAGAGGCGGTTTGAAAGCTCGAAAGGAGAAGAAGGCAGGCCGATTCCTATGACCAAATATCTACTGGTGGCTTTTGGAGGGGCGCTCGGATCCGTGTTGCGCTTCTGGGCGGGGGGTTACGTCAGCACCCGGATGGGCACGCGTTTCCCTTACGGCACCTTCGTCATTAACATAACTGCATCTTTCTTGATTGGCTTCATCATGACGGTTCTCGCGGAAAGGACAAATTGGAACCCCAACTGGAGATACTTGATTCCAATCGGATTTCTTGGCGGTTACAGCACTTTTTCGGCCTTTGAATACGAATCGTTCCGCGTGTTTCAGGACGGCGAGCTCTTGATTGCCGGAATGAATATCGTGTTCAGCGTGGTCGTCGGATTTTTCTCCGTTTGGCTTGGCGTCATCACGGGTAGGACAATCGCATGAAGCGCGAAGCGGTGGCTGAAGCTGTTGTCCCGCTCGACCGGCGAACTGTCGCCAGCGCAAAATGGCGCACTCGAACGCCCCGCCGCCTTGCTCGTGGGGCATCGTCGAGTCGAAATCCAGGGAGGAAGGCATGCTGAAAGCCGGACCAGCCAAGAAGGTGACCATCTATGTCGGCGAAGACCACCAATACCATGGACAATCCCTCTATTCGGCGATTCTGAACTTCCTCTTTTATCACGGCATTTCCGGCGCCAGCGTCGTTCGCGGCGTTGCCGGCTTTGGCGCCGACCACCACCTTCATACCACCCGCATTGAAGCTCTCAGCGGCGATCTCCCCATGAAAATCGAATTTATCGAATCTCCCGAGAAAGTCGCCGAGGTTCTTCCGAAGCTCCACGAGTTGGCGGGAACGGGCCTGATCGAAATTCAGGACACGACGGTCGTCAAGCCGGCCGAGGTCGAAAAGAAAAAAGCCGCCCAGGATGCTTTGCCCGCGCTGAAACGCCAAGGCAAGGCCAAGCTCATGAGGATCTATATCGGCGAAAACGACAAATGGCACGGCAAGCCTTTGCATAAAGCCCTGATTGAATGCATGAGGGCAAACGACATTGCCGGCGTTACCGTCTATCAGGGCATTCTGGGTTACGGCGCAAACCGCCGCATCCACAAGGATTCTGCGCTGCACCTATCGCACGACCGCCCCGTGATGCTCTCGGTCGTCGACACCGAGGAAAAGCTCCAAGCCTTTTTCCCCGTCCTGGATCAAATGGTCCAGCAGGGGCTTGTCGTTCTCTCCGATGTGGACATCATCAAGTACACCCACGATTTTGCAACCGAAGAACGCCGAAAGGAGGCGCGCCCGTGAAACTCGCCGGAAAAGCCAAAATGCTTCGCATTCATTTTGGGGAGGACGATAAATGGAAGGACAAGCCTCTTTACCGGGCGATTGTCGAAAAATGCCGCGAACTCGATATTGCCGGGGCCACGGTTCTTCGCGGCGTCGCCGGGTATGGCGCGAGCACACTCATCCACCGCTCGCACCTTCTGTCTTTTTCCCACGACGCCCCGGTGATGGTTAGCGTGATCGACTCGGAGGAAAAAATTCAGAAGCTCATTCCTTTCCTCGACGAGGTCGTTCACGAGGGTCTCATCGCCATCTCGGAAGTCGAGGTCATCAAGTACGTTCATCAAGACGGATTGCGTTCGGCGCCCTGAATCTTGGCAGCCGGAGACGCGCCTCTCCATTTGGCCGGAGCGCGATGAGACACCTGGGCGAATCGATGGAACGCCTGATCGGTCGCGAGCCCGAATTGCGCCGCCTGCGAGCCGCGTTTCGCAAGCGAGAGAGCCTGCTGCTCTGGGGGCCGGCCGACGCGGGCAAATCTCTTCTGATCCAAAAGGCGCTCGCGCAGCTTCCCGAATCCGAGCGACGCAAATGCATCTGCTGGAGCGGGCCGACGGGACGCCGTCAGCTGATCGCTCATTTGGTCACGTCTCTCTACCTCGCGGGTGACCCGTTTGTGCGCGGAAAGGTCCGTGCCGACCGCTTTTCAGACGCGAATTTGGCCCGGTGGATCAGCGAGCAATCGGCCATGCGGTTGAGGGGAATCCTCATCTCCGCCGCGCAGGGAGCCGAGTATCTGTTTTTTCTCGATCATCTCGGTCCGGTCTCCCACACCGTCGCTCAATTTTTGAAGGAAGTCATGTACCGCGCGAAAACTCCTGTGTACCTGGCCGGCCATGGATACACGCAGGCCGAGATCGGGTACGCCTGGAGCCTGTATTGGACCGACGAGTATCGCATTCCGGTCGGCCCGCTTTCCGACGCTCGCGCGCGCGAGCTTCTTGAATTCTGCATTCGCGATTCCGGCCTGGAATCGCTGGACCTGAGCGGCTTCCGTGAAGAACTCCTGCGTTTGAGCGGCCATCTGCCCGGAGCCATCGTGAAGATGTGCGCGATGGCGGCTGATCCGCGCTATCACTTCGGAGATCGTGTGAAGCTCAAGCTCGTTCACGTGGACTATCTGATGCGGAGTGATCGGTTTTGTTCTCTGGCGAGCCACGCCTCATGAGCGTCGCCCGCGAATCCGGTCCAATTTCAGCGCCGGACGCTGCTACGGAGAGCCCGCTCCATCGTCTCGCGGGGCTCGCGGAGAAGCTCGGTTCCGACCGAGTTCGAGAAGACGCTTTCGCCCTCGCGCAACGAACCGCGGAGGGGCGATTCTACGTCGCCTGTGTCGGACAGTTTAAGCGCGGCAAATCGACCCTCCTCAACGCTCTTCTCGGCGACCGCATCCTTCCCGCCGGCGTGCTGCCGCTGACCACCGTGCCCACCGTTCTGCGGTACGGCGTTTCGAAAAGGGCTCGTGTCCGTTTCCAGGGAGGTGCCTGGACGGACATTTCTCCCGCCGACCTTTCACAGTTCGTGTCGGAAGAATTGAATCCGGAGAATAGAAAGCAAGTCGTCGGAGTTGAGGTTTTCTCGCCGAGCCCTTTGTTGGCGCAAGGAATGTGCCTTGTGGACACGCCTGGTCTCGGCTCCGTCTTCTCCGGCAATGCCGCGGCGACGCAAGCTTTCATCCCGCACATTGATGCCGTCATCGTCGTCTTGGGAGCGGACCCTCCCATGGCGGGCGACGAATTGGCGCTGGTCGAAGAAATCGGCAGGCAAGTCCCCGATCTCCTCGTCGTCCTGAATAAAGCCGACAGAACTTCGGAGGAAGAACGCAGCGCCGCCAAGTCATTTACACAAACCCTCCTCGAAAGCCGCCTGAAACGCCCTGTTTCGGTCGTTTACGAGGTGAGCGCGGAAGAGCGCCTCGCCAATCACGGGCCGGCTCGCGATTGGAGCGAATTGGTTGGCGCGTTGCAGGGTCTGGTCGCGGTGTCCGGCCGCGCTTTGGTTCAGAGTAGCGCCGAGCGAGGTTTCAAGAGGCTTCGCGAAGAGCTCCTCGCAATTGTTTCAGAAGAGCGCGACGCCCTGATACGCCCCATCGCGGAATCGGAGGTCCGGATTCAGAAGCTGCGCCAGACCATTTCCGATGCCGAGCGTTCGCTCCGCGATGTGAGTTACCTCTTCACCTCGGAAGAGCACCGCCTCTCCGATATGTTCTTGGCTCACAGGAAGGACTTCCTGGCTGGGACCATGCCGGAGGTGAACGCGGAGTTCGAGACTGGAATCAAGGCTCTGCCGCGGCGCTACGGTCCGAGGTTTCGCAGGGATGCCTTGCGCCTGGCGCAAATTGTCTCGGAGCGCCGCGTCAGGCCCTGGCTGCAGGCCGAGCAAGCCTCCGCCGAGGCGGAATATCGCAAAGTCGCTTCTCGCTTTCTGAATATTGGGAACGACTATCTCAAGAAGCTCTCCGAATCCGGCGTCCGCGAACTGTCGCGCATGCCCCACGCGCTTGATCGGGAACGAGGCTTTGACATTCCTTCACGCTTCACGTTCGAGGAACTCCTTCACGTCGCCTTGCCTGCTTCTCCGTTGCGTTACCTTGCCGATCTCTTCCTGGGGATTGCACACGCCTACGTTCTGATTGAGAAGGACGCTTGGCGATTCCTCGATCATCTGATGGAGATGAACAGCACTCGCGTCCAGTCGGATGTGGTCAATCGCGTTCAGGAGAGCCGCGCTCGGCTTGAGGTTGAAATTCGGAAGCTTCTGCACGAAGTCGCGCGCATTGCCGAGCATGCCCTTGACCGCGCTCGCCGCGCGAAGGCGGAGGGAGAATCGGCCGTCCAATCCGCCCTCGAAAGCCTCGATGGAATCGAACGCGACCTCCGAGCCTTGGCCGATCCCGCCGCCACTGAAGGAAATTGAAGCGCCGACGAATCCGCTGCGCTCGCGCTTTCTCCGTCCACTTTCATTCGCCCGCAAACCGGTCTATTCGATTGCATGCCCGGAACGACTGGGCCCGCGGCTGGAAAATGGCGCCCATTTTTCGCTCAGCTTTGCGCCACTAAAATCAGGCTGCCGCATCCAACTTGGAAAGGAGAATAAAATGTCCGAAGTCGTATACGTCTCGAACGTCCAAATCGAACGCAAAGCCGGGCCCTTGCGTGTGGCCCGCCTGCCGGGCGAGCCGAAGCCGGTGATTTTCAGCGTCCATGGCGCCATCGCGGAGCATTACAAGGTCGCTCCCGAAACAATCAAGGAATCGCATGCCGCGACGATCGACTATCTGATCGCCGCCACTGCCGGTTGAATGATGGGCACATTCGGAGGCGCGCTGGAAGCGCGCCAAATCGACGCGAGCAACGGAAAACTCACGGCCGACGTCAGGGGAGAAGTGGAGGAAGAAGAGGGAGTGCTGGTGATACGAAGAATCCACGTTTCCATGAGCCTCGAAGCATCCGAAGACAAGCGCCAAACCATCGAGCGGCTGCACGGAATCTACGCGATGAAATGTCCGCTCTACCGCACGCTTCACGGGTCGATTCAGCTGACCTCTTCATACGAGTTGGTCGCGCCTCGCTCCTCGTGATCCGGACCTCGCGCGAATTTTTCCCGGCGTACGCGGCATTCTTCCCACGTGCGCTGAGCAAACGGCCTCCCATCCACTATGGCTCCGGTCTTAGCTCCACGTGTGTCACCCTCGCGCTCAGTGGCACCACATAGGCGTCCCGTTCCCTGCGGAATGCGGTGCGCGGCCGGAAAATCCCCACGCCCTCGAGCTTCGCGGGCTGTTCCACCAGCAACCGCGCCGTCGAAGTCAATTCATCCTCCGGCGCCAGGTTCACGCCCACAGTTCTCGTCTTGAAATCGAGTTCCACCGATTCGAACTCGCCCGAGTCCAGCGTCAGCCACAATCCGTACGGCGCGATGTAAATGCGCGAGCGCCCGGAATCGAGCGGCGTCACCCTCACGCTCGCTCCTTGCGTCTCCAGATTGCCCCCAAACGCCACCCAGCCAAACTCCGGATGGTTCACGATGTATGTCGCCGTGTTCCACGCGTGGCCGAAGTAGTTGGGTCCGAAATCCCCCGTGTACGGGTCGTGCGCCAGCATGTCCGGAAACGCATGAAACGCCGCCGATCCAAATCCCTTTTGGTCGATGTCCGTCAGCGCTCCCATCGTGCCTCCATACCCCACGCGTAATAGGTAAAAATCGCCGGGACGCGCGCGGTACTCGGCCAGCAGCGGAATAGCGTTGAGCCCCGATCCATAGTGGTGAAGCTGCCGCTCGAGTCTTCGGTCCTTCCCCGCGAACAGAAAATCCCAATACCGGCGCGCGCTCCCGTTGTACCCCCAGTGAGGAATCGCCGGATCGTAACCAAGAATCGCGTGCAGGGTCACTTCGGCCTTATCTTCGTCGCCGAAATATTTCGTCCACGCATACACTTCTTCCTGGCCCGTCGAATCCCAGGGCATTTCGCTCCCGAACGGATACGCTTCGGTCTTCCACAAATCGGCCCTGGCTTTCATTTTTGCTTCGAGGTTCGCCGCCTCCTGCGCCATCCCTTCGCGCTTCAGGTCCGTCAGAATTTGCAGGAAAATGTCGCCCTCCATCTGCCCGAATTTCGAGAGCGCGGGAGCGTACTTCGGCATGGCGATGGACGTTTCGTAAGCCTGGTCCAGATACCAGCTCCACGCGTGGCGCGTCGCAAGCTTTGGATTGTTCCGCGCGAGGTGGTACATCACCCAGTACGCCGTTGCGACGTGCGGGTAGTCATACGAGCGGTTCACCGCTTCGGACGCCTCCTTGTTCCAGCTCGTCCACGTCGTCCAATCAAAATCCTTCCGGTAGTAACCGGGAAATTCATCCGGCTGGTAATAAAAGAGGCTCTTCCGCACGCCGTACTTTTCCGGGCCGTCCTTATACTGAATGCGGCCCCACACCACCTGGTCGAGAAAATCCTCGAGCTTTTCAATTTCTCCCGCGTTGGGATCCGCGGACTGTTTCACGAAGGCAGCCAGCCACGACCCCGCCCCTCCTTCATCGTCCAGCCCCGCAATCCACACCCGGCTGTCCTGTGTCACGATCTGGTGCGCCTCGTCATCGTAGGTCATCACCGACGGGCTGCGACGAAATCGGTCGTCCGCATCCGTGTACCATTGCGCCGTCGTCAAAAAACGGCCCAGGTCCGCCGCAATCTCCCGCTCTGGTTTCGTCACAAAGTATTGAATCGTCTGCACGGTTCCGTCGCTATAGGTCACCGTCATCCGCGACCGTCCCCACGTCTTCCCTCGCAGCTCATAGGCAGCCCAGCTTCCGGCCCGGGTGTGCCCCTCGGCGTGGACGGCAATCGCTCCCGGTGGATCGATCGCCATGGACCTCACACCGTGCGAATATTTCAGGAAAAGGCGCGCGTGCTGGTCGGTGGGAAGCACGTACCCAGGAATCCCCACGGCCACTGGACGCCCATTTGCAGTAAGCGTTTTCTCAATATCCGGGATCGAATCCGATAGCACGAACTCCACCCCGTATTCCTTCCTCTCCCCCGGCTCAAGCGTCACCTCTGTCGGAGGGTTCCACGGCTGCGCTTTCTTCCATTCGTTCTCCGCGTATGCCTTGCTGTGCACCATCCACTGGTAAAAGCCCTCAAACGTGATTCCCCGCGGCGTCGGATCCGTGAACACAGGCTTTGCGCCCCACGAGTTCGCATGATCCAGAATCGGGTTATAGGCTTCAAACGGAGTTTTTCCGTAGGGCAGCACGAGCAGGGCCGGCCCTGCCCCGTTCAGCCGCGTCAACTGCAGATAGCCCGCATCCTCCCCGATGTAGGGATCGTAGAACGAACACAGCGCGTGCGCCTGTTCCAGCGTCCGGTGATTCAAATCGTTGTCGAATATCATCGGAATACCCAGCGCCCCGATTTCTACCGGTGACTTGGACCTGTTCTCCAGCGTGAACCGCATCACCAGCTTCCCATTTTCGATTTCCCACGCCCGGTCCAGCTTCAGCGGAAAATCCGCCGCCATCGTGGGCGTCAAATCCGCGCTCGCCAGCACGTTCCCGCCCGCCGCCAGAGGCCTCACCGGCGTTCTCACAGCCGCCGTCGAATAGTTCTTCCACTCGCTCGTCCCCGGCGTCCTCAGCCGCAGCGTGATATCGCCCAAGTGGAAATAGCCGTTCTGCGAGCGCTCCGCCAGCAAGTCTCCCGGCGTGAAATCGAAATTTGCATTTCCTTTCGGCTTGAGCGAAGCGACGGTCTGGGAGGACCGCACCAGCGAAAGATCGAATTCCGGCGTCTGCATCCGCAGAAATCCCTCATCGAGCATCGGCCCGGGCGCGGGGCTCTGGTCTTTTCCGGCCTCCTGGTTCCCTCGAAGAAGCAGCGCGCTGCAAAGCAAAGTCGCGGCGACTAAGCTCGCGAAAATGGCAATCCTCTTCCCGGCACGGTTCGCTCTCATCCCAGCCCCCTTCGCCCGAAATCTCCCGCATCTGGATCAGTTCGCTCCCGTTCCGATCCTCTCGGCGCCCCAGGCGCCGCGCGTCTAAGCAGCTGCTCGCCTTGCCCCGGCTCGCGCGAACCGTTTGAGCCGCTGCCCCTCCGGGGCTCGCACTCTTTGACCGTGAAAGATGACCTCCCTCTTCCGGTTGACAAGTATACGTTTTCACAGTAAATATGCACTGTGCTTTTTCATCTCCCTCCTGGCCTTCTTTCCCCTCCCCGCTCCTCCGCCATCTTCGCCGCTCTTTCTCTGTTTTTTCCCGGAGGCATCTCATGACTTCTCGCCCTTCCAATCGTCGTCATTTTCTGAAAGGCGCTTGCGCAACCGCCCTCGGCGCCGTCGCCACTCCTCTTGTTTCGCCGGCCTTTGGCGGATTTCCCTCCTTCTCTGCAGCCTCCTCTCCGGCCGCCGGCGCCCCCTCCGCCGCTCGCATCAAGATTGATATGGAACGCCAGATCGGCCAGATTGACCGCAATATCTACGGAAATTTCATCGAACATCTCGGCCGATGCATCTACGGCGGCATCTATGAGGAAGGTTCTCCACTCTCCGATAGCGACGGATTCCGCAAGGATGTTCTCGAGGCCGCCCGCGGCTTGCACATTCCGATCCTGCGCTGGCCCGGCGGCAACTTCTCTTCGGGATACAACTGGAAAGACGGCATTGGACCGAAGGACGCGCGTCCCCGCCGCTGGGATACGGCCTGGCAAGAGGTCGAATCCAACCGCTTTGGCACGGATGAGTTTATCGAGTATTGCCGGAAACTCGGCGCCGAGCCGTATATCACCGTCAACATGGGCACGGGCACCATGCAAGAGGCCGCCGATTGGGTCGAGTACTGCAATGCCACGACCGATACCTCCTGGGCGAATCTTCGCAAAAAGTATGGGCACCCCGAACCGTACGCCGTGAAATATTGGGGCCTCGGCAATGAAATCTACGGCAGTTGGCAGGCGGGCCACAAATCAGCCTCCGAATACGCCGCCGACGCTTTGGAGTTCGCCAAAATGATGCGCTGGGTCGACCCCTCCATAAAGCTCGTCGCCTGCGGCGGCAACAATCCGGACTGGGACCGCGAAGTTTTGGAAACGCTCGTGGACACGGTGGACTACATCTCTCTCCACCACTACGGCGGAAGCCTGGACACGGCCAAGGAAATGGACGACGCCCGCGCGCTCGGCGACCAAATTCACACTCTCGACTGTGTCATCACGACCGTAAAGCCCAAAAATGAAAAGTCGCAGCGCGTCAAAATCGCCGTGGACGAATGGAACATCTGGTTCCGCTCCTGGTTCAAGCGCGGCGATATTCACAAGCTCGAAGAGATCTACAACCTGCGCGACGCTCTCTGGGTCGCTTCTGCTCTCAATATTTTTCACCGCGAGTGCCGCACTGTAAAACTTGCCGACCTCGCTCAGCTCGTCAACGTAATCGCTCCCATCATGACCAGCCCCACCGGCATCGTCCTCCAGACCATCTATTATCCTTTGCAAGTCTACGCCGAACGTTCCGGCAGCATTGCCCTCGACCCTCTCGTCCGCTCCGATTCTTTTCCCGGCGACCCGGCCACTCCTTATATAGACATCTCCGCCACCACAAACGACGACGGAAAGACGCTCGCTCTATCCGTCGTCAATCGCCATCCGGACGCCGATATTCCCGTGGACATTGTGATCGAGGGCTTTTCCCCGCAGAGCCGCTGCGATGTCTACGAAGTCAACGGCCCCAGCCTCGATTCCACGAACACGTTTGATCACCCGAACGAAGTCACCCTGAAACAACGCGCTCTTTCCGGCATGTCCTCCCAATGCCGCCAGGTCTTCCCGGCTCACTCCTTGAGTGTCCTTTTGTTGAAAGCTTGAGGATTCGCCGTCTCCGCTTCCATTCCCGAATTAAAAACCGGGGCCCGGGCTTTCTGAATGAGAGCCCGAGCCCCGGTTGGGTGGTGGGAGAACCTCGTTAGAAAGTGAATTTCCCGCCGATCTGCCAATACCGCGGTAGCTGTTGCGCGTTCACGATTACATGCCCCGCGTTCACTCTTGCCGGTCCGATGCCAGGCGCGGCGATTTCACTTTTAGCGGAATGGAAGGCATCAAGGTCTTGTGGTTCTCCAGAGTGGCCGCTCTCGCCGCCGCTCCAGGTTTTCGCTTCTCTCCGTGAAACTCTAAACGCGCGGGCCGGCCCCAGGTCCCGGCCCGCCACTCCCTTCGGCAAGCTCCTAGAAGGCGATTCGCACTCCCAGTTGAATTTGCCGGGCGGGCAGCGCTGTCGTTACGGTTCCAAAATTTCCCGCGGCCATGTCCGCATTCACGGGCCCGAGATTCACGTGATTGAACAGGTTGAGAAAATCGAATCGCAGCTGGAAATTGCCCCCTTCCCCGAGCCAGGGCACGTGCGTGTTTTTCAACACGCTCGCGTCAAACTCGACGAAGCCGGGATTCCGATAGATGTTCCGCTTCAGATTCCCCTCCGTCCCCGCCGCGGGAACCGGGAAATCCGCCGCCGTGAATATCCCATTGATGTACGCCTGCTTGCTGTGTGAGCCCGTGTAATTCGTCGTCGGTGTGTCGGGGATGTCCCAATCCGTCCCGTCGTGGTTGTAATCCCCTGGGTTTACGGCCGCCAGGAAGCTGTTCGTGTTGTACACCCAGAACGGCGTCCCGCTCTGCACCACGCCCAATCCGCTGATCGCCCATCCTTTCGTCAGAACGCTCGCGAATCCTTTGTCGATTCCCGGAAGCGTGTACACCTCGGAGAAGGCAAACCGGTTTCGCACGTCCCAGTTCGCGTCACCCCAGTAGCTGAAGTAGGCGTTTTGGTCCGGTATATTCAGCCCGCCATCCTGGTCGAACCTCGTATTCGCTTCCGGATAATCCATTGCGTGTGAAAGCGTGTAAGACGCCTGGAACGTCAGGCTTCTGTTCGGATTCCCTCGCAGGGTCAAAATCATCGCGTTGTATGTCCCGCGATTCCAATCCGTGACGTAGGTCATCGGTCCGAAGCTCGTATTCGGTCGGTTGATCGTGATTCCCCCGGAGCCGTCGGGGACGGCGCACCCCGCGCACCGGTTTTGATCCATTCCCGTCAGCCCGTCGTACGACCTCGACCCCGAGTAATTCGCTCCCGCCACCAATCTCCACGGCAGCTCTTTTTCCACCCCGATCACGTAGTTGACTGCCAGCGGCGCTGTTATATTTCTCTGCAGAGCCGTCACCGACGACGCCACACCCGCCAGCCCTCCCTTGGGATCGAGAGACCCTGCCGGAATTGGCGGCAGCGGGAATCCAAAGGGATAGGTCCCCGATTGAGCCAGCGCGAATATGGGCTGAATCCCGGTTCCTCCCGTGACGAATACCGGGCTGACCACTCCCGGTGGATTGTTTCGCGTTTGATCGACGGTCTGCCCGAGCACGATCCAGTCGCGATAGACTCCCACTCCCCCGCGTATGCTCCACTTCCCCGTTTTCGACGGATCCCAGGCAAAGCCTATCCTTGGGCTCCAGTAATTGCTCTGCGGATATTTCGGCGCGAATACTCCGCTTACGGGTTCCACCGACGCGTTCGCGATTTGCTCGCCCAGCGTGCTCCCCGTTCCCAGAATGATGCTGCTGAATTCGAAGCCGCTGTTCCCCCACGGCGTATGGTTCGTGAAATCGTCCCATCGCAGCGCCAGCGTCAGTGACAGGTTGGGTTTCACCTTCCAATCGTCCTGCGCGAAGAATCCGAACGGGTTGGTCTGCCCGCCGAAAATCACCGTCCCCGGATTCCCCGTCAGCGGGTTGTACGCCCCGACGCTTTCCTGCACCGGATTGTCCTGCACCACGTCGAAAATCGTGTTGAATGTGAATACCGGCCGCACGTTCACGGGCGTGAAGTCGCCGTGCTCGATGGCGTGATCCCCGTCGTAACCGAATTTGAATGTGTGCGCTCCCCGAATCCAGCTCAGCACCGCCCGCCAGTTATAGTTCGGTCCCCGGTATTCTCCCGGTCCCCAGCCCCCCGCGTTGAATCCGACGCTCCCGTCGTTGATGTCCACCTCGGGCACTTTCAAATTCCCGTTCTGCCCGTTGGCCCCTCCGACGCTCGCGAACGCGATGCTTCCTTCCAGCAAAAGCGTCGAGTTGAACGTGTGCGTGAAGTCCACTTGTCCGTAACGGTTATTCATCACGTTCAGGACGTCCAACCCTTGCCGCCGCGCCGGCTGCTCCTGCGTGAATGAATCGTTGTAGTAGCTGACGTACAATCGGTCGTTTGGCGTGAAGTATTCGTCCACGCGAAAGTTGTACTGCAGGGCGTTGTAATACGGGCTTACCACGAAGCTTCCATAATCGAATACCGGCGTGGAACATGGGATCGTCGCCGACCCCGGCGGAACGGCGATGCTGCCGCTCGAAGGGCAGTTCGCCAAATTGAAATATTGCTGCGCCGTTTCCACATTTCCGTTCGGTTTCAGGTGGTTCGTCGGATAGAGGCTCAGAATCTGCGTCCCCACCGTGCTCGGAAAATTCGACTGCGCCCACGAATCGAACTCCGGCGCATCCCAGTAAACCGTTCCCGTTTGCTCCGGCAGCGTGGCCCACAGTTTTTCGACATCCGCGAAAAAGAATGTCTTGTCCTTTACGATCGGTCCCCCCAGCGTGCCCACCAGGTCTTTCCGTCCGAAGGGCGCGATGGTGTTCTGAAATTCAGGCACTGCTTGCAAGTCCTGGTTCGTGTACAGCAAGCTTCCCGACCCGTGAAACTGGTTTGTTCCCGACTTGGTCGTGAGCTGGATCACCACGGAGCTTCCCAGGCTGTTTTCCGCGTCCCAGGTGTTCGCTTGCATCGTCACTTCCTGGACGGCGTCGGGGATGGGCGCCAAGATGATGTTTCCGTTCTGCACGGGGCTCGTCACGTTCATTCCATCCACGAACACCGTATTCCCCGTGTAGCTTCGCCCGTTCGCGCTGATCTGCGGCGTCTGTGTTCCGAAGTTGTCCGGATTCCCTCCTGGGGCTTCTCCCGCTCCCCGCGTTCCCACGCCCACAATTCCCGGCGTCACCGTGAGGAGGTCCCAGAGATTCCGATTGATCGTCGGCAAATCTCTTACGGTTTGCGACGATAGCGTCGCCTGCAGCCGAGTCTCGTCCGTATCGAGCGCGGGCGCTTCCGCCGTGACGTTGACCGTCTCCGTTGCCGACGCAATCGGAAGCGTCACGTTGATGCCCTGCGTCTCTGCCGTTTGCAGCGTCAAATTGACTTCCGTTGTCTTGAATCCCGTCTTCGACGCCGTGATGACGTACCGCCCTGGCTCCAGGCTGTTGAACCGGTAATTGCCCGCGCTGCTCGATGTCGTCGTTACCTTGATTCCCGTGTCTAGGTTCCGGAGCTCCACCGACACGTCCGCCACTCCCGCTCCGGAGGAATCCAGGATCACGCCTTGAATGTTGCCGCTGTATTGCGCGAAGGAACTCCCCGCGCATAGCGCCATCAAAATCAGAACCACCCCGGCAAAGAAATACACTCTTGCCTTCATCCCCATGCCTCCGTTTTAATCATTCGGCCACCCTACCAAATGACCCCACCACAGGAACTCGACGGCTGACCCCACCGGCAGGACTTCGCCTTTCCGCCCGGCCAATTTCCGTCCCGCCCTTGGCCCATCTTCTCCGCTTTTTTTGATGTCGGAGAAAACGTTTTCTTATTTCTGCGCTAGAAAATAACTCTATTCCCGGATTTGTCAAGAATAAATTTGAATCCAACTCATTTTCTCTGCGCTTGGCCCGCAGACGGGCCTTCCCCACGCGACGAGGCCTAACCTTCTCATTTTTCAATTTTTATCTGCGCTCATTACCCTGGCAGGTGGGGAGTTGTCTCTTCCGAACGTTCTGATGGGGGACCGGCGCCTCGCTAATTCGCCGGTTTCGGCCTCCCGGCGTGGCCTCGCTCGGCGTCCAAGATCCCCATAGGTGGGAAGCCTTTTCACGGCGTCAATGCGGCCCGGGGCTAGCCGGGTCTCACCGGGGTCTCCTCTGGCCGGATTCCATTCTTATTTCGGAGGTTCCGCTGGTTGGTTTTCGCCCGGCTCTACCAATTTGAACCGGTTTTGACTCAATTCTTTCTTGCTCGACGCCGATTGTGCCGCCGCCAGCCGCTTTACCAGCTCCGGAATTTCCCCGGTTTTCCCGGTTCGCCTTAACGCCTGCATCAGGTGATACAGCGCTTCCGGATCGTCCGGCTCCTTCTTCAGAACTTCTCGCGACTCGCGAATCGAGTCCTCGTTGTGTCCCGACTTCAGATACAGGCCTGCAAGCACATCGCGTGCTTCCGTGAGGTCGGGGTCGAGCCGGACCGCTTTTGCCGCGGCGTCGACGGCTTCCCGGAATTTCGCTGTCCCCGGCGTCGCGCCCTGCTGGCTCAGAACTTGCGCCAGCAAGTAGTTCAGAAATGCATCGTTCGGATGGGATTTCAGTTTCGCGCGAACCGAGGCAAGTGCATCGTCAAGATTGTTTTGCTGGAATTTCGCGAGCCCGTAGGCTTCGGACCCGAATGGCTGCGTGGGATTGAGGCGCTCCGCCGTTTCAAAATCCGCCTCGCCCTTTTCGTATTCCGCCAGCTGCACGTACAGCACTCCGCGCGCCGCGTACAGGGCCGCCGAATTCGGAAGGCGGCTTAGCCCCGCGTTGATCATGTCGATTCCCACCTGGTAAGAGGAATGGTTCAGCGACAACGTTGCGAAATCGACGTACAATTTTGGATTCTCGGGACTCAAAATAATGGCTTGTCGCAGCAGTTTTACGGCGTGCGGCGTCTCGCCCGCGCCCTCGTAGGCCTCCGAGGCGAGATCCAAAACCGATGGGTCCGCGTTTTTCGCATCAAGCAAAGGTTGCAACGTTTGTATCGCTTCCTTGTTGCTCCCCGCCGCGATCTGCACCACAGCCAGGTTATATGTCGCTCGGGCGTCTCCCGGGGACATCTCGGAAAGCTTCAGGAAAACTGGTAACGCTTCATCGGCCCGGTTGAGGCGAACCAGGCAGTCGCCGTATTCCTCGAGCGCCACGGGTTGCGAAGACACGGATGCCCCGCTCGCCTGGAAGTTCTTCACGGCGGTTGCGCAGTCTCCCCGCCGGTATGCAATCGCCGCCAGCATCCCGTGAGCCGTCGGATCATCCGGACGAAGGACCAGAAGCCGGTTCAGCAACGCGACGGCGCGCTCTCCGCCCGTTTCATACTCGATTTGTGCCGCTCCTTCGAGCGCCGGAATGTAGTCGGGAGCCATCTTCAGCGCCGCGTCATAATCCCCAAGAGCTTGTTTTTGCTTTCCAAGTCCGGAGAGCGCGAGCCCCTCGAGCGTGAGGATTCGCGGATCGTTCGGCGTGTTTTGAAGTTCGGTGCGAGCCAGTTGAAATGCCCGGTCGTATTCGTGGGCCCGCAAAGCTTCCACAATGGATTGCACCGCTTCGCCGCTTCCCTGCGCCGCGGCCGGCAGCGGAACCAGCAGGAAGACCAGTGCGAGCCTGCCAATCCGCCGGAATGCCCGCGCGCCGGTCACTTCCGTCTCCATTTCGGCGCCGGTTGCGCCCCTCCCACTCCCGCTTCGTCTTGCAGCGGCTTTATCTTAAGCCATGTTTCGAAATCCGATGCACGCCGGCCGGTGCAGAAGCCTCCTCGAACAAGGAGTGAAGTTTGCAATCTTTCGCGCGGGAGTGTACGGGCTGGTGCAACTCGCAAATTAAAAAGTCTCAAAAGATTTCTTCCGAGCGCCGGCCCCGCGACTCTCAGCCGTTCGTTTTGCCTGCACGCGGAGCCGATTCTCCGTTGACGATTACGATGCGCCTTCAACCTGGTTGATCTTCCAATACACCGCGTACCTTTCTCCCGAGATCCGGTTCAGCGGGATGAGTTCTGTTGGACTTTTCTGCCCAGCGGTCTCGAATACCATGCTTTTTCCCTCCGTCGGCTTCACCCACGATGCGGAGTGAATGTCCTCGGACGCCTTCATCTCGATGTTCGCCTCGCCCATCGCCTGACCCCGCGGCGATAGTTCGCTCTCGCCCGTGCTCGTGTCATATTGCATTTCTTTCGTCAGTTCGTCCGTGCCCAATCTTCCCGCCAGAACGATGGGACCGTACAATGCCGCCCTCTCGGTGGGTGCGCCCAGCAGCGGTTCGGTGTGCAACCGCATCGGCAGCCGCATCGCAATCCGGTCTCCGTCCTTCCACACTCGCGTGATTTTCAAATAGCTCCCGGGACTTGCGAAGGCCGGTATCGTCTCCCCGTTGATCTCGACCGACCCTCCCTCCGCCGCCCAACCCGGCACGCGAAGGTTGACGCCCATTTCGACCGGGTTCGCCGCCTTTACCGTCAACGTCGTCCCTTCTTGTTCCGGAAATGTCGTCACCTGTCGGAACGTAATCCCCTTTTCCGCCCATCGCGCTTCGGAGGGGATGTACAAATTCACGAACACGTCTTTGTCGTTGTGGAAGTAAATTGTATTCGCCATCTTCGAGAACTCTTCCGCTCCCGTTCCCGTGCAACACCAGAAGGAATTGAATTTCGAGTTGTAATACTTCCAATATCCCGCCTGCAGAGGAAGGTAGTACATCTTCAGGCCGTCCGCGTCTTGCGTGCCCATTCTCGAATTGAAGAGGGTCCGTTCGTAATAGTCCATGTACCGCGGATCCGCCGTCCATCCGTACACGTGGCGCGTGAGTTTCAGCATGTTGTAGCCGCAGCAGCACTCCTCGGAAACCACGCTGATTTCCGTTGATAAATTTCCCGGGTCCGTGCGCCAGTATTCCGCGTCGCTTGTCCCTCCCGTCACGAACGCCCGCTCCTTGCTCACCTCGTTTAAAAAGTACGAGGCAACCTCTCGATAGTAGGGATCGCCAGTCAATTCATACCGCCGGGCCGCCCCGATTACCTTCGGGATGTTCGTATTCACGTGCAATCCCTTCAGCTCGTCCTCGTGCTTCGAAAGCGGATCGAAGAGCGACGGCTGCTCGAACCGGTGGGCGAGGTCGAGGTATTTCTCCTGTCCCGTGATTCCCGCCAGATTCAGCAGCGCTTCGCTCGTTCCCCCGTACTCCGTCAGCAGGATTCTCTGCATCTGGTCGTCGCTGATCCCCGTCGTCCAGTGCCGGATCCATCCGGCCATTCCCTCCGCGATCTCCAGCGCCTGCTCGTTCTGGCAGTGGGTATACATATCCAGTTGCCCCGCCAGTATTTTGTGCATCGTGTAGAACGGCGCCCACACATCCTTTCCCTCCCGCAGCCGGTCGAAATAGCTCTCCGGAAATGCGCTCAGATAACCGTTTCCGTGGGCCTGCTGGCACTTCCCCAGTTGCGCCACGATCGAATCGCCCCGCGCTTTCAGCGTTGTATTTCCTCCGCTCGCATAATTCAGCGCGCACGCCGAAAGGTAGTGGCCCACGAAATGTCCCCGCAATTCGCAGTCCGGCCGCTCCCATCCCCCCAGCGGCTCCGCCGCGCTCGGCAGCCCCGCGTTCACCAGGAAGTTGTGCGCCAGGCGATCCTCGGGCAGCGACTCCAGGTAAGACTGATTCGCCTTCGCGGCGTCGAGGAACGGCCCGTCCAACAGGCGCACGTTGTTCAAAGGGAACTCCTCGGCCTGTATTGTCACTCGCTCCGTCACACTCGCGGTCCGGGGCGCGCTCATGCCGGCCGCTGCTGGCGCCGCCGCATCTCCCTTCCCCGGCAGCGGGATGCAGGCCGCCGCCATCGAGCTGACCGCTCCGGATACGAACGCGCGTCGCGATATCTTCCCCAACGATTTCATTTTGGCCTCTCTTCTTGCCGCGCCCCCTCGATCAACGCCTCGGCAATCTCCCTCTTCTTGAAAACGTTTTCTCACGGCTGGTATAATACACCGCCTGAGACCTGTCAATACGCCTGGTTTCATGGCTTTTCTCGGCTCCGCGGGAGTGCGAATCTCCCGCTCGCAAAGCCGCTATTTCGTGAGAGATTGCTCTTTCGTGAACCGTTCCCGCATCTGCCTTCGGCCAACCGCTCTTTCCCAAGCGGCCCCATACGCACTGCTCCGACTGCACGTGTACTCTCTCTCCCCGCGCCATTTCGGCCCCTCCGCGCTTTTCTCCCTTTGGATCTCTTGGAGCGACGCCACCTGATGCGAATCTCCCGCCGTCTCTTTCTCGCCTCGCTTCCTCTCGGCCTCTCGTCTCTGGAGGCCTACGGGCAAGGCGTCGCGTCTCGAAACGCTGCCGCCCAGCCCAGGCTCCCCCCTTCCGGCCGCCCGTTTGATGCCCACTTTGTAGATATCGCCCGCCAGGCGGGCCTCACCGCGCCTGTCATCTGCGGTCAACCAGGCCATGCCGATTACATTCTCGAAGTGATCGGCTGCGGCTGCGCCTTCTTCGATTATGACAACGACGGCTGGATGGATGTCTTTCTCCTTTCCGGCTCCCGTATCGGTGGCGCTCCCCACGGCACGACGAATCGCCTCTACAAAAACAATCGCGATGGCACATTTACTGACGTTACCCAGGCCGCGGGTCTCCAAAGGACCGGCTGGGCGTCCGGCGTTTGTGTCGGCGACTATAACAACGACGGCCATGAAGACCTTTTCCTCACCTATTTTGGTCAGAACGTTCTCTATCGCAATAATGGCGACGGCACTTTCACCGACGTCACCGCTCAGGCGGGTCTGACCAACGATCCGTCCCGGTGGGGCGCCGGCTGTTCCTTTGTGGATTACAACCGCGACGGATTTCTCGATCTCTTTGTTTCCAACTACGTCCAATTCGATTTCAGCCACATTCCCAAGCCGGGCTTCAATTCGAACTGCAATTGGAAGGGGCTTCCCGTGAACTGCGGCCCCCGCGGCTTGCCCCCCGGTTATCACTCCCTTTACAAAAACAATGGCGACGGCACTTTCACCGATGTCAGCCGCGAATCGGGCATCTCCGCCTCTCGGGGAAGTTATGGAATGACGGTCGTCGCCGCCGATTTCGACGAAGACGGCTGGCCCGACATTTATGTCGCCTGCGATTCCACTCCCAGCCTCCTCTTCATGAACAATCACGACGGCACTTTCCGCGAGGAAGGCGTCGCCCGCGGCGTCGCTCTCAATGAAGACGGAATGGAGCAGGCGGGCATGGGCGTCGGCGTGGGTGATTATGATCTTCGCGGGCATCTGGATCTTTTCAAGACCCACTTTGCCGACGACACCAACGTCCTCTATCGCAACGACGGAAAAGGGAACTTCGACGACGTCACCTACGCCGCTCATCTCGGCGTCGAAACTCACTATATTTGCTGGGGGACCGGAATCGTGGATCTCGATAACGACGGCTACCCCGACATTTTCGTCGTTGCCGGCAGCACCTATCCCGGAATCGAGAAAAAGCTTCCGCTGTACCCCGACAAATGCCCTCGCATGCTTTTTCGCAATCTCGGGAACGGAACGTTTGAGGAATTGACCGGCCAAGCCGGCGCGGACATCGCCGCCCGGCACTCCAGCCGTGGCTGCGCCTTCGGCGATTTCGACAACGACGGCGATCTGGACATTCTCATCGTCAATCTCAACGAGCCTCCCTCTCTTCTCCGCAACGACTTGCGCGGCCATCATCACTGGTTGAAAGTGAAGCTCATCGGCGTGCAGTCCAATCGCAGCGCGATCGGCGCCCGCGTTCTCCTCCGCTACGGCCCCAAAATCCAGGCCCAGGCCGTTCTCAGCCAGTCCAGTTTTTTCTCTTCGAGCGATCCCCGCCTGCACTTCGGCCTCGGCGCGGAATCCTCTGCGGACATCGAGGTCATTTGGCCAAACGGTCTCCGCGAGAAATTCCGAGGGGTGGCTGCCGACCAGCTTGTTATCATCAAGGAAGGCGTAGGAATTTTGCCCGGCAAGGGATTGGCCAAGTCCTAATGGCGAAAGCGGATCAAGTCGCGCCCAAGGCCTCGTGGATTGGCTCGACTGTCTTTTGTCGTTCGTTTTCCTGAGTTTTCCGGATGGCGTTCCTGGCGGGACTTTTCGCTCCCCCGCCTTCGCTCTCCGGGGTAAGCGTTTTCTGATCTTTAAACTGTCTTCGCCGGGAGGCCGCCATGAAGAATTCTTCTCTTGCCGTTGTCCTGCTTTCTCTCTTCGCTCTGGCCGCCGTTCATGCCCCCGCTCCATCCTCCTCCGCCGTGAATCCTTCTCCATCTCCCGGCGGGGATTCCTCGATCACCGTCGGCGGCGAGCCGGTCGTTTTTCTCAATCGTCCGCAGCCTCTCTCCCGCAATCAGCCGCAGTTCCTTCAGGCGACCATCCTTCCCGGCAACGGCATGAATCTGCTTCAACTTCGCGCGTATATTCCCGGCCAGGGCGACGTCGACCTCCTCAATTCCCCCGCTCTCTCCGACGCGAAGCGCCTTCTCGCCTATGGCAACGACGAATTCGGCAATCAGAGCTTCATGGTCGGCGGCGCCATTCTCCTCCCCTATCCCAACCGCATTCGCGGAACCCTCTCCCCCGATGGCAAGACGATCGAAACGGATGTCGAAGGCAAGATCGTGTCGTTGCCCGCCAACTGGCGCGGCAAGCTCCGCGGCGCGAAATTCGTCGCCATGCACGGCCTCATCCTGTCTTCTCAATTTCAGGATGTGAACCGCCGGGATAGCGCCTCGGAATCGGAAGTAACCGCTCTTCTGCATGCCGGCGATTTTGGCGGCCACTGGCTCTCCCAGACCGATGTTGCCGTAAAAATGATTTTGCGCGACCGCCAGTTGGAAATGACCGTCACGGCCCGAAACGTCGGACACGCCCCCCTGCCCATGGCCATCGGCTTCCATCCGTATTTCCGTTTTCCCAGCGGCGACCGCCGCCAGGCACGTTTGCGCCTTCCCGCCATTTCCTATGCCATCGTCAATAACTACGACGACGTTTTTCCCCGCGGCCAGATCGTCTCGGTGAAAAATTCGGCGTACGATTTCACGCCGCCCGGCGGCGTCGCTTTGAATGGAATTTTCCTGGACGATTGCTTTACGGATCTCGCGCGTCAATCCGACGGCAGCGCCGTAATTGAAATCACCGATCCGGCCGCCCGCTACGGAATGCGCATCCGCGCGCTCTCCCCGCAGATAAAATCGATTCAGGTCTACGCCCCGCCCGCTAAAAACTTCGTTGTCGTCGAACCCCAGTTCAATCTTGCCGACCCTTTTGATCGCAAGGTTTGGGGCGATCGGGATACCGGCGTGGTCACGCTGGCTCCCGGCGAATCCGTTTCGTGGCGCATCCTTCTGGAGTTGTTTACGCCGTCCGGAGACCTTCCCGAGACCACGCAGCTCGGCCCTGAATGAGCTTCTGCGCTTTCCCGTACGGCGGCTCCGCCCGGTTCAGCCGCCCGCTCGTGTTCACAATCCGTTCGTTGTGGCTGGTCAGTTCTTTCGCGCGCCGGCCTCGAACTTGAGTCCAGTTTCGGAGGATTGTTCCGCGCTCTGTTTGGCAATCTGAATCAAGGAGGGCAAGACGTCTCCAAAGGCTGACTTTCCCGTGGGCGTGCCCAAATCGAAATAGAGCCGCCGGTACATTTCATACAGCCGCGCATAGGTTTCCTTTGTATCTGCCTGCGGCTCGTAAACGATGTGCGGCGGGCATATTTTGGCTTGCGCGGCTTCGATTGTCGAAAATGTTCCCGCGGCGAGGAATGCGAAGATGGCCGAGCCCAGGCTTGTCACCTTCTTGCTCGGCACCAGCACCGGCCTTCCCAGCACGTTGGCATACACCTGGTTCAGGACGGCGTTGCTCTGCGGAATCCCGCCCGCGTTGATCACGCGCTCGATCACCGTTCCGTATTGCGCCATTTGATCCAGGATTACCCGCGTGTGGAATGCCGTCCCTTCAATCGCCGCGAACAACTCGTCTTTCGCCGTGTGGTGCAAATTCCATCCCAGCGTCACCCCGCGAAGGTTCGGGTTCACCAGCACCGTCCGGTCGCCATTGTCCCAGGTCATTCGCAGCAGCCCCGTCTGCCCGGCCCGGTAATTTTCCAGCTCCGTGCTCAGCTGCGCCACCGTCGTCCCCGCGCGCCGCGCGATCGCCTCGAAAATATCTCCCGTCGCGGAAAGCCCCGCTTCTATACCCGTGAATGCCGGGTGAACGCTCCCCTGCACCACGCCGCACACTCCCGGAACAAGGTTCGATTGCCGTGAAATTCCGATGATGCATGTCGAGGTTCCCACCACGTTCGCGATGTCTTTCTCGCGCGCCCCGGCTCCGATCGCATCCCAATGCGCATCGAAGGCCCCCACGGGAATCGGGATGCCTTTTCGCAATCCCAGCCGCTCCGCCCATTCGCCCGAGAGTGTTCCCGCCAGATGGTCCGATGTTTCGTAGCTTCCTTGCAGTTTCTCCCGGACTCCCGCCAGCAAGGGATCTACCTTTGCCAGAAATTCTTCCGGAGGCAGGCCGCCCAGGTCCCGATGCCAAAGCCATTTGTGCCCCATCCCGCACACGCTGCGCTTCGCGCGCGATGGTTCCTTCACGCCGCACAGTGTCGCCGCGATCATGTCGCAGTGTTCGAACGCGCTGGCCAGCCGCCCGCGCTTCTCGGGATTGTGCCGCAGCCAGTGCAGCAGCTTTGAAAATCCCCACTCCGAGGAATAGACGCCGCCGCACCACCGAATCGCTTCCAGTCCCGTCCGGTGCGCCGCTTCCGTGATCTCCGCGGCCTCCTCTTTCGCCCGGTGATCGCACCACAGATAATATTCGTCCAGCGGCTCCATCCCCGCGCCCACCGGAATCACCGACGATCCGGTTGTGTCCAGCGCGATGGATTCAATCGCCTCGCCCGCGATCCCCGCTTCTTCCACGGCCCGGCGCGTCGCCCCCTCGAGCGCCCGGAGATGGTCCTCATGCGATTGGGTCGCGTATTCCGGATCGTCCCGTTTCCGGTGCAGCGGATATTCCGCAATCGCCGTTCCCAGCATTCCGCGCTCGCTGTCCACCACCGATACCCGCGCGCTGAGAGTCCCGAAGTCAACTCCGGCGACAACACCCATGGATCTTCATCCTCGCACTGCTAATTGTTGTGCCAATGCATCGGCCAGCCGAGATAGCGCGCGGCGGCTTCGTGCACGCTTGCGGCTACGGTGGACATGTTGGCGGCCACGTGATGTTCGAAGCCGTTTTCGCAGATGTAATGCAGCAGCCGCTGCAGCCTGGGGATTTCCACCACTCCCGCTCCGCCGAATGTTTCCAGCGGATCGTCGGTGAAGGTTCCGCTTCCCACGTACCCGCGCACCTGCCCCGCGCGGTCGTCTGTCGAAAATCGCGCGAACGTCATCGGCCCCGGCTTCACCAGCCCCACGCACGTTCCAAACGTGTTTTCTTTCCCCACCGTCCCGGCGATGATGGCCTGATAATCCATTTTCACGTTCTTCAGAAAATGCTTCGGCAGATTGCTGCAGTGGAAGCAGACGGCCTTGTCCGGATTGTCGCCGTAGTTGTTGTTCCAATCCAGCAGCGCGCTCGGCGTCCGCGAAGCCAGCTGCAAGGCGTGCATCGCCAGCACGCCGCAAATATCCACTTCGCACGCGCTCGATAGCAGGCTCTCGCTCATCATGCTCATCACCGTGCAGGGAACCACGCCCAGGTTTTCCTCGATCGATGTCCAGCACTGGATCGCGCTGATCGAAAGCTCCGATTTGCGCATCCATTCGTCGATCACCACGCCGAGTTTCGCCATCTTCAGCAGCGCTTCGCGCGGCACGTCGTTCGTCGTCACGTACTTCTCGATCGCCGCCAGTTTCGCCTGCACCCCTTCGTCGCTGTCCTTCCGCCTCGAAATTCCTCCCAGCACTTCCGATAGATCGAGCGTCTCCACGGAAATCCCCCGCGACTCCAGGATCTTCTCGCTATACCGGACCGTGTTGAACGCCGCCGGCCGCGCCCCTATGCTTCCAATCCTCAGATTTTGCAGCCCGCGAACCACCCGGCACACTCCCGCGAACCATTCCAGATCGCGAAGGAATTCCGGTGAATTTGGCGCCACCGTGTGCGCCGTTGTCAGCGAATAGGAAATCCCGTATTGCGACAGATTGTTGCAAGCCGACATCTTTCCGCAGAAACTGTCTCGCCGGTGCGCGATCGTCATCTTCGCCGGCGTATCCGGCGTCGCTTGTACCAGCACGGGCACTCGCAGACGCGACAAGCGAAGCGTGTCCGCGATGGCCCTCTCGTCTCCGAAGTTCGGCAGCGTCACCACCACGCCGTCTATCCCCTCCGCATTCTTGCGAAACAATTCGGCGCAGCGCTTCGCTTCCTCGTAGGATTCCACCGCCCCGTAGCGCGCTTCCGTCGGACTCAGCGCGACCACTTCAATCCCCGCGCCTTCGAGCGCCTGGATCATCTCCTTGCGCCCCGTCTCGGCCAAATGCCCGGGGAAAAATCCCCGGTTCCCCACGATCAACCCCATCTTCATTTTCTTTTCTTCTGCCATGAATCCTCTCGCGCCCAAATGCCTCGTTGGGCTCGCGCCCCTCGCCGCATCGAGCCCTGCTTGCTATCTCTTCCCGCCCGGCTGCCCGTAGTAAGCCATCTTCCCGTGCTTCCTCAAGAAATGCTTCTTGTGCAGCGCTGCCGGCAGCGGATCCGCATTCTCCGCGATTCCGATCGTGTAATACGCCATGCGCGCCACGGCTTCGAGAATCACCGCGTGGTGCGCCGCGCTTCCGGCATCTGTTCCCCAGCAAAAAGGTGCGTGGCCGCGAACCAGCACGGCGGGCACTTCGGCGGGATCCACGTCTTTCAGCGCACGGCAAATCGCCTCGCCCGTGCTCTTCTCATAGCCCGCTTCGATTTCCCGCTCCTTCAGCGGCTCTGTGACCGGAATCGGCCCATGGAAATAATCCGCGTGCGTCGTTCCGTAACACGGAATGGGACGCCCCGCTTGCGCCCAGGCTGTCGCAAATTCCGAATGCGTGTGCGCCACTCCCCCAATTGCAGTGAAATTCCTGTAGAGCTCGATGTGCGTGGGAAGGTCGGAAGACGGTCGTAGCGATCCTTCTACTACGGCACCCTCTAGATCGGTCACAACCATGTCGGCGGGTTTCAGTTCCTCGTAGGGCACTCCACTCGGCTTGATGACTACCAGCCCTTCCTCCCGTTGGATCCCGCTGGCATTCCCAAACGTGTACAGCACCAAACCCCGCCGGACAAGCTCGAGGTTGGCTTCCAGCACCTGGGATCGGAGTTCGGGAAGGAGCATGGGCGTGTTGGACTTCGAACCCGGCCCTCCTTTTCTAGCAAACGTTTTCTCGAAAATGAGAGACTACTGGACACCCCTCGCTCTTGTCAATCCCTCCCATCGCCTCATTTTCGGCTCTCCTCGCTTGCCCGCTTCGGCCCCGCCCCTCTCGTTTCCCCCGCTCCTTGATAGATCGCCGTCGAATCTCGCAGCACCAGGCTCGTCCGCAGCACGTATTCGCTTCCCGTCGGCGACGGGATCTTTCGTTGCACTTCGCTTAGCAGCGCGTGAAAGGCCAGCCGCGAGATCTCCGTCTGCGACATCTTCACCGTCGTCAGCGGCGGAATCATGAATTGCGCTTGCCGGATGTCGTCGAATCCCACCAGCGAAAGATCCTTCGGAATCTGCACGCCTTTCTCGTAGCAGCCGCGCATCACTCCGATCGCCGTCATGTCGTTCGAGCACAGAATCGCGGTCGGCCGCTTCGGCAGCGACCAGATCTTTTCGAACGCCGTGATTCCCCCGTCCATCGTGTGGTTCCCCTCCACGATCGATTTCGGCCCGATCGGCAGCCCGATCTCTTCCATCGCTTGTTCAAATGCGCGTTCCCGCGCAAGCGCGGACCTCAGTCCAAGAGGCCCGGAAATGAACGCGATCCGCTCGTGTCTCAGCGCCGCCAGATGCTGCACCGCCTGGCGGATTCCGTGCAGGTAGTCGATCCGTATATTGCTGATGCGGGGCAGCGGTGGCGCGACATCGATAAAAACCAGCGGAACATTGCGCGACTTCAGGTCCCGGAGTAGCGACTCCTCCATTCCGAACGTTACAATCGCCACCCCGTCCACCCGTCTCTCGATCATTCGCCGCACCGAGAGCGCCATCCTCTTCGGGTCGTGCACCGTCGAGCTCGTCAAAATCTCGTAGTTGTGTTGAACCGCTATGTTTTCGAATTCTTGAATAATTTCCGGAAAAAACGGATTTGTGATTTCCGAGACGATTAGCCCGAACGTGTGGCTCCGGCCCGAAACCAGCGCTCGCGCCTGCGTGTTCGGATAGTACCCGAGCTCTTCCACCACTTTCCAGACCCGGCGCGACAAGTGTGGCGCGACCGTCGGGACGCCGTTGATCGTCCGCGATACCGTCGCGATCGAAACCTTCGCCCTCCGCGCCACCTCATGAATGCTCAATTTGATGTCCGGAATGGAAGACTCTTTTCCCTTCGAGCGCGCCGCCCGTTGAATCCCGGACACGCGATTTCTCGCCCGAAGCGGGGAGTTTGCGCTTGGGTCCCGCGTTCGTATGCCCTTCTACAGCGCTTGGAAAACCTTTTCGTGGCCAATCGTCAGGATTTTGAGCGCAGCCCGCCCCTTTGTCAACTTGCGGGGTCACGCGTGAAAACTTCGCGGGCGGGGGGTTCCATTCAGCCGTCGTCAATCGCCGGTCCTCGTTATCCAATTGCGTCGCGGCTTCGGCCCCAGTTCACACCCCGTGCGGCCCCGGCCGCTCGGTAAACGTTTGCTTGTCTTTAGCTTACGAGACGCCCTTCGGCCCCATCCACCCTCGCCGGAAAATCGGCGGCGGCGGAAAGGCCGCCTTGTTTTCTGTCTTCGGAGGTTTTCCCCATGGGGCCGCTTCCCCGGTTTGAAAAATTCGCGGCTAACGCCGATGCCCTCCCCAGGGCGCGTGAACCGCGCAATAAAATCCTCCCACGATCGCCAACAACCCTCCCCACCAGATGTCCGCATGGAGTCCGTACAGGACGACCTTGACCGCCGGAGGGTGCGACAGTTCGTAGATTCCCGCTCCTAAAATCAGCGCTCCGTTCACCACCAGCGACACCCCCACGAAAAACCAGATCGATATCGCTCCGTCGCTCTCCATCTTCCTCACCAGAAAAGAATATTCAGTCCAACGAACACAATCCCCACGACCGCCGCCCAAAATACGGGCCTGTGAAATATTGACGCATGTTCCTCGTGCGGAATTTCCGTGGCCCCATACACGAGCCCCGTCAATTCCTCCACCGGCATCGGCTTCGTCACCAGGCTCACCACCACCGTCACCCCCACGCAGATCAGGAAGCACCAGAGCGCCCGGTACATATTTTCCGCCATCTCCTTCGCGTGAATGGACAGTGCGAAATACGCCAGCGCCGACGGATCCAGCTTCACCCACAGCCACATTCCCACCGACGACACGGTTCCGGCCAGGAGTCCCCAGAATCCACCCGCCGGCGTCGCTCGTTTCCACAGCATCCCCAGAATCACCGTCCCGAAAAGCGGCGCGATGAAAAAACTGAAAAGCGCTTGCACGTAATCCATGATGCTCAGGAAGTGCATCACCAGATACGCTGTCCCGATGCTGATCAACACTCCCAGGATCGTGCACCACCGCCCCATCCGCACGTATTCCTCGTCCGCACCGTCCTTCTTGATCAGCGCCCGGTAAATGTCGTACGTCCATACCGTCGAAAATGCGCTCACGTTCCCGGCCATCCCCGACATGAATCCCGCGATCAGCGCTGTGATTCCCAGCCCCAGCAATCCCGGCCCGCAATATCGCGCCAGCATCAACGGCAGCACCTCGTTGTAGCTGTGCCCTCCGCTGGCGATCGCCGCTGCCTCTCCAGTCAGCTTCATCGGCAGCACGGCCAGCCCCAGCAATCCGGGTAGAATCACGATGAACGGCACGAACATCTTGAATCCCGCCCCGATGATCGGCGCCAGCTTCGCCGACCGCAGGTCCTTCGCCGCCAGCACCCGCTGCACCACCAGAAAATCCGTCGTCCAATATCCGAACGAAATCACGAATCCCAGCCCGAATACGATCCCCGTCCAGTGAATCCCCATCGGATTGTCCTGGAACGAACCCAGCGTGCTCCACAGATGCGTATATTCGGCCGACGCGTTCCGCGTAATTTGCGCCTTCAGCGCCGACCACCCTCCCACATCAACCAGTCCGAGAATCGGAATCAGCAGCGCCCCCGCCCAAATCAAAACGAATTGCAGCACTTCGTTGAAGATCGCCGATCGCAACCCCCCCAGCGCCACGTACACCGCCACGGTAATCGACGAAACCCAGATGCTGAAATGAATGTCCCATCCCAGCACTACCTTCATCACCACGGCCATCGCATACATGTTGATGCCGCTCATCAGCACGGTCATCACGGCAAACGATATCGCCGCCAGCGCCCGGCTCGGCTCTCCGAACCTCAGCTTCAAATACCCCGGTACGGAGTGCGTTTTCGAAATGTAGTAGAACGGCATCATCACCAGCGCCAGGAACAGCATCGCGGGTATCGCCCCGATCCAATACCAGTGCGCCGCCAGGATCCCGTACTGATACGACGCCGCCGCCCATCCCATCAATTCCAGCGATCCAAGATTCGCGGATAGGAAGCTGAGCCCCGCTATCCATGCCGTCATTTCCCTTCCCGCCAGGAAAAAATCTTCTCCGGTGTTGGACCGCCTTTGCAGGTAGAAACCGATCGCCAGCACCAGCACGAAATAGAACGCGATGATGGCCAGATCCACCCCTGAAAGCCGCACCAGGTGGTTCGGCCGGCTGACGATCGTGAGGGCCGCTGCCAGTCTCATTTGCCGCTTTCCTCGAATCCCGCCCCTCCGGGCGCGCCTGCACCTCTGCCGTTACGAACAGATTCCGCTCGAGCCCTCTTCCTCACTCGAGTCGTTCCCTTCGCTTCCCTCTCTACCGCCTATCTTCCGGTTGCAAATACTTCCAATCGAATGTGCCAGGTCACGGATTGCCCCGGCTGCAGGTACACCATCCCCGTGTCGGTTTTCCCCCAAATCTTCGTGTTGAATGGATCGGCCAGGTTGAACTGTGGTTCGATGGCTACGAAATTCTTGTCCGGCGGCGCGTACACTTGCACGGCTTTGATGTGCGGAGAAAGCGTGAGGATGCGAACTCCGTAGTGGGCCGCCGGATCGGTCAGCTCGATCGTCGCTTCGCCCTTCGCGTTCCGCTTCAGGTCCGTGAAGCAGTCGTCCATGAACAGCGCGCCCAAGTCCGCGCCCGACGCCGAAGTGAAGTCGTAGGGTGTTCCTTTCACCGGCACAATTTGCCCTGTCGGAAAAACGTCGTCGTAGTTCGTCACCAGCGCCCGTTCATCCGCCGGGACGTGCAGCTTCGCCTGTGTCCGGTCGCCGCTGGGAATCGCAAAATACGGATGGAAACCGATGGCCATTGGAAGCGCTTCGTTTCCCACGTTCTTCGTCGTCACCAGGATGTCCAGAGCCTCGTCTTTCAATATCATCTCCACGGCCACATCCGTCTTCGAGAGCCAGTGGCCGCCAAAGTTTCCCGCGTCGTAACTCGCCGACACTTTCGATTCCCCTGCCTCGTTGGCCGCTTTCACATCCTGAAATTTCGCGTCCAGGATCAGTCCGTGCATCGCGTGGCGCTCGGCTCCCGGCTTCTTTCCCTCCCAGTTTGCCGGCAACGAAATCAGATGCCCTCCGATCGTCGTCTCAATCGTCTTTCCGTCCGCCGACAATTTTCCGCGTATGCGGTTCGGATACGGCAGCAGAATCGCTCCGCCCATTTGAAAGTTCTTGTTGCTGAATTCGTCGTTCTCCTGCTCCAGGATTCGTTTCGCGTCGCCGAGGCTCGGCGAATCGATCACATTCACTTCGCCCTTCCCCGGCAGGTACGCCTTCAATTCCAGCAGGTTCATTCCAAACCCCGGCAGAACCGTCGCCTCCAGGAATTGCGCGCGCTTCGTCCCTTTTTCCTTCGGTCGCACCAGCGTCACCGCCGGCTCGCCGCCAAAATCCAGCGTCCCGGCCGCCTCCGCCGTCTGCTCCCGCGCTGAGTTCGTTGGGTGTTCCGCTTTTCTTCCCATGGATGATTGGACTCCTAGAAGTCCCAGCCCCACAGCGAAAACCAGCCAGCCCCCTGCTTTTTTCATCTCTCTCTCCCGAGGTCTTTTACCTCAGAAAACGTTTTCTTGCAATAGAGTTTATCCGCCCGCCCACCCTTTTCCACGCGTCCCTTCACCACTTCTTCCTCCGAGTGCCCTTCGCCACGGGCCGCGCATCACCCGCACTACGCCGGAATATTCGCACAATTGATTTGGCGATGGAAAAACTTTGTCGGAAAGGTTTGGAACGGTCGGAAAGGTTTGGAACGGATGGTTATCCGGGGTTCTTGCTTTGCCCCAAGCCAGGCGTCTGCGTTGATCCCTTCCGCCTTTTCGCGCGTCGCCGCCCAAGCCGGATCGCATCCGGGGCTGGCTTGCTTCCGCCTAGCTTCGCTACGGCTCTCGTTGCCCCTTCGAACCGAGAGGCGTTTTTCAGTTTGGCCGCATTCCTATTTCCGCCACGGGACCAGCGCTCTCAATCGCTCGTCTCGCAGGACCAGTCCGCCCCAAATCAGCACGCCGAGAAACACGGGCAAGAGTGTCGCAAGCGGCGGATTCCCCGCGTGCACGTTCGCATCCGTCGCCCCTCCCAGATAGCCCGTCAAGAGAATCGCTCCCAGGATCGCCGTCGGCGGAATCGCATAGAGAGCCGTGGATGCCAGTAGCACTCCTCCCACTCCGGCCGTCGCGCTCGTCGTATATCCCATCTGTTTCGCGGCCGCCATCACCGGCGCTGCCTTCATCACCTTCGCCCCGCCGTCGAATGCCAGCAGGGCGATGATCAAGCCGCTGATAATCCGCCCGGTCCATATTTTCCCCCGGGACGCGAGATTCGTCTTCGTCTCCGCCTGCATGAATTTTCCTCCGATTTTTCTCGCCCGCGATTTCGAGCGTCTTGGCCGCCTACGCTTGCCGGTAAGCCTGTTCCAGTTGGCCGATCTCAATCTTCTGCATTTGAAGCATGGCCTTCCGCACCCTTTCCGATTTCTCCGCGTCTTTGTCCTGCAGCATCTCCGGCAAAATATTCGGAATGATCTGCCACGTCACGCCGTACTTGTCCTTCACCCAGCCGCACCCCAGGCTTTCTCCTCCCGCCGACAGTTTCCCCCACAGATCGTCCACCTCTCGCTGCGTCTCGCATTGTACGTAAAACGATATCGCCGGGCTGAACGAAAATTCCGGGCCGCCATTCAGCGCGCAAAATTCCTGGCCCTCGAGTTCGAAGGTCGCCACCATCACTTCCCCTCCCGGCGCCTCTCCTTTCTTTCCGAAATGAGCGATTTTCACGACCCTCGAATTCTTGAAAATCGAAACGTAAAAATTCATCGCCTCTTCCGCTTTCTTGTCAAACCAAAGGAACGGTGTGATTCTCGGCATCTCTTTCTCCTTTTCGCTTTCCTTGTGAATTGACTCCCCGTGGTCGTTTCCCTTACGATCCCGCCAAATCCTCGCCGAGTTTCTCCAGGCTCTGCGTCCAGCCCGCGTCCATTCCGGCCAGGTAGGCGGCCGCGTAATCCACCGTCGCCTTCGCTCGAGTCCGCAGCGTGAGTTTCGTTTTCCCGCCCTGCGAATCGAACAGCACGGTGGTGAATCCTTCGAGAATCACTCGCCCGTCTTTGTCCGTGGCGTTGTTTGTGAACGCCAGCCGTTCCGGCCTCACGATTTCCCGGTACACTCCCCCGCACGGATATTCGCTTCCGTCCGGACCCCGCATCACGATGCGCCACGCGCCTCCCACGCGCGCATCCACTTCGCATACGGGATTCGTGAACATTCTCGGCCCCCACCACCGCGCCAGTTGCTTTGGGTCGATCCAGGCCTGGAATACCGTCTCCACCGGCGCGTCGAAGATTCGCGTCAGGACGATTTCCCGCTCTTCCGCTTTCGCTCTTTCGTTCATTGCATCCCCGCCAGAAGCTCGGCGAGTCTCTCCATCGACTCGTTCGCCCCGCTCTCCATCCCCGATTTCATCATTCCGTCGAGGTCCTTCCTCGTTCGGAAAACCGAAGTTGTCGTCAGCTTCGTCACTCCGTCCAGCTCGTCGAACGTGGTCGTGTTCAGCACCACGCCTTCCGGCTCTCCTTCGAAAACGAACGTCGAAACCACCTTCTCGGGTGGCGTCACTTCCCGGTACTCTCCGTGAAACCGGAATTCCTGCCCGTCCGGCGCCCGCTGCACAATCCGCCATTCCCCGCCGGGCCGCACATCCATCTTTTCCACCGTCGTCTCGAGGATTTTCGGCCCCCACCATTGGGGAATGTGTTTGGGATTCGTGTAGACCTCGAAAACCAGCGCTCGCGGCGCGTCGAAAATTCGCGTCATGACGATCGTCGGCGTCTCTGGATCGGCCGTGAAAATTGTTCTCCGCGCCATTTTTCTTGCGGCTTTATGTCCTGCGTCGCTTCCGTCCATGTTTCTTCTCCTTTTTCCCGGCCTGCAGCTCCCGCAGGTATTCGTCCAGCCGGTCGAAGCTTTGCTCCCAGAAACTTCGATAGCTCTCCACCCAATCGGCGACTTTCTTCAGGGGGACCGCCTCGAGCCGGCAGGGCCGCCACTGCGCGTCACGCCCTCGCGCGATCAAGCCCGCGCGTTCCAGCACCTTCAAGTGCTTCGAAACCGCCGGAAGGCTCATATCGAACGGTTCCGCCAGCTCGGTCACCGCGATCTCTCCCAGCGCCAGCCGCGCCAGAATCGCGCGCCGCGTTGGATCGGCGAGGGCGGCGAATGTCGTGCTCAGCGAATCGGAAGTCATTTCGTATTTAACCTAATGGTTAAATACACCTCCCCTTTTTCCTTGTCAAGCTTTTTTCTTCCCCTCTCTTTGCTTTCGGATCGCCCCGCACAAGCCCCTCTCATCAGCGGCGCGGCGATCCCTGCCCCATCTTCCTGCCGGGATCGGCGAATCGCGCGTGCCCCCGCAATCGCGCCTCGTTGCGTTCTGGGCCGCACTCGTGTAAACACTCGAGACTGCCGGCAATTCACTCCCTGCGCACCGCCAGTTTTTTTCGGTTGGGCAAATGGGGGCGGCGATAGCCGCTTCGGTAGCCTCCGATGCACACCGGTATGTCCGTTCAAACGGCCGCGACTCTTGCTTCCGTCATTTTGTTTCTCCACCTGCTTTGGTGCGTGTGGGCGATGTTGGGCTGGACGTTGACGCGTCGCCGTCGCTTTCTACGGACCTTCCACATCGCCTCGCTGATCTACGCCATCGTCATTGAGCTGGTTCCCTGGCCGCCATGCCCGCTCACAGTCGCCGAATCTTGGTTCGAAGCTCGCGCGGGCGTCGTCCCGGCGCGGGGTCCTTTTCTCGTTCATCTTCTGGACGCGATTGTCTATCCCAACTTGCCCGAGTGGCTCGTGGTGGGCTCGGCCGTTCTCGTTTGCCTCGTCATTCTGGCCGTGTATGCGCGGCGTTATCGTCGGCGTTCCGCATCCGGCGAATGGTGACCCAATCCCTTTAGCGGCGGCTGTGAAACAGCCTCTTTCGATTCATTTCTCTTTCGTTACATTTTCCTCCGCGAATATTAAATTCGCGCTCGTCATCGAATTCTTCCTCCGTCGGGGCAACCGCATCCATCCCGTTCGCATCTCTTCCGCCTGACGCCAGAAATCGCATTTCCTTTTTCGCAAGGAAATGTTTGGGGAAAGCCGCCGCGTCGTCAGAAGTCCGGTCGCCAACCTTCAGTTCAACGCTGTCGCATTCCACGCCGTCCAAGCCGTGCCCGGAAACAGGAGCTCCTTCTTCCGCGAGAGATGCCGAGCGTCTCTCGCCGGGAGAAATGGCTCCTTTGCGCCCGGGTTGTCACACGCTATCGAACGGGATTTCGACCCATGACTCTTTTTTGGAAACGTTGCGCTCCTTCGACCGCGCTGGAAGTCTCAGAAGCCTCCCGGCGCAAAAATATTCTTTGGCTTTGCGCTTCATGCCGGGCAGCTCCGGCGAATTCCGCTCCGCGCGGTTACACGCAAGTAAATTTTTCGTCTTCTTCGTATGAAACTGCAGCCGCGCGTTCCCCTGGTTCGTCTAAAGAATTCGACTCAAGGTCATCGAAACTTTTTTCGAATCGATCGGCGCAATTCATTTTGCAAGTCTCGTGCGCGATGAACGCGGGAGCCGGAGGTACCGTTGGTACTAAAAACCCTAAAATCAAAACTTTGGATTCAATGTCGTTGAAATTGCGATGACAAGAATGCTGCTATCTAGTTTACTATTCGCTCGCCTCCACCAACTCGGAGTCGATTCTTCCGCCGGTGGTTCGGAGGTGAATGCCTGATCGCTTGGGTGGATTTTCAATCGGGGAAACATTTTTATCGAATCATGGGTCGGGACTTGTGTGTTTTTTCTGCAACCTTCGCTCGGGCCCTGGGTTTGAATTGAGGAATTTTTCGTAGGAATTTCGCAAGGAGATTCACACGTGAAAAGCATACGGAAGCTTTCTTTCCGCTGGCTTGTATTGTCTCTTCTTTTTCCCGGCGCGGCCTTTGCCCAGAGCTTCGCTGCCCCTGCCGCCGCGGTCGCCGCGGGCAATTCGGCCAAAGCCGCCGTGGCTCCTGCGCCGTCGGACCATCCCGTCCTCGAGCAGAGAAATCCTCGCTACACGCTCAATCGTGACGATGTTCTTTCCATTTCGTTTCCCATCGCTCCCGAACTGAACCAGCCCAAGGTCACGGTCCAGCCGGACGGTTACATCTCTCTGATCAGCGCGAATTCCGTTTATGTCCTCGGATTGACGGTTCCGCAAGCCGTTGAAGCAATCAAGAAAGCCTATTCCAGCACCTTGCATGATCCCATCGTCAACATTGACTTGGTTGATTTTCAGAGGCCCTACTTCGTCGTTCTCGGCCAAGTCGCGAAGCCCGGCCAGTACGATTTGCGCTACGACACGACGGTCACCGAAGGCATCGCTCTGGGCGGCGGTTTCCTCCCCTCCGCCAAGACCCGCGTCTACCTCTATCGCCGCGATTCCTCCGGCTGGAGAGAAGTGAAGGAGCTGAACCTTCGCGACGTTTTGACCGCCAAAAATATCGAAGAAACGCATCTGCAGCCCGGGGACATGATTTTCGTTCCGGAAAAGACCATCACCAAGGTTCGCAAGTACATCCCCTATGGTCTTGGCGCGGGCGCGGGAGTCGGTTTCAACGGCGGCTACTGGTAATCCGCGGCTCGGCGCCCCAAAAATCATATTCGAAGGACGAGGTGGAAAGATGGCCACTCAAAATCGGCGAATGAGTCCCGAAGACGATACCAAGGAGCTTACGCTGCGCGACATGGCCGCGCCGCTGTTTCGCCAGCGCAAAGTCGTCCTCGCCACTTTCTGCTGCTTGTTCGTCCTCACGATTCTTGTCGCCTTCGGATGGGCCGCGCGCTACTACGTCTCGACGATGCAGGTCGTCGTCGAGGCAGACCGCTCTGACCCCGCCGTCACCGCCGCGCAAGACGGCACCGTTCCCAACAACAAGAGCGTCACCTTGGATCAGGTGACCTCGGAGATGGCTCTGCTCCAAGGCCAGGATATGATGCGCGCCACCGCAAAGACGTGCGGCCTCGCGTCCGGCTGGTCAATCTCCGACGTTTTTCTGCCGAGTGATCCCGCGCGGCGCATGGCCATGAAGGAAGAGGCTGCCGCCCGCCAGCTGGGAAAAAAGATCAAGGTCGAAGCCGAAAAGACTTCCGACGTGATCGACGTCAGCTACGGCCGCGCCGGCGACCCGGCGATTCCCGCGTGCGTGCTCCAGACTCTCAGCAAGCTCTATCTCGAAAAACACCTCCAGCTCGTCCGGCCCGCCGGCACCACCACCTTTTTCGCCGAGGAAACCGCCAAATACCAGAAGGCTCTCGCCGGAGCCGAAGCGAACCTCGCCGATTTCAGCAAGGACGAAGGAGTCGCGGCTCCCGACATTTTGCGCACCGACATGGCCCAGCAAGTCGCCACCACGGAAGGCGATTTGGATCAGGCGCGCCAGGCGGCTGCGGCCGACCAGCAGCGCATCTCCGACTTGAAAAGGCAGTTGGACGCGACTCCCTCGCGTTCCACCACGTCGGAAGCTTCTATCTCCGCGAATCTCCTTCTCGAAAATTTGAATGCCACTCTCCTGGCTACCCAGCTCAAGCGCTCGCAATTGCTGATGAAATACGATCCTTCCTACCCGCTCGTCCAGGAAGCCGATCAGGAAATCGCTGAAGCCAAGGCCGCCATCGCGCAGGCGGAAAAAGACAAATATCTCAACGTCACCACCGACCGCGATCCGACGTACGAACTCCTCCGCGAGGACGAAGCCAAAACCGAAGCCGATTTGGCGTCGCAAAAAGCTTCCGCCGGCGCCCTCGTCGCCAGCCTGCGCAACTTGCGCTCGCAGATGGTGGACCTCGACGGCGAAGCCGTCAAACAGGCCTCTCTCGTTCGCGACGTGAAAGTCGACGAAGCTAACTACCTCCTCTATCTGACCAAGCGCGAGGAGGAGCGCACGTCCGACGCCCTCGATAAGAAGGGCATCGCCAACGTCGCGATTGCCGTCGCTCCCGTCGTTCCCGTTTTGCCCGCCCACAGCCCGTTTCTCGTCCTGATTTTGGGCCTCATGGCCACCCTCGTTCTCAGCTTCGGCGCCGGTTTTGTCGCCGAGCATCTCGATCCATCTTTCCGCACTCCGGATGAAGTTGCCGAAGCGCTCAGCGTTCCCGTTCTTGCCTGCGTTCCCAAGAAGGCGGCCTAAGGACGATATGTTTTTGAATTACTACAATCTGAGCGAGCAGCCCTTCGGCGTCACTCCCGATTCGCGCTTTCTCCATCTCGGGCCGGCGCACCGCGAGGCTCTCGCTTCGCTTCTCTACGGCACGGAAAGCAATCGCGGATTTATCGCCCTGATCGCCAGGCCCGGCATGGGCAAGACGACTTTGCTCTACCACTATCTCTCCTATCTCCGCGGAAAGGCCCGCACCGCTTTTGTTTTCCGCACCGATTGCGACTCGCGCGATTTTATCCGCCACGTTTTGCTCGATCTCGGCATCGACTCCCCGCAGATGGATCTTCCCGCCATGCACGAAACCTTGAATCGTGTATTGACCGAGGAGATGCACGCGGGCCGCCGGTTTGTCCTGGTTGTCGACGAAGCTCAAAACCTCGGCGAAAAAGTCCTCGAATCCATCCGCCTCCTCTCCAACTTCGAGACGCCCAGCTCCAAGCTGATGCAAATTGTTCTCGCTGGCCAGCCGCAGTTGGCAGACCGTCTGTCCAGCCCTTCGATGTCTCAGCTCCGCCAGCGCATCTCCATGGTGATTCCTATCGAGCCCCTGACGCCCGGCCAGGTGAACGCCTACATCGACCATCGCCTGTGGATCGCGGGCAACGACAAGCGCCCGATTTTCTCCGCGGCTGCCCGGAATTTGATCGCCGAACGCAGCGAAGGAATCCCGCGAAACATCAATAATCTCTGCTTTCACGCCATGTCCGCTGGTTGCGCCCTGCGCCGTCCCGTCATCGATCGCGACATCATCGCCGGCGTGATTGCCGACCTGGACCTCGAACGCCTGCGCGCCAATCCAATTCCGCCCACGCTGCCGCCGGCCGAAACCGTCGCAAATCTCTCCGCCGTTTCTCTTCCGGCGAAGAAATCTTCTCGACTAGGGAGGCTGGCCGCGAGGTTCACCGTTGCCGCGGTTTTCTTGCTTCTTTTGGGCTGGCCAATCCTTCGCGTCAGCCGGGGTGTGCAGCCTCTCGCACCATCGCGGCTTGCTCCGCCGCCCACGCTCTCGGTTCCGGCTGTTTCCACCGCCGCTGCTCCTTCCATTTCCATCGCGCCTCCGGAAAAGCCGGCTGCGCGCGTTTCTTCTTCGGCCAATGAACAACTCGCTTCGCTCCGTGTGAAACCAGGCCAGACCCTGTATCAAATCAGCGTTCAACATCTCGGACGGTACGATCACGGCGCCCTTTCGCAGTTTCAACAGCTCAACCCTTGGTTGACCAACCCCGATCATATTCGCTCGGGTCGCATGATTTTGATTCCCTCTCCCGCAGCTATCCCCGGCGACAATCAACGCGTCGCGGAACAATCCTCAAATGTTTCGCCCGCAGAGGCAGACAAACCATGAGCAAGAATTTTGAATTGATGCAACAGGCAGGACGAGATCAGGAGTTTCTGACGGGGCGCCCGGTTCGCTCCGCTGCACCCTCCAACGGCAACGGTCATCATGGCTCCGATGGGCATCTCCACCAGGTTGCCGGAGAGGAAGCTCTTCGCCTCGTGCAGAGGGTGTTTCTCAACCAGGCCCAGGATTCATCGCGGGCCGTCGTCTTTGCCGGCATTGACAGCGGGAATGGCTGCAGCCGGATCTGTGTGGATGTCGCCGAAGCACTCGCGAACACCATCGAAGGCTCCGTCTGCCTCGTCGAGGCGAATTTGCACTCGCCTTCGCTGCCCGCCATGTTCGGCACCACGAATCATCACGGTCTCACCGATTCTCTATCCGCCGACGGGCCGATCCGCTCCTTTGCCAAGCTGGTCCGCGGTGAAAACCTGTTTCTGCTCTCCTCCGGCTCGACGAACGCAGGTTCCGCCGGCGTTCTGAACCCCGAAAAAATGAAGGCCCGGCTTGCCGAGCTCCGCAAGGAATTCGACTACGTTCTGATTGATGCCCCGCCTCTCAACGGGTATTCCGAAGGCGTGTCGCTTGGCCAGCTCGCCGATGGATTGATTCTGGTGCTCGAAGCTCACTCAACGCGCCGCGAAGCCGCCGCGCGAATCGCCGAAAATCTGCGCGCTTCCCAGGTTCGGCTGCTGGGAGCCGTTTTGAACAAGCGCACGTTCCCGATTCCGCAGCCCTTGTACAAGTTGCTCTAGTTAACCGGCGGCCGGTTTGCCGCCGTGTATTTTGGTAGAAACGGGTTCCCTATCTTCCTGTGACTTAGAATGGCGGAGCTTTGTCTTGAGCGAACTTCAAAATTTCGAAGGCGTCTGGTCCCTCGCGGGGTTGCAATCGCTTCCCGCCGAACCTCGCTGGTTCGCCGTCCAAACACGAGCGCGCCACGAAAAGAAAGCGGCTGCCGAGATTTCCAGGAAGGGATTCACGGCGTTCCTTCCCCTGCTTCCGGAAATCCGCCAGTGGAGCGACCGCCGGCAGAAAGTGGATCTGCCTCTTTTTCCGCAATACGTTTTCGTCCGTCTCGCTCCCTCGGCCCCGGCTCGCGTGTCCGTGTTGCAAACCAACGGCGTCGCCTGTTTCGTGGGCTCGCACGGATTCGGCACGCCCATTCCCGATGAGGAAATCGATTCCGTCCAGGCGCTTTTCCGGGAGAAGGCTTCTCTCGAGCGCTGCTCTTTCCTCAAGGCCGGCCAGCGCGTTCGGATTCGCGGCGGGAGCCTCGACGGTGTCACCGGCATTCTCTCGGGAATTCAGGGCGGCCGCGCGTTGATTGTCTCCGTGGGATTGATTCAGAGGTCCGTCGCCCTGAAAATTTCCGGCTACCAGGTCGAGCCGGCCTAGATAATCCCAGCTCGCGGTTTCACGCTTTTCCAGTTTTTTCCGCTCGATGGCGCTCTCAGCCGCGCCGCTCGAAAGCTGCCTCTTCATAAAAACGCATACGTCAAGGTGGAGTCGCTTCCGTGAATGAAGCCAGGCGCAATTTTCTTTTGAATGCGCTCAAGCTGTTCGATCTCGGCTTGTTGGTGGTGTCCTATGGGTTGGCGACGGTCGTGATCGTCTCCACGCGCCGCGATTTGTCTCTTTCCCAGTATCTTTCGATGCGCGTGAAGGTTTCGAATTTTGCCATTTTCCTGGCCATGGTTTTGGCATGGCATCTTGTCTTCGCCTTTTCCGGAATGTACGGCTCGAAGAGGCTTTCCACCCGGCGTTCGATCTTGCACGACGCGTTCAGGGCCACTTCGTTCTGCGTCATCTCCCTCTCGCTGGCGGCCTTGCTTTTCACCATCACCATGGTGACGCCCCGGTTTTTGCTGCTGTTCTGGATTCTGAGCTTTTCCCTTGTTTCCTCCGGCCGCCTTCTCCTTCGCGAATTCCTCGGCAACGTTCGCCGCCGCGGCCGCAACCTTCGCTACATGCTGATTCTGGGCACCAATCAGCGCGCTTTGGAGTTTGCCGCCAGCATCGAATCCCGTCCCGAACTCGGCTATCGCGTCCTCGGATTCGCCGATGATTACTGGCCCGCGATCGACGCCTTCCACCGGAGCGGCCGCGCTCTCGTCTGCGATTTCAAGGCGCTGCCTGAATTTCTCCGCCACAATGTCGTCGATGAAATCGCCAATTATCTTCCGCTGCGCTCCTTCTACGAACACACTTCGCAGGTCGCGGCCTTGTGCGAATTGCACGGCATCATCCTTCGGTTTAATACGGATCTCTTTGGGTTGAAGACGGCTCGCCCTCAGGCGGCTGAACTCGAGGGGCGTCACTACATCACCTATTCCTCCGGCATTCGCGACACCTGGCCGCTCCTCATCAAGCGCTCCGTGGATATTTTCGTATCCCTGTCGCTCCTGATTCTGCTTGGCCCTCTCTTCCTTCTGGCTGCCGCTCTGATCAAGTGGACCTCCGTGGGCCCCGTCTTCTTTTTGCAGGAGCGCATCGGTTACAATAAACGCCGCTTCCGGATCTACAAGTTCCGCACGATGGTTCCCGGCGCGGAGAAGATGATGACCGAACTCGAACGTTTGAATGAGGTTTCCGGTCCGGTCTTCAAGATCAAAAACGATCCGCGAATCACTCCCCTGGGAAAATTTCTCCGCCGCGCCAGCATCGACGAATTGCCCCAGCTCATCAACGTCCTGAAGGGTGAAATGAGCCTTGTCGGGCCTCGCCCTCTTCCCGTGCGCGATTATCAGGGGTTCAGCGAAGATTGGCAGCGCCGGCGGTTCAGCGTCCGTCCGGGCATCACGTGCCTCTGGCAGGTCAAGGGCCGCAGCTCCATCACGTTCGAACAATGGATGCGCCTCGACATGCAGTATCTGGATGAATGGTCGCTTTGGCTCGACATGAAAATTCTCGCCCGGACGATTCCGGCCGTTCTTCGCGGCTCGGGCGCCGTCTGAGCCCGCGGCCCGCCGGGATGGAGTTTAAGTTACGAATCTTTCGACGGTCGTAGGATTTGGTGGGAGAATCAGTAATAATCTTTTTACCGAGGGAGAAAACTCACATGACCGCTTCTCGAATTCTGGTTACCGGCGCGGGTGGTTTCATTGGCCATCATCTCGTCAAAAGACTCAAGGCGGAAGGCCACTGGGTCCGCGGCGCGGACATCAAGCTGCCCGAGTACGAACTCTCTGCGGCCGATGAGTTCGAGCTTCTCGACCTCCGTGAGTTTCAAAACTGCCTCCTCGCCACGCGCGGCGGCGTCGATCAAGTCTACAACCTCGCGGCGGATATGGGCGGCATCGGTTACATCACGGCCTATCTCGCCGATATTTCCCGCAACAATATCCTGATCAACGCCCACATGCTCGAGGCCAGCCGCAAGAACTCCGTCAAGCGCTTCCTGTTTTCCTCTTCCGCTTGCGTGTACGCCCACAGCAAGCAGATCTCGCCGGATGTGAAGCCGCTGACCGAGGAGGATGCCTATCCGGCCGAGCCCGAGCCGGGTTACGGCTGGGAAAAGCTTTTTGCCGAAGAGCTCTGCAAGTATTACCTGCACGACTACGGCATGCACACCTTCTCCGTCCGTTTTCACAATGTTTACGGGCCGCTCGGCACTTACGAGGGCGGCAAGGAGAAGGCGCCGGCTGCGATTTCCCGCAAGGTCGCGCTCGCTAACGACGGCGGCGAGATCGAGATTTGGGGCGATGGCGAGCAAACGCGATCGTTCATGTACATTGACGATTGCGTCGAAGGGCTCCTTCGTTTGATGGCGTCCGGCTACCACGAACCGCTGAATCTCGGCACCAGCGAGCTGGTCACCATCAACGAGCTCGTGGACCTCGTCTGCCGCGTGGCGGATAAAAAGCTCGTCAAGCGCCACGACTTGACCAAACCGCAGGGCGTCCGCGGCCGCAACAGCGACAATACGCGGCTCCACAAAGTTCTCGGTTGGGAGCCCACCATCTCTCTCGAGGCGGGCCTCAAGGTCTCCTACAAGTGGATTGAGTCCGAGCTGAAACAGGCCGGACGCGTTCCCACCCAGTCGCACACCGCGAGGGCCTGATTTGGATCGTGCCAATGTGCTCGGCGTTGGCGTTCACGCCGTCAATCTGCCGCTGGCCGCTTCTCTGATCGAGAGCGCCGTCAGCGGCGGCCGCAAGGGATACGTTTGCGTCACCGGGGTTCACGGCGTCATGGAGGCCCAGCGCGACTCGCGATTCAAACACACGCTCGATCGCGCCATGCTCGTTGTTCCCGATGGCGTTCCCACGGTTTGGATCGGCCGCTGGGAGGGTTTTCGCGAAATGAGCCGTGTCTTCGGGCCCGATTTGATGAAGGAAGTTTGCCGGCAATCGGTCGCAAACGGCCGCACTCATTTTCTCTACGGAGGCAGGCCGGGAATTGCCGGGCAGTTGAAGCGCAACTTGGAATCCTGGTATCCGGGAATCCGCATCGTCGGCACGTACACTCCTCCTTTCCGGCCTCTTTCTTCGGATGAAAAAAGCGATTTGCAGCGGATGTTTCTCGATCTCTCGCCAGACCTTGTGTGGGTTGGGTTGAGCACTCCGAAGCAGGAAAAGTTCATGGCCGAGTATCTCGGCGAATTGAGCTGCCGCGTCATGATTGGTGTCGGTGCGGCTTTCGATATCCACACGGGGAACGTCAAAGATGCGCCGGATTGGATGAAGGCGGCCGGCCTGCAGTGGCTGCACCGTCTTTGCCAGGAGCCTTCGCGGCTCTGGAAACGGTACCTCGTCAACAACTCCGGTTTTCTTCTCCAAGCGGCCTTGCAATTCACGCGGCTGAAACGCTATGAGCTGGTTTCTAGCGAAATCGCCGCCGACTAGCGTTCTCTGCCGCGAATTCACCTGGAATGGCTGTCTTTTAATCCTGCTCTAAATTTCCGCAATCAAAATGGGAGGAATCCTGATGCGCATCGCGGTGGTCGGCTCAGGCTATGTTGGCTTGGTTTCGGCGGCTTGCTTCGCCGAGATCGGACACGAAGTGATCTCCGTCGACAACGACGAAAACAAAATTGCTGCCTTGCAGCGCGGCGAAGTCCCGATTCACGAACTCCATCTCCCCGAGCTCCTGGCGGCTCACCGCGGCGGGCGGCTCCGCTTTTCCACTTCGCTGAAAGAGGCCGTTCGCGCTTCCGACGCCATTTTCATCACGGTCGGCACCCCGCAATCGGAAAATGGCGAAGCCGATCTTTCCTTTGTCGAAGCTGTCGCTCATGAAATGGCTTCAGCCATTCACAGCCAGAAACTTGTGGTGGAAAAGAGCACCGTGCCTGTTCGCACCTGTGAATGGCTTCGCAAGTCTCTGCTGTTGAACGGAGCGCAATCCGGCGCTTTCTCCGTGGCCTCAAACCCCGAATTTCTCCGCGAAGGTACCGCGGTCGTTGATTTTCTCTATCCGGACCGGATCGTGATCGGGGCGGACGACCGGTTCAGCGCGTCTCTTCTCCGCGAGATTTACGCTCCTCTTACAAGCGGCAGTTATTACTCTCGCGCCCGCACCGTGCCTTCTCCCGGATACGCCCGTGCGAAGGCGCCGCTCATCGTCACCAACGCGAAGAGCGCCGAGCTCATCAAGCATGCTTCCAACGCGTTTCTGGCCATGAAAATTTCCTTTATCAACGCCGTCGCGAACATCTCCGAAGCCGTCGGCGCCGATATCGATCAGGTGTGCGCCGGCGTTGGTTCCGATTCGCGGATCGGGCCGAAATTCCTGAATGCGGGAATCGGCTACGGCGGCTCGTGTTTCCCGAAGGACGTCCAGGCGTTTCATGTGGTCGCCCGCGAATGCGGATACGATTTCGGTTTGCTCTCCGAAGTCATGGAAATCAACAACGATCAGCGGGCGCGCTTTCTGAAAAAAGTCCGCAGCGCTCTCTGGAATCTTCGCGGCAAGCACCTGGGCGTTCTCGGCCTCGCGTTCAAGGGCGACACCGACGACATCCGCGAATCTCCCGCCGTTTCCATCATTCAATCGCTTCTGAAGGAAGGCGCGCGAGTCAGCGTTTACGATCCCGCCGCGATGCAGCGCGCGAAGATCGTGTTGCGGGCTGAGGGCGTCGCATATGCCGCCGATCCGTATCACGCCGCGACGCAAGCGGATGCGTTGTTGATTCTGACCGAATGGAAGGAGTTTGCGGCGCTTGATCTGCCGCGTCTCCGTTCTCTTCTGAAATATTCCATCGTGATCGACGGGCGCAATCTCTACGATCCCGCGCGCATGGCGGAGGCCGGGTTTTTGTATCACAGCATCGGCCGCGCCACGGCCGTTCCGAAACATATGTCTTCGCTCGTCGCGCCCATCGCCGCGGAAGCGGCGCTCGCGCCGCCGGCTCCCGCATTTCTCGGCGCTTCCGCATCGTGATGTCCGGAACGAACAATTTCGTGGCCGCTGAAATTATTTTTTCCGCCGGCGTGTTTTCTTTTGCCGGACCGCACAAATGATCCAGCGCGCACAAACTTTACTTCGGAGGGCGAAAGAGAGCGCTCTGGCGCGGAATTCCGGATGGATGTTTCTGGGGTACGGAATGCGCATCGTGGTGCAGGCCGCGTATTTCATCCTGATCGCGAGGGCGCTGGGCCCGGAGCAATACGGAGCGTTTGTCGGCGTGGTGGCGCTGGTGGCGCTGGTGGCGCCGTACGTGAGCCTGGGCGGCGGGAACCTGCTGGTTAAAAACGTGTCGCGCGACAAAAGCGTGTTCGCGGAGTACTGGGGCAACGCGCTTTTTCTGATCGCGGTATCGGGAGCGGCGCTGCTTGGCGTGGTGCTCTCGACCGCGCATTTTCTGCTGCCGCATTCGATTCCCTGGAAGCTGATCCTGCTGGTGTGCGTCGCGGACTTGATCGCCGTTCGCGGGTCGGAAGTGGGCGGACAATGTTTTCAAGCGACGGATCAGCTCCGGCACACGGCGACTCTCACTTTGCTTCCGGCGATTCTTCGGCTGGCGGGCGCGGCAATCGTGTTTACCGTGTGGGGCCACGCTTCGGCCCTGGTGTGGGGCTGGTTCTACATGGGCGCGGCGGTGATTTCCGGGCTCGTGGCCGTGGCGATGACGCGGATGAAACTCGGAGCACCCCGGCTGGCGCTGGGACGCATACCGCGCGAACTCACCGAAGGATTTTATTTCGGGACCAGCTTGTGCGCGCAGACGGTCTACAACGACATCGATAAAACCATGCTGGCGCGGCTTTCCACGCTCGAGGCGACGGGCATTTACGGCGCGGCGTACCGGATTATCGACGTGTCGTTCACGCCCGTGCGTTCGGTGCTGAACGCGGCGTACACGAATTTTTTCCGGCACGGAAAATCGGGAATCGCGTCGACATTTTCGTACGCGCGAAAACTCCTGCCGAAGATGATGGGGTATTCGGCGTTTGTCTGCGTGGCGGTGTTCGTGGCGGCGCCGCTCGTGCCGTACATTCTGGGAGCGGAATACGCGCGGACGGTCGAGGCGCTGCGGTGGCTGGCGCTGCTGCCTTTTTTCAAATCCATGCATTATTTTCTGGCGGATTCGCTCACCGGAGCGGGCCATCAGGGAGTGAGGACCGCGGGGCAGATCGGCGTGGCGCTGTTCAACATCGGGCTGAATATCTGGCTGATTCCGGCGTATTCGTGGCGCGGCGCGGCGTGGGCGAGCCTGGCGAGCGACGGCGCGCTGGTGCTGGTGATGTACGTGGCGGTGATGGTGATTCTGGGGAAGGAAGCGCGGGCGCGAGCCGAGACGGCGCAAGCTGCGATGGTCTGAAGCAAGCGCGGGCGATCAGAAAACGTCGGACGCGGGACGCGCCGCGGCCAAATTTCCAGAGCGAATACAAAGCGAACAAATTACTGCAGGATGTGCATCACATCTGGAACCCAGATCAGCCCTTAAAACACGGTTCCGTGCGCGTGTCGGGAATTGGCCCCAGCGCGGGTTGAAATTGGCGGCGAGGATGAAGCAGATGGGCGAAATTTTGAGGATCGAAGCGGGGGCGCCGGCGGGAAAATGCGCGCGGCGTGCGGCGCTGCCGGCGGCGGCTTTGGCGTTATCGGGAATCCTGATGTTTTCACTGGGAGGGGCGGCGGGGTCTTCGGCGACACTGACGCCCAGCCAGGAGCCGATACCGGCGTCGTTTTTCAATTTAAATATCATTTTTTATCCGGGTGCGAAGGTTCCCTGGCCGGCGGTTCCGTTCTACGGATGGCGGCTGTCGCACGCAAACTGGTTTGAGCTGGAGCCACAGAAAGGGCAATGGAAATTCGACCACCTGGACCAACTGGTCGCCATGGCGGAGCAGCACGATTCCAAAATTCTGATGACTTTCGAATATCCGCCGCGATGGGCCTCGAGCAATCCGGATGCGCCGGGAGACTGGGGGACAGGAACGACCGGACCGGTGCGCGACATGGATGATTGGGAGACGTTCGTTCGCACCGTGGCGACGCGCTACCGGGGAAAAATTCACGCCTACGAACTGTGGAACGAGCCGGACCGGCAAAAATCCTGGTTAGGGGATACGGCGACGCTCGTGCAGATGTCGCGCGAGGCATACAAGACTTTGAAGGGGGTCGATCCGAGCGTCACGGTGGTGAGTCCGAGCGCGACATATCCGAACGGGACAAAGTGGCTCGCCGAATTCTTGCAGGAAGGCGGAGGCGAGTCCGTGGACGTAATCGGGTATCACTTTTATACCGGGAGCGTGGGTTCGATGGAGCCGCCCGAAGCCGCGGTGCCGATCATTCAGAGTGTTCGAAAGGTCATGGCCGAATACCACGCGGAAGACAAACCGCTGTGGAACACGGAAGCCGGATGGCTTGGATCCGAGAGTTACCCGGCGGATGAAGCGAGCGGATACGTGGCGCGGGCATTCGTCCTGAATTGGGCGGCGGGGATTTCGCGGTTCTATTGGTACGGCTGGGATCCGCACAAAGACATGAACATCGAAATGGTGAAAGCGGATAACTCGACCATGACGCCGGCAGCGCACGCGTTTGCGACGATCCAGCAGTGGATGACGGGCGCGGTGATGCACAAGTGCATCGAATCGGAAAATCACAATTGGGTTTGCGAAATGGACCGGGACGGAGCGTGGTCGTACATCGTGTGGAACCCAGGCGGCGAACGAGCGTTCCGCGTGGCGAGCAACTGGCACGTGAGCCGGGTGACACAGCTTTCGGGCGGGACGAGCCACATCGAGGGCGGAACGGTGCAGATCGGGATCGAGCCGGTGCTGATTCAGTGAGCGACGACGGAAATTCATGAAGGTACTGCTTTCAGCGTATTCGTGTTCGCCGACGGCGGGTTCGGAACCGGCCATTGGGTGGAACTGGGCGCGATGCATCGCGGCGGCTGGGCACAAAGTGGTGGTGGCGACGCGCGCAATCAACCGCAAGGAGATCGAGACGTATTGCACGAAGGAGCCGATGGAAAATGCGAGGTTCTTATTTCACGATCTCGCGCCGGCGGTGCAGAAGCTCTACAAGCTGCCGTTTGGAAATTACGCCTATTACACGCTGTGGCAGTACACGGTGGCGCGGAAAGCGGAGCGGCTGCACGCGGCGGAACATTTCGACCGGGTGCAGCACATCACCTGGGGAAGTTTCCGCCTGCCGAGCTTCATGGGGCGGCTGGGGATACCGTTCATTTTCGGTCCGGTGGCGGGAGGAGAAGACACGCCAAAGCTGTTGAGAAAAGGATTGGGAGCGCGAGGACGATTGTGGGATTGGCTGCGGCGCGTATCGAATTCGATGCTGACGCTGAATCCGTGGATGCGGACGACGTACGAACAGGCGGGAGAGATCGTGGCGACGACGGCGGAGACGCTGGAGGCGATTCCGATGGAACACCGGGGAAAAGCGAGGATTCAGCAAGCGGTGGGAATCGCGCCGGAAAATTTCGGGACGGGAGCGAAACACGAGGAGGGGGACATTGCGGCGGGGCAGAAACGGAGCGCTCCCGGAGGACAGGACTCGAGGACGAGGCTGAATTTGCTGTACGTAGGGCGCCTGTTGCCGTGGAAAGGACTGCACCTGGGGCTGCGAGCGCTCGGAAAACTGGGAGAGCGAGCGGCGGACGTGCATTTGACGGTGATCGGGACGGGGTCGGACGAGGCGCGGCTGAAGGAACTGTCGAGGGAGCTGGGCCTGGAGGAAAAGGTGAGCTGGGTCCGGTGGATGAAAAGAGAAGAGCTGCTGGGAAAGTATCCGAGTTTCGATCTTTTCCTTTTTCCGAGCCTGCACGATTCGGGAGGAATGGCCATTCTGGAAGCGATGTGGTTTGGGCTTCCGGTGCTTTGCCTGGATCTGGGAGGGCCGGGAGTATCCGTGAACAATACGAGCGGACGAGTGGTGAAGACGGCGGGGCGGAGGGAAGAGGAAGTGGCGGAAAGGATCGCGGATTTCTTGAGAGAGGCGCAGGCGGACCGGGCCATGCTGACGCGGCTATCGGAAGGAGCGCGGAGACGGGCGCGGACGCTGACGTGGGAAGCGAACGTCCGGACGATGTACGCGCGAAATCTGGCAGCCCAAGCGGATTGAACGAGGCGGGAAAATGAACGACTTTTTTGACCGAATGGTTGTTTTTTCTTGGATGGCGCTGGCGAGCGGGGCGGGGATGGTGTTCTACGTCGGGCTGAATTCGACGGACACAACATCGGGAGGGGGCACAGGAATCCGGGCGGCGTACGCGCTGTTCTATCTCTTTTTTGTCACGCTCCTGGCGATGAGGTACAAGACGGCGCTTTCGGTTCTGGCGCGGGAGAAATGGATTTTTCTGCTTTGGGTGTGGGCCGTAAGTTCGACCGTGTGGTCTCCCCTGCCGGGACAAACTCTGCGGCGGAGCGTGGCGCTGCTGGGGACACTGATTGCGGGAGTGTTTGTGGCGACGCGGTTCGAGCCGAGAAAGCAACTGAAAATTCTGTCGTATTGCATAGGGCTCTCGGCGATCGCAAGCCTGATTGCCTGCCTCTTCTTTCCGGAATATGCGGTGGCGAAAACGGGGGAGTGGACGGGAGTGTTCTATCAGAAAAACGTGCTGGGACACACGATGGCGCTGGGAGTGCTTTGTTATGCGTTTTTGGCGCTGGGACGAAAGCGTGGACGATTCGGCTCGATTCTGATGGCGATCCTTTGCGGAACGATGCTTCTGATGTCGCAATCGGTGACGGCCATGATCGTCTGCACGATGATGCTGATCGTGCTGCGGTTCCGCAGAGTGCTGGTGCTGCGGGCGCGCAAACTGGTTCCCTATGCGACGGCGACGCTGATGGTGGGGATACCGATGGGAATCGTGGTCATCCAGCACATGGGAGACATCCTGAAAGCGCTGGGACGAAACGCGACGCTGACGGGGAGAATTCCGCTGTGGAACGAGGTGCTGGAGGAGATTTCGACGCGGCCGATCACGGGGTTCGGATATTCGGCGTTTTGGTACACGGCGGAGGGCGACCGCATTCACGAAAAGCTGGGGTGGTCGCCGATGCACTCGCATAACGGATATTTCGAAATCACGCTGGCGCTGGGATTGATCGGGGCGGGCCTGCTGGCATTCGGCCTGATCCGGAATATCTTTCGAGGAGTGAGCATCGCGAGGGAGTCGCGTTCGGTCGAGGAGTTCTGGCCGCTGTTCTACCTGATTTTCATGGCCGTGGACAACGTGACCGAATCGTGGATGCTGGTGGCAAATTCCCTGTTTTGGATGCTGTACATGGCGAACGCGTACTGGCTGGTCCGAGCCAGCCGCCGGCGGGTGACCGTGGAAGAAGACGAGACGGAGGGAAGCGCGGAGAGGGCGGGGGGAACGCCGATGGGACTGGAGCCCGCGGAATCGTGACGACGCGGAAGGAAGAAAAGCAAATGAGGATACTTGCGTGGCCATTGCGGAAGACGTGGAACCCGTACACGGGAATGGTGTACTCGCACCTCCCGGCGGACGTGGAGGTGGACGGATGGCCGGGCGACCTCCGGCGAAAGTATTCCGTGTGGCACATGCACTGGCCCGACTCGCTTCTGAATATTCCGAACCGATTCTACGCGGCGTACAAGGTGGCCGGAATGTTCGCGACAATCGATTTCCTGAAGGCGAGGGGAACGAAGATCGTGTGGACGATGCACAACTTCGCTTCGCACGAGGCGCTGCATCCGGGACTGGAACGGTGGTTCTGGAAGCACTTCATCCCGCGAGTGGACGGAGCGATCAGCTTGAGCGAGGCGGGACTGGCGATGGGAGAGGCGAGGTTTCCGCGGCTGCGGGAAGTGCCGACGACGGTGATTCCGCACGGACACTATCGAAGCGTGTATCCGCCGGCAAGGGGTTCGCGGCAGGCGCTGGGCATTCCGGAAAAGGCGCGCGTGGCGATGTTTTTCGGGGCGGTGCGAGGGTACAAGAACGTGGAGGCGCTGGTGAGGGCGTTTCGCGGCGTGAAGCGCGAGGATGCCGTTCTGTACGTGGCGGGGAAACCGAATTCCAACGAACTGGCCGACCGGATCATGAAGGAAGCGTTCGCGGACCGGCGAGTGGCGCTGAAATTCGAGTTCGTGGACGACAAGGAAGTGGCGACGGTATTGAGCGCGGCGGACGTGGTGGCGCTGCCGTACCGCGAAGTGCTGAATTCGGGATCGGCGCTGCTGGCGCTTTCGTGCAGCCGGCCGGTGCTGGTGCCGGAGCGCGGGTCCATGGGGGAATTGAGGAAGGAATTCGGCGAGGCGTGGGTGAGGACGTTTCGGGGCGAATTGGACGGGGCGACGCTGGAAGCGGCGCTGGAGTGGTCGGCGGAGACGAGGCCGGCCGAGTGCGCGATGCCGGAGAAGTACGAGTGGGAGCACATCGGGGAAGAGACGGTGCGATTTTTCGAGAGAGTGATTGACGGGGGCTCGGGAAAGCGGACAGGAGTAGCAGCGCGGCCGGCGGGAGAGAACCCCGCGGAATACGAGATGGCGGGACCCGCCGCGGGAAGGTAAGGAGAAAGCGGAAGAAAGGATTGCGCGGACCGCAGAAACGGCCGACAGCCACAAACGAGAGCCCATGAAGATACTCATGCTGCACAACAGCTACCAGTTCCACGGAGGGGAGGACGAAAGCTTCGCATCGGAAGAGCGGATGCTGGCGGACGCGGGACATTTTGTGGACACAATTCACGTGAAGAACGAAAACGTTGAAGGGCTGGGGGCGGTGAGCGTGGCGCTGCAATCGATCTGGTCGCGGAGTTCGTACGAGAGGGTGGACCGGAAGCTGCGGGAAGCTGAGTTTGACGTGCTGCACGTGCAGAATTTTTTTCCACTGCTATCGCCGTCGGTGTACGCGGCGGCGAAAAAGAACCGTGTGGCGGTGGTGCAGACGCTGCGGAATTACCGGCTGCTGTGCCCGAGCACGGTGCTCTACCGCAACGGGAAAATTTGCGAGGATTGCCTGCACAAGACGGTGAAATATCCGGGAGTGGTGCACGGGTGCTACCGCGGGAGCATATTGAGCAGCGGGGCGGTGGCGGCGATGACGGCGATTCATGCGGCGAGGGGAACATGGCGGCGGGACGTGGACCTGTACATCAGCCTGACGGAATTTTCGCGGGAAAAATTCGTGGAGGCGGGATTCGCGCCGGAGAAAATCATCGTGAAGAGCAATTTCGTGTACCCCGATCCGGGGGAGGGAGACGGAGCGGGAGATTACCTGGTGTTCGCGGGGCGTTTCACGCGGGAAAAAGGAATCGAGACGCTGCTGGCGGCGTGGGAACGGGTAAAAAAGCCGGGGAAGCTGAAGATCGTGGGAGAAGGGCCGCTGGCGTGGAAAGTGGAGAAAATCTGCGGCGAGAGAAGCGATGTGGAATGGCTGGGGCAGAAAAGCCCGGAAGAAGTGAAAGGGCTGCTGGGAGGAGCGAGGGCGGTGGTATTTCCGTCGGAGTGGTACGAGCCGTTCGGGCGGGTGGCAATCGAAAGCTTTGCGAAAGGAACGCCGGTGATCGCGTCGCGACTGGCAGGGCTGGCGGAAATCGTGAGGGACGGAGAGACCGGGCTGCATTTCCGGGCGGGGGACGCGCAGGACCTGGCGGAAAAGATCGACTGGGCGCTGGAACATCCGGCGGAAATGCGGGCGATGCGCGGAGCGGCGCGGGCGAGCTACGAGCAGAACTACACAGCGGAGAAAAATTGCGAGGCGCTGATCCGGGCTTATCAGAAGGCGCGGAAAAGCTTCGAAGTCGCGAACCAGGCGTGCGTCACGGTGAGCACGACGAATTGAAAGCGCGAGCGGCGGTGAGGAGCGAACCATGGCAAAGGCGCAACCGGCCCTGAGCCCGGGGAGCAAGGCGACGGTGGATGGCGGCGAAAGATCCGACGGAGGAGACAACAACAGGCGGATGAAGGCGGGAGAACTGCGGCTGGAAGAGGCGGAAGTGAAATTTTTCCGCGACAACGGATTTTTGCGGATCGAGGCGCTGACGACGGCGGAAGAGATCGCGGAGATGCGCGCGGCGCTCGAACCGCTGTTTGAGAAGCACGCGGGAGAGAAGGAAGGAGCGTTTGCGGACCAGGTGGCGGGAGCGGAAGCGAAGGTGATGAGCGCGCCGCAAATCCTGAACCCGGTGAACTACCTGCCGAAGCTGCATCAGACGAAATGCTTCAAAAACGCGCTGCAGGTGGCGCGGGAAATTTTGGGGCCGGAAGCGCGATGCTTCTTCGACCTGTCCATATTGAAAATCCCGCGAATCGGCGCGCCGACGCCCTGGCACCAGGACGAAGCGTTTCGCGATCCGAGCTTCGAATACAGGGAAATCACGGTGTGGGTGCCGCTGCAGGAAGTGAAGCCGGAGAACGGATGCCTGCAATTCATTCCGGGGTCGCATCTGGCGGCGCTGCTGGAGCACCGATCGGCGAACAACGACCCGACATCGCAGGCGATCGAGTGCATCGGAGCAATCGAGGAAGCGAAGGCGGTGCCGTGCCCGTTGAAGCCAGGAGGAGCGACAGTGCATGGGCCGAGGACGCTGCACCGGGCGACGCCGAATGTTTCGACTGTGCCGCGATACACGTACATCATGACGTTTGGAGTGACGCCGGTGGCGCGGAGCGAGCCGCGGTCGTTTCCGTGGCTGAGCCAGAAAGAAACGCCGATTCAGGAGCGAAAGAGGAAGTGGATGAGACGCGGAGGAGTGGTGGTAACGGTGTGGAGGCGGCTGCGGCGGGGAGATTTGACGAATTGGCGCGCGGCGCTGTATGGGCTGAAGCGGTCGATACGGATTTTGAGGCGGGGATTGTAGCGGAACGCGGCGAGCCGAAGAGCGTCGCGCGAAGAAGGCGCGGCCGGCAGAGCGGCAAATTTCAGGCGGAGCGCAGGGCCTCCTGAACGGCGCGGTAAGCTTGATCGATGGCAACGTCGGTGTAGGCGTTCGCGCCGGCGTCTGAATTCGCAATCGTAATTCTTCCGAAGGGTTTTCTTCCGACCACCCACGGCTTTTCGTCCTCGGTCCAGTCAGGATCGAACAAGGAATTGGGCGTGAAGGCGTAACCGTGGGCCCACCGATTGATCGTAATTCCTTCGATGTCGCGAGCGGGGTCGAAGCCCGCCGATCCGAGCATGCGCGCCAATTGATCGCGAATGTTGCGCTCGAAGACGGCAAAGGTGGTGGCGACGAGTTCGTAGCGGCCGGCGCGATTTTGGTCAACCATCGGAAGGCCGGGCTTGCAAGGAGTGCGAAGAAGAAAGAGCACGGCGGGCTCGGCGGGATGGCTGGAGAATTTGTAATTGCCGATGCTGACGGGAAAATCGAGGGCGGCAAGGGTGTGGTAGCCGGCGGGAGCGACGATCTGGTGAACGCCGAGCTTTTCAAACGAGGTCCAGTTGCGAATGGCGACGTGCGTATAGACAAGAGGAGCCTTGACGAGCGAGGCGAGGGCGTCCTTTTGCGTCTGGGGCAATTCGGAGCAGAGATAGGGAATCATCATGTTGTAGCAGGCGAGGACACATTTTTTGCCGCGAACGGATTCGAGTTTGCCACCGCGCATATATTCCACGGTCACTTCGCGGGAGGATTCAACAGGGCCGTCGTGATGAACCTTGACGGCGGCGGAATTGAGACGAAGGCGGACGGGCGATGAGGAATCGTCGAGATTGGCGTAGTCGGCGCGGGAAGTGACGACGTCGTCCATCGTGGTTCCCGGGACGGTGCCGGGAATGAGATGACGGACGAGAAGTCGGGCGACGGAGGCGTTGCCGTCGGGAAAATGAAAAATGTAGGGCTCGTCCTGTTCGGGCTGGCCGAGGTCCAAGCCGGCGAATCCGGGATAGTAGAAGGACTCATAATCGTCGGGGTTTTGCCAGCAGGCGAGGGCGGAGACGGCGTCAATGCCGACGCAGAAGAGGTCGTGGGGAAAAGTCTGGAAAAAAGGAAGGGTTTCGGGCGAGAGCTTGCAGTATTGCGTCAGATAGTCGCGGTAGCTGATTTTGTCGAGCTTCTTGAATTTTTCCTCGCGGGAAAGGCCGGCGAGGTAGTCCACTTTTTCGGCGTAGACGCGGGCGATATCGTGGCGGGCGGCCTCGGACAAAGGAGCTTTGGCTAGAAATTCGGGCCAGGGAGTGGCGTTCATGCCGGTGAGAAGGCGGTCTTCGCCGAAGGTTTCGCGATTGAAGAAGCAGGCGGTGCCGAGCTTGGAATAGAGCTTGCGGTCGTAGTCCTTGTAGAACTCCTGGGTGCGAATGCCGATATCGGCGATGAGGGCCTTGGCGACGGGGCTGTATTTTCCGGGGCTTTCGAGGGATTGGGTTCCGCCGTAGCTTAAGAGCATTCTCCCGCCGGCTTGAAATTCGTTGCGCTTGGCATGGCCGCCGAAATCGTCGTGATTATCGAGGATGAGGATGCGCGCGGCCGGCCCGGCGGCTTTGTGGAAGAAGTAGGCGGCGGCGAGGCCGCTGATTCCCCCGCCGACAACGACGAGGTCGTAGGATTCGCCGGTGTTTTGGGGCTTCGGCGCGTTGTCCCAAAACGTTCCATCGCGGAGCTCGTGGGGGTAAGTGAAGGAGCCGTCGTGATTGCCGCGAATGCCCATGAGGGCGGGCGGATCGTAGCCAGGATTTTTTTCGGGAGCGTAGCCGGCTTGAGCGGCGGGGAGCCACGGAGCGGCAGAGCCAAGGGCAGCGCCACCAACGGCGACGGCGACACCGTCGAGAAAATCGCGGCGGGAGATTTGGCGATGCATTCCGAGTTCGCGATCATTCGCGGAATCGGGGTTTGATTCGGAATCGGGGCGGCGCGAGTCCGGCGGCATGCGTTCCTCCCAACGTTCGTGGATTATAGCAAGGTTTACGGCGGCATGGGCGAGGCGGGAGACGGCGGAGGAAATCAGGCGAGAGGCAGAATTTGCTATCGAAGGTTGACCAGGGGGGAACTGCCGGTGGCGGACAAGCTAAAGTGCGGCCTGAATGTATAGAAGAGGAGATCCGCGCGGCCATCGTAATCGACGGCTAAATGGAGGATGAGCGAATCGGATGTGTAAGTTCTCTCGACGGTGATCTGATCGGGATCGAGGTCAATTCCCTCCTCCTTGGCTTTGGCGAGGATCTTGTCGCGTAGTTCCTGGTCGGATGGAGGGGGAGTCAAGCCGCTACTGGTGCCGAGCTGGGCGGCGAGGTCGTGCATTTCGCTTTGGAGCTCGGCGTTGGCCACGTAGCATGCGGCCAGCTGCCATCCAACCAGGGCCGCGACCAAGAAGGCGACGAGCAGGACTGCGGCAACGAGTTTATTGGCGAATCTCTTCATTGGCCGTCTCCCACGACGCTGCAGGGCGAAAACACGTCCCCGTCCAATCAGTATGTAATCGGAACAGTTAAGTTCCCACTTGTTTATGATGCGGGGATGCCGGATCAACCAACGGGTTCCGGGCGGAGCTTGCCGGAATCGAGGGCGCAGGAAATGAGGGACAGCGCGAGCGAAAGGAGGAGGGATCGGGCAGAAAAAAATGTCCCCAGAAGGCGACATTGACTACACTGCTCACGTCCTGAAGGACAGGAGGAATCCATGGCCACGACGCCCGCACAGCAGCCGCTCACGCCCGCGCGATTCTTCGACGCGATTAATGCGTACGAACAGACCGAAGCGATGAAGGCGGCCATCGAGCTGGAAATCTTCACAGCCATCGCCGAAGGCAATACGAACGCGGGGGCGATCGGTAAGCGGTGCGGCGCGGCGGAGCGCGGCGCGAGGATCCTGTGCGATTTCCTGACCATTCACGGTTTTTTGACGAAAGAAGGAAACGAGTATGGCCTGACGCCGGAATCGGCGCTGTTTTTCAACCGGCATTCCCCGGCCTATCTGGGCGGCGCCATCGAATTTCTGCTGACGGCGCGAGTGAGGGAAGGGCATGCGCGGATGAGCGAAGCGGTGCGGCGCGGGGGGACGGCGCTGGGCGAAGGAACGCTCGTGGCGGAAAATCCGGACTGGGTAAAGTTCGCGGAAGCGATGATGCCGCTGATGCAATACGCGTCGCAAATCATGGCGGCCGAGCTTCGCAAGGGCGGAGAGTCTTACAAAGTGCTGGACGTCGCCGCGGGTCACGGGATTTTCGGAATCTCGGTGGCAAAGGAGAACCCCGCGGCGCACATTTACGCCGCCGATTGGAAGAACGTGCTCGAAGTGGCGAAGAAGAACGCGGAGGCGATGGGGGTGGCGGAGCGCCACCACCTGATTCCGGGGAGCGCGTTCGAAACGGATTTCGGCAGCGGATACGATCTCGCGCTAGTGACGAATTTTCTGCACCATTTCGATATCCCCACCTGCACCGCATTCATGCGCAAGGTGCATGCCGCGCTGAAGCCGGGAGGGCGAGCGGCAATCGCCGAACTGGTGCCGAATGCGGACCGAGTGTCGCCGCCGACTGCCGCTGCATTCAGCATGATGATGCTGGCCACGACGCCGGCGGGAGACGCGTACACGTTCCCGGAACTGGAGAGCATTTCGAAGGGCGCAGGCTTCACGCGAGTGGAGATGGCGGCTGCGGAGATCGGGATGGACCGGCTGGTGATTGCGTACCGTTGAAGGAGCGGGCCGGGAGCGGCAGGGTGTCGAGGACGGAGCGGGGGGAGGCGGGTCAGGGCAAAGAGGTGGCGCGGGCGAGGTAGGACTCGAGATTATTCTGGACAGCGGAAGCGGAAGCGCGGCCCATCTGTTTTTCGACTTCGAGGCGGGCGCCGCGGATAGTCGCAAGCGCGGATTCATCGCCTCCGGCAAGAAGATTTTCGGCGTGGAGCAAGCAAGCGTAGACCAACTCCTTTTGGGCGTTGCGGCGGCGAAGAAACTGGCCGTAATTGAACCAGTCCACGGCCTCGGCGTGACGATCCCCCACCTTCGAATCAAGAGCGAGAGCGGACTCGTAGTCGGAGGCGGCGCCTTTCGGGTCGCCCAATTTTTCCTCGAGGTCGGCGCGATGGACGCGGGCGACGGATTCGAGCTTCGGATCTGCGGCCTGGTCCGCGCCGATGATGCCCGCCTGGTAGGCCATCATAGCGTCAGTTGATTTTCCGAGCCGCGCTTCGTCGTCGGCCAATTGCGCCTGGGCGGCAGCGATTTGGCGGGGAGCGGCGGCGGGGTCCTGGGGAAAATCGGCGGCAAATTTGAGGTACGCAACCCAGTGTCCAGCGGCGGCAGCGAGTTCGCCCTTCTGGTCGAGAGCCTCGGCGAGATATAGGTGGGCGTTGGCGAGATTGGGATCAACGTCCACGGCCTTTTGCCAGGAATCGACGGCGATATCGCCCTGGCCGCGGCGGGCAGCGAGCAAGCCATAATTCACAAGGGCGTCGGCATCGAGAGGAAATTTTTTGAGCATGGCGGTGTAGAGATCGTAGGCGGAGTCGAACCGGCCCGACTCGATGAGGGCGCGGGCGTAGGCTTGCTGGAGCGATTCGCTGTGGGGATTAAGGGCGACGGCCTGGGCGAGAGCGGCGAGGGCTCCGGCGCGATTCCCTTCCCTTTCTTCGGCGGCGGCCACCCTGGCTTGCAGAGCGGCGTCGTAGGAGTCCATGCGGGCGGCGCGGAGGAGCGCGGGAAGATTGCCGTCGGAAGTGCCGAGAGCGAAATGGACCTGGTCCCAGCCTCCCCAGAGAAAAAGAAGACCGGCGAGAGAAGCGCGGAGGGGAGCGGAACGCCAGAGACGGGAGCTCCAACCCGGCGCGGAGACAGGAGCCGAAGCGAATTCCGCGGGCGCCGGAGAGGGCGAGGGAATTTCGGGCGGCTTCGCGGCTTTGGCGGCAGGCTTTTTACCCGGGCTGAGGGCGGATTTCGTTCCCTTGTCGATCAAGAGCGAGGAGACACGGGTGTCGCGAAGTTTCCAGAGCGCGCCGTCGAGCATGAAATGGTGGATGTTGACGATGGCGGTGAAGATGAGAAAGCTCGAGGTGAAGTCGAAATGAAAGACTTTGCTGACGAGCCAGGGGCCGGGGATGAAGAGGGCGATGCCTCCGGCGACGAGAGTCAGGAAATATCCGGCCATGCGCCAACCGGATTGGCCGGCGGCCTTGGCTTCGCAGCGCTGATAATAACTGGTAATCCAGAGATATTGAGCGGAGTGCATGAGGGCGAGAATGCCGCTCGAATAGCGCGTTTGGGGAATCTGGTAGGCGGCGCGGAGCTCGACGAGAGTGGGGAGGACGAACCAGAGGAATTGAGTGACGGCGAGAGTGATGGGCGCGGCCATGGCTTTCCATCCGCGCTCGCGGACGAGACGGTCAAAACCGAGAAGCGTGAAGATGGCGAACGCCCCGCCCAACACGAGACGCGCGGGCAAGGTGAATTTCGCGGTAATGCCGACGGAGAGGATGAGGGGATCGGCGGAGCCGCCGGTCTCAAAGCTGGCGAGAAGCATGAGATAGGAGACGATGAAGGCGGCGCGGAGCCAGCGGCGGTCGGAAGAGGCGACGGTGGCGCCGCCGCGGCGCGCGAACATCATCATGAGACCGTAGTTTTGACCGGTGTAGTGCCAGGGGCTCCAACAGATGTAGAGAGTGAAGAGCCAGGGGAGGAGAGCCGGGACAATGTGGACGACGGCTCCGGTGAGAGCGAGAAGAAGTGTGAGGTGGAGGGTGAAGAACTTGTATTTTTCGAAGTCGGCGCGCGTGTGATAGGCGCGATAAACCGTGGCCATGAAGTGCGGATAGTTGAAGACGAGGGCTAGGAAATAGAAGGCGGTGGCCCAGCCGTGAGTGTTGCCGGGAGTGAGCCACATGGCGACGGCAAGGAGCGGGGCGGACCAGGCGCCGCATCCGACGACGAGGTCGAGCCAGGGTCCGTAAATCCAGGGGCTCGGAGAGAGAGCGGGGGATTTGGGGAGACGCATGGATTCGGCGCGGGTGCTCATGAAGCGAAAAATCCTCGAGAATGAGTGTACTTGCGTTGGAAGGAGGAGCCGGCGGCGCGGGAGGCGGGGATGCTGAAAATGTAACGATGCGGGAATTGGCGAGAGGAGCGGCGGGCGTTGAGAGGGAGGGCGTTCGCCCACGCGGGCGAGTTCGATCAGGAAGCGACGGGGCTATGGGCCGCGGATTCGCGGGCGGCTTTGGATTTGCCCCAATGGAAGGTGAAAACGCCGAGAAGGATGAGGAAGGCGGTGAGGACGACGATCTTAAGAACGGCGAAGACGGGATGAGGCTCATCGGCAGCGGGCATGAGGGAAAAAAGAATGGTCACCGAAGTGGAGACGAATCCGAGGACGCCGATTGCGATGGCGACGCGCTTTCCGCCGGGAATGCGGAGAACGCCGGGGTCGGGAGGTTCCCGCTGGAGGCGAATGAGAGAAGCAAAGACAAACAAGTAGGGAATGAAATAGGAAATGATGCCCATGCTGACGAGGACTTCGTAGGCGCCATAGACGCTGGTGCCCGCTTGTCCGAGAAGGACGAAAATCAGGCCGCAGACGGTCTGGGTGAGAAGAGCGACGTGGGGCGTCCCCCATTTCGGATGGATTCTTGCGAAGACGGAGGGAAGGTAGCGGTCGAGGCCGGCGACGAAGGGAAGGCGGGCGGAAACGGCGAGCCAGGCGCCGAGCGCGCCGAGGTTGCCGATGGTGATGAGGAGAGCGGCCAGGGGGCCGATGCCGCGAAAGCCGACTTTTTCGCCCGCCTGAGAGATGGATTGCATGATTCCCTGCAAGCCGCTGACTTGATGGGCGGGAAGAGTGACGAGGACGGCGATGGTGCCGACGATGTAGCCGATGGTGACGAAAACGCCTCCGGCCAGGAGGCCGCGGGGAAGATTTTTTTTGGCGTCGCGGACTTCGCCGCCCATGAAGGAGGCGGATTCGCTGCCGCCGAGGGCGAAGACGATGGTCGCCATGAAGAGGACGTCGCGGAAGTGCATGTGCGGGGCCATGGTGGAAGCGGTGAAATGCGTGGCGGAGCCGAAGCGGCGCCAGGCGACTCCGGCGATGCCGATGAGGAGAGCGATGGGGAGCCAAGTGCCGATGGCGCCGAGATTGTGAAGCCATTTGCCGACGGAGAGGCCGACGAGATTGAGGATGGCGGCCAGAGCCAGGCCGAGGACAGAAAAAATAAGGAAATACGTCTTGTCGTTGCTGAGCGATTGCCAGCGGGCGGAACCGATATAGAGAGCGTTTCCGGCGGTGAAATAGAGAATCGAGGAGTAGTAGGGGAGATTGCTGGCCCAGTAGGTCCAGCCAGTGAGAAAGCCGGGAAATTCGCCGAAGGCGCGCTTCGACCAGACATATAGGCCGCCCTCCTGAGGATAGCGGGAGGAAAGCTCCATGACGGAGAGAGCGAGCGGAAGATAAAAAGCGCACCAGGCAACGAGCCAGACGACGACGCTGGCGGCGCCGACGGCGGCAGCGGTGGCGATCCAGCGAAGGCTGATGCCGGTGACGATGTAGAAGAGAACCAGGTCGCGCAGACCCATCACCTGGCGCGGAAGATGGGATTCTTCGGCGGCGGCCATCAGCGGGGATCTCCCGGAAGCATCAGGAATCGCGCCCCATGATGCCCCGGGAGAAATTCAAAAGCGAGAGGGAATCTAACCCTTGGTCTTGTCATGTCCGTAGTATTCGTAGGCGGACATGGCTTTTTCGCCGCCCTTTTTCCATTCGCGAGTGTCCGCGGAAATTTTTCCGAGGACGCGAGCCATTTCGCGAATGTGCGAGGCGACGGCGCCGCAGCAGGCTCCGATATAGTTCACGCCGAGAGCGCGGGCCTTGAGGGCATAGTCGGCCATTTCGCGGCGGGTGAGCTGGTAGGGGTCGAGCTGGTCGGGAAAAGCGTCGAGGCTGGTGAAATCGCGATGCTCGCGGGTGGTGCGGTAGGCGACGGGCTGGCAGCCGATGTAGGTCTTCACCGCCTTGCGCATTTCGGCCATGAGCGGAAGCGTGTGTTCGGGGCTGCGGAGACAATTGATGCCGACAACGTCGGCGCCGGCATCGGCGAGAGAGCGAGCGACGTCGGCGGGGGACTTGCCGTCGGGGGTGAGGTCCTCGTTTTCAAAGCAAACAGTGACCATGACGGGCAGGCCGGTTTTTTTGGCGCGCTCGACGCAGAGAAGGGCCTCGCCGAGCCAGGAGAAGGTCTCACCGATGATGAAGTCAACGCCTTCGGAGGTTTGCCAGTCGAGCTGCTCGTCGAAAGTGCGGCGGACGCGGTCCTTGGATTTTTCGCTGTCCGGCTCGTACATCCAGGTAAGGCTCAAATTTCCGGCGACGAGACAGCGGTCGCCGGCGACCTGGCTGGCGAGGCGGACGGCGGCGCGATTGAGTTCTTCGACGCGCTGGTCCATGCCGACGGTGGCGAGCTTGTCGCGGCTGGCGTAAAAGGTGAGCGCCTGGAGGACGTCGGAGCCGGCGTCGCGAAATTCGCGATGGAGTTCGAGCAGCGATTCGGGATTTTCGATGGCGACTTCGGGAGTGAACGGACCGGCGCGAACTCGCCCCCGCTTTTCGAGTTCGAGCAAATATCCGCCGTCGCCGAGGACCGGCCCGGCGGCCAACCGCTCCAGCAATCCTTTTTTCGGCATCGCATTCCCCTTTGTAAAACTTGAAGAACAATTGTCTGGCCGCGCCCGCAAAGCGGCGGGCGCGCGAAGACCGCCAATTCAAGCGACGGCCTTCTTGAAGCGGCCGCTTTTCCAGTCGCGGAGAGCCTGATGAGCCGCGTTGTAGCCGGGCGCGCCGGTGACGCCGCCGCCGGGATGCGCGCCGGCGCCGCAGAGATACAAGCCCTCGATGGGAGAGCGGTATTGCGCCCAGCCCGGGACGGGACGCATAAAAAAAAGCTGATCGAGCGAGAGATCGCCGTGGAAGATGTTCCCTTCGGTAAGGCCGTAGGTGCGCTCGAGGTCGAGTGGCGTGAGAACCTGGCGGGCAACGATGGAACGGGGAAAATTGGGAGCGAATTCGGCGATTTTCTTGACGACGCGATCGCCGAGGAGCTCGCGATTTTCGTCCCAGCCGCCCTGTCGGAGCTTCCAGGGGACGTATTGAATGAAGGAAGTCATGACGTGCCGGCCCTCCGGCGCGAGGGTGGAGTCGACATTGGAGGCGACGACGCAATCGACCCAGAGGTCTTCGGGAATTTCGCCGAATTTGGCGAGGTCGTAGCAGCGCTCGGCGAATTCAAGCGAGGGAACGAGAGTGAAGAGAGCGCGCTGCGATTTTTGCCAATCGCGAGGCATGCCGTTGACGCGAGGTTCCTCGCTGAGGACGAAATTCACCTTGGCGCAAGGGCCGTCCATCTTGATTCCGGCGATCGCGCGGCGGAACTCTTCCGGCAATTCGTTTTTTTCGACAAGAGCGAGGAAGGTGCGCTTGGGGTCGGCATTGGAGAGGACGAGCCGGGCGGAGATCTCCGTGCCGTCGTCGAGGACCACGCCGCGGGCGCGGGAATCTTTGGAAACGATTTTGGCGACGGGAGCGGAAACGAGAATTTCGGCGCCGGCCTGGCGGGCGGCGGAAGCGAGCGCCTGGGTGATGGCGCCCATGCCTCCGATGACGTGGCCGTAAAATCCCTGGACTTCACCTTCGCCGCCGCTCAGGAGATGAAAGAGAAGGCCGAGCGCCGTGCCGCCGTCGTAGGGACCGCCGTGCTTGCCGTAGAGATTGTTGGCGAGAAACATGGTCTTAATTTTGTCGCTCTCGTAGTGGCGGTCGAGAAAATCTCCCAGGCTGCCGGTGAGAAACGAAACGAGTTGCGCCGCTTCGCCGCCGGTGATGCCGCGAAACCGCTTGCCGACGCGGAGAAGCTCCCACCAGCCGTCGAAACCGCGGGCGCCGGGATCGGGCGGGGGTTCGAGAAAAAACGGCTGGAGATAGCGAGCGAGTTTTTTCAGGCGCTCGTCAATGCGGACGAAGGTGGCGGCATCGCGCGCGGAAATTTTCTCGAATTCGGCAATCGTTCTCTCGCGATTGGCCCACCAGGGGACAACGGAGGCGTCGGGAAAAGGGACGAGAAGAGCGGGATCGCAGGGGACCATGCGCAGGCCGTGAGAGGCGAGACGGAGATCGCGAATCACAGTGGGGCGAAGCATGCTGGCGATATACGAGGTGGTGGAAGCGCGGCAGCCGGGATGGATTTCTTCGGTGACGCAGCAGCCTCCGAGAATTGCGCGGCGTTCGAGGACGAGAGTGTGGAGACCGGCGCGAGCCAGGTAAGCGGCGGCGGTCAAGCCGTTGTGGCCGGCGCCGAGGACGAGGGCATCATAGGAGTTGCGCGGGGGAGGCATGGTTGTGTAGTATGACCGCCAGTCAGAGGCGTTATGACTTGTTTTCTTTAGCACATTCGCTTAAGAAAACAAGGGAAAGTTACCATGAATGACCCAGGGTCAAACCGAAGCAAGCCCCGCGCCTCACTCATCGAGCCTCCCCTTCCGATGCGGGCGCGGCCGCCGCGCGCGCCCCGGCTGGAAGAAAAGCGGGAGCGGATCGTGACGGCAGCACTGCGGCATTTCGCCGAGCACGGATATCACGCGGCGCGGATCGAAGACCTGTCGGCGGAGTTGGGTGTGGCGAAGGGTTCGATCTTCCAATATTTCGGGAGCAAAGCGGGGCTCTTCCTGGAGGCGTACAAGAAAGCGGTGGGGTCGTTCCCGGCGTATCTGGACTGTCCGGTGAACGTGCGCGACAAAGGGTTCTTCGAAATTCTGAGCTACTGGCTGACACGGACAGAGCGGCTGGTGCGGGAGGACTGGATTCCGTATCGCGTGTCGCTGCTGGGAAATTATGGCGTGGACTTGAGCCTGAAGCGGGAGATCAATCGGTTTTTGCTGGCGGAGGATCCGTACGGGAGCGGAGAGTTCGTGCGGCTGGGAATCGCGCGGGGAGAAGTGCGGTCGGACATAGATCCGGCGATGATCGTCTCGATACTGGACTGGACGATGGAGCGGTTTCAGGACGCGCTGCTGACCGAGGAGCTGGACCCGGGATTGTTCCCGCATCCCGCGGATCCGAAAAAGAATGAGGCGCGGATCGGGCAGTTCCTGACGATTTTGCGGGGAGCGATCGGAGTTTAGGCGTATTGCACTTCATGCCCGGGCGGGGCATCCGGCCGGGAGAGGCGAGCATGGAACCAACCGTGAAGGAAATACTCGCGCTGTACAATTCCGCGGCGCCGTTGAACGAGGCGCACACGATACCCGCGCCGTGGTACACGGACGAGCGGATCGCGAAGCTGGAGATGGCGAACGTGTTTTCGCGGACGTGGCAGCCGGTGGGGCGGACGGCGCAGGTGGAAAAGCCGGGGGATTACGTGACGGCGACGGTCGCGGGAGAACCGATCGTAGCGGTGCGGGGGAGCGACGGGAAGCTTCGCGCGTTTTACAACGTGTGCCGGCATCACGCGATGACGGTGATGAACGAAGCGTGCGGGCACGCGCAACACATGCGATGCCCGTATCACGGCTGGACGTACAGCCTGGAAGGCGAACTCCGGGGAATGACGGAGTTCGAAGGGGTGGCGCATTTCGAGCGGGGAGAGAACGGGCTGGCGCCTGCCCGCGTGGAGACGTGGGAAAAATTCGTGTTCGTGAATCTCAACGCGAACGCTCCATCTCTCGATGAGTCTCTGGGAAAACTGGCGGAGCTGGCGAAGCCGCTGGGATTCGGCGAGCTGCAGTTCGTCGAGCGGCGCAGCTACATCCAGGACTGCAACTGGAAGGTGTACGTGGACAACTACCTGGACGGCGGGTACCACGTGCCGCACATGCACAAGGGACTGAGCAGCGTGCTGGATTACACGAAGTACACGATCGAAAACGTGGACCGGATGTGCGTGCAATCGAGCCCGGTGACGATTGACAGCAAATCGGAAACGAGCGCGGCAGCGACGAGGAAGGGCGACCGCGCTTACTATCTGTGGCAATACCCGAATTTCATGTTGAACTGGTATGAGGGCTACCTGGACACGAACATCGTCCTGCCGATGGGAGCGAACCGCTGCGAAGTGATCTTCGATTTTTATTTTGGCGACGTGAGCGAAGCGGCGATGCCCTACGTGCGCGAGAGCATGGGAGTGAGCGAGCGGGTGCAGCAGGAAGACATCGCGATTTGCGACGGCGTGCAGCGGGGACTGAGCTCGCGGGCGTACCAAGCGGGGCGGCTATCGGTGAGGCGGGAAGCGGGCGAGCACCTGTTCCACCGGCTGCTGGCGGGGGATTTGCGTGATTCGCGCGCAGAGCAGGAGCGCGGGACGGCCGCGGTTTCGAGATAAAGCGGGGAACAAAAGGTTTTTACTCCCTCTCGTGAGAAGACGGAGCGGGCGCCCGCCCGCTCCTTTTTTTTGGCCGCGCAGAAAACCGGCCGCGGACGAACCCTCTCAGCCAGAGTTGATGCACGGGCGCGGGAGGCGGCGCACGTGTTGCGCGGGGCAGGCGACCATCCCGGCGCGGGGCCGCGGCCGGCTCAATCGAAAATGACCGTCCTCTTGCCGTAGAGAAGGATGCGATTCTGGACGTGCCAGCGGACGGCGCGCGAAAGGACCATCTTCTCGAGATCGCGGCCTTTCTGAATCAAATCCTCGACGGTATCGCGGTGCGAGATGCGCGCGACGTCCTGTTCGATGATCGGGCCGTCGTCGAGGACTTCGGTAACGTAGTGAGCGGTGGCGCCGATCAGCTTGACGCCGCGTTCGAAGGCCTGGTGGTGAGGCTTCGCGCCGACGAAGGCGGGGAGGAAGGAGTGGTGAATATTGATGATGTGGTGGGGCGGAAACTGGCGGATGAAGGCGGGAGAGAGGACCTGCATGTAGCGGGCGAGAACGATCAAATCAACGCCGAAGGGGCGAAGGATCTCGAGCTGGCGGGCTTCGTCCGATGATTTTGTTTCCTTCGTGACCGAAACGACGTGGAGCGGGACGCCGTAGAAATCGGCCCAGCGCGCGGCATCGGGATGGTTGCTGAGGATGACGGGAATGTCGCAGGAAATTTCGCCGGTATGGCGGCGATAGAGAAGATCGGAGAGGCAGTGGTCATATTTGGAGACGAAGATGGCGACTTTCGGGCGAGAGGCCGATTGAGCGACGCGCCATTTCATGCCGAAGCGAGAGGCGACCGCGTCGAAATGGCGGGCGAAATCGGGCATGGGGATGGCGAAACCATCGAGATCCCATTCGACGCGCATGAGGAAAAGATTCTGTTCGTGATCCTGATGCTCGTCGGCGTGGAGGATATTGCCGTTGGCGCGGAAGATGAAATCGGCGATGGCGGCGGTGATGCCCCTCTGGTCGGGGCAACTGACAAGAAGAGTGGCGCTGTTTTTCAATTGAGACTCCGATATTGCGCAATGGGCACGGCGGGCCGCGCCCCCATGGCTACGACGGCCGGTGAAGCTGAGCTACTGATGATCGCGCGGAATGGTGTCGTCCCATTTTTTCTCGCGGATCAGAGAGCCGTTTTGGGTCAAGCGGCGCTCGAAATGGTAATCGAGATTTTTGGCGTCGCTTTTGAGGTCGAGAACGACGCTCCAGACGAGCAGACGGCCAGGCAATTCGACGGTGGTGGAGGCTTCGCCGTGGACGGAGCTGACGGCAGGATCGGAGTCGCGCGCCTCGTAGCTCATCTGCTCGTGGTCACTCATTTTGCCCCAGGGATACGTGCTGCTGTCGTTGCTGGACCATGCGACATGCGTGGTATGGGTCATCAAGTCGTGCGTGACGGTCCAATCCTGCGGCGGCCAGGTGTCGCCCGAGGAGGAAACTCCGGGGGGCGGAGGAGGAGGGGGCGCGGGAGGAGGAAAATGAGGGACGGCAGGAGCGGCGAGGGGCACGACCGGGAGATCGATTTGCGAACCGCGCGCCCCGCCGAGGAAAAGGGTGGTTGTCATGGGATAGGGCGTGGGCCAAATCATGGGCCAGAGTGAATTGGAAATGGAGAGACGAATGCGGTGGCCGGCGGGAAAAACCCAACTGGTGACGTGCAGGTCGAGAGCGAGCGAATAAATTTTTCCGGGGACTAAGTCAGTGGGATTCGTTTCGGAATCTCGCTGGGCTCCGGCGATTCCTTCGCCCGTGATCAAAGTGACCGACCCATCGGGCGCGACGTCGCAAAGTCGCGCGAACCAATCGGCGAGAGGGGCGGTGGAGGAGACTTGCAAGAGGACTTTCGGCCGGCCAAGGATGGCTTCTTCGCGGGCGAGCGGAGCGGAGTCAAAGACGAGGCTGTAGGCGTCAATGGGGCGCTGGTCGGCGGTGAGATCGCCCCACCAGAAGCCGGCCTGGACGCCGATGGAAGGAACGTATTTCAATTGGCTCTCGGTCTGGTCCGTGGCGGCTTGGGGTTCCGCGGCAAGCGAGCCGTCGCGATGCAGATACATGGGAACAAAGCGAGCGCCAGCGGCGGGCCAGGATTTTTCCGCGCGCCACGTGCCGGGAATTTCGTGGAGTTTGGGATCGGGAGGGTACCAGTGGCGCATGTAAACTTCGAGGCGCGGCTCGTCCATGATTCCGTTTTTCCGTCCCTTGAGCCAGTAATCGAACCAGCGAACCGCCTCCTCGCGCCATTCAATCGAAGGGCCGGGATCGGCTTCATTCGGGAAGGTGTGGTTCCAGGGGCCGAGGAGGGCTTTGAGCGGCGCGTGAACGTGGTCAAAAAAACTCGGAATATTGTCGCGATAGCCGTCGAGAAATCCGCCGATGAGAAACGTGGGGACGGTGTACGCGGAGTAGTCTTTTGCGACGGAGGCGCGCATCCAGAAGGGTCCGTTGCGCTGGTGGCGGAGGTAGAGGAGGAACCAGGGCGCCGCGCCGAAGCGGGGGTCAAGAGATTTCGCGTCGGTGGGAAAATCGGGCGCGCGGGTGAGGCCGAGCTGCAGGTCCATGCTAAGCTCGAATTCGTCGGCGTGAAGGAGACCGTCGAAATAGTGAACGTCGTCGTGAAAGAGATTTTCGGTGGCGCACATCGCGACAATCGCTTTGAGAGCGGGGGGATGCAGGCCGGCCATTTGGATGGAATTGAAGCCGCCCCAGGAAATCCCCATCATGCCGACATTGCCGTTGGACCAGGGCTGTTTCGAGAGCCAACTGATGACTTGCAGGCCGTCGGCATGCTCGATATCGGAATATTCGCGGTCGGGGGGAAGGCCTTCGCTCGCGCCGGTGCCGCGAATGTCCACTGCCGCGACGACGTAACCACGCTGGACGAAATAGGGATAGAGATCCCAATCGCGGGCAAGGCCCCAATCGTCTTTGCGGTAAGGAAGATATTCCAAGATGGCGGGAAATTTTTCGCCGGCCTTGGCGCCCGCAGGCATGAATAGATTCGCCGCCAGCCGCACTCCGTCGTTCATCGGTATCCAGGACTGGATCATTTTCACCGAGCCGATTTCAACGGTAGCAGCGCCTGGCGTAGACAAAGCGCGCGCGGGCCACGGCAGGTCGATCGCGGCAGCTTTCGTCAGCCGGAAATTCAGCCGGAATTTTTTGACCGCCGGGATCTCGACTCCATTCAAGGTGTCCGGGGCAAAACCTTCCTTTTTCACCGAAACAACGTAGGTGCCGGAATCCAACGTGATGGCGTAGCTGCCGTCATCCTTGGTCGTGGTGTCCTGCGGCAGCAGGCATGTCCAAAAGCTCATGAACGCACCGGCGACCGGGTGACCGCTTGAATCCGTGACGAAACCGTGGACGAGGACCTCGGGCCCGCCGACGACGACCTGCTTTCCCCCTTGAGGAGCGGCCGAAGATCTGGCGCTACATGCGAGAAGAAGACCGAGGAAAAGGAGAGGCGACTTTGGCCGGCAAAGCATCTCGAATGGGCCCCGCGTGCGAATTTATCACAGGAAATCGAGACGCCGCCGGGTTCAACGCAAATCTTGCCGGCAACCGGGCGGGAGGAATGACCACGAGTCGGTTACGCCGAGCCTGTCCCTCGAGCTTCGGAAAGACTATTCACTTCGCGACTCGTGGAAATGGCGCAAATCGAGCCGGCGGGTGCACGGTCGATCGAATGACGACCTCGCATCCGGCCGGCGCCGGGAGCTAGATCGAAGGAGCGTAGCGTTTCTTGGATGAGGATGCGGCGGCTTGCTTGCTGCCGTTGCCGGCGGCGGCTTCGGCAGCTTTCTTTTGCTGGTCCAAAAGGTAGTCGGAATAGGGGCCCTTGAAGTCTTCGATATGGGCGTGATCGAAATGCCAGACGCGAGTGGCGACTTCGTCGATGAGGTCGTAGTCGTGGGTGACGAAGAGGACGGTGCCGTCGTAGCGCTGGAGCGCGATATTCAGGGCGTTGATGGATTCGAGGTCGAGGTGGTTGGTGGGCTCATCGAGGATGAGGAAATTGGGCTTCTGCAGCATGAGGCGACAGAAAATCAGTCGCGCGGCTTCGCCTCCGGAAAGGCCGGAGGTGGGTTTCATGGCGTCCTCGCCGCTGAAAAGCATCTGGCCGAGGAGGCCGCGAAGCTCGACCTGGGTGGCGACGGGATCGAATTGCCAGAGCCAGTCAATGACGGTCAACCCCTTGGTGATGGAATCGCCGTGGTCCTGGGCGAAATAACCGGCGACGACTTCGTGGCCCCACTGAACGGCGCCGGCGTTGATGGGAAATTCGCGGTCGGAATCCTCGATGAAGCCGGTGGCGTTGCGAATGAGCGATTTGAGGAGCGTGGTCTTGCCGGAGCCGTTGCGACCGATGAGAGCGATTTTTTCGCCGCGGACGACGTTGGCGGAAAAGCGCTTGATGACGTTGTGATCGCCGTAGGATTTCTGGACACTCTTGATTTCGAGGGGATGCTTGCCGGAAGCGCGCTTCATGTCGAAGCGAATATAGGGGCGCTGGATATTGGATTTCGCGAGTTCGGAGGTTTGCAGGCGCTCGACTTCTTTTTTGCGCGAGGTGGCCTGGGCGGAACGGGTGCCGGCGGAAAAACGGGCGATGAAATCCTGCAACTGGGCGATTTTCTTCTCGCGCTGGGCGTTTTCGGATTCGAGGCGAGCGCGGATCTGCGTCTTGGCGACGACCATGTCGTCGTAGCCGCCGTTATAGAGGATGACGGTTTCGTAGTCGATGTCGGCGGTGTGAGTCGAGACGCTGTTGAGAAAATGGCGGTCGTGAGAAATGACGATGAGGACGCCGTCGTATTCGCCGAGATAATCCTGGAGCCAGTGGACGGAATCGAGGTCCAAGTGGTTGGTGGGCTCGTCAAGAAGAAGCGCCTGGGGAGAACCGAATAGGGCCTGGGCGAGGAGGACGCGGACCTTCACGCCGCCCTGCAATTCACCCATTTTGCGTTCGTAGAAAGCGTGGTCGACATCGAGGCCGTCGAGAAGCATTCCGGCGTCGGATTCGGCGGTGTAGCCGCCTTCCTCGCCGATGATGCCTTCGAGTTCGCCGAGGCGCATGCCGTCGGCGTCGGTGAGCTGGTTGTGGGGCTTGGCGTAGAGGGCGTCGCGCTCCTGAAGGGCGGACCAGAGGCGGGGATTGCCCATGGTGACGGTGTCAATGACGCGAAAATCGTCGAAGGCGAACTGATCCTGGCGGAGAATGCCGAGTTTTTTGGGGCGAGTGACGGAGCCGGAGCTGGGCTCGAGCTCCCCGGCGAGAATTTTCATGAGGGTGGTCTTGCCCGCGCCGTTGGGGCCGGTGATAGCGTAGCGGCGGCCAGGGAGGAAGGTGGTGGAGACGTCCTCGAAGAGAGTGCGGCCACCGAAGCGCATAGTGATGTTATTGAGCGAAAGCATAGCCCTTGATTATAACGTGAAAAAAGAGCGCGGCCAAACGGGGGCGAGGGACGGAATTTGCGGCGAAAGAAATTTGCGCGCGGGTATATTTTTCAGCGCGGAAGTCGCCCTTATTTGGATGAGCGCCCGATGCGCCCAGGCCGGGCGGCAGGACTAGGGTAAATGCACTATTTTCGGGGCCACCGGCATTTGACACACTGAAACTTAGCCCAGCCACGATTCGAGAGGCGCGTGGTGTCTCCAGGGCCATCGAAAATGAAACTTGAATTGGGAGGTAAAACGGCAATGAAACAACTGATGATACTCGCAGCGGCGCTTGCCCTCTTCGGCATGAGCGCCGGAGCGCAATCGCAACCCGGCGTTCAGGCCAGCGGATCCACGAACAGCAACGCGGACGTGAGCGCCAACCGAGCCGGAGCGCAGGCGGCGAACAACTCTTCGGCAGCGGCTTCCGCGGAGGCTGGGAAAAATTCCGCGACGCTTGCGAGCGGAGCGACGATGCAAGCCGAGCTGACGCATCCGGTGGACGCCAAGAAGAGCCGGCCAGGCGACACGGTGACGGCGAAGACAACGAGCGCGGCGGAGTCGAACGGCCAAGTGGTGATCCCCAAAGGCTCGACGCTCGTGGGGCATGTGACCGAGGCGCGCGAGCACGAGAAAAAGAGCAAGGATAGGCCGGAGGAGCCGTCGGTGGTCGGGATTGCGTGGGACAAGGCGGTTCTCAAGGACGGCCAAGTGCTGCCGCTGAACGCCGAAATTCAGGCTCTGGCGAGCACGCAGAGCGAGGCGACGAGCACAATCGCCGACGACGAGATGCCGGTGGATAGCGGCGCGATGGGCGGCGGCTACGCCGGAGAGCGGGGAGGAGTCGGGGGAATGGGCGCGATGGGAGGAGTGGCCGACGGCGCGGCGGGAGGCTTACGGCAGCCAATCGGCGGCGTGGGCACGGCCGCGAACGGGGCGCTGAATGCGGCGGGCGGAGCGGCGGGTTCGACGCGCGTCGTGGGAAATTCCACGGAGTCGCTGGGAGCCGTGGGCGGGCTCAATTCCTCGGGGCGATTTGTGCCGAATAGCCGGGGAGTGTTTGGACTGCGAGGCGTGAACCTGGCACAGAGCGTGTCGGGCGAAGCGGAGGCGTCCGTGATCAGTTCGAGCACGGAGAACGTGCGTCTGGACAAAGGGACGCGCCTGCTGCTGGCTCTAGAGGGGCAAAGCCAAGCCGGAGCGCACGCGTCGAGCGAGCCGAAGGAAGCAGGAAAGTCCAGTGACTCGGGAGGCCGAGGCGGACAAAGATAAACCGAAACTGGAAAAAAAGAACGGGCCGCGAAATCTGGCGGCCCGTTTTTTATTTTATGGCAAGCCCGGCCGGGTGAAGTGCCCGGTAGGCGGATGTCAGGCAAGTTTTCCGGTGGCGGCGAGGCGGCCATACCATTTGCCGGAATCTTTGACGGTGCGTTTCTGGGTGTGAAAGTCCACGTAGGAGAGGCCGAAGCGCTGGGTGTAACCCTCGGCCCATTCGAAATTGTCGAGGAGACTCCAGTGGCTGTAGCCGCGAATGTCGGCGCCGTCGCGCATGGCGCGACCCACGGCGCCGATGTAGGAGCGGCAGTAGTCGGTGCGGCGAGAATCGGAAACGATGCCGCGGGAGTCGGGAGCGTCGCCGTAGGAGCAGCCGTTTTCCGTGATTTCCATGACGGGCTTGGAGTAATCGCGGGAGATGCGCATGAGGAGATTGTAAAAACCGTCTGGCCAGACCTCCCAATTGAATTCGGTGTGCGGACCGTCCATGCCGGCGGAGGTTTTCAGATGCAAAGCGTAATTCTCGTTGGCGTCGGAGACGAGGGTGCGGACGTAGTAGTTGATGCCGAGATAGTCGAGCGGCGCTTTGACTTTTTCCATGTCGCCGGGTTGGATGCCGAGGGCTTCGGGAGGGATGTGGCCGGCGAGAGCTTTGGGGTACTCGCCTTTGAGAGCGGGCTCGATGAACCAGACGTTGGCGTAGGCGTGATAGCGTTCAGCGGCGGCGCGGTCGGCCTCGGAATCGGTTTTGGGCTGCGCAAAAGTGGTGCTGAAGGCGGTGCCGACGCGAGCCGATGGCCGCGCGGATTTGACGGCGCGGAAGGCCTCGGCCTGAGCGAGATTGACCACATGCGTGGAGCGAAGGAAGGCGAGAAAGTCGGTGCGCCCCGGGGCGTGGGTGCCGAGGTAATAGCCGAGGCCGGTGAAGATAGCAGGCTCGTTGAAAATCGCCCAAGTGTGGATGCGGTCGCCGAGAGATTTGGCGACGAGAGAAGCGTAGTCGGAGAAATAGCCGACGAGATCGCGATTGGGCCAGCCGCCCTTGTCTTCGAGGGCCTGCGGTAAATCCCAGTGATAGAGCGTGACCAAAGGGCGGATTTTCGCTTCGTGAAGGGCGTCGAGGACGCGCTTGTAGTGGTCGAGGCCTTTTTGGTTGGGAGCGCCGGCTCCGTCGGGCTGGATGCGGGGCCAGGAAATGGACATGCGGTAGCTGGTGAGATTCATTTCCTTGAGAAGGGCGATGTCTTCGGGGTAGCGGTGATAGGAGTCGCAAGCGACGTCGCCCGTGAAAGCGCCTTTAATGGTGCCGGTGGTGTGAGCGAAGCGATCCCAGATGGACTCGCCCTTGCCGTCTTCTTTCCAGGCGCCTTCGATCTGATACGCGGCGGTGGAAGCTCCCCAGAAAAAATCTTTTGGAAATTGATAAGGCTCGGGAGGGACGCCTGGAGTCGTGCCGTAGGGCGCGACCTGATCCGGGGCGGGCGCAAAACCCCAGGAAGCGCGCGGCAGATGGAGCCCCGCGCCGGCAACACCGAGAGAGGCCCAAAGAAAATCGCGGCGGTTCAAACCATTGGATGGCATGTGATTTCTCCGGGAGCGTTTTACCACAAATCGGGTCCGATGTACTAAATCGATTTTCTATGGGGCGTACGGGCGCCAATTGGAACCGGGGCGGCGCCGGCCGGCTCGAGATTCGGCGGGAGGCCGCTCAGACGGAGGCGAGGGCAGGACTCGAGACCTCGAGCGAGATTTGAGGAGGATGAAGAAGCGTGTTGTGAATCAGACAGTGGTGCACGGCCTCCTCGACGCCCGCCTTCTGCGCATCGTCGAGGCCGACCGGGACGGTGACCTCAATGCGGAATTTATCGAGGCGGGCGGGATTGGGCGCCTTTTCAGCGGTAACCCGGACGCGGGTTCCCTCGGTGGCGAGGGCGTGCTTCCGGAGATATTGCGCAGCATAAAACCCGGCACAGGCGCCGAGCGACGCGAGCATTAATTCGGGAGGAGTCATGCCTTCGTCGTAGCCGGAGCTTTCAACGGGCTGATCGCTGACGATGGTATGACTGCGAGCGCGAATTTCAAACTGGAGATCGCCGAGATGGTTCACTTGAACTTCCATGATTGCCTCCTTAGAAAACCGGCGCGGCGTTCAGTCCATGGGAGCCGCCGGAGCGAGCGCCGCATCGAGACTCTCGCGGACCATGTCGCGAGCGCGATGAAGGCGCGACTTCATTGCGGCCGCAGAAATCCCGAGCCGGCGGGCTACGGCTGGACCGGAAAGGCCGGCCACGTCGCGAAGTTCATACACCTGCCGGTACTCCGGCGGAAGGCCGGCAAGCGCCCCGGCGAATAGAGCCTTCATTTCCCGAGCCGCGAGTTGCGCGTCGGGAGGCGACCCGGCATCGGGGATCTCGTGGGCCTCTTCTTCCAGAATCGACAATTGCAGAAGAGGCATGAGCGATTCGCGCTCCTTCAACTGCCAGCAAATCCGCCTCCCGATCTGCGCGAGCCAAGCGCGGAAAGCCTTTGAGTCGCGCAACTGGTCGAGATGCCGGTAAGCGTTCAACAGCGCTTCGATCAGAACATCTTCGGCGTCTTCGCGATTTCCGCAGACACGCATCATCTGGCGGTACACCGCGTCCTTGTGCTGCTTCGCGAGCGATTCAAAATCCACGGGGCATTCTAATCCCTTTGGGCGGAGCATTGGGCGCCTCCAGCGCCGGAAATCTGCGGCCCACCGCCGGCCGCACGGTTCCAAGGCATTATTCCGAGGAGAATGCCCATGGGACAAAAATCGGTGAGACCGGCAAGGACGAGGCCAGCGCCAACAAGGCCGGAGAGGTAGACCCAATTGAGATTGACGAAGAGCGAGAGAGCGACTCCAGCCAGGACAAGGAGTCCGGCTCCGAGGCGAACCTGGCGTTCGAGCGACCATCGCGAGCGCGCGGCTCTGACCACGGGGAGACCCGCCTTGATCCAGGCGTTCGTTCCGCCGTCGAGGACGATGACATTCTCCCGGTGGGGGGCGAGGAGGTCCGCGACGATTCGAGCGCGTTGTCCCGCCTGACAGATCAGGACAATAGGTGAGCCTGGCGCAAGATCCTGGAGGCGGGACTCGATCTGATCCATTGGGAAATTGATGGCGCCAGGAAGATGGGCGACAGCGAAATCGCCGGGGGAGCGGACGTCAATCAACTGGGTGGGCCGCGAGGTCCGGCCCCACTCCTGAAGTTCTCGAACTGAAATGGTTGGCGTCATTTTCCGCTTTTGATCCTCTATCTGGGAAGAGGGGGATATCGAGCGAAAGGATTCAAAGAGAATCAGGAAATATGGAGGAGCGGAGCAACGCGTGTGATTTCAATCGTTTGCGAATTGCTTTTCAAGGACCGCGGCCCAATGGGAGAGATGATTGAGGGAGGGAGCGTGGGTGTGGTCGAGCTTGAGGGGAGTGATGGCGATGGCGCGATCGCGGATGGCGGCCTGGTCGGTGCCGGGCTCGACGTCTTTGATTACTTCCTGCTCGGAGAGCCAGTAGTAGCGGCGCCCGCGAGGGTCTTCGCCGGGGCGGAGGACGTTGCGCGTGATTTTGGAGGACTGGCGGGCAAACTGAACCCGGCCGGACCAGTCGTGCGGGACGTTGACGTTGAGCAGGACGCCCGGAGGAAGGCCTTCCTTGATGATGAGCGGGGCGAGACTGCGGGCGAATTGCGCGGCGGGGCGAAAATCGAATTCGCGGCCGCGATGCGCAACGGAAATGGCGACGGAAGGAACGTGGTTGATCGTGGCTTCCATGGCGGCGCCGACCGTGCCGGAGTAATAGATATTTTCGCCGAGATTGCCGCCGCGATTGATGCCGGAGATAACGAGGTCGGGCTTGTCTTTGAGAAGAGTGTGGAAAGCGAGAATCATGGCGTCGGCGGGGGTGCCTTCGATGGAATATTCGCTGGGGGCGATCTGGTCGCAATAGATGGGCTGGCGGAGAGTGAGAGACTGTGCGGCGGCGCTGCGTTCGTGAGAGGGAGCGATGACGGTCAGAGTGGCGTCATTTTTGAGAGCGTTCACGAGAGCGCGGAGGCCGGGGGCGTGGATGCCGTCGTCGTTGGTGATGAGAATGTGCGCCATGGAATTGCGCTACCGGGTCCGAACCACAGAAAGACCCAAGAGTTCCTCGAACTGCCGGAAATCGGCGTCGCGGTGCAGCAAGGAATGACCGCGCAAGATGCAAAAGGTGGCGATCAGGCAATCAATGGTTTTGCGAATCGTGCGGCCTTTGCGACGCAACGTTCGAAAATTTTGCGCCGCGGCAATCGCGATCTCTTCTCCGCCGGTATCAAACAACTCGAATTTCAGAAGGTGCGAGCGGACCATGTGAAACTCACGATCGCCGGTTACGCCCTGCAAGACCTCGCAGAGAATCAGGTCAGTCAGGCCGAGTCTTGCGCGGCCAGCTTCACGATCGAGCCAATCGGTTTCGGGGTTGCTCGCGCCCCTCAGGTAATCCACCCAGACGGTCGTGTCCACGATCACCACCGCAGGGCCGCCTAATCGACGTTCCGCCCGAGACGCGATTTCGCAAGATTCCCCTGCCAGCGAATCTTGCCGCGAAGACGCCGAATTCCGGCTTGTCGGCGCACCTGGACCAGAAGCTTCAAACCGGCCTCGACCGTGGCGCGCTTGGTCCGCGCGCCGCTGCTGCGCATGGCGGCGCTCATTAACCTGTCGTCAATTTCGATGTTCGTGCGCATGGCGGCCTCGCGTCAACAATGTGTAAGTTTCTCATATTTATGCGCATCGGTCAATGACGGTGAGGAGCGGTGAAGCGCTTCTGGAGTCGTTGCGCCTACCGCGAACTAAGCAAACTTCCACCGAAAACAGCGGCGACCGCCTTGAAGGAAAAACAGCTGAGGAAGTAGATGGTCGGGACGACTGGATTTGAACCAGCGACCTCACGCACCCCAAGCGTGCGCGCTACCAGGCTGCGCCACGTCCCGACCGGATGCAGCTAAAAGAGCGTATCACTCGCGTTCGAGGAGGGTCAAGATGGCGGCGAGCTCTTCGCGCAGGTCGAGGAGAAACTTGCGGTGAGCTTTGGAGGGAGGGCGAGCGGGTTCGGAGGAGTGTTCACGAGGAGCGCCGGGAACGGCGCCGTTTTGTCCCGCGAGATATTTTCGCGCGCCGGGGATGGTGAAGCCTTCTTCATAGAGGAGGCGCTTGATTTCGAAGACAGTGTCAATGTCTTCCCGGCGATAGAGGCGGCGGCCGGACGGGGTCTTGACGGGCTGAAGCGTGGGGAATTCCTGCTCCCAAAACCGGAGGGTGAAGGATTTGGTGGCGGTCAAGCGGCTGACTTCGCCGATGCGAAAGAGAGCCTTTTCGGGGGAGTCGGGAGCGCGTTGGGGGGAACTGGCCATCTCTCCCCGTATCGTAGGCCGATTTGCGGCGGTGTCAATATTTGAAAACAGGAGCGACGGGCGAGGGCGAAGAAACCGGAACCCGCGCGGGGCCGAGGGTCAGGAGGACTTGCGCACGCCAAGAAAGAGGGAAACGACGATGCCTGGGATCGCCCACATGACCGAATTGCCAACACTGATGACGGCCCATCCGAGCAGACCGGCTGCTCCCGTCTTATTCTCGAGGCCCAGGGACATGATGGAAGTAGGGCAGAGGTAGACGAGTGGGGCGGCGCTGGGATGCATGCCCATCCGGTGAGCAATGACGTAATAGGCGAGAAGGGCCCAAGGCAGGGCAAATCCGAATGCGGCAAACCCGGCCACCACCCGCAAACTTTTTCGCACGCCGGCCATCGATCACATTCCCGGGCAGGCTTCCAAAACAACGAGCCTGATGCGATCCCGCCGGGCCGGCTCCTGGATAAGGAGCTGAGAGAGTGCAGATGGGGAGGACGGGAAACGCAAACGGGCAAAAAGGCCAAGCATTTCCGGGAATGAGGCTGCAAACATCGGGCACGTCAGTCCGAAAATTTCCAGCTCTCGACGACCTGGCAAAGATCGGCGTCCGATGCCGGCGCTTCCCTGATGAATTGATTTCGCTTGCGGTAGGCGATGTAGACGATCCCGCCCGTAATCACGAGCGGGCCCATCATCATGAAGAGGATTCCGTGTTTCAAAGCATCGAAGAACTGCATGCTCGAGTTCGCCGCAGCCTGGTAGCACATGGGGCAGACGCGAGCGCTGAGAGCGGCAGGGGCGAGCAGGGCGGCCAGGAAAGGCAGTGCGGCTCGAATTCCAGACATGAATCGAAGGACCTTGGGCATTTGACCAGCTATCCTTACTTCCGCACCATACCATACCACGAGAAAGCGTTCGCAAGCGGCAAACCGAAACCGAGGTTCGTCACCGCCACATATTGAGACGCGCCAGCCGCAAGGCATCGGGCCAGATCTGATCGAGCATGAGCAAGGCGAAGATGGTGATGGGGACGACGGTCCAGAACAGGCTGGGCGTTTCAAATTTCATGTGCATGAAATACAGGACCGCGATGCCAGCCTCGACGACGGCCAGAATGAGCAAAAGGCCGACAAACACGTCGGTCGGAAGGCCGCGGTATGTGACCAAGACCTCGAGGCCCACGATGCAGATCATGGCGATCCACAGGCCCACATAGAACTTCAAGCTGGGTTCATGCTCGGAAGGCATAAGCTTTCCTCCTTCGTGGCCGCCGGCTCACTTGGCCGCATTCATCAGATAGATAATCGGGAACACAAACATCCAAACCAGGTCGACGAAGTGCCAGTAAAGGCTGGTGGTCTCGACGTGGTTTTTATCGAAGCGGCCGCTGTTGTAACCAATGGCAATCACGGCCAGGGCGATGACGCCGGAAATCACGTGCAACAAGTGAAGACCGGTGATGCCGAAAAAGCCGGCGCCGAAATCGGGCGAGCCGCCCAGAGGATTCTGGAAGAGCCGCCAGCCCTCGCCAATCATGTGAAACCATTCGCGAAGGTGGAGGGCGGCGAAAATCGTGCCGAGGAGCATGGTGAAGCCCATCCAGCGCAAGCAACGAGGTTTGTCGCCGGCCTTGGCGGCGGAGACGGCAACGAGCATGGTGACGCTGCTGGTGAGGAGAATCACGGTCATGACCAGAGCGTTCAGGATTGTGGGCGAAAATTTGAAGGGATAGGTCCAGTCCAGGCTGCCCAAGCGGAGGTAGGAATAGCCAAACAGCAAGGCTCCGAAGGTCATGGCGTCAGAGGCGATGAAGAGCCAAATCGCCAGCTTCTTCGACTGGACACCGAACGGCGAAGCCTCCATCACCAATCCATGCGTTCCCGCTTCGCTATCGCTCACAGCTCCTCCTCTTTCCTCGAGCCTAGATTGCGCGTGCGCATTCGCGTTTCAGAAACCGGGCAGTCAATCCGCCGGAACCGTGGCCGGATCGGTCTGCATGATGTAGTCCTTCGGACCTTCCACGCCGTACTCGTAGGCGCCATGATTGACGACGAGCTGCCTTCCGCCGAAATTGTCGAAGGGCGGCGGAGAAGTGGTGGACCACTCGAGGGAAGTCGCCTCCCAAGGATTATCGGAAGCCTTGGGACCCCAGAACCGGGTGTGGAAGAGATTCCAGAGGAAGATGAATTGGGCCGCGCCGGTGGCCAGAGCGGCGATGGTGATGAACTTGTGAACTGGAATGAGGGGGATGAGGAAATTGTCGGTGAACGAGGCATAGCGGCGGACGTTGCCGGCCAGGCCGAGGTAATGCATGGGCATGAAAATGCAGTAGACGCCGATGAAGGTGAGCCAGAAATGAATTTTTCCCAGCGTCTCGTTCATCATTCGCCCGATCATTTTCGGCATCCAGAAATACGTTCCGGCGAAGATGCCAAAGATGGAAGCCACGGCCATGACGAAGTGGAAGTGAGCCACGACGAAGTAGGTGGCGTGCAGGTAGATGTCAATGGAAGGCTGAGCCAGGAAGAAGCCGCTGATGCCGCCGCTGACGAAGACGGAGATAAAGCCGAGGCAAAACAGCGTGGCGGTGTTGAAGCGCAGCCGGGCGCCATACACCGTGCCAATCAGCATCAGAACCCCGACCGTAAAGGGGATGGTGATGATGAGGGTGGGGACGGAGAACAGGAGCGCCGAGAAGGGATTCAGGCCGCTGAGGAACATGTGGTGGCCCCAGACCATGTAGCTGAGGAAGGCGGCGGCGATAATGCAACCGGTCATGACGCGCGTGCCGCCGAGAAGAGGCTTGCGGGCCCCGACGGTCAAAATGTGCGAGACAATTCCGAAAGACGGAATGATCGCTATGTACACTTCCGGGTGTCCGAAGAACCAGAACAGGTGCTGCCAGAGCAAAGGCGAACCGCCGGAGTATTTGGCCACCTGACCGTTCAGGACCATGCCCGCGGGGTTGAAAAAGCTGGTGCCGAAAGAGCGGTCGAGGATAAGGAGGATGCAAGCCGGGAGAAGGTCGGCAAACGCGAGCAAGCCGATGCAGGCGGTGATGAACCAGGCCCAGGTGGGAAGGGGCATGCGCGCGAGGGTCATGCCCTTGGCGCGGAGGTCCAGAGTCGTGGTGATGAAGTTCAAGGAGCCGAGGAGCTGTCCGACGCAGAAGAGAGCGATCGCGACGGCCCAGAACGTCTGACCTGTGGCCTCGCCGGGTCCGGAGGCGCCGCCGACCGAACTCAGGGTAGCGTAGGCGGTCCAGCCTGAAAGCGGGGGGCCGTCGCCGACGAAGAAAGACATCATGAGAACGATGAAGGCGGAGAAGGTGACCCAGAAGGACATCATGTTCATGCGGGGGAAGGCCATGTCGGCGGCGCCGACCTGGATGGGGAGAAAATAATTTCCGAAGCCGGCGAGGGGAGCGTTGGTGAGGACGAAAAAGACCATGATGGTGCCGTGCATGGTCATCAAGGAGAGGTAGAACTCGGGAGTCATGACGTTGCCGGGCGCGCCGGTGGAGGAGAGATGATGCAGGCCGGGAATCGCCAGCGACCCCCAGCCGAGGTGCAGCCGCATGAGCCAGGAAAGGGCCATGCCGATGAAGACGGCCAAAAGCGCGAGCCCGTAATACTGCAGGCCGATCACCTTGTGATCGACGCTGAAGACGTATTTGCGGACGAACCCTTCGGGCGCTGTGTGATGATGCACTGCAGCTTGCGCGTCATGCATGAGAGTCCCTCACATGAACCGGCGGCCGGCGATTTGCGTCGCGAGCGAGCCGGCGAAGTGGCCTAATCCCCCGACTGCTGCTTCAAGAAATCGTCGAATTGCGGCTGAGTCACGACTTCGAGGAAGGCCCTCATCGAGTAGTGGCCCAAGCCGCACAGCTGGGTGCAAACAATTTCGTAACGGCCGGTCTTGGTGGCGGTGAAGTGAATGGGAATCACCAAGCCGGGAAGAATGTCCTGTTGGATGCGCAACTCCGGGACATAAAAATCGTGAATCATATCCTTGGAGTGGAGCGTGAGGAGAATGGGCTTGTTTACGGGAATCGTGAGTGTTCCGACCACGATGTCGTCGCGGGCGGCGACGTCGTTTCTGGGGTCGAGGCCGAAGTAGTCGCCGTTGTCGTCGTTCATCAATTCCGGATGCATCTTTCCAAACTGGCCATCCGGACCCGCATAGCGGAAGAAGAAGGCAAACTGCTCGGCTTGGACGTCAATGTGCAGGGCATCGCTCGCGGCCGGAGTCAGATAAACCGCGCCCCAAGCCTTGGCGCCGAAAAGCGAGAGGGCCAGAATTTCGAGACCGACGATGATGATCCCGAAAGCCACGACCGGCTTCGGCCCGCCGGGCCACTGCTTCACCTTTCTGCCGGGCTTGTCGCCGTATTGCCAGCAGAAGAGGGCCAGCAGGAGCTGCGCGGCCAGGAAGAGGATTCCGGCTTCGATCATCGTTTCATTGAACTGCCGATCGATCGCCGGACCCGTCGTGGAGATATCAACTGGAAGCCACCAGGTGTGCGCGACGAAGAAGTAGGCGGAAACAAGCCCAATGACCGCCGTCACAGCTCCAAGTGCTTTGCCCATGGACACCTGCCTCTATGCTGATTTTGTGCCGCGGCGGCCCGACGAGACCCCGCCCCGCAAAATTGCGGGCGCCAACTAATATGCGTACGGCAAAACGTGGAAGGTGAAGTCAGCCTTCGTCTCGCCACCCGACACCGTGATTTCCTTGGAGATCGGGGAGTTAGACTCCTGCCACGCGGTAAGCGTGTATTTGCCCGGCGGAACGTCCTTGATCGTGAAATTGCCGTCGGCGTCGGTCACGGCGAAGTGCGGCGTCTTGAGGACGGCGAAATAGCCGTGCATCCACGGATGAATGTTGCACTTGACCGGGATGAATTCGGGAATCTTCCAGGTGACGTCGATCGGGGGCGATCCGGGCGGCTGAGACTTGTTCCACTCCGGATTCAGCTTGGGCATCGGATGGATGTTGTGCGCGACCGGATCGTTCGTGTAGATCTGGAGTTCCTGACCGGCTTCGACGGCAAGGACGTGAGGGATGTACATGCATCCCTTCTGATCGAAGCGCTCGGGCTTGGACGGAGGCGGCGAGGGTGGTTCTCCCGCCGAGATGTAGACGACAACATACTCGAGGCCGTCGTTGGGCCCGGTCACTACGGTCTGGGTCTTTTCCGGCGGGTTGTGGAGCTTCTCGCAGTAGGGTTCCTTGGACATGTCGATGGGGTGCATCTTAGGAGGCGTGCCGGTGTAGTTCACTCTTCCGGTGATGGTGCCATCGGCGGGAGGAGCGGGTGGAGTGGAGAGAGCCAAGAGCAAAGAGCCCCCCAGGAAAAGTGCGGGAACAGCGATAATGTGTTTCCAAGCCATGAGTTCACCTCGTTAAAATCCTGCGTTGAATATCGCGTCAACTTCCAACCGCGAATTCCCAACCATCAAAGTTTCCCGGATGCGGAGTGTCCTCCGAAGGAGCGGACCGCGCTGTCCTCGTCTTTCTGAATGTCAAACACGGACAGGAGCCCCGTCGCCTTGAGCATTTCCATCACTCGCGGGCTGACGCTCGCCAGTTTCATCTGACCGCCTTCGCGGCGCAACCGGCTGAAGGTCCGGACGAGTTCGCCGATCCCGGCGCTGTCAATATAATCCACGCCGCCGAGGTGTAAAACCATATTCTTGCCGCCCTTGGCAACCTGGTTCTGGACAAGCTCGCGGATCATCAGGTTGCCTTCGTCAACCGTGATTCTTCCCCGGATCTCGAGGATGGAGACGCCGGCCGCCTCGCGAACGCTCGCCTGCATTCGCCCGGCTGTGTGCGGCGCGGACGCAGCGCGTTCCTTGGTGCCAAGACCCAAGCGATCCAGAATTGAGGACGCCGTCTTTGCGACATCGCGGAACTCGGTCCGAACGACAACCAGCGAGCGCCCTTCCTTCAACATTTTTTCGAAGGACTCCACGTCCTCCGTGGATTCATGTTCGGGCGTCGGAGCGGGCGTTCCGCTTGGTTGCGCGGACGCCTTCCCGAAAGCCGCTCCCGCACGCGCTCCGATTAATCCCGCGATCGCCGTGGCCCCGACTCCGAGCGCGAAAACCTGACCGATGCCCGGAATCAGCAGCAGAGTCGCGGCGACGACACCGCCGGTCAATCCGGCGGCGCCGCCCACAAAGCCTCCGGCGTAAGTTCCAAGTTCCTTGCCGAGCGACAGGGCCTCGCTCTCGGATCGGGTGAGAAACACAATGGATTCCTGAGGTATGCCCTGTTTCAGCAGTTCCTTTACGGCCTCTTCCGCCGGGTCGCGCGCGCCGAACACACCAACGACAGTCTCCATGAAGATCTCCCCCGGATGAACTAAGCTGCCCTTGAAATTACTGTCCCTGGCCGCCGCCGATCGGCTTGATCTCGCTTCCGTGCGTCTTGACATACGCCAGCCACTCTTCGCGCGACTGCGATTTCACGAGCGGCTGCAAAGTCCGCAAGAAGTGGACCAGATCCCAAGCGTCGTTTGGCTTGAGAATATCGGCAAACGAAGGCATGGGGGTTCCGTCCAAGCCGGTCATGAAGATCTTGTAGAGATCCTGGTTCGTGGTGCCGCAACGGAAACGGGTGCCGTCGTGGAAGTCATAGGGCTTGATCGGATTGCCCTTGTCGTCCGTAAGCGTGGAAGCCGACGGACCGTCGCCCCTGCCTTCCGTGCCATGGCATTTCCAGCACTGCATCTGGTCGAACAATTCGCGGCCGTGGAGGACGCTCTCGATGGTCTTGGGCGTCTCCGCCGGAATTGTGATGGGGGTGCCGGCCTTCTGCGTTTGCCATTTGGGGGAGAACGTCTTGATGTAAGCGAGGACGTCCACGCGCCATTGCGGCGGCAGAGGCCTCCACGAAGGCATGAAGGTGCCGACGACGCCGCGGGTAATGGTGTCGTAGAGGTCCTGATCCGTGGGAAGCGTTCCGGTGGGAGTCGAGCGCCAACGGAAAGTAGCTTCGGTAAAATCCCGGGGCTTGGGATCGATCCATTGCGCGTTGTCACCCTCGCCGTTTCCCTCGATGCCGTGGCAACCGACGCAGAACCGGCGGTAGAGGAGCTTGCCTTGCTCGGCGTTTCCGGTCAATCCGTCGGCGTGAGCGCCGAGGTCCTGGGCTGAAGTGGCAGCCGGAATGGCCAAACTGGCAAAGACCAGGAGAACAGCCCAAACCACGTTTCTAGCCGTGATCAAATGACGTGTCATGTGCGTGTCTCTCCCTTAGAAGTCGAAATCAAAGCCGAAAAACAGGCTCTGGCTTATGACATTGCAAGTAGTGGATGTGACGGGGCACGCGCTCGGAGTGAGGACACCACCCTGGCTGGTCACGCCGTTGGAGCGAACGACGGAATATTCCTGCTGGATGGCAAGACCGGCGCGGCTGAACATGAAAGGATTAAACCGGCTGGCAATGGTGAAGGCGTCCATATTGCTCTGATTGCCGTTGGTGCTGATAAAGCCCTGCTGCGACATGCGAATGCCTTCGTAGCGGACCATGATGTCCCATTGGGGAGAGACGACGTACTGGAATTCGGCGAAACCACCATTCCAAATGGCGGCCTGGTAGCCAGTCCCCGCGAGAGATCCGGAATTGGAAGCGATGCCATTCGCCAAGTACGCGTTGTCGTAGGCGTGGAGGTAAACGCCCTTGAAGATGAATTTGTTGAAATACCATTTGACCTCGGCGCCGGCGCGATAGAACGGCTCGTTGTCGATGCCGTAGATCGGGGTACCGAGCGAGGATTGGTAATTCGTGGGAGCCTCGCCGAAATAGGCGTAGGCGCCGAGCTTCAGGAAGCCGCCCGCCGGAGTATTGAAGCCTTGTTCGAAGTGGCCGTAGTAGTCATACGTGCGGCCCGCGGGACTTCCATCGGGGTTGCCGTAGAGGAGACCCGGCTGGCCATCGAGACTGCTGACGACGGAAAAGGCGTAGCGGGTGTAGCTGTTCGCGTTATGGCCCATCAATTCGACGCCAATCTGGTTGTCGCCGATTCCGCCGAAAGGATTCACGTCACCGGCGGGCAAGAAGTGATAGATGTAATAGAAGCCGCCATCCTCGGAAAGCGTCCACAAGCGCTTTTCCGAGACGGGCAAATCGAGTTCGAATTTTCCAACCTTGACGTTGAGCCAGGGGCTTCCCGCCAGATTGTCGAAGCGAACGAAGGCGTTTTCAAAATGGAAGGTGGCGTTTTGATCGGAGGACGGGAGGGCGCTGAAGGAAATATTTTTAAACAGCGTCCCGGCGAACCAGACGTCCATTCCGGAAAGGTCGAAGCCGGCCGTGGTGAGAGATCCGGTGGTCGCGGTTCCGGTGGTTGAAGTGGGATCGAGAGTTTGGTTGTTGGCGCTCTCGCGGTGCCACTGCGGGGTGATGCGAATGGCCATCGGGAAATAAGAAGCGTCGCGCGTGATGGGCGAATCAAGCTCGTTCATCATTTGGTAGCCGTTGTCGCGGAACACCTGGCCGAAATTGTTCAACTCCGGCCAAGTGATGTGGCAAGCGGAACATGGCAAACCGTATTTTCGCGCGAAGGCCGGAATGGCTTTCGCGGGGGACGCATCCATCAAAATAGCGAAGAGCAAGAAAACAAAAACCGCCGCACCCGAAACGAGGCGGCTGGACTGGCTTGCACGATTAAATTTCATCCGTACCTCCGAAAGACGTTCCTACGGATATGCCTGTGGCGCAGACGCAGAACGAGAAGAAGGAGAACGAAACTCTCTCACCCGATACTCTCAATGGACCGCCACTACTACCCGAAGTAGTGCTCATTTCTGGGAGGAAAGATAACTTCTCGCCAAATGGATGCAATGATTCTTTCTATAGATTTTTTGGATATAAGAAGTAATAGAGGAATTAAACACTTTATGCCTGCAACTAAGAATAACTTTAGTTATGGTGCGAAGCGGTCCGGAAGGCGGTTTTGGGCTAAACCGTCGAGGTGTACCGGCGTGATACCACAGGACTAGACATGGGGCCAAAATGTGAGAGAATCCAGCCGAGCGGGTAGGGGGTGGGTGGTCCTTCGGGTTCGCGAGTAACCGTTTTATCCAAGTATCTCTTGCCCTCGTGTCTCGTCCCGTCTTTTGAACAGTCTTGGGGTCGCCATGGTTGCCACAAAGCAGGAAATGCTGGTTTCCAACCTCTTGGGCCGTGCCTACCGTGAGTTTCTGAATTCACTACCAATGGGCGCCTGGCTCATCTCCCAAAATGGGGCACGCACATTTCAGAACGCAGCTGCGCGCCAACATGCGGGCGAGGAGGAATCGGAAACCGCGGCGGGATCCTGGGCTTCGGCGATCTTCGAGGGCGACTACGAAAAAATGATGGAGGCGATACGGCGAACGTTCCAGGGCGAAACCGGACAGGCGATCTACGTGCGGTGCGCAAATCGCCGGGGATTCCGTTGGATGCGGGCGTCGCTAGCGCTGGTTCCGAAGACCGTTGCCGAAGAGAACACGGCGCTCGTGACCTTCAGCGACGTAAGCTTCGCGGCGGAATCCGAAGGGGCGTTTCACCAAGCGGCAGCCGTGTACCGGGAGGTGGTGGACATCGCCGGGGTGGGAATTTGGATCCTGGATGACAAGGACAAGACGACATTCGTGAACGATGCGATTGCCGAAATGCTTGGCTATAAGCGGGAAGAGATCCTGGGGAAGAAACCAAGCGAGTTTATGGCCGCGGCGGAATTCGAGGAGGTTACGGCGCGGCTGAAGAGGCGCCGGGAGGGCGTGAGCGAAAGGATCGAAGTGAAGTACCGGCGGCGGGATTCCTCCGAGGTGTGCGCCGAGCTATCGGCCATTCCGCTGATCGACGCCTCGGGAGGATACGCGGGAGCGGCGGCGATGGTCGTGGACGTGACGGAACGAAAGCGGGCCGAAACGCTGGCGCACGGGCAGACCGCGGCTCTGAACCGGACGCTGAGCCTGATGGCCACGGAACCTTCGCTGGACACGGTGCTGGGGCACGTGCTGAAGGCGATCACGGAGCAGTTGTGCGTAACGTCCTCCGCGCTTTACCTGCTGGATTCGGAAACGGGGATTGCCGCGCTGCACATGACATATGACCACGGGCGAGTGACGCGGGGCGACGATTCGGGACAGCCCGTGCATTTCGGCGCTCAGCACGTCCAGGTGTACGCGGAGGAATGGAACCGATCGGGAGGAGGGTTGCCTCCCGCGGTGATCGATACGGAAACGTCGAAATCGCTGGACGAATCGATCCGAGGCTGGCTGCGGGAAGAGGGGATCCGGACATTGGTGCTCGTGCCACTGGTGGTGAAGGAGCGGCTGGCGGGAGCGTTCAGCGTGCGCATGAAGGAACGGCGGCCGCCGCGAGGGAGCGAGCTGGATCTGGCGGAGAGCCTGGCGCACCAAGCGAGCCTGGCGGTGCAATTGACGATTCTGGCGGAACGGGCGCGGCGCGTGGCCGTCCTGGAAGAAAGAAACCGCGCGGCGGTGGACCGGGCGGCGGAACTGGCGCGGGCGAATCGAGCGCTGAAACAGATTCTGGACGTTCTGGCGACGAATCCGGAAATGGACGAGGTGATGGGGCAAGTGCTGACGGCGTTGACGCAAATCCTGGAAGGGACGACGTCAACTCTGTGGCTGAAGAACGAAGACGAAGAAACGGCGACCTTGCACCTGGTTTTCCAGGACGGCCATCTTGTGTCGGGGGCGGAATCCGGACACCGACTGGCGGGACAGAAACTGGAGCTGAGCCGAGCGGACCTGTTCGCGATGGCGGTGTTCCGGCTGCAGAGGCCGGTGTGGCACGAGGTAGAGCGGAGCGCGGCGCTGGATGAAACGGCCAAGATCTATCTTTCCTCGCGGGGAGCGAGAGCGCTGCTGGGAATTCCGATGATACTGGGGGAGCAGTCGATCGGGTCGATTGTCGTTCGCTTCTCGCAACTGCGGCAGTTCGGGTCGTTCGAATTGGAGCTGGCGCAAGGGCTGGCGCAGCAGGCGACGCTGGCGCTGCAGATGACGCGGCTGGCGCAGCAAGCGCGGCGCGCAGCGATCTCCGATGAACGGAACCGGATGGCGCGCGAAATTCACGACACACTCGCGCAAGGATTCGCGGGAATCCTGATTCAGCTTCAAGCGGCGGAGCAAGTGCTGAACGGGGCGAGATTGGACGTGAAATCGCATATCGAGTCGGCGCGAGCGCTGGCGCGGAGCGGGCTATCGGAGGCGCGGAGGTCGGTGAGAGGATTGCGGCCGGAACTTCTGCTGGGGGGAGACATCGCGAGCGGGCTGGAGCGGCTGGTGGGCCAGCTTTCCAACGAATCGCAGATGAAGATACGCCTCGAGGTGACGGGGGAAAGACCGGCGCTGCCCTCGGACGTGGAGAGCAATTTGCTGCGGATCGCGCAGGAAGGGATCACCAACGCGATGAAGCACGCGCGGGGGAACCAAGTTTCAGTGAAACTTAATTTCGATCCCGAGGTTCTAAAGCTGATAGTAGAGGACAACGGGGAGGGGTTTGATCCGCAGGAGAGCGCGCTCGGCCGCGGGTTCGGGCTAATCAGCATGCAGGAACGCGCCGAAAGACTCGGCGGAGTGCTGACGATATTGACAAAACCGGGCGCAGGAACGAAATTGCATCTGCTTGTACCGCTCGTTCATTCGACACGCGGGGAGACCGGCCATTCCTAAGGCAAAGTCAATTCGGATACTTGTGGCGGACGACCATCCGGTGGTGCGGGAGGGGCTGGTCGCGTCGCTGAACCGCGTAGAAGACATGTCGGTGGTGGCGGAAGCGGGAACGGGAGCGGAAGCCGTCGACCTGTTCTCGAAGAGCCTGCCGGACGTGTCGCTGGTTGATTTGCGAATGCCGGTGATGGACGGCGTGGACGCGATCATGGCGATGAGAGAAAGAGACGCCGACGCGCGAATCATTATTTTGACAACGTATGAAGGCGACGAAGACGTGTACCGCGGGCTGCGAGCGGGGGCTCGGGCGTATTTGCTGAAGGATACAGGGCTCGAGGAATTGATCGACTGCATCCGCATCGTGCACGGGGGAAAGATCTATATTCCCCCCTCGATCGGAGCGAAGCTGGCGGACCGCATGAAAGTGCCCGAACTAAGCACGCGCGAGCTGGAAGTCCTGTCGCTGATGGCGGGAGGCAAAAGCAACAAAGAGATCGGCGCGACGCTGTTTGTCTCCGAAGGAACCGTGAAAGGGCACGTGAACCACATCCTGGCAAAACTGGGAGCGAACGGGCGGACCGAGGCGACGCGAATCGCCATCAAGCGCGGATTGGTGAGAACGGACTAGCCGCGGGAAGCCCATTTCGAGTGTGCGGAACTGATATTTCCCTTCTTCTGTGAACCGGCCCGGCGCAGCGCTCAACAGCTTGTGAAGCCGGTTTCCCTGCCCCGTCTCACCATCCGGAGCCGCCCTTGAATTTCCCCTCCATTGTTGAAGCGGCGACTTGGGGTTGACATGTCGCGGTGTCAGGCTTATGGTGTTGCGCGAACTAACCCAGAAATTCCGTGCTTTGATGACCGGCACAGATATTCATCCCGGAGGCAATAGCATCGCGGCGGTTTCGGCATAAGCCGCGATGAATAGCTTCAAGGAAAGGGCGTCGGCCTGACCCATGAATACCCTTAGGACCAGCGAAGCGACAGCATTGGATCGGCCCTGGGCGTACGTTGTCCTCACGAAACCCGATGTTACGTTTCTCGTGGTCATCACGGCGGTGGCCGGATTTTACCTGGGCTCGCGCGGGCCGCTGGATTGGGCGCTTTTGCTGCGCATGCTTGGCGGGACGATGCTGGTGGCGGGCGGGACGGCGGCGCTCAACCAGTACATCGAGCGCGAGATGGATGCGGCGATGCGGCGCACGGCGGGGCGCCCGCTGCCGGCGGGAATCCTGCAGCCGAGAGAGGCGCTGGTTTTTGGGCTTGGGACGCTGGTGGCGGGGACGGCATGGCTGGCGGTGAGCGTCAATTTTCTGGCCTCGACGCTGGCGCTCTCCACTTCCCTGCTGTATCTGGGCCTGTACACGCCGCTGAAAACCCGCACTCCGCTGGCGACCGCGGTGGGAGCATTCCCGGGAGCATTGCCGCCGCTCATCGGCTGGGCAGCCGCGCGGGGATCGCTCTCGGCGGAAGCCTGGGTCCTGTTCGCCATCATATTTTTCTGGCAGTTCCCGCATTTTCTATCGATCGCCTGGATCTACCGCGAGGATTACGCGCGGGCCGGAATCCGGATGCTGCCCGTGGTGGACCGCTCGGGCGATCAGACGTTTCGACAAATCGTGACGATGTCGGCGATTTTGGTGCCGGTGAGCCTGATGCCGGCGGTGATGGGGGTCGCCAGCATTCATTATTTTTTCGTCGCGCTGGTGCTGGGAATGATGCTGCTGCAGGTGTCACTGTGGGCGGCGCGGAGGCGGACGAACGCGCGGGCAAAATGGCTGATGCACGCGACGGTGGCGCACATCCCGCTGCTGCTGGGATTCATGATCTTCGACAAACTACTTTTCTAATCCCGCGTTTTTTCCGGCCGCCCATTTGAGCGTGGTTGAGAATCCGACCGGCGCGGCGCCGACAGATCTTGCCGCTATTCCTTCTTCAAGCCGTTCATAAAAATCCGCACTCCGAATTGGCCCGCGACGAAGACAATCACGATCAAGGAAATTCCAAGCCAGTGCGGGAAATCCGGGAACTGAACCAAGACCAGGAACAGGAAGCCGATCGAAATTCCGAGACCCAGCAATACCAGGAATTGAGCGCGCGGGTTAAGACGGCGCATGCTCCACGTCAGCGCCGCTATTGCAATCGTTGACGCGATAAGAATCAGGACGAGCAGCGGAATACCGTGCAGCATAATCGCCACCATCAAACCACAGACGGCGGGAGAAGGGCAGGCGATTTTTCAGGGCTATCGCGATTAAAGATTTAGTCCTTGCCCGACGTTGTCGCAGGCGCACCAGGCATCGTGGCGGCTCGCGCAGGATTCGCGAGCGAACGCAAGTAATGGACCAGGTCCCAGCCTTGTCCCGGCTTCATCCAAACCTCGTAGGAGGGCATCGGCGTTCCGTCCAGGCCAGTCATGAAGTCGCGGTAAATATCCTGGTCGGAAGGACCGCATTTGAAATGAGGCGGGGAGGTGAAGTCGTACGGCTGGATGGGATTTCCCTTGGAATCGCGCAGGGTGGGAGCGGCAGGGCCGTCACCCCGGCCGTCGGTGCCGTGGCATTCGATGCAGCCCAGCTGTTTGAAGAGCGCGCCTCCGCGCTGGACGCTTTCCGGAGTCGCGGGAGTTTCGGGTGGAATTTGAATGGGAGGGTCCGGCTTTTCGTCACGGAATCGCGTGGAAAATGTCTTGACGTAGGCGACCAGGTCGGCGCGCTGCTGGGGCGTCAAAGGCCGCCACGAAGGCATGAACGTGCCGCGAACACCCCGTGTAATTGTGTCGTAGAGATCGGAGTCCAGAGGAATGCTTCCACTCGGAGTGGAGCGGCACTTGAAAAGACCGAGGGTAAAGTCGCGAGGCTTGACTTCCAGGTACGGTGCGTTTTCGCCTTCGCCGTTGCCCTCGGGCCCGTGGCATCCGATGCAATAGCGGTGAAAGAGAGCCTTGCCGCGCTGCGCGTTGCCCGTGAGATTTCCGATTTTGCTCTCTTGCGAAAAGGCGGGAGCAGCGGCGAAGAGAACGCAGGCGAAAATCAGAAAAAAACCGGCGATGGAGGACCTCGCGCCGCGCGTGCCGCGCGAAGCGGCGAGCGGGAGCCTCCTAGAGGTCTTCGACTCGTTGGGCAACTGACCCCTCAAGCCATCCAGTATCGAATCGCGGCGCCAGGATGAAATTGCGTTTCGTCCGATTCAGCCGGCCGCCTGACGCAGCGGGAATCAGGCTTCCAAAGAAATGCACACGGAAGCCTGCGCCCATGCAACATGAAGCACCCGTTTTCAGAAGAGGTCAAGCAGGCGGGCAAGAAGTTTGTCGCGAGGGTCACTATCGATCAAGGGAGGGAGTTGGGGGGCGAGAGCCATTCCGGCAAGGTTCAGTGCCTTCGGTGTGCCGATTCTCGAGGGACAGGCGAGGAGGCAGGGCCGTGCTATTCAGCGCCTACTGGCCGAGGAGCAGAAGCAGGAAGAGGAACACCCACAGACCGTCCATGAAATGCCAGTACATGGAGACGACCTCGATGGCCGTGCCGCGGGTGAGTTTGCGCGTGGGGCGGATAGCGACGGACAGGAGGGCGATGATCCCACCCAGGAGATGGAGTCCGTGGGCGGCGGTGAAAACATAGAAAAAGCTGCTGCTGGGGTTCGTCGAAAGATAAACACCTTCGGCAACCAGCTGGCGCCACGCGATGATTTGTCCAGCGAGGAAAAAGACTCCGAGGATGGATGTGACGCTCCACCAGTGGCGGAATCCTTTATCGTCGCGGGCGAGAAACAACTTGCGGGAGTGCGCGAGAGTGAAGCTGCTGGCAATCAGGATCAAGGTATTGAGCCAGAGGACGCGGGGAATCTCGAGGGCCGTCCAGGCGCTGTTGGGAAGGCCTTTGCGGACGATGAAGGCGCTGACGAGCGCCATGAAAAACATGAGGATGCCGCCGAGGCCAACGACCATGCCCGTGACGTAGGAGCGTTGAGGGACGATCCCACCGCCGGAGGAATCGCCGTCGCCGCCATGGCCAGGGTCCCCGGGCTCGCCGCCACCACCACCCGAGTGAATCAGCTCAACATCTTCGGTAACAGTTGTCCCAGGCACTCTATCATTCTCCGGGGAAAATCTCTTTTGACCACCCAGCCTTGGAAGCTTATATACCCGGGGCCGCTCGGAGTAAACGAAATTGTTCCTGGCGCCGACCATCGATCCGCCCCGTGTGGCCGGACGCTCGGTTTGAGGCGCCAAGCGGGGGAATGGGATCAGCCTTCGTGTGAGTCGCGACGGCGGTTGCGAGAGCCGCGAAGTTTCAACCGCTGGGTGAAACGGATGGGAGTGCCGGTGAAATCAAATTCCTCGCGGAGGCGGTTTTCGAGAAAGCGCTGGTAGCTGAAGTGGAGCGGGCGAGTCTGATTGGTGAAGAGGACAAAGGTGGGAGGCGCGGCGGCGGCCTGGGTAATGTAAAAGATTTTGACTTCGCGGCTGGCCGGCGAAGTGCCGCGCTCGAGATCGACTTTTTTAAGCCAGCGGTTGAGCTCGCCCGTGGACACACGGCGTTTGCGGGCGGCGGCGACGCGGTCGATGGTGGCGTAAAGCCGATCCACATGCTGGCCGGTCAAAGCGGAAAGAAAGACGATGGGGGCGTAGCTGAGAAATTTGAGCTTTTCGCGAACGATCTTTTCGTAATCCACGAGAAGCTTGGCGGGATTGGCCATGTGATCCTTGCCGCCGGATTTTCTTTCGCGAGCGGCTTTTTCGCCCGCGGCCTGAAGAGCGAGGTCCCATTTGTTCATGGCGATGATTACGGAGCGGCCGGACTCTTCGGCGTAGGAAGCGATGGTGGCGTCGTGAGAAGTGACGCCGAGGGAAGCGTCAATGACCAGGATGGCGACGTCGGCGCGATCGAGATGCTGGCGGGCCATAATGACGCTCAATTTTTCGGCGATGAGTTTCGTCTTGCCCTTGCGGCGGATCCCGGCGGTGTCGAGGAAACGATAGGATTTTCCGGAGCGGGTGACGACGGTGTCCACGGCGTCGCGCGTGGTGCCGGGCTCCTCGGAAACGATGGAGCGCTGGGCGCCGGCGAGACGATTGAGCAGGGTGGATTTGCCGACATTGGGGCGGCCGATGATGGCGATATTGACGTCGACTTTTTTTTCGGGCTGCTCGCCGCGAGGAAATGCACTGGTGAGCGCGTCGAGAAGAGTGTCCACGCCGAAGCCGTGCTCGGCGGAAATGGGAAACACTTCCTTGCCGAGCTCGAAGAATTGAGCGGCGAGGTCGGCTTGCTTGGCGGTGTCGGCCTTGTTGACGGCGATGACCGGTGGCTTTCCTTCGCGGCGAAGCATGCGAGCAAGCTCCTCGTCGAGCGGAACGACGCCGGCCCGGCCGTCCACGACGAGAATGACGCGAGTGGCGTTGTGGATGGCGACCTGAGCCTGGCGGAGAATTTCGCCGGGGATTCCGGCCTTGTCTTCCGGGACGATGCCACCCGTGTCCACGATTTCGAACGAGCGGCCTTCCCAATGTCCGGTCCCGTAGATGCGGTCGCGGGTGATGCCGGGCTCATTGGTGACGATGGAGCGGCGCGTGCCGGTGAGACGATTGAAGAGAGTGGACTTTCCGACATTGGGGCGTCCGACGATAACGAGGGATGGGAGTTTTTCGGTCACAGGGTTTCGACAGGCTGCAAGCTATCTTCTCATACCTGCCCGGAGCGCGCTTTGATTGACTTCACGGAATCGATAACTAAAGGGCGTCACGCCAGTATTTGAGGCGAGGCCAAAGCGGCGAGAGCGAATGGTGAGCAGATCTTTTTTGGCGGGAACGGCGGAAAACGCGGCGGAGATCACGGGGTCCGGTGTAACGCAGAGAAGCGGGCAAACGGGATTTCAAGTCGCGGCCGGGAGAAAAAGGGGCGGTGCAGCATATAATCGGGAAAATGTCGAGAGCGGCTCGCAGACGCGCGATTTATCTGGTTGTGGCGATTGTGGTGATTGGCGCGATTTTGTACGCGCGCGTCTTCCGGATTCATCCGCATCATTCAAGCAGCAAAGCGCTCGAGGGCAACTCGCCCGCGGGCGAGACGCTTTGGTTGACGGCCAACGGGTTGCGGTTGAAGACGCGCATTTACCGGAGCGCGCGGGTCAGCGGGCGACCGGTGCTGGTGATCGTGCTGCACGGAGACTCGCCGTTCCACCCGCCGTCGTATCAATACATTTTCGCGCGGAGGGCCGCGGAGCAGATTGACGACCTGGTGGCGGCGGCCATACTGAGGCCGGGCTACACGGACGATGCGGGCGACACTTCGGCGGGTAAGCGAGGAGAGACGACGGGGGACAATTACACGCCGCAAGCGGTGGATGCGGTGGCCGATGCAACGAAGCAGCTCGAGGAAAAATTCGGGGCGGGCGAAGTGATCGTCGCGGGACATTCGGGCGGAGCGGCGATCGCGGGGGACTTGATCGGCCGCGACCCGGGCCTGGCGGATGGAGCGCTGCTGGTCTCCTGCCCGTGCGACGTTCCGGCGTTTCGAAAACACATGGCGGAGAAACAGATGAACCCGATGTGGCTCGTGCCGGTCGAGAGTCTGTCGCCGCTGGCTCTGGTGGGCAGCGTGGCGCCCACGATTCACGTGAGGATGCTGGTGGGCACGGAAGATACAGTGGCGCCGCCCGCGCTGACGGGAGAGTATGCCGCGGGGCTTCGCGCGAGGGGCATTGATGTGAGAGTGATGGAAGTGCCGGGCGAAGTGCACGACATGTTTCTCGATCCGGTGGTATTCGAGCAGCTGAAAGAGCTGGCCGGGTTGATGGAAGGCGCGAGTAAATCGTGAGCGCGCTGCGTCAAGGTCGAAGGGCGGGCGGCGTCATGAGGTTCGCGCGGAGTGTGTTACTTTAGATTTTCACCCGTTTCATGACGGCGAGCGCCGGACCCGATGCCTCCAAAACCATCCGCACAAAAACAAGAAGAGCCGACGATCGAGGGAATTTTCGGTCCGGGCGGCGCGCTCGAGAAACAGCTGGGGAATTACGAGGCGCGCGAGTCGCAGATCGAAATGGCGCGGATCGCCGACGAAGCGTTCGCGAAACACCAGCATGCGGTGATCGAAGCGGGAACGGGCACCGGGAAGACGCTGGCGTACTTGATTCCGGCGATTCGGAGCGGGCGGCGCGTGGTGATCTCGACGGCGACGAAGTCGCTCCAGGAACAGCTGTTCCAGAAAGACATTCCCTTCCTGCAGCGGCATTTTGCGCCGAATTTGAAAGCGGCGCTGATGAAGGGGCGGGCAAATTTTCTTTGCCGGCACAAAGTGCAGCAGATGGAGGGGCAGCCGGTGCTGAAAGGGCTCGACGAGATCGACTGGTTCGCGCAGATTCGCGACTGGGAGAAAGTGACGCAGACGGGAGACCGCAACGAGCTGACGTTTCTGCCGGACGACGCGGAACTGTGGAACCGGATGGACGCGAGGAGCGACCTGTGCACGGGACAGAAATGCCCGGAATTCAACCGGTGCTTCATCACGGCGATGCATCAGAGAGCGGAAGAAGCGGACCTGGTGATCGTGAACCATCATCTATTTTTCGCGGACCTGGCGATCCGGAAGGACGACTTCGGCTCGATCCTGCCCGAATACTCGGCGGTGGTGTTCGACGAGGCGCACGAGATCGAGGACGTGGCGAGCGACTATTTCGGGCGGCAGATTTCGAGCTACCGGTTCGAGGAGCTGGCGCGGGACATCGAAAACACGCTGCGGATGATGCACATCGAAGCGGCGCCGCTGCGGAAGCATCTGGCGCGGCTGCGGGAGCGGAGCCGGGCGTTCTTCGAGAAATTTCCGGAACGCGAAGGGAGATACCCGTTCGAGCCGGCGGAGCGGCAATCGTTTCTGGAGCGGAACCGCGAAGCGTTCGACGAGCTGGCCGGGGCGCTGAAGCGGGCGGAGAGCGAACTTTCGGCGCTGAAGCAAAAGCCGGAGGAGATCGTGACGCTGGCTCGGCGGGCGTCGGAGACGCGGCGGGAATTCCAGTTCCTGCTGGAGAGCGAGGAGAAGAGCTACGTCTACTGGTACGAGCGGCGCGGGAGAGGAGTGTTTCTGGCGGCGACACCGATTGACGTGAGCCAGATTCTGCGGGAGCGACTGTTCGACCGGTTCGACACGGTGATCCTGACGTCGGCGACGCTGGCGGTGGGCGGAAGATTCGATTACATGAAGCAGAGGCTGGGCGTCCTGCCGGCGAAGGAAACCGTGCTGCCGCAGGAGTTCAATTATCCGGAGCAGGCGCTGCTATACATTCCGCAGAATCTGCCGGACGTGCGAAACCCGGGATTCGGGGAACAGGCGGCGCGGGAGATAGCGAAACTGCTGGAGATTTCGAGGGGACGCGCGTTCTGCCTGTTCACGAGCCACGGACAGATGCGGGATTTGTACGAGCGGGTGTCGGCGCGGGTGAAATTTCCGCTGCTGCTGCAAGGGACGGCGCCGCGGCCGACGCTGCTCGAGCGGTTCAAGAACACGCCGAACGCGGTGCTGTTCGCGACGTCGAGCTTCTGGCAGGGCGTGGACGTTCCGGGGACGCAGCTATCGTGCGTAATCATAGACCGGCTGCCGTTCGCGGTGCCGAGCGATCCGATCGTGGCGGCGCGGGTGAGGGCGCTGCAGGAAGACGGCCGAAATCCGTTCGCGGAATTTCAGGTGCCGGAAGCGGTGCTGGCGCTGAAGCAGGGGTTCGGGAGGCTGATCCGGTCGAAGACGGACCGCGGGATTCTGGCGATTCTCGATAACCGCATTCAGAGAATGCAGTATGGTAGAATTTTTCTCGAGTCCCTGCCCGGATACGCGACCACGCAGGACCTCGCCGAGGTTTCGCGCTTCATGGAAAACCATCCGAGCTAGGCGAAGCCCGCGCGGGCGAGCGGCGAGAGAGTCGAGGGAAGAGCATGTTTGAGGTGAGCGTGGACGACCAATTCGCGGCGGCGCACAACCTGAGGAATTACCACGGGAAATGCGAGGATCTGCACGGACACAATTACAAGGTGCGGGTGACGCTGGCGGGGCCGGAAGTGGACGCGACGGGACTGCTCTACGATTTCGTGCAGGTGAAGAGGGCGATCCAGGGAGCGATCCGCGCGCTCGACCACAAATATCTGAACGAATTGCCGCCGTTCGACGCGTTGAACCCCTCGGCGGAAAACATCGCGCGATATCTGCACGAGCGGATTTCGCGGGTTTTGCCACCAGCCTCGAACGGGGCGAAAGTGTCGAGCGTGACCGTGTGGGAATCGGACCTGACGGCCGCCACCTACCGGCCGTGAGCCGGAGAAGACGCGGACTTGACGGCCAGCGCGGGGAGCATTAGATTGCGCGGGCACTGGTTGGCGCGCGGTATCGGCTGGACGCGTGGATTTCGGGACAACGTGCAGCCGCATCTTACTTGAAGAGCAGGAGAAGCCGACATGAAGAGACTCCTCTACGGATGTTCCGCCCTGGTTCTTGCGCTGCTTCTGGCCGGCGCGGCACTGGCACAGACCGAACAACTGAACGGACAGGTGCTGGACAAGGACGGGAAGCCCTATCCCGGCGTGACGGTGCAGATCAAGAACACGGCGACGGGACAGACCTTCACGACCAAGACGGACAAGAACGGCAATTACGTGCAGTTGGGAGTCACGTCGGGCGTGTACGACGTCACGTTCAGCAACGCGCAGGATAATTTCACCTACACGCAGCGAGTGCAGGTGATGCCGGACCAGTCCACGCCGCTGAACATCAGCGTCAAGGACCTGATGGCGAAGGCGGCAATCGAGAATCCGGACGCGGAAAAGAAGAAAGCCGAAGAAGAAAACAGCTTCAAGGCGATGAAGGAGCATTTTCAGAACGGATTGAACGCGATGGACGCGGCCACGCCGCTGCGGGCGCAAGTGAAAACGCTGCCCGCCGACCAGCGCGGAGACGTGCAAACGAAGCTCGAGGCCGATTACACGACGGCGATCAACGAGTTCCAGCAAGCGGAAAAGGACGCGGGACCCAAGGAAGCGAAGAATCACGCGCTCGTGCTGGCGCATCTCGGCGAGGCCTACGAATACGCCGGGCGGTATGCCGACGCCGCCGACGCGTTCCAGAAGGCCATTACGCTGGAGCCGCAGGCAGCTTTCTATACGCATGCGAGCACCGACCTGGCAAACGCGGCGGTGGGGCAAGCCGATCCCAAGGTGCAGACGCAGGATCTGGCCGAAGCCAACTCCAGTTGCGAAAAAGCAATCGCGCTGGATCCAACGGTGACCAGCATGTGCTGGAAGAACATCGGAATCGTCTTGAGCAACAAGGGGCTGCTGGCCCAGGCTGTGGAGCCGCTGCAGAAGGCTACGCAGGCGGACCCCAAGGACTCTCAGGCGTGGTATCTGCTCGGAGGGGCGCTGGCGGCAACGATCCAAACCAAAGAAGAAGGTGGAAAACTGATCTACGAAATTCCGCCGGGGACGCTCGAGGCGTATCAGCACTGCGTCGACGGCGGCCCGAATACGCCGATCGGGCAGCAGTGCAAGGCGGCCCTCGACGGGCTGCAGCAATTGTCGGGCGGCGAAGACATTACGATGAAAAATCGGAAGAAGAAGTAGGGGTGAAGCGGGTGTGGGCGGGAAGCCGCGGGCGCAAGAGGAATGCGCCGAAAAATTCAAAGAATTAGAACGGGGAGTTAATCTAAAAGTTTTTTAATCTCTCGACCTGATGGAACGGCGGTGATATTCTTTCGCCGATCCCGAGAAGGACTTTCGTGAGTGAGACCGCAGTGAATTTCCCCTCCACCCAGAGGCGCCGCAGCGAACGAGTTTCCTCGGCGATGCCCATTTCGATTCATGGGACGGATCTGCTAGGACAGCCTTTCAGCGAGAGAACCACGACGGTCAATTTCAACCTGCACGGATGCAGGTACACGTCGCGCCATCATTTGCCAAAGAACAGCTGGGTAACGGTGGAGATGCCGGCGCAGGCAGGAGGGCGGGCGGTGCGGGCGCGGGTGGTGTGGATTCAAAAGCCGCATTCGATCCGCGACTATTTTCAGATCGCGATCGAAATGGAGAGCCCGGCGAACATCTGGGGAGTGGAGGCGCCGCCGGAGGATTGGGAGAAAGTGGAATTGGAGAAGCCGAGGCAGGCGGAAGCCATAGTGGAAATCGACGTGCTTGGGAAGTCAGGGCCGGGTCAGGAGCACCGCGCGTTGCCGGCCAATCTGGCGAGCTCCATTCAGGAATTGGTGACCCACATGACGAACGAGACTTCGGCGGAATTTTCGGCCAGCGGATTTGCGGTGGTGACATCCACGGTTGCGAGCGAGACATTTTCGCCGGCAAGAGGCGCATCGGGCGAGGCAGCGCCGCGGGAGGCGAGCGGCGAAGAGCAGCCGCTGCTGAGGAGCGTATCGGCGGAAATCGAGCGGAAGGCGGCAGAGGCGGTGGAATCGGCGACGGCGCAGGCGCGGGCGGCGCTGGAAGAGGCTTCACGGAAGCTGGCGGCGCAGCTGGAGAAAATCCAGGAGGAACAAGCTGCGCGGACGGGACAGATCATCGAACAGCGGGAAGCGGCACTGACGACGCGAGAAAAGGAGCTGGCGGATTCGGTTCGCGCGAACCTGGAAGGGCGGCTGGCTGGCGCGCGGGATCTGTTCACGCAACTCGAGGAGAAAGTGCGCGATCTGCAGGCGGAGCGGGAGGCGGCGCAGGAAGCGTCGAGCCGGATGGCGCAGACGCGGCTGCAAGTGGAGGCCGCCGAGGCGGTGAGGGCGTCGCGGCAGCAAACCGAAGAGGCCAATGCCGCGGCGGCGGCGAGCGAAACTTCCCTCGAAGAGTGGCGGAGACGGCTCGAGAACGAGATGGGAGTGGCGCAGGGACAGTGGAACGAGCTGCTGCAATCGTCGCTGGACGCGGGAGTTCACCGGCTGATTACCCAGATTTCGGGGCGGGCGCAGGAAATACTGGCGGAAACGGAGCTGCGGATTTCCGAGCGGTTCGGCGAGCTGCAACAGTCGTTCCTGCAAGCGGCGGCGGACGCACGGCACACGCTGGCGAACACGAAAACGGCGCTCGAAGAGGAAGTGGCGCGGGCGGGATTTTCGCTGGCGGAAATCGAGCATTCGGCGGCGCGGATGAAGGAGTATTCGGCGCAACTCGAAGCGGCGAGCCACGATTCGCTGAACGGACTGCACCGGCGCCTGGAAAAGATTCTCGAGGATCAAACGGCGGAGATGAGCCGGAGGTCCGAAGGACTGGCGGCGGGACTGATCGAGCGGGCGGGCTCGGAGCTCGAATCGCTGTCGAAGGAGAAGCTGTCGCGGGCGGCCGGGGAGGCCGAAGAAGCGCTGGCGCCGCACGCGGCACGCACCGCGGAACTCATCGCCGAGCTGAAAACGCGGGAAGCGCAGGCGGAGGACAGCCTCCGGCTGCACCGCGAAAGATTGCGGCAGATCTCGGAGCAGAACCAACGGGAAGCCTCGGCGCAAATGAATTCGACGGTTGCGAACCTTCGCTCCGATTTTGAAAACGCGCGCAAGGAAGCGCTGGGGAAATGGGCCGAGGAGCTGGATGCCAGCGGAGTGCGGGCGTCGCATGCCGCGGCAGAATCGATCGGCAAAGCGTCGGAATGGTTCCAGCAGGAAACGCGGGCGAGGCTGCAGGTGCAGGCGGAGCAGACGCTGGGGACGTCGGCCGCGGCCCTGGAACAGAAGTTCGCGCAACTTTCGGTCCACTTCGATGCGCAGCTGGAGGAGAAGTCGGCTGCGAAGAGCCACCAGATCGAGGAGCGGCTGGATCAATTCGCGGGCGAGCTGGTGGGGCGTTCGCGTACGCGGATCGAAGAAGCGGCGCAAGCGGCCGCGGCGTCGTTCGGGCAGGTGGTTCGCGACATCTCGGGGCAAGAGATGGAGCTGTTTTCGACGCACAGCCACGCGGCGCTGGAAGAGCGGATTCTGGAACTCGAGAAGTCCGCGCAGCGGCTGCTGCGCACGCTCGAGACGACGGTGACCGCCTCGCTCGACGGGTTTCAATCGCGATTGACCGAGCAACTCGAACAAGGCATCGCGCGCGGGCGAAACGAACTGGCCGAGGAGTTTTCGAGAGCTCTGGAGAACTATCGCGCCGAGCGGGACGCGAACCAGCAGGATTGGACGCAATCGCTCGACCGGATCAGCAGCGACGCCGCCGGGCGATTCGACGAGCGGCTGAAGACGAGCAGCGATTCTTTCGTCGTGTCTTCGGTACGCCGCCTGAACGAGCACGGACAGAATTCGATCGAGTCGCTGTTGCGGACCGCCGAACAATCCATCCGGGATTCGTTCTCGCAGGTTTTCGAAGGCCTGGCCACGATTCTTCGCGAGCGGGCGACCAACGCCGCAAGCGTTTCCGGGTTCACGCCTCCGGGACGCGATCCCTCCGAACCACCCATGCCGCGGAACGATTCTTCCGGCCTGACCGCCGGCGTTTGAGCCGAATCCCCTCCCGAAGGAATCGCTGGATTATTTTCGCGAAAGGAGTTCGCGCGTGGTTTGCGCGACGTACTCGACTTGTTCCCGTGAAAGCCACGGATGCAACGGCAAGCTCAAGACGCGCTCGCAAGCGGCTTCCGCGCCGGGAAAGCTGCCGGGCGGGTAACCGAGCGACGAACAAGCGGGCTGGAGATGCAGCGGCGTGGGATAGTGCACGGCGGATTCAATTCCACGGCCGGCCAGTTCTTTCGCCACGCAATCGCGCATGGAAACGTAAATCGCAAACTGGTGGTAGACGGATTCATCGCGCGGGTCGTCCGCCGGAAATTGCAGCGACGGCGAGCTCTCGAGAACTTCACGGTAGCGCGAGGCGATTTCCCGGCGTTTCCTGGTCCACTCCTCGAGCCGGCGCAGCTTGATGCGAAGAATCGCGCCTTGAAGTCCTTCCATCCGGTAGTTGTAACCGATCATTTCGTGGCGATAGCGCGACGTGACGCCGTGGGCGCGGGCGAGGCGGGCGTACCGCGCGATGCCTTCCTCATCGGTGACGAGGGCGCCGCCTTCGCCGTTTGCGCCAAGATTTTTCGTGGGATAAAAACTGAAAATCGCGGGATTTCCCAGGCTGCCGACGCGGCGGCCGCGATAGACCGCGCCGTGGGCTTGCGCGGCGTCTTCGAGAATGCGCAGGCCGCGGCGCGAGGCAATTTCGCGGATGGGGTCCATATCCGCGGGGCGGCCATACAGGTGGACGGGAAGAATGGCGCGGGTACGCGGAGTGATGGCGCTCTCGATTCGGCGAGGGTCAAGGTTCGCGGTCGAGGGATCAATGTCGATGAAGACGGGCCGGGCGCCGCAATAGAGGATGGCTTCTACGGTGGCAAAAAACGTGTTGGGTGTGGTGATCACTTCATCGCCCGGCTGGACGCCGAGAGCGAGAAGGCCGAGGTGGAGAGCGGAAGTGCCGGAATTCAGGGCCACGCAGTGCTTCGCGCCGCAGTAAGCGGCGAATTCGTTTTCGAAGGCTTCAACTTCCTGCCCAAGAATGAAAGCGCTGGAGCAGCCCACGCGGTCGACGGCTTCCAGAATTTCACCGCGCAGTTCGGAATATTCAGCTTTGAGATCGAGAAACGGGACTTTCATCGAGCGCCTCGCGGAGATTCCACTTTACCTCTTTCTGTCGTGGGCCGCCTCTTCAGGGCCGCATTTTACACCGCGGATAACGCTTTTCCATTCGACCGTCAGATGTGGGTAAGCGTCCCCGTGATTTTCGTCCGGCGAAGCGCCCAGGCGAAAACGGCGAAGGAAAGGGGCAGAAGAACGGCGGCGAAAATCAGAAGGGCCACCAAGGATGGCCACAATCCGCTCCATCCGGCTCCGGCAAGAAGAGCGGCGCGCATTCCCTCGAGAGAATAGGTGACGGGGATGAGATGCGCGATCCATTGCAGGGCCGGCGGCAAAATCGCGACTGGGTACATCATGCCGCCGACCAGACCGGAGAGGCCGAGGACAATCCATTTCGCGGGATTGCCGCGCTTGAACAATAGAGCGTAACTGGCCGAAAGAATGCCTAGCCCGGCGAATGCGAGCACGGAAGCGAAAAGGACGGCGACAGCTCCGGGCCAATTGGCGGAATGAGGAGAGAATCCGAAGAGCAGCCAACCCCAGGCCAGATAGACGCAGGTGCGCAAAGCCAGAGTGGCAAAAGGATAGGCGGCGGAACCTGCCAGAATGACAGGGAGAGGAGTTTGAGTGACGAGAAGCGCTTCGAGAGTGCGATTTTGGCGGGCTTCCTCGAGACTGGATTCGAAGGCGCTGATGGAAACGCTCAGATAATCGAAAAAGGCGAAACCGACGAGGGCAAACGCGAAATAGTTGCTGCCAGAGGGGAGCGAGCGAGCCAGTTCGGGAGTCTGGACAAATTTGGAGAGGAAATAGAAGGTGGCGACGCCGAAGAGAGTTTCCGCAAGCTCGAGAACAATGGCGCTGCGGTAGCCGCGAGCAATGGCAAAATCGCGCCAAAAAAAAGCGAGAATCTTCCGGGCTGATTCGAGGAGGCTCACGCGAGGCCTTCCCGGTCGAGCGGATGGCGGAGAAAACTCCGGATGGCTTCGCTGAAGCTGGGAGCGTTTCCAGCGGCGCGCAATTCGGCGGGCGTTCCGGAAGCGATCAACTTTCCTTGCTCGAGAAGCAGGACGCGGTTCGCGAGCTTTTCGACTTCCTCGAGGGAGTGGGAGGCGAAAAGGAGAGAAGTTCCGCGACGTTTGACGATTTCAACCTCGAGGAGGCGGCGGAAATCGGCGGCGGCGAGAGGATCGAGGCTGCGGGTGGGTTCGTCAAGGAGAAGGACGGAGGGTTCGTGGAGGAGGGCGCGGGCAAGTCCAAGGCGGTGGGCCATGCCGGTGGAGAGAGTGCGCACCTGGCGGTCGAGCTCCCCGGAAACCTGCAACCATTCGGAGGTGCGCGCGATTCTCTCGCGGATGGCGGCCGGAGAAAGATTGTTCATGGCGGCGAAGAATGCAAGATTTTCACGGGCGGTAAGGCGCGCGTAAAAACCTTCGTCGCCGCCGGTGTGATAGCCGAGCTGTTTTCTGGCGAGCGCGCCTTCCTTCTCGGCGTCGTGGCCGCCGATGAGGGCGCGGCCGCGTGTGGGAACGACAAGAGTGGCGAGGATGCGCAAGAGGGTTGTCTTTCCGGCGCCGTTCGGGCCGACCAGGGCGACGGCTTCGCCGCGGCGAAGTTCGAAGCTGATGCCGGCGAGAGCGCGCTCGGTGGGGCGGGCGACAGGGTGAAGGAAGGAGCGCCATCCGGCGCGGGCCGGAGGAAAGTATTTCTCGAGATTTTCGACTATAATGGCCGCGTCTGGCATCCTCGGGGTTATAACCGAATTGGTTGTGGCGAATCCAGTTCTTGCGGCGCCGTACCGCGGAATTGGAGGCAAGGAGCTTTTGCGCGGGCCGGGAGCCCATGAGAGCGCAAGCCGGGGAAAGCCGCAGAGGGGTCTGCGGCGCGCCTGTTTGATTGTTGTTTCTCCACGCAGGGTTTTGCAAAGGGCGGTTGTGAAATGAACGCGAATCTTTCCGCCAAATCGATTGTGGTCGCGGCGAGCGGACAAGTGTCGTGCGCGCTGGGAGAAGAGGCCGCGATCCTGAACATCAAGAGCAGCGTGTATTACGGCCTGGATCCGGTGGGAGCGCGGGTGTGGAGCCTGCTGCAGGAGCCTCGAAGCGTGGGCGAAGTGCGCGACGCCATCGTTGGCGAATTCGCCGTGGAGGCGGGACGTTGCGAGAAAGATCTGCTCGACCTGCTGGAAAAAATGCGCGGTGAAGGACTGATTGAAGTCCGCGAAACCCCCGCGAACTAAGCGATTTCGAAGAATTGCCCGCCGTCTTCCCTTCCCGATGCGGGGCCCGGTTCCGCGGCGTTCTCCGGAAATTCAGTGGCAACTCTTGGTCATAATCGGGGTTCGAACCCATGGTGAAAACCTGGCGGGCCTTTTGGCAGCTGAACGGCCTGGAGCGAGGAATCGCGCTGGAGGCGGCGGCGGGACTTATGGCCTCCTGGGTTGGGTTGCGGCTGGTTCGCTTCAGCCGGTGGAAGCGCTTGATGGAGTGGTTCACGCCTCCCGCGGGAAATTCCGAGGAAAGCCGCGGCCTTGAGCTCGCCGCGCAGGCTCGGGCGATCGCGCGGCTGGAAGCCGGAGTGGCGCGAAGGATTTTTCTCCGGACGAATTGCCTGGAGCAGGCGCTGGCGCTTTGGTGGGTGCTGAAGCGGCAGGGAATCCCGGGCGAGCTGCGGATCGGCGGAAGAAAAGAAGGCGGGCGGTTCGAAGCTCACGCCTGGGTCGAGTTTGCCGGAGAGACTTTGGACGTTTCCGGCGAGGCGCATCTGCATTTTGTACCGTTCGACGGGCCCCTGGAGTCGTTGGAGACAAAGGCGCATTGAGCGGAATCGTCGGATTGCTGCAACTGGATGGAACGCGCGCGGACCGCGAACTGGTTCGCACGCTGGCGGATTTTCTTTCCTTCCGGGGCCCGGATGGATGCGAGACGTGGGCGGAGGGGGAAATCGCGCTGGGGCACGCGGCGCTCCACGTGGGGCGTCAGCCGCAGCGACGCCAACCGGCGACACTCGGCGGAATTTTCGCGGTGGTGGCGGACGCGCGGCTGGACGCGCGGAAAGAATTGATCGCCCGGATTTCTTCGGCAGGCGAAGCTCCGCCGGCAGATTCGTCAGACGCGGAGCTGATTTTACATTCCTACGCGCGCTGGGGCGAAGATTGCGTTGCGCGCCTGGCGGGCGATTTTTCATTTGCAGTCTGGGATGCGCGGAACGGGACGCTTTTCTGCGCTCGGGACCATTTCGGAATCGAGCCGTTCTACTTCGCCGAACTTCCGGGACGATTTCTCTTCAGCAACACAATCGACTGCGTCCGGCTGCATCCGGAAGTGGGAGGAGAGCTGGATGAGGAAACGATCGGCGATTTTCTGGCGTTCGGGCTGAATCTGAACCCGTCGAAAACCGCGTTTCGAGCCATCCGGCGGCTTCCACCGGCGCACTGCATGACCGTGTCGCGCGGGGGTATTCGCACGCGGCGGTATTGGTCGGCTCCGGTGGACGGCAGGATTCGCTACTCGCAGCCCGACGAATACGTGGAGCATTACCGCGCGGTGCTGCGGGAAGCGGTGGGCGAGCGGGTGGATTGCGACCGTGCGGGGATTTTTTTAAGCGGAGGGCTCGACTCGTCGGCGATAGCGGCCGTGGCGCGGGAGATATCGTCGAGGCGAGAGCCTGGATGCGATCTGCGCGCGTACACGATTGTGGCGAGCGGGGCGCGGGAAGATTCGGAGAAATCCTTCGCGGCCGAGACGGCGGCATATTTGCGCATCCCGCTCGAGACGATACGGATGGATGGGCTGATTCCTTTCGATCGCGGCGGCGACGATTCGATTTGCTGGCCGGAGCCGGTGAGCGATCCTTTTTTTGGCGGCCTCTTCCGGCAGTTCCGTCAAATTGCGGAGGGCTGCCGGGTGGTGTTGGACGGTGAAGGCAGCGACAATTTGATGCATTTCGAGATGTGGCCCTACGTCAAGGACATGGTGCGGCGCTTCGAGGTGGGGGAGTTCGCGTCCGCGGTCCCCGCATATCTGCGGGTGCGAGGGCCGATCTGGCCGGGCATTCGGCGCAGGATTGGTGAGGCAAGGCGAAATCGTACGGGTATTTCGAACTGTCCCGAGTGGGTGAATGAGGATTTTGCGCGACGGATTGGTTTGAGAGAGCGAATTCTGGAACAGGAGCGGAATGGGGTCGGTCGGAAGCACCAAGTGCTCCCTCAGGCGCACGCGTCACTCACATTTCCACAATGGACGCATCTGTTCGAAAACGAAAATGCGGGGGTAACGCGGGTACCGGTTGATGTAAGGTATCCGTTCCTGGATTTAAGGGTAGTGGAGTTTGTGCTGGCGATGCCGGCGTTCCCATGGATATATAAAAAGTCGCTTTTGCGAGAAGCAATGGCCGGGAAATTGCCTGAAAGGGTACGGACAAAACCGAAGACCGCGCAGAAAGCAGATCCGCTAGTTACAAATCTGGCGCAGCCGATGTGGGAGTATGTGCGGAGAGTGGAATGGACAAAAGAGAGCGAACAGTATGTAAACAGAGGCGCTTTGCGACTTCCAGAGGATGCAAAGCAAATCGAATGGGCTTCTGCTGCTCTTCGCCCCTACTGTCTTAACATTTGGTTGCAGTCCACTGGACAAGTTCGGTATAACTTGAATGCGGAGGCGCCGAATGGCTAGGGCCGTCGAGAAGGAATCGAAGAAGCCGTATGCTCCTCCGACACTCACCGTGTACGGAACGGTACACGAGCTGACGAAGAAAGTTGGCCTGGCGAGAAGCCTGGACGGGGGCCGATTCCCGCGAGTCAGAACGGCGATTTGAGCCTCTGAAGCCGCTGTCGCAGTTATTCTCCGACGAGATTATTTTAAGTCCTAATTTGGGAATCATCCGGGTCCTGGGTTTTTTGCCTTACGATCGGAGGAAGCTCGGTCAGCGGTCTGGACTTCCCTTCTGGCTGAATTCCCGTGGCTTGCAAAGCAGATGTCATCTACTCCGTTTCGGGCCTCCTGCTAGGGTCTGACTTCGAAATTCCTGGACTCGTCCCTTCTCCTTCCATTGACCGCCGCTCCGATCTTCAGATCTGGTGGGGTACCGTTCCGCGCGAAGCGGAGGCGGGGAGCGAGGCGAGCGTCACTTACACAAGTTCCTTCACGGATGAATCGGGAAACCCGGCGATCCGCATCTGGACGCATCAAGAAGGTCGGTTTCAGCGGCTGGAGTACAGCGACGGAACTCAATTCTGGCTCGACGGAAAGAACGAAAACTTGTGGATTACGTGGACTGCGGGTTCGTCGTTCGAGGACGCGGCAACATATTTGCTGGGGCCTGTCCTCGGATATATTCTGCGGCGCCGGGGCGTGGTGTGCTTGCATGCGAGCGCGGTGAGCGTTGCCGATCGCGCGGCGGTGTTTGTGGGCGCCGAAGGGGCGGGAAAATCCACGACGGCGGCGGCGCTGGCACGGGCGGCACACCCCTTGATTTCAGACGACGTGGTTGCCTTGCACGAGCGCGACGGAAGATTCTGGGTTCGTCCCGCCTATCCCTATCTCTCGTTATGGCCGGATTCTGTGGAGACCTTATTCGGGTCGGCGGAGGCGCTGCCGCGGTTCAGCAAACGCTGGGAAAAACGGCGGTTCGGGCTCGATATGGCGGAGCTTCGATTCGAGAATCGCGATCTGCAATTGGGCGCGATTTATATCCTGGGAGAAAGATTTCCGGAGGGGGAAGCGCGCCTCGAGAGCATTTCGACTCCAATGGCGCTTCTCTCGCTGGTGTCAAACACATACGCAACAAACATTCTGGATAATCAGATGAGGGCGGACGAATTTGAATTTCTGGGGCGGATGGTGGCGCGGGTTGCCGTGCGGAAATTGCACCCGCCCGCGGACGCAAGCCAGCTGCCCGAGATCGCAAATTGGATCCGGAGCGACCTCGAGAAGATGGAGCAGGCTGAACCGATTTAGAGGTTTCGAGAAGGAAAGGGAATGAATTCCGGCAACAGGCCGCCGGCAGCGCCATTTCAAGCGGGACTGTTGAAGAGCAGGCCGCTTGGACAACTACCAACTAAAACTGTGCTATGATTCGCGAGTAAATTCCCAGTGCGTCCCCGTCGGGAATTTGTGGGGTTGCAACTTCCTTACGGGGTCTCTTGTACAGCGGCGGCCACTCCAAACTGGCCACTACAATCGCAGCGTTCGCTGTTGATGCGGAAGAGACGACCACCAACCAGAAAAAAGAAAGCAAGGTTAGGAGAAACGCCATGAGCACAAGGGGTTTTTGGGCTAAGGGGTTTATCTATATCGCGCTGGCCGCTCTCATTCCCGCCCTATTCCTGATGCGCGGCGCGCCGACGGGAAAACTCGATCGTTCGGGCCGATCGGCCGCGCAGTCGAACGATCTTCAAACCAAAGCCGCCAGCAGTTCCAAGGCCCTTGTGAACGCATCATGGTCGGAACGGTATCGAAAATTGCCGATGGCGTTCGTCGCGAATGAAGGACAGGCGAGCCCGGAGACGCGATTTACTTCTCAAGGGAAGGGCTACAGCGTGCTCCTGGCGAACCAGGGAGCCATTCTTGCGCTGCGCGAGGCCGGCGCCCGAAGTGCGCCGGGAAAATCTCCGAAGGGCTTCCGTGCTTGGTCCACCAAGCAGATTCGCAAGGAAGAGACGTCGGTTTTGGCGCTCGGCCTTGCCGGCGCGACCCTAAACGCTCCCATGATCGGGCTGGACAAACTGCCCGGGCGGACCGATTTTTTCATCGGCGACAACAGACAGAATTGGCGCACGAACGTTCCTTCCTACAGCCAGGTGAAATATGAGGGTGTGTATCCGGGAGTGGACCTGCTCTTCTACGGAAGCCAGCAGCATCTGGAGTATGACTTCAATCTCGCGCCGGGTGCGAACGCTCAGGAAATCGCACTGAACGTAAGAGGAGCGAAGGAGCTGAAAATCGGCGCGAAAGGCGCGCTCGAGATCAGAACGCAGGCGGGGACGGTCGAATTCGAGAAGCCACTCGCTTACCAGGAAATCGCGGGACAGAGAAAAGAGGTGGCTGCGAACTTCGAGTTGGCCGCAAACGGGCAAATCCGGTTTTCTCTCGCGGCATACGACCATTCCGCGCCGCTCGTGATCGATCCGGTGCTGAACTACTCGACCTATCTGGGAGGCTCGGCCAACGGCGATGCGGCATATGGAATTGCCGTTGATGCCTCGGGCGACGCCTACGTGGCGGGCGTGACGTATTCGACGACCTTCCCGAACACCTCGAACGCATACAACCAGAATGCTCCCGGCCCGAGCACGGCCACGAATGGTGCGGTGTTTGTCACCGAGATGGATCCCACGGGAGCCACGGAGTTGTATTCCACGTATTTGAGCGGAAGCGGCGGCGAGAGCGGGTATGCGGTGGCAGTGGACTCCTCGGAGAATATTTACGTCACGGGCGTGACCTATTCCATCGATTATCCGACGACGACCAACGGATACAATCCGGGGCCGTTGGCGAGCAATACGAACGGCACGGCGTTCCTTTCGGTCATCAATCCGGCGGCCAGCGGAACGGCCTCGCTGGTCTATTCGACATTTCTGGGCGGATCCGTCGCGGAAGTTGGAAACGGAGTGGCGGTGGATGCGAACCAGAACGCGTACATCACCGGGGAGACAGCGTCGCCGGATTTTCCGATTGTAAACGGCTACCAGACGACGCTGAACAGCACATCGGGAAACGCGTTCCTCGCGCGGATTGACGCAACGAAAACCGGAGCGGCCTCGCTGATTTATTCGACGTATCTGGGTGGGACGGGGAACGGCAACGTGTTCCCGTACGGAGACGAGGGAACGGGAGTCGCGGTGGATACCTCGAGCGTCGCGTACATCACGGGCGTGACGTCTTCCACGGATTTCCCGACAACTTCAAACGGGTACTTGCAAGCGCCGCTGGCGACCGCGACGAATAACACGGTGTTCGTCGCCAAAATCGACACGACGAAGACGGGCACTCCCTCGCTGGTCTACTCGTCGTACTTGTCGGGACCGACGGTGGGAAGCAGCGGGGATTACGGCTTCGGAATCGCGCTTGGTCCGGGCAACGTGGCGTACGTGGTTGGGCAGACGCTTTCGTCGGATTTTCCTACGACGGCAGGTTCTTACCCGAGTCAACCGGATACAGGCTCGGGAGTCGCGTTCCTCAGCCTGGTGGACACGACCCAGAGCGGGACGAGTTCGTTGAAGTATTCCTCGCTGCTCGGAGGAAACAACGGCGACGAAGCGCTCGGGGTTCGAGCGGATACGAATGGCAACGCTTACATCGTCGGCGCGACTTCTTCGGCGAACTTTCCGGTTACGCCAGGAGCGTTCCAGCCGATGCGCGGGAATGTGCTGGGCTCCGCGTTTGTCTCCGAAATGAATCCGGGAGGGAACGGAACGGCGGATTTGGTTTATTCGACATTTCTGGGGGGCTCGAATACGCCTGATTTTGGCAATGCGATCGCGATCGACTCAAACGACAACGCGTACGTGACCGGGAGCACGTCGTCAACAACGTTCCCGATCTTCCCCAACCCGGGAGCTTTCCAGACGACTCTATCCGGAGCGGGCGATGCTTACATCACAAAACTGACGCTCCAGGCAAACCTGGTGATTTCGCCGATGAGCGTCACGTTTTCGAACCCCGTACTTATCGGCAACACATCTTCGCCGCAGACGGTGACGCTCACGAACGAAACGGGAGCGACGCTGGCGGTGGCGTATGCGCTGAGCGGAACGAACCCGGGGGATTTCGCCGCCGTTCCCGGCGGGGCGACGCCCTGCCCGGCAACACTTCCGGCCGCTGCGACTCCTTGCACGATAAACGTGACTTTTACGCCCAGCATCAACGGGGCGGAGTCGGCAAACCTGGTGTTCAGCTACACGGCCTATGGGAACGCGGCTACGCAGACCGTGACGCTCTCGGGAACCGGCACGACTTCCGCGGTTACCGTTTCACCGACGGGCCTGACTTTCTCCGGGCAACTGGTGACGACGACCAGCGCGTCGCAGCCGGTGACGCTGACGAACAATAGCGCGAGCGCCCTGACGATCACGTCTATCGCGGCATCCGGAGACTTCGGCGAGACGAACATGTGCGGCGCCAGCCTGGCCGGCAACTCGAGCTGCATGATCAACGTAACGTTCGCGCCGACGTCGACGAATAACCCCCTGACGGGCACGCTCACGATCACGGATAGCGACGCGAGCAGCCCGCAAACCGTCACATTGACCGGAACCGGATGGGATTACAGTTTGAGCGCTACCCCGCCGAGTATCACCGTCACGAAGGGGCAGACATCGCAACCCGTCGCCATTGGCGTGACAGGGCTGGGAGGCTTCACCGGGACCGTTTCCCTCACCTGTTCTGGCGCTCCAACGAACTCGGCGTGCGCTATCTCGCCGAATTCGGTGGCGCCCGGCTCTTCCGGTAATCTGACACTGGCCACCAAGGCGTTCATCGTGGCGCCCGAGCCTATGCGGACTCCTCCGGCATCCGGCCGGCGGATTATCCTGTTCCTGCTGGCGTTTCTCGCGATGATGGGCTTTTTCACGGCACGCCGGTGGAAGACGCGCATCGGCCTGGCGGGGGCGCTGCTGGTGTTCCTTGTGGCGGGGTGTTCGAGCACGCCCGGCACTCCCTCCGGACCTTTCACCCTGACTGTGACGGGTTCGTCAGGTGGAGTGACGCACACGGTTACGGTAACCGGGACTGTGAATTAACACCTTACATTTAAAACACTTACGAGGCCACATCCCCAAGATTGGGGGTGTGGCCTCTTACGCTCCTCTCGCTTTCTTCGGGCTTCCCTTTGGTCTCGACTCCCATCTAAGCTTTACTTGTGGGTAGGCGGCGGGCATTTCGCGTATGGAGGCGCGACTCGCCCGGAGCCGGAAGTTTTGAGGAACATTCTTTGAGTCCCCAGGGAGGGTTACGGTGAAGATAGGATTTGGATTAATCGTTTTACTTGTGCTCGGTGCCTTTATGCCCGTTCAGGCGCAGGACACTTTTGAAGTAGGTGCGGGATACGCATATCGATCCTTCGACCAGAACCTCGCTCCGCCGTCCTTCCGGATCAACATGAATGGGTTCAACGTGAATGCCGCCTACAACTTGAATAGCTGGCTGGGAGTCGCGGGGGAGATCACCGGAACGTATAACAGCAGCAATGAAGCCACGAACGGAGACAATTCGCTTTATACGTTCCTGGCAGGCCCGCGGGTTTACCCCTTGGGCCACCACCGGATCGCTCCTTATGTGGATGCGGAATTCGGAGGCTCGCATTATTCGCTGAATTTCCCGGGTGTGGCGGGATTCGCGCAGCGGGGATTTGCGTGGGAGGCAGGCGGAGGGGCGGATATATTCGTCACGCGCCACCTCGGCGTGAAGGGACAAGCGGAATTCGAGCAGACCCGGTTCTATCAAGGACCCAATTTCTACACACCGGGAGTCGGCAATCCTCCTTACCAGAAGGATTTTGTGTTTACGGTTGGGCCGGTGTTCCGATTCTAGGTTGCTGAGTCCAAAGGTTGGCAAGCAGGGCCGGGCGCGCGGAGCGTCCGGCCTTTTTTTGTTCCGAATTTCAAAGCTTCCCTTTTTACCCCAGTTCCATCTAAGCTCTATCGCCGCGCGGGACACCCGGTAAATCAGAGAAGGAAAGAAAATACCGGCGCGCAAGATTGATTTGCATTTAATTTCGCAATTTTTATGGAGGGCGAAGGGATGACGAAATGGCTGGGGCTGTTGGCACTGATTTTGTTGGGGGTGGCACCGACGCAGGCGCAGGACAACAAGGTTCCCACGTGGGAAGTGGGCGGGGGTTATACCTTTCGCGATTACAACAATCCGAATACGTCCGACCGCTTTGTGATGAACGGGTGGGCGATAATGGCGGACCGGATGGTATTCCGGAAATGGCTTTCGGTCGCGGCGCAGGCGGACGGGGGTTACACGAGCGAGGGGAACAACACGAGAGTCTATACCGTGATGGCGGGGCCGCAAGTGTATCCATTTGGACATCGCAAGATCACACTGTATGGCCAGTTCCTGTTTGGCGAAGGGTACACACGATATGTCGTTCCCGCGTCGGGAGGCTATCCCTCCACCCCGTTTTCGAGCCACGCGTACGCGTGGCAAGGCGGAGGCGGGTTTGATTACGCGTGGAAGCCGCACTGGACGATCCGGATGGTTCAATTCGATTACGAAAACACGCGGTTTTTCAACGCGAACCCGTCGCAGGGAAATTTCAAGGTGAGCGTTGGGATCATGTACCGCTTCGGAAAACTGAGAAGAGGAAGATAGAGGCCGGTTCGCCGGGCCGACAGCCGTATTTTTTCGAAGCGGAAACGGAACGCCGGCGGCGCAATGAATTTCCAGGGAACAGCCGTGGCCGGCGGCCGCACTTTCTCCTTGCGGTCACCCCTCAGCTCAATGCAGATTACCGCACGTGGACCTCTCCATCGATAGGCCGGGCAGCCGTGGGATCGCGCTAGCCGCCTGCCTGGCTATCGCGGCGATTCTCGTTTACCAGGGCGTGCGTCTATGGATCGCCGACGCCCTGGTGGATTCAAACAACCCCAAAACAATCGCGCGAGGCGTGGCGCTCGAGGCGGGCAACGGCGACGCGTGGGACCGCCTGGGGCGATTCCACCAGTGGGACTTCGCCAATCCCAACCCAGCGCTCGCGGCGTCGGAATATCTGCACGCGGTTCACGAGGACTCGCATTCCGCGCACTACCTGATGGATCTTGCCGGAGCATACGAAGCCGAAGGAGAGATCACGCAGGCGCAGGACGCGTGGATCCGCGCGCGAGCGGACTACCCGTCGTCCGCGGAAGTAGAATGGAATTACGGAAATTTTTTACTACGGCAACAGGAGACCTCGGCCGGTTACGACATGATCCACCGGGCCGTCGAAACCGATACGTCGTTTCTGCCGCTGGCCATCTCGAGAACCTGGCGCTCATCTCAGGACATCAATGCGTTGCTCGAGCAGGTCCTTCCGAAGACGCCCGAGGCGTATGCGCAGGCGCTCGATTTTTTCGCGTCAATCCAGAAGCCGGAGGCGGCTCTGGTGGTGTGGCACAAGCTGCTGGAAATGAAAAAGCCGTTGCCGATATCGCAAACGTTCCCCTTTTTTCAGGCGCTGATTGACGAAGACCGTTCGGAAGAAGCGCGCGAAACATGGAAGCAGGCTCTGGCCGCGGCGGGGATGCCGGACGAGGAGCCCCCGAACCATTCCCTCGTCTGGAATGGGAATTTCGAAAAAGATTTCCTGAACGGCGGGCTCGACTGGCGCTGGTATTACGCCCCCGGCGTGAGCATTGAATTCGACGCGCCGCCACCGGGAGTGAGCGGCCGGTCCGTGAGATTGGATTTCATCGGCGGAATGAATCCCGACATCTCGGAGCCGTTTGAATACGTTCCCGTCGAACCGGGGCATTCCTACCACTTTCACGCGTTTCTGCGGACGCAAGACATCAGCAGCGAGAGCGGGATGCGGATGAATCTGGTCGATCCGAATCATTCGGACGCGCTCGACCTGATGACGGACAATCTGACAGCGTCGCATCCCTGGACTCCGGCGGAAGCCGATTTCACGACCGGACCCAACACGCATATCATTCTGGTCCGGCTGCGGCGGACGCCGAGCCGGCTGTTTGACAACAAACTGAGCGGCAGCGTGTGGATGGCCGATGTTTCCCTGGTGGAAGCCGCGGCACCGGAGCCCGCCGCGAAATGAAGATCCTCCGCCCCGGCCTATGCGTGGTGATTGCGTTCTGCGTTCTCGCGCACGGGGTGGTCGAGGTATGGTCGGCTTCGGTCCTCGAGATTTCCTGCGCGTTTCTGCTGGTGGTTTGGTCGGCGACGGTTTACCGCACCCCCGAAGAAAAGATCGTCTGGAGTCCCCTGAACATTCCGCTGCTCGGGTTGATCGCACTCGGATGCTTCCAACTTTTTTTTCACACGACGGCCTACGCTTTTCTCACGCGGACGCAATTATTGATCCTGACGTCCTATTTCCTGATTTTCTTTCTCGCGACACAAGCGTTCCGCGCGCGAAGAGACCTTGAACGATTTCTCTGGTTTCTGGTGCTGTTGAGCTTCGCCGTTTCTCTTTTCGGAATCGTCCAGCATTTCACCTCGGAGGGGGAAATCTACTGGTTTCGCCATCTTCCGGAGGGAGGAGATCCCTTCGGTCCGTATGTCAACCGAAACCACTTCGCGGGATTCGTCGAGCTGACGGCTCCCGTGGCGCTCGCACTTTTGATTTTTCGCGGTGTCCGCCGGGAACTCTATCCATTGACCGGGATTCTGGCCGTGGTTCCGCTCGGCGCGCTGATTCTTTCGGGATCGCGCGGCGGAATCGTGAGCTTCGGGCTGGCCCTCGGCGTACTCGCCCTCCTGGCGCGGGCTCGCCGGCGCCACGGACCGGACCGGCCGCAGATGGCGATGATGGGGATCGTGGCTCTGGCAGCCATCGCGCTCATCGTGTGGCTGGGCGCCGACAGGGCCATCCACCGATTTTCGACTCTTCCGACGAGGGACGTATCTCTGCACAGACGCGCCACGATGGCCCTCGGAGCGGCGCGGATTTTCATTCATCACCCGATTGAAGGGTCGGGGCTCGGGACGCTGGTTTCCGTCTTTCCCCGGTACGAGCCTGCTTATGACGGGAGACTCGTGGACCACGTGCACAACGACTACGCCGAACTGCTGGCGGAGATGGGAATCCTCGGTGGAATCTGCGGACTTGCGTTTCTGTGGATCCTGTTCCGCGGTGCCAGGAAGGAATTTGAAGCGGAACAGGGGCATTTTTCCCGGGCACTGCACGCGGGAGCGATCGCATCGCTTTGCGCCATGCTCCTCCACAGCATGGTGGATTTCAACCTGCACATCCCCGCCAACGCCATACTTTTCCTGGTTCAGGCCTTCCTGGCCACTTCCCCTCCCCTTCCCACAGAGGGACACGTCCAGAGAAAGCGACGGCGCTCAGCGACGGCGGAATTGGAGTAGGGGTGGAGCGGCGAGAGGGTGGTGAAGAGCCGAAAAGGGTTGCAGCAACCCCGTGGAGAGAGAGGGCATCCCTAACATTAGGATTTTCTTAGAATTGGGGACGGAACCGTTGCGTTTTGAATCTATCGCGGTTGACACCATCGTCGCTTATGAGAGATATTGTCGGCAGTCTTTTTTTGGTGCGAGAGATTCAAGCACCTGGCGTTTGAGGGCCTGACGGCCTAAATCTTGCTTGTATCACGCTCGTCTTCTGAGGGAGAGCGTTGAACTCTAGTTGGCCCAAAATGGCCCGGATGCACAAAAGCAAGGGCCCCGCGGCAACTTTCCCAGCCTTGACGCGAAATCGGCAGACATTCATATGGACGAGTGTGTTCGCTTCCATTTTGTGGACGGCGGCATTGGCGAACGCGAACGCGTGCTACGGCCAGTCCAATCCGCCGGCCGAGGTTACGGTTGAACAGACGAACGAGAAGATACAGACGCTGGCGCAGTCGGCGCACCCGAAGCTGGTGGAGACTCCGATAGGGACGGGAGACCTGCTGCACATCGATGTGTTCGATATCCCGGAACTTTCGCGGGATGTGCGTGTTAGCGACTTAGGGGACATCAGCTTTCCCTTGATTCCGGGGAAAATCCAGGCTGCGGGGCTGACTTCCTTTCAACTGCAGAAAAGCCTGGAGCAACTGTTGATCGAGAACGGGCTGGTGTCTCACCCGCAGGTCTCGGTCTTTGTGAGGGAGCAGAACAGCCAGCCCGTGTCGATCGTGGGAGCAGTTGCCCACCCGATGGTGTACCAAATTATCCGACCGACAACGCTGCTGGAAGTGCTGGCGCAAGCGGGCGGAATTTCGGACCAGGCGGGCAGCTTGATTCTGGTCACGCGGACTACTACGCCGCCCCCATCAGCTCCTCCAACGGGGGCGCCCGCGGCTGGGGCGGCACCGGAAACGCAGACGATGACGATACGGCTTCAGGATCTTCTGGATTCGGGGGATCCTTCGTACAACATTCAGATCTTAGGTGGAGATGTGGTCAGCGTCCCGCGAGCTGGAGTTGTTTATGTGATGGGCGGGGGCATTTCGCAACCGGGCGGGTATGTGGTCCAAAGCCATGGAGCGCAGGTCACGGTCTTGCGAGCGGTGGCTCTGGCGCACGGGACCACGACATTTGCGAAGGCGGATAGCTCGGTCATCCTGCGGACGAATCCGATCACGGGGGCAAAAGAACAGATTCCGGTCCATCTGAAACAGATCGAGAACCGCAAAGAGGAAGATGTTGCCATGAAGCCCGACGACATTTTGTACATCCCCGACAGCCTGGGACTGAAAGTGCTGGCGAAGGGCGGGGAGACGGCGCTGGGAGCGGGAACGGCGATTACGATTTACCGGGTTGGAAACCAGTAGCGGGAACCCGGCGCCGCAAAACCGCACCCCCGGCGCCGTGAAAAAGGATGAAATGGAAGAAGCCAACCGATTGACGGTTCGAGAACGAAAGGCGGGAGAGTCGCTCTCCGTCCTTCCTTCGCCGTCGCTGCTCCCCTGGGATCAAGCACCGAGGGAGCCCCATCTTCTCGACTACCTGATTATTCTCCGGAAGCACCAGTGGCTGATTTTGACGTTCCTTCTCACCGTGGTGACGGTGGTGACAATCGCTTCGTTCAAGATGAAGCCGGTGTACGAAGCCGCGGCGCGGGTGGAAGTGGACCGCGAATCGCAGAATATGCAGCCTTTCCCGGACTCGAATTCCTACGACGAATACGAAGACATGGAGAATTACCTGGAGACGCAGACCAAGATTCTGGAGAGCGAGACGCTGGCGATGCAGACGATTCGCTCCCTCGATCTCGGGCGTTATCCCGAATTCGGCGGGGGGCCGAACGCCAACACGTGGAATCATCTGGGGGGACTCATGCGGCGCCCGGCGATCCTGGGCGCGTTTCTGGGGCGGCTGAGCGTGCGGCGCGTTCCGAACAGCCGGCTGATCGAAGTGAAATTCGAGGCGGAGGATCCGCAGCTGGCGGCGCAGATCGTCAACACGCACCTTCAGAATTACATCGAGCAGAACTTCCGGAGCAAGTACGACGCGACGATCCAGGCGTCGAACTGGCTTTCGGCGGAACTTGAGGAATTGCGGATCAAGGTGGAAAAGTCGGAGGACGCGAGAATCGCCTACGAGCGCGCCAACCAGATCTGGCAAATCGATGAAAAGCAGGACATTACCACGCAGAAGCTGTCCGACCTGTCCAAGGCGGTGACGGACGCGCAGACGGACCTTGCGGATAAAGAGGCGCTTTATCGCATGGCCGCTTCGGGAAACGTGGATGCGCTGCCGCAGTCCCAATCCAACGCGGTTCTCCAGGATTTGCTGAAGAAAAAATCCGACTTGGACGAGCAGTACGCGGATGCCATAAACCTCTACGGGCCGAATTTTCCGAAGGTGCAGCGGCTGGATGCGCAGCGAACGCAGGTGGCTTCCGACCTGAAGAACGCGCAGGAGACGATGCTCGAGAGCGTGAAGCAACAGTACGAAACGTCGAAAAGCCGCGTCGAACTGCTGCAGCAGCAGCTCGACGTGCAGAAAGCGGAAGCGAACGACCTGGCGGAAAAGCTGGTGCAGTATAACATCCTGCAACACGACGCCGAATCGAACAAACAGCTCTACGACGGGCTGCTGCAAAAACTGAAGGAAGCGGGCATTACGGCGGGCCTGCGGTCCAGCAATATTCGTGTGGTTGATCCGGCGCTGGTTCCGGCCAGCCCCTCGCGCCCGCAGAAAGCGCGGAATATCCTGCTGGCATTCCTGGTGGGATTGGTGGGCGGCGTGGGATTGGCGCTGTTCCGTGAATATCTGGACAACACTGTCAAATCGCCCGACGACATCGAAAATCTCACGGGCTTGCCGTCGCTGGCCGTGGTTCCAGCGCTGCCGGGCCCGGCGACCAATTACAACCGGCTGTCGCGTCTGGCGCGAGAAGCGGCTCCGCTGGCGTCGGCGGGACCTCGCGTGGAACTGCTTTCCCACGTGCAGCCGAAATCGCAGATTTCGGAGGCGTTTCGCGCGCTGCGAACGTCTTTGCTGCTTTCACAGGCCGAGCACCCGCCGCAGGTGATTTTGGTCACCAGCGCCCTGCCACGCGAAGGAAAAACTACGGCCGCCGTAAACCTGGCGGTGACCCTAGCGCAGCTGGGCGACCGGACGCTGCTGCTCGACTCCGACCTTCGGAAGCCGGGAATCCGGCGGGCGCTCAACTTGACGACGGGAAAAGACGCGGGGTTGAGCTCGTACCTAGCGGGCGTGTCAAGCCTCGACGAAGTGTGCATCCCTCACCCCGCAATCAACAACCTCGTGGCCTTGACGACGGGGCCGATTCCGCCGAGTCCGGCGGACTTGCTTTCCTCGCACCGGATGAGCGAAGCGATCACGGAGCTCCGGCGGCGATTCAAGTTCGTGGTGATTGACTCGCCGCCCGTGATGGCGGCGACGGACGCCGTGATCCTGTCGGCGCAGACCGACGGGGTGCTGCTGGTGGTGCGCAGCGGAGAAACGCCGAAAGAAGCGTTTACGCGGACGCGGGACTTGCTGGCCGCGGTAAAGTCGCGGCTGCTTGGCGTCGTGCTGAACGCTGTGGATTCGAGCGCTCCCGATTATTACTACTCTTACCGGTATTACCCTTACGCGTACGGCTACGGATACGGCGAGGATGTGGGCAGGTCCGTGAGACACACATCGGCGCCCGACCTGCCGGAAGGCCCATCCGCATAGGAGGATTGCTTGCGCTACCTGATCACAGGCGGTGCCGGATTTATCGGCTCTCATCTGGCCGACGCGCTTCTCGCCCGAGGGGATGATGTATTCGTTCTGGATGACCTCTCGACGGGCAGCGTGGAAAACATACGGCACCTAAAGCCGCAGCCGGGGTTCCGTTACTTCTTCGACAGCGTCACGAACCGCCAGCTGCTTGCCGAACTCGTGGATGAATGCGATGTGGTGTTCCATCTCGCGGCGGCGGTCGGCGTCCGGCTGATCGTCGAAAGTCCGGTTCGAACACTCGAAACCAACGTCTTCGGAACGCAGCTGGTGCTCGAGGCCGCTTCGAAGAAAAGGAAGCTTGTGTTCACCGCATCCACTTCCGAAGTGTACGGAAAGAGCGACAAAGTGCCCTTCCACGAAGACGCGGACCTGGTGCTGGGGCCCACGACCAAGGGCCGGTGGAGCTATGCGGCATCGAAAGCGCTGGATGAATTTCTGACGCTGTCGTTCTGGAAAGAGCGCCGGTTGCCGGTGATCGTGGTTCGATTGTTCAACACGGTCGGGCCACGCCAAACGGGGCGGTACGGAATGGTGCTGCCGAATTTCGTCCGCCAGGCGCTCGACAATTCGCCGCTTACCGTTTATGGATCGGGTCAACAATCTCGATGCTTTTGTTCGGTCACCGACACGGTGGAAGCGATTCTCCGGCTGGCGGGAACGGAGAAAGCGGTGGGAGAAGTGGTCAATATCGGCAGCACCGAGGAGATTACCATCGAATCGCTCGCTCGACTGGTGAAGGAGCGCGCGCGGAGCGATTCGGCCATCGAATATATTCCGTACGATCAAGCGTACGAACCCGGATTCGAAGACATGCAGCGGCGCGTCCCCTGCGTGGATAAGCTGGCCTCGCTGACGGGGTTTCGGCCGTCCATTTCTTTGTCCGCGATTGTGGATGATGTGATCCGCTTCATCCGCGACAAGCGCGCCTCGGAAAACCGCCGGCCGGAAGAAGCTCAACCGGTTCCTTCGACGGGACATCTTGCGGCGGGGTCTTCCGCCGATTAGCGCGGAGTAGGAGGAATTTCTGGCCGGCCTACCGCCGGCGTATTCCGGTACCGACTCTCAAAAAGATTGTTCGACGATTCGAGGCGGCCGACAACGATGGGATCAACCAACGAACTGGGAGTTGCGTCGAACCGAACCAAGAGCGTCTTCCTGTACCCGGGCGCGGAGTTCCATGCCATGGAGGGCGCGCAGCGGTATCACGAATGGATTCTGCGGTATTTCGATGCGTATCTCGGGAAGCGGATCATGGAAATCGGGGCGGGAATCGGCAATTTCGCGCGGTTCCTGATCGAATCGGCGCCCGCATCCGAGTTTTTTCTTTTCGAGCCCGCCGCCAATCTCTTCCCTATTATCGCAAAACGGTTCGCCAGCGATTCGCGCGTGCGTGTCTTCAACGATTCGGTGAACGCCGAAGCGGCGTCGCTGGCTCCCGACACGGTGGTGATGGTGAACGTGTTGGAGCACATCGAGGACGACGCGGGATGCCTGGACCGGATTTATTCACTTCTTCCTTCCGGCGGCCATTTGCTTCTTTTCGTGCCCGCGCTTCCCGCCATCTACGGCTCACTCGACCAGTCGTTCGAGCATTTCCGCCGGTACACGAAGCCGGAGCTCTCGGCGAAAATTCGGGCCGCAGGTTTTCATGTTTTGGAGCAGAGGTATTTCAATCTGGTGGGCGTGCCCGCATGGTTTTTTTTCGGACGAATCTTGAAGAAGCGGATCGTGGGCGCGGGAAGCATCCGGAGGTTTGATCGCTGGTTCGTGCCGCCGCTGGCGTGGCTGGAAAGTCTTTGGGAACCTCCCGTGGGGCAGAGCCTGCTGGCGATTGCACGAAAGTAAAGGCGCCGGGAAATGCGCGGGTAAAAAGGGGTGGGAGCGGAAGGAGAGGGACACGTGTCTTCCAAAATTCGAATCGGACTGATCGGTTACGGCTACTGGGGGCCGAATTACGCCCGGGTGTTCAGCGAAACACCGGATTCAATGGTGACGGCGATTTGCGACGGGCAGCCGGAGCGGCTGGCGCGGGCGGCGGCGCGATTCCCTGAAGTCGCCGTCTGCGGCGACGCAGGCGAGCTGCTGGCGCGGAAGGATGTGGACGCGGTAGTGGTTTCGACGCCCGCCACGACGCATTTCGAGCTGGCGCGGCGGGCTCTGGCCTCGGGACGCCACGTGCTGGTGGAAAAACCGCTGGCGACCGAAGTGGAGCATTGCGAGCAATTGGCAGAATTGGCGGAGCAGCAGGAGCGGGTGCTGATGGTAGCGCACACGTTTCTCTATAATGCGGGGATCCGCAAGGTGCACGAGTGCGTGAAGTCGGGAGCGTTCGGCCACGTGCACTACCTGCACTCGACGCGTACGAACCTCGGCCCAATCCGCCACGACGTGAACGCAATCTGGGACCTGGCGCCGCACGACATCTCGATCTTCAACTACCTGCTGGGACAGCAACCTTCGTGGGCCAGCGCCATTGGCTCGCGCGTATTGATGAACAACCGGGAGGATGTGGGGTTCATTACACTCGGCTACCCGGACCGAGTGCTTGCCAATATTCACGTAAGCTGGGCCGATCCGAACAAGGTGCGCGAAGTGGTGGTGGTGGGGAGCCGCCAGAGGATCGTGTTCAACGACATGGACGATCTGGAGCGGGTGCGGATTTTTGAAAAGGGAGTTTCCGTGGGAGAGCAGGACGCGGAGTCGTTCGGAGAATTCAAGCTGCTGATCCGCGACGGGGACATCGTGAGTCCGAGGATCCCATTCAGCGAGCCGCTGCGAAACCAGGTGGCCGATTTCATCGAATGCGTTTCGAGCAATCGCAAGCCGGTTTCCGACGCGGCCACCGGCACGCTGGTGGTGCAGACGTTGAAAGCGATCGACGCGTCCATCCGCGAGCAGGGGCGGGCCGTGGAGGTGGGCAGATGCAGAGTTGCGTCGCAGTCGAGCTAGGAGAGAACTGCTCGATTGACGAAGGCGTGCTGCTGGGATATCCGCCGGGGAGGCCGGTGGCCCGCACGCCGGTGCGTATCGGAAGCAACGCGCAGATCCGGTCGGGAAGCGTTGTGTACGCATCGGTAGAAATCGGCGAGGGGTTCGAGACGGGGCACGGCGTGGTGGTGAGGGAAGGATCTCGGATCGGCAGGGATTGCGCGATCTGGAACAATTCGACCATTGATTACGACTGCGTTATCGGTAATCGCGTGCGGATTCATTGCAACGTGTACGTCTGCCAGTACACGCTGATCGAGGACGACGTTTTTCTGGCTCCGGGCGTGATGCTGGCGAACGATCCCCATCCGTTGTGCACCAAATGCATGCAGGGGCCGACGATCCGCTCGGGGGCAAGGATCGGGATCGGGTCCATCCTCCTGCCACATGTGGTGATCGGCGAAAACGCGCTGGTGGGCGCGGGGAGCGTGGTGACGAAAGATGTTCCGGCGCGCGCCGTGGTGGCGGGCTCGCCGGCCCGCGTGGTCTCCGAAGTGGACGATCTGGAATGCGCCTTCGGCATCGTGAAACCCTACGAAAACGGCCTGGACGTGCGGCGACGGCCGGAGTGGAAATCCGTGCCGCCGCTGCCGCGACCCGTCGTGCGTCCTGGCCAGGACGAGAAATAGTGAAAACGCTGGCCGCGATCTTTGCCTATAACGAAGGGGAAAAAATCAAGCGGACCGTGGCGCGCCATCCCTTCCCAAGGAATTACGACCTGGTGGTGATGGACGACGGGTCGACCGACGGGGCGATCGAGTCGCTGCCGAAAGACGGCTGGCTGCACTTGAGAAACGCGACGAACCAGGGAATCGGGTCGGCGATGAAACAGGTGCTGGAATTCGCGCTGGCGAACGAGTACGAGATCGTCGTGGTTCAGGCGGGTAATGACAAAGACGATCCCGGCGAGATACCGAGGCTCCTCGAGCCGATTTTGGCCGGCCGGGCCGATTTCGTGCAGGGGTCGCGATTCATGCCCGGCGGGAAATATGGGAACACGCCGCGGTACCGCATCGCCGCGACACGTTACATTCACCCGCTGCTGTTTTCGCTCTTCGTGGGGAAACGCCTGACGGAGACCACCAACGGATTTCGAGCCTTCCGGACGGAAATCCTGCGGGACAAGCGGATCAACTGGCGGCAAGCGTGGCTCGACAAGTATGAGCTCGAGCCCTACCTTCTGTACAATACGATTCGGCTCGGATACCGGCATTGCGAGGTTCCGGTCACAAAGATCTATCCCCCACACGCCGCGGGCTACACGAAAATGAAGCCCATCACGGGATGGTGGAGCATCTTGCGGCCGGTGTTGTATCTCGGACTGCGAATTAAGAGATAGCGAGGGACATGATGAAGGTTCCGTTTGTGGATTTGCAGGCTCAGCGCGCGGCGATCGAAAGCGAAGTGAACGCCGCGATCCAGGGAGTCCTGAACCGCGGGGATTTTATTCTCGGCCAGGAAGTGGAGCTATTCGAGGCGGATTTCGCGAAGTATATCGGAGCGCGCCATGCCGTGGGAGTGGGTTCGGGACTGGCGGCACTGGAACTCGCGCTGCGCGCATATGGAGTGGGGCCGGGCGACGAGGTGATTACAGCGGCCAATACGTTCATCGCCACAGTGCTGGCGGTGCTCGCGGTAGGCGCGAGGCCCGTGCTGGCGGATGCGGACCCCAAAACCTACAACATCGCTCCAGACGCGCTGGAAGCGGCGATCACGCCGCGGACGCGGGCGCTGCTGCCCGTGCACTTGTGCGGACAGCCGGCGGAAATGGACCAGATCCTGGAGATTGCGGCGAAGCACAATCTGGTGGTGATTGAGGACGCGGCGCAGGCGCACGGAGCGATGTACCGCGGGAAACGCGCGGGATCGATGGGCCACGCGGCCGCTTTCAGTTTCTATCCGACAAAAAACCTAGGCGCCTATGGCGACGGGGGGATGGTAGTGACCAGCGACGCGGCGATTGCCGAGAAAATCCGGCAACTGCGGAACTACGGGCAAAGCGTCAAGTACGTGCACGTGACGGCGGGAACGAATTCACGTCTGGATACGATGCAGGCCGCCGTCCTGCGGGTCAAGCTGCGCCATTTGGACTCTTGGAACCAGGCGCGGGAACGGCACGCTGCGGCTTACGGGAAACTGCTGGCTGACGCGGATTGCTCCCTGCCGTTTACGGCTGCGGACCGCACGCACGTCTTTCACCTGTACATGATTGAAGTGGAGAACCGCAGCCGGATTCAGGAAAGCCTCGCGGCGCGCGAAATCGGCACGGGAATTCACTACCCGATTCCCATTCATCTGCAGGAGGCCTGCGCGGGGCTGGGGTACAAGGCGGGGGATTTCCCGGCATCGGAGCGGGCGGCGGCGCGGATCCTGTCGCTGCCGATGTACGCGGAAATGAGCCCCGAACAGGTCGAGTTCGTGGCGGCAAGCCTTGGGGAGGCAATCGAAGGCCCGCGACGAACGGTTCAAGGAGCGGCTGTTTGACGTCTTCCGCGTTTCGTTTTCTTTCGAGAACGTCGCGCAGTGAAAAAGCGCTATTCCTGATTTTTGTTCTTTCGCTTCCGCTGGCGAATCCCTGGGTGCGCGGTGACGGAGTGGGTTACTACGCCTATGCGCGCGCGCTGCTAATCGAGCATCGCCTGGATTTTACGAAGGACTGGCAGCACGGGAACGAGAGCTTCACGATGGGCCGCATAGGCGCCGATGGACGGATAGACCCGCAGGAGTTCACCAAGACGGGACACATCTCGAACAACTGGACGATCGGTCCAGCGCTGTTGTGGCTTCCCTTCCTGGCGGTCACTCACGCCGGGGTGCTGGCGGCGGACGCGATGGGGGCGCACGTGGCGGCCGACGGGTTTTCGTGGCCGTATATCGAGGTGATGGCGCTCACGACAGCGCTCTACGGTTTCCTTGGCCTCTGGATTTCATTTCGCCTGGCCCGCGGCTATTTCAGCGAGGCTTGGGCGTTGCTGGCGACGGTCGGGATCTGGTGGGCAAGTTCCCTGCCGGTGTATATGTATTTCAATCCCTCGTGGTCGCACGCGCACTCGGCGTTTGTCGCGGCGCTGCTGCTGTGGTATTGGCACCGGACGCGCAAAGAGCGCACGTGGAAGCAATGGATCGTCCTGGGGCTGATTTCCGGGCTGGCGGTGGACATTTATTACATCAACGGAGTTCTGCTGCTGGTTCCCTTGCTGGAAGCGATTTCGAAGTACGGCAAACTGTGGAGATTGAATGCGGGGTGGATGGCGGCGGGACGCCTGTTCGCGAAGCATGTCTTATACCTCGGAAGCTTTGGCGTCGCGCTGCTGCCCACGCTGATTTCGCTGGACGTGATTTACGGAAGCCCGTTCAGCACGGGGTATCCCACGGTGGGGAGCTGGTCGTGGCATGCTCCCGCGTTTTTGAGCGTACTTTTCTCTTCGGACCACGGATTGCTGAGCTGGACGCCGATACTCGGGATCGCGCTGATCGGATTGGCTGCATTCTCGCGGTCGGACCGGGCGTTCGCGGCTTATCTTGCGGTGTCAGTGGCGGCGTTTTTTGCGGTGGTGGCGCTGCATCCGGATTGGGACGGCCTGTCTTCGTTTGGGAACCGATTTTTCATTTCGCTGACGCCGATATTCATTCTCGGACTGGCCGCTTTTTTTGAATGGCTCTCGCGAATCTGGCGGGAGGATAGAGTCCTCCGTGCCGGGGTGGCCGCGACGGCGCTGTTGATTGTGTGGAACCAGGGCCTGATCTTTCAGTGGGGCACGCACCTGATTCCGGCGCGCGGACCGATCTCTTTTCGGCAGGCCGCGTACAATCAAGTGGCTGTGGTGCCGGTGGAAGTGGCGAGCACGGTGAAGAGGTATTTTCTGCGGCGGCACCAGCTGATGAACCGAATCGAAAACGAGGATGTTCACCAGCTCAAATCGGGAGAGCCGGACGGAAACGATTAGCGGCGGAGGGCAAGGGCCGCGTCCCAGCCGCACCGGCGAAATCCAATCGGTTGCGAAGCGGGTAGCAAACCAAGCTAAATACCCGGGTTTTTCGGAGACGGAGTAACGGAATGGCCAGCAGTCCCACAGAAACCGCAGCGGCGCCGCCCCTTCTCCGGATCACTCCTCCCGGGCGATGGTGGAATCTGCCGTTTGGCGAACTGTGGCAAGCGCGCGAGTTGCTGTACTTCTTCGTCTGGCGCGACATCAAGGTCCGCTACAAACAAACGGCGATTGGGGCCGCCTGGGCCGTCCTGCAACCGGTGCTGGCAACGTTGGTGCAGAGCCTGATCTTCGGCCGTTTTGCACACATATCCTCGGAAGGGCTTCCCTATCCCATTTTCAATTATGCGGCGTTGCTTCCCTATTTGTATTTCCAAGCGGCGCTGCAGAGCTCGACGAGCACGATCGTGGATAACCAGCGGGTGATCACAAAGGTTTATTTTCCGCGGCTGGCGCTGCCGATTTCAACGGTCCTGGCGGGACTGGTCGATTTCGGCGTTTCGTTTTGCATTTTCGGGTGTTTCATGGCGTGGTATCACATCCGGCCGACATTCGCGATGATCTGGCTTCCTGCGCTTCTGGTGCTGACGATTCTTTCCGCGCTGGGAGCGGGGCTCTGGCTTTGCGCGCTGAACGCGATTTACCGCGACATACGTTACGCCCTGCCATTCCTGGTGCAGTTCTGGATGTTCGCCTCGCCCGTTGTGTATTCGAGTTCCGTGGTTCCGCACAAATGGCTGTGGCTTTACGGGTTGAATCCGATGGCCGGAGTCATCGAGGGGTTTCGCTGGTCGCTGACGGGGCATGGCGCGGCGCCGGTGAAGCTGATCCTCGAATCGATATGCGTCACGGGAATGCTGGTGCTGAGCGGGATCGCTTATTTTCAGAAAATGGAGACAACGATTGTCGACGTGGTGTGAGGGATGAGCGAATCCGTGATCCGCGTGCGGGATTTGAGCAAGCGCTATCGCGTGGGCGAGCGCGAGAGGTACCTCGCGCTGCGCGACGTGCTGGCGCGGGCTCTCTCGTTTTCACGTCCGCCGAAAAAGCCCGCGGAGTATCTCTGGGCCGTTCACGACATCAACTTCGACGTGGCCCAAGGCGAGGTGGTGGGGTTGGTCGGACGCAACGGCGCGGGAAAGACCACCCTGTTGAAGCTGCTCTCGCGGATCACGCGACCCACTTCCGGATACGCCGAGGTCCGGGGTCGAGTGGGGAGCCTGCTGGAAGTGGGCACGGGCTTCCATCCAGAGCTGACAGGACGCGAAAACATCTATCTGAGCGGGGCCATCCTGGGAATGTCGAAGCGGGAGATTGACTCGAAGCGCGAGGCAATCGTCGAGTTCGCCGGCGTGGACCGGTTTTTGGATACGCCGCTGAAGCATTACAGCGCCGGAATGCAGATGCGGCTGGCGTTTGCGGTGGCGGCGCATCTGGAACCTGAAATTCTGCTGGTGGATGAAGTTCTGGCGGTCGGCGACCTGGAATTCCAGAAAAAATGCCTCGGGAAGATGGCCGAAGTATCCCGCAGCGGCCGGACGATTATTTTCGTGAGCCACCAGATGGGCCAAATCCGACGCTTGTGCGAACGCGTCATCTGGTTTGACGCCGGGAAAATCCGGGAGTCGGGGCCGACGGGCGAAGTGGTGGCCGCGTATGAATCGTCGGCGCTGGAGTCGGAAGAAGCGGCGGAAGGCGAGACGCGCTGCTTTCTCCGCTGGTCGATTTGCGGGCGGGATAATGTGGTGCGCGACGGGCTGCGCGAAGTGGTATTCCATTTTCACGTGCACCTGCGTGAACCGGTGGTGCAGGGGCATTTCGGATTCGTGGTGATGAGCGATGCGAGCGCGGTCCTGGCCGGGTGGGGCTTCGACAATATTGGAATTCCCGCGGGAGACCAGGAAATTACCGTCCGCATTCCTTCCCTTCCCCTGCGTCCCGGCGCTTACAACCTGGCATGCTCGATCTACAACCGAGGAAACAATCTAACGGGCGGGCATCTCGTGGAACAGTGGTACGGCTTGCCGCCACTCGTGATGGATACGCCCCCGCTCTCGCATCCGCAGGATCGCTGGGCCGGGGTGCTGAACCTGCCCGCGGATTTTCAACTCGTGGCAAAATAAGAAGCCATGCCCTCTCGAGTGATCGATACTCCCACGCGCAAGACGTGGTCGGACAGGCTCCTGACGGCGCGCTTCCTGCTGCGCCAGAGCCTGGCCAAGCTATCCTACGCGCCGGTTCCCGTTCATGTGAAAGTGGACGAGGACGAAGTGATCGACTTCTGGTGGTCATATATCGTGCCTTACTTCGAGCCGGCGCGGGGTTTTTTCGATTACTGGGGACACGATTCGTCCGAGCTGCGGTTTCTCTGGCGGACGTTGCGGCCCGGGATGGTTTTCTTCGATATCGGCGCCTACCACGGGATCTATTCGCTGGTGGCGTCCCGGCGGTTGCAGGGTTCCGGGCAAGTGGTGGCCTTCGAGCCGTCTTCGAGGGAATTCGCCCGCTTGCGGCTTCATCTGCGGTGGAACGGCGCGCGCCGCGCGCGGGCCGAATGCTGCGCGGTGGGCGCGAGGGCGGAGGAGCGCGCATTCTTTCAGGTAAATTCGGGCGACACGACGCGCAACAGCCTGCGGCGGCCCGCGACGACGGATTCGTTGGACGAAGTGCGCGTGAAGACAGTTTCCCTCGATCAATATATCGAGGGATTCCCTTTGGATCGGCTGGATGTCGTCAAGCTCGACGTCGAAGGGGGCGAAATGGAGGTCCTGGGGGGAGCGACGTCGCTTCTGGCGCGGCTTCGCCCGATCTTCATCTGCGAAGTTCTGGACGCCGCCACGAAACCGTGGGGCTATGAGGCGCGTGAAATTGTCGAGACCCTCTCACGGCATGATTTCGCGTGGCTCGAATTCCGGCCCGGCGGGGGCCTTTTGCCGCACAAAATCCAGGACGAGTATCCCGAGGTGAGAAATTTCCTCGCCGTGCCGCGCGAAAAATTGCCGGCGATTTCGGAGCAGATTATCCCATGACGGCTCCGGCAGCCACGGTACTCATCGATACGTACAATCAAGAGCGCTTTATCGAGGAAGCCGTCGAAAGCGCTTTGCAGCAGGATTTTCCGGCCTCGGAAACCGAGATTCTGGTGGTGGACGATGGCTCGAAGGACCGCACGGCGGAAATTGTCCGCAAGTTCGAACCGCGGGTCCGGCTGCTGCGCAAACCGAACGGAGGGCAGGCGTCGGCCTTCAATGCGGGTATTCCGGAGGCGCGGGGAGAAATCGTCGCATTTCTCGATGGCGACGACTGGTGGAAACCGAACAAGCTGAGCGAAGTGATAAAAGCGTTTGCGGCGAACCCGCAAGCGGGAGTGGTCGGCCACGGAATCATTCAAATCGATGATGCGACGAAAGAAGGGTCCATCTTGACGCCGGAAACGGCGGGGTACTTCGACATGAGCAGCGCGGGGGGAGCGCAAGCGTTTCGCAATTACATGTGCTTTCTCGGGACGAGCCGCGTAGCCATTCGCAGGGGAACGCTGGACCGGGTGCTGCCGGTGCCGGAAACGCTTCGAGTGGAGGCCGACGAGTTCATGTCCGCCGTAGCCGTGGCCGTGCAAGGAGCGGTATTGCTGAGCGAGCCGCTGGCGTTCTACCGGCTTCACGATGACAATCTGTATCAATTTCGCGTGAATGATTCGGCACGATTGCGAAACAAAATGAACGCGCTCGATTGCCTGGCGCGCGAGCTGGCTGTGCGCTTGCGTGAGCTCGGCATTCCCGCGGAAGCCATCTCCATCGTGGTGGATCCTGTTCGTTCGTCGGTGGGGCGAATGCGCCTGGTGCTGGACGGCGGGTCGCCGTGGGAAACGTATTGCCTGGAACGCGAAGACCTTCGTCATTCGTACAGCTCGCTTGGCGGCGGATACCGGGCGTACAAGCATCTCTCGCTGGCGATGGCGCTTTTGATGCCGCCGAGATATTTCTACCGGCTGCGAAGCTGGTACGCGGCGAAGGGATTGCGGCGATGGCGGAGCGTGCTGGGCGAGCCAAAACCAATGGCCTCGATCGTGGAGCGCCGCGCCGAGGCAAGCGACAAATAGGGCGTAGTTTCGATCACGGACGAATTCTGGTCAACCTGCTCACGGTGTAAATTCCATCGCTATAAGCGGGCAGAACTTCGTACAACTGCGAAAGACGCGAAGAATCGAAAGGGTGAGCCTGCGATTCCACGAGCCAGTCCGCGCGAAATGGACGGGCGCAGCATCCCTGCGGTGAATCGGAGCAATCCTGATACTCCCGGGCGAGTTGCGATTTGATGTCGCTTGTGAGCAGGTAGGGGTGGAACCAGAACGTAAATCCGTCCTGAGCGTACAAGTAGGAGCGGGTATCCGTTTCCGGGCCGCGCGCGAAACCGGCCGCGTCGAGCCCCTGCAGCCAATAATAGCAATAGGCCCTTTCGCGGTATTCGTTGGGAAACGCCGGGGGAAAGGCCCCCACATAAAAAGAAACGAAGACCCGTCGCGATGTGGCGGCAACCATCCAGGGCGCCGTGGTGACGCCGTCTCCCATCAAGAGGACGTCATCGGGAGCCGTGCGAGCCCGGATCCACTGAAAGACCGGGGTCAGTTTTGGAGTATTCATGATGCCGACCAGTGTGTCGGTGCGCAGAATGTGCACCTGAGTGAGAGTGGCGGCAAACAGCGCGACGCAGACGAAGGCTTGCGCCAGCCGCGCGCCAATTCGCGAATCCTCTTTCGTGAGGATCCCACAAGCGGCGCAAAATAGCAGGATGCTGAGCGGCACAATAACGTATTTGTCGTAGTGCCACGGCTCGACGCTCATACCTGTGATTACTTGCGAATTCATCGCGATGACCGGGGCCAATCCCAGGCAAGCGAGCCACATCAAATCCGCGGACCCGTGCCGGCGTGCGGCCAAGAGGAGCAATGGAAGAAGGACGGCCAGAATGTCGGTGGTCGGGAAAACGAGAGCGTGGCTGTGGACCGAAAAGGCAGTCTGATACGAGCGGTGGTTGATCCACAGAATGAGGAAAAGCGGCACTGACAGGAGAGTTTGCAGAACGAGGGCGAGAGACGCGTTCCTGAAGGCGTCTTTTTTCAGAGCCAGCGTGGCGCCGGCGTAGAGGGCCGAGAAGACGAAGGCGGCTAATGCAAAGTACAAATAGGAGTAGAAAAGTAGCCCTCCCGCGGCGCCCGCCAGCAACGCCCAAAAGTGGTCCTTGGTCTGGGCGGATTTGCGATGCAGGAAAAGAAAGGCGAAGAACAACATTGCCGAGAGGCTCGGATTGTACCTTCGCGAGTAGACCAGATTTTCGGGAAAGCCCAGAAGGACTCCGGGGCGGGAGAACATCCAGTGAAGGACGGTGTGTATCGTCGCCGCGATGGGAGGAATGTAGTAGGGGAGCAGAAGAAGGCCGCAGCCGCCGGCGAGACTCCACCAGTGGTCGCCCGTGAAATTCCGGAGGAGCAGGTAGGCGAGCAAGAAGATAACGACAGGGGCGAGGACGCTCATCAGGCCAAATGCGAGTCCCAGCCCAAAGAGGCGAATCATGCCGGCGGCGAGAAGCCTGGGCAGGAACATGAGGGTCTCGGTGCCAATTTCGCGAGGGTGGCCGGTTTCGCCGAGCAACGGATTCGCAAGGAGCGATTGTCCCGTGGCGGTGGAAACGGCGATGGCCGCGTAGAAATCCTCATCGAAGCTGGTGACAGGAAAGTAGCCGGTACCGTTGTGTTTCCAATAAACGAGAGTGGGAAGCAGGTACAGAATGGCGACCAAACACGCGACCATCACGAGCGAAATCCATCGGCTGAGTCCCATTGCCCTGTGTGATCCGCTTTCGGTTGAGGCCTGCGTCGCCGAATCCATCTTGTCCGTTGAATTACTCTCTGAAGGCCGGCCGGGAGAGAGATTTTCTTCGATGCCCGAAGAAGTTTATGACAGGAATCCTCCGAGCCGCAAGCGTGGCTGAATGCTCTTGGTTCGGCGCCGTGGGCGGGATTTCTAAGCGGCGGGAAGGCGCGAAACCGTGAGACAAGGCGCGGAAGGTTTGAGTACAATCGCAGGCTGAGAATCCATCGCACGATGAACGAACACCAGGGCCAACACCATGAAGAGCCGGACGGCCGCAAAATCAATGGAGAACGCGCGACCACTGTGCGCCGCGAGGGAATCACTCGATCCTCTCCGATTTTGAGACATTTTTCTCCTGTTCTCCCTTTTTTCAATCCGGTGATTTCAACTTACACTTCCGCCATTCCGTGGATCAGGACCTGATGAACCTCCCAGAGCCGGAATTCAAGCCGATTTCCTCTTCCGCGGATTTGAGGTCATGAGGAACTGACGAGATGATTGCTACGTCTTTGACGGCGCTGATTCTCTTCCTGGCAGCGTCACTTCTGTGCGTGTGTTTCCCAGGCGCTTTCGGCTGGATCGAACGGCTCGGTGCGAAATTAGCGACCCGGAAACGTGCGGCAATCCTGGCCATTGCGGCCGCCGCAATTCTGGTGCGCGTCAGCCTGCTGTGGCTGATGCCGGTTCCGTTGCCGGAAGTCGAGGATGAGTTCAGTTATCTCCTGGCCGCTGACACGTTCGTGCATGGAAGACTGGCCAACCCGCCGCATGCGATGTCGCTGTATTTCGATACTTTTCACGTCAACCAGCACCCGACGTACGCATCCATGTACCCACCGGCGCAAGGCGCCGCACTGGCGGTCGGCGAGCTGCTGGGAAACCCTTGGATTGGAGTTCTGCTCAGCATGGGTGTGATGTGTGCAGCGGCGCTCTGGGCGCTGCAAGGGTGGCTGCCGCCTCGCTGGGCGCTGGTCGGAGGGGTATTAGTCTTGTTCCGCCTGGCCATTTCCAGTTACTGGATCAACAGCTATTGGGGCGGCGCCGTAGCCGCCATCGGCGGGGCGCTTGTTATTGGAGCTCTCCCACGAATCATGCGATTTCATCGCGCCCGCGACGCCGTGATCTTGGGAGTGGGCGCGAGCATACTGGCCAACAGCAGGCCGTTCGAAGGGCTTATATTTTGCCTGCCGGTCTTTGCCGTGCTGCTCGTGTGGCTCTTCCGGCAGGCGAGCCCGCCGTGGCGCGTAAGTATCGCGGAAGTCGTGGCGCCATTTTGCGCGGTGATGCTTCTCTGTGGACTCTTCATGGGCTATTACAACTGGCGCGTCACAGGGCACCCTCTCGTGTTTCCCCATTTGCTCAATGAGGCACACTATGCCGCGGTGCCATTGTTCGCCTGGCAGAAGACACGGCCGCTCTTCCATTTTCAGAACCCGCAATTCGAAGCGTCTTACAACCACTGGTGGGCAGAGCAGGCGTGGTCACGCGGGAGGCCCGATAGTTTTAAGAACATATTCGCGACGCTCCGATCGTATGGGCGCGTGCTCGCCATATTCTTTGCGTGGCCGGAACTCTTTATTCCCGCACTGGCGGCTCCCTGGGTCATTTGGGACCGGCGAACTCGATTTCTGGTGGTGCAGTTCTCGATTTGCTTGGGAGGATTCGTGCTGGTGGCGTGGTTCGCGCCGCATTTTGCGGCGGCGCTCACAGCGACGATCTTTATCCTGGTTACGCAGGGAATGCGCCACATCCGGCATTGGCGATTGCGAGGACATGCTTTTGGAACCTTTCTTTCCCGGGCCGTTGTGGTATGGGCCATTTTGCTTTCCGGACTGCATGGGTATTACCTTCGCTTCAATCCGTCGCTCGACGTGCGGGCACAGATCGCGAAGCAACTCGATTCGTCGCCAGGAAACGATCTGGTCATCGTGCAGTACCTTCCGGATCACAATCCCGGCGCGGAATGGGTATACAACGCGGCCGACATTGACCATGCCAAGGTTGTGTGGGCGCGGGACATTCCCGGAGTAAGCCTGCAACCACTGCTCGATTATTTCCATGGCCGAAGGGTTTGGATTCTCCAGGCGGATGCCAATCCTCCGAAACTTTCGCGTTTCACGGGCGAGCCAGCCCCCTGAGGTGAGCTGCAGCGCGGGCCTCTGCGACTTTCAAGTTGGAGTTTAAAATCCCCGCGAACGGCTCAATTGGAGTCTTTGCGCGCGGAGGAATGCGGCAGAATGTGGATAAAGTAATCGGTCCCTGGAACTGGCGACCATTCGCCGGCTTGAGGGGCGGGGACATTTTCAACCACGACTGCTCTGGCGCCGGCCTGCGTGAACTTGTCGAAGACTCGCGCTCGAATCTCTGGCGAGCCGGCCCAAAATTCCGCAACACCTTCTTCGGGCACTTCGCTGACGATTTCAACACCGGCGAGATAGGCCCAAACGTGGATGGCCTTGACGTCGCCGATCGCAGCCACGCGATCACCATCCAGGACTCCCATTCGGTGAAGAGCCACGGAAACATCCCAATCCACGAAATCGTGCACGGTGGCCAGCCGGAGAGCGCCGTGAAGAATCACCCAGCCGATTTGCGCACACAGAATCAAAGCCGCGGCCCAACAGATGCCTTTGGCGGCTGTTTTGCCCGCGACCGTTGAGGGAATCTGAGCCGTGCAAAAAGTCGCGGCGAATAGAAGGATCAGAAATCCTCCTAAAAACCGAGTTTCAACGTGCACGAGGTCATACAACATAAACGCTGCAAGAGGAGCAAGCCACAGGAAAGCGAGCGGAAGCAGACCCCTCAAGTAGGCCCGCAAAGGATTGTCCACAAAAATAAGAAACAATAGAGCACACAGAACGCAACTCAACCCTCCGAAGAACAGGCCGAAATAGGCGTCCAGCCCGCGGTGGATTAAATCCAACTGCCTTCTCAAATTGATGCGCGGCGATATTCCCTGATACCAGTAGGAGGGATCCGTCCAGGGGGGATACGTTCCGTATATGGGGGTTGCGTATTCATAGACCGGAGGCGAAACAAGAACCTGTCGGGTGGGGTGGAGAGGCACTCCGACACCTTGCGGGCCCCCCTGCCAATTCGCGAAAGGCCGGGCTCCGCCGACAAATTCGGCATAATTGATCCTACCCGCTTCTCCGTACGTCAGGTGGCCCTTGGCTTTTGAAAGCGCACCGATATAGGGTGCCGCGATCGCCAGGAAGCAGATCACGGAAATAGCAAGTCCGGCGATCATTCGGCGTCCACGCCCGATCAGCAGAACGCCGAAAAGAAACACGAAAGCGAGAGGAAACATTACAGCCTTTGAAAGATAGCCCGCCCCGAGCGCGCAACCGAGAAGAACGAAGTGGCGATGCGAGCCGCCGGGGCTTGCGATTCGCAGCAAGGCCGCGCCCGCCAGAAGCACGAATGGAACAACGAGAACATCGGGCCTGTCGCAAAACGGAGGAGGAAGATAGAAAGTGGTCCAAAAGAAGAGAGCGTACCCGAGGACCGTAAGATACCCCTCGGGAACATGCCGGCTATCCGGACGAACCGGGAGTCCGCGCTGATAATTCAAGAGCGAGTGGAGAAAATAGCGAAAGCAAAATAGCGTGGCGACGAAAATCGCGACCGTCAGCAGATGCGTGCACAAAATGACCCAATGAGGAGAAGGGCGGAAAACGGCCAGCCAGAGGGTGAGGAGCGCTGGATACAATGGGCTCCAGTAACCGTTGATGAGGGCGCTCCAATGCCCTTGCATCGCCGAATGCGCCATATCGAGGTAGGAGACGGCGTCGGAGGAGTCGAGAATCTGGCGGAAAGCCGCTGCTTCCAAAATCCAGCACGCAATCCCAGCGATCCAGACAGCGGGGCCAAATCTGCGGAGCCAATCCCGGTCGGGGGACGGGAAATCAGGGAGTCCGGTGGGAATTTCGTTCATCCTAAGCGGGCAGGCGAACCCTGCGAGTCTTCTCCCCCTTCAAATCTTGCGATGGTCTCGTCAATCGCGCTAACGTGGCGGGACTCAGCTTACCAGACGGAATTATCAGTACAAACGCCTGAGGGGAGGCGGCGCCGCGGAGGCGCCCTCGGGCTGAGGATTGGGCGGTCCGGGCATCCCGGGCAAGAAAGGGTTCGTTCGCGGGCTGGCGGGAGATTAGAATAGTTTCTCTCTTTGCAAAATGCTCTCTCTCGGAATCAACTACTCTCAAACTCACGACTCTTCCGCATGCATCACGCGTGATGGAGAGATATTGTTCGCGGTGGCGGAAGAACGGCTGAGCCGTGTGAAACACGACTCCCGGTTTCCGCATTTGGCGATTCGCGCTTGCTTGGAGTTCGCCGGGGTGAAGGCTTCCGATTTCGACTTCGTCTGCTTCGCGTGGCCTCGCGTGGGAATTGGGACAAGGCATGACATCAAGTGCATGCTGACCGGCGCTCACCCTGTGGACTACGTTAGCATCGCGTCCCTGTTGAAGCGGTATGCCAGCCTCTCCCGCCAGGGAGACGGCGAGAAACCCTTCCTGAGTGCGTTTGGACCGACGCGGGCGAAATTCCGGTTCGTGGAGCATCACTTGGCGCACGCCATCAGCGCGTACGCGTATTCCGGCTTCGACGATGCGGCGGTGCTGGTGATCGACGGGCGGGGCGCGTGGGAAGCGACGTCGCTATGGCGCGGCCGCGGCGGCACGCTCGAGCCTGTTTGGACGATTCCCTGGCCCAACTCGCTCGGACTCTTCTACGCGCAGTTCACTTACTATCTCGGGTTCACGCCGTACAGCGACGAATGGAAAGTGATGGGGCTCGCGCCGTATGGCGAACCCGGCGTGGACCTGCGCGAATTTCTGAATCCCGAAACGGAGCCGTATCGAGTTGCAAGCCGCCTTCTGATGGGGCGAAACTCTTCCGCGGCCGCCTACATGGAGGCTCGCCTGGGACCGCGGCGAGCGCCTGAATCAGAAATCGAGCCGCGCCACAAGAATATCGCCTTCGCGGTCCAGGATTTTTGCGAGACGGCGATGCTGCGCCTTGCCCGCGCTGCCGTCGATCAAACAGGCTCGCGCAATCTTTGCCTTGCCGGAGGCGTGGCGCTGAATTCAAAGGCGAACGGAAAAATACTCTCGACCGGCGCCGTGGATCGGATTTTTATCCAGCCCGCGGCCGGGGACGACGGCGGATGCCTCGGCGCGGCTTTGGCGCCTTACCTCGAAAGCGGTGGCAAACTTCCCGTGCGCGCGATGAGGCACGCTTATTTCGGGCCCCAGAGCTCCGACGCGGAAATCGAAACCGCGCTCGCGACTTTCAAAATCCGGCATATGCGTATTGATGATCCCGCGAAGACGGCCGCGGCGCTAATTGCGAGCGGCAAAATCATTGGCTGGTTTCAAGGGCGCATGGAATTCGGACCGCGCGCCTTGGGCAGCCGCTCGATCCTCGCCGACCCGCGGGATCCCGAAATGACGATCAAAGTGAACAACGCCGTAAAATTCCGCGAATGGTGGCGGCCGTTTGCCCCGTCGGTGCTGCGGGAAGCAGCCGCAGAGTACATCGAATCGGCTACGGATTCGCCATTCATGATCCTCACGGCGCAGGTACGCCCGGAAAAGCGGAGCGTGATTCCCGCGGTGACGCACGTGGACGGCAGCGCGCGGCCGCAGACCGTCGAGCGCGAAATCAATCCGCTCTATTGGCGGCTGATTCGCAGTTTCGGCGACCTGACCGGCGTGCCGGTGGTTATGAACACGTCGTTCAATTTGCGCGGGGAACCCATCGTCGCCACGCCCGCGGACGCGATTCGTACTTTCTACAGTTCGGGAATGGACGCGCTGGTCATCGGCAGCTATCTGGTGGAGAAGTAAGGTGCCCGCCGCGCGCGAATGGCTGGGCTCGCTGCTTCTTCGTTCCCCGGTTCGACTCGGCTCGCTGCGCAACGTTCCGGTTCTCGGAAGCATTCTGCACCGGCTTAGCCATCGCGTGCTTCCCGGCGACCAGCTGGTTTGGGGGCGGATATTGTCGGGTCCCGGCGCGGGGTTGTGGCTGGAGGTGCACCCGCGAACGGGGGCGGAGCTGCTGAGCGGCGAACTCGAGCGCGAGTCACAAGCAGTCGTGGCGAAACACCTGCGCCCGGGAATGATTTTCTACGACCTGGGCGCGAATATCGGCAGGTTCTCTCTGATCGGGGCGCGAATCGTTGGGCCGCAGGGAAAAGTTTTCGCTTTCGAACCCGACTCCGATCTTGTGGCACGCCTCCGCCGCAATGCCGACCGGAACCATCTTTCGAACATTACGGGAGTCGCCGCCGGGGTGTGGTCAACATCGACGACCCTCGAATTTCGGCCCGCCGGCGCGGGGTCGCCCGAAGGCGGCACTGGAAGCTTTTTGCCGGGCCAAAGCCCAGGGGCGCTCACATCCGTGCGGTGCATATCGCTCGACGATTTTGTGAGCGAAGCGCCCGCGCCTCAGGGTATCAAATGCGACGTGGAGGGCGCAGAGATGGAGGTGCTTCGCGGGGCTGAGTCCACGCTGCGGCGGCACCGGCCGTGGATTCTTTGCGAAATTCACGCCGCGGAAAACGGCCCGGCGGCGAGGAATTTCCTGGAAAATCTCGGCTACACTTGTGCGGCGGTGGATGACAACCATATTTTTGCGGCCTCGCAAAAGGATTCCTGAATCTTGCTCCGGAAATATCAAAATTCCTTCGTTTGCCTGAAATGCGGGGCGCCGCTCGGGATGGGCCGCGTGGCCGCGGAGGATGCCGCCTCGGAGGAAATACGCGAGGGAGAGCTCGTCTGCACGAATTGCTCCGCGAAATATCCGATTGTGCGGGGTCTTCCGAGGTTCGTCGCTGAAGAGTCGTACGCGCATTCGTTCGGATTTCAGTGGAACCGGTTCGACCAGCTTCAGCTGGACACAGCGATGAATAACGACCTCAGTCGCGACCGGTTCTACGCGACGACCGGCTGGCCACCTCGGATGGAGGGACAGAGAATCCTCGAGGCGGGCTGCGGGATGGGACGGTTCACACAACTTTCCCTGGAGACAGGCGCCGAAGTTTTTTCCTTCGATTTGAGCCTGGCAGTCGAGGCCGCGGTTCGCAATAATTCCGGATCGCCGCGGCTTTGCTGCTTTCAGGCGAGCATCTACGAAATTCCGATTGCCAGGAGTTCCTTCGACAGAATTTTTTGCATGGGGGTGCTCCAGCATTGTCCCGACGTTCGCGCGGCCTTTGACAGCCTGGTGCCGTTTCTCAAGCCCGGCGGCGAAATCGTGATCGACGTTTACGAAAAAACCTCGGGAATACCGCCGCTGAAATATATGGGACGGCCTTTCTTGAAGCATTGGAAGCCGGAATCCATCCACCGGCTGCTGCGCTGGACGATTCCTCCCGCGTTTGAGGTGAAGAAAGCCGTCCACCGCATCCCCGTCGCCGGGCCGCGGGTTGCGAGACTCATCCCGATCGGCCCGCTGTCTCATGCCCCGCGCCTCAACTACACCGACGAGCAGCTGAAAGAAGTGAAGATCCTGAGCGCGCTCGACATGCTTTCTCCCGTCTACGATCAGCCTCAACGCCTTGAGGAAGTTCGCGTTTGGCTCGAAGAAGCGGGGCTCACTTCCATTGAGATGAAGCGCGGGTACAATGGCATCAATGCCAAAGGCCGGCGCCCCCTCTGAAACTTGGATCGGCGTTCTCGGCCGCGGCCAGGATGGCGCGGACGGAATTCAGGACTATTGCACGCATTTAGGCAAGGGTCTTGCAAGCCGCGGCGTGACTCTTCGCGTGTCGCGGGTCGAATGGCGCCGCCTTGGCTGGCGGCGGGCCCTTGCCGAACTTCGCCGCGAGAGCCGGGCGTGGCGGGGAGATTGGGTTCTGCTGCAATACACGGCGCTGGGATTTTCCTCGCGCGGGTTCCCATTGCGGGCCGTGACGGTGATGCGCATCCTGCGCGGCAATGGAGCGCGTTGCGCGGTTGTTTTTCACGACCCGTTTCGCCAGGGCGGACGCCGCCTGCGCGACCGGCTGCGGGGAACAGTACAGGAGTGGGTGATTCGCAGGATTTTTGAGCTCTCCGAGCGCGCCATCTTTCCCGATCCTCTTTCGAAGATCCCCTGGCTTCCGAAACAATCCACGAAGGGCGTCTGCATACCGATCGGAGCCAACATCCCCGAATGTCCGGTTGTGGCGAACGGCGATGCGAAAAATGAGGGCGGGCTCAAGACGGTCGTTGTGTTTTGCCTGAGCCTGGATGCCGTGATGGCAGAAGAGATGCGGGACCTTTCGGTGGCCGCGCGAACCGCTTGTGAAAAGGGAGCTCGGTTTCGCTTGATTTTCCTGGGCCGGGGTACGGCGGAGGCTCGGGAGGCCATCTCCGCGGCGTTTCTGGGGGTTCCGGTTGAAATTTCCATCCTCGGAATTCTCGACGCCGAAAAGGTCGCCGAGGTTTTATCCGGAGCGGACATCATGCTGTGCGTTCGGGGAATGATCTATCCGAGACGCGGTTCGGCGATCGCGGGGATTGCATCCGGCCTGGCGGTGTTGGGTTATGCGGGAGAGGCGGAGGGCACGCCCCTGGTCGAAGCGGGCGTCATTCTGGTTCCCTATCGCGATGCGGCGGCGCTGGGGCGGGAGCTTGCGAAAGTTCTTGGCGACTCCGCGCTCGAAGCCGAGCTGCGCGAGAAAAGCCACCGCGCTTACGGGCAATACTATTCTTGGGATCTTATAGCCGGAGCATTCCGCCGCGCGCTCGAAGGGCCAGGCGCATGACGCGGAAGCTGCTGCTCTACTCCTATGATTGGGCGCCGCTGGTGGGAGGAGTCCAGACCGTCACGACGGATTTGGCGCGGGGCATTTGCGATTGGTGGAAGTCTCATCCGGAGGATAAGTGGGAAGTCACCCTCGTCACGCAAACACCCGCCGAAGGCATGGATGATTCTTCGTTTCCATTTTCCATCGTGCGCCGCCCGGGGCTGCTGCGCTTGCGCCGATTGATGAGCGCTGCCGATGTCGTCCATCTGGCCGCCCCCACAGCGCTGCCTCTCTTCCTGGCTCGGCTTCTCCGCAAACCGCTTGCGATCGAGCACCACGGCTTTCAAGCGTGCTGCCCCAACGGACTCCTGTTCTTCGAACCGGGGCAAATTCCTTGTCCTGAGCATTTCATGGCTGGCCGGTACAAGAAGTGCGTGACCTGCAATCGTCCGGGCGTGGGATTGCCGAAGACCCTCTCGCTTCTGGTGATGACTCAAATGCGAAGGTGGATGTGCAATCTGGGTGGGATCAACATCGTTCCCACGACCTGGCTCGGCACGGTGCTGCGGTTAAGAAACACGCTGACGGTCTATCATGGCGTCCCGGCGGTCCCTGCGGGGCATACCCCCCAAAGCTTTCCTGCTGTGATTGCTTTTCAAGGAAGGCTGGTCTCGACAAAAGGCGTGACGATTCTTCTGGCCGCCGCCGAACAACTGCAAAGCGAAGGCCTCGATTTTCGACTGCGCATCATCGGCGACGGCCCTGAGCGCGCGAATCTCGAAGCGCAGGCGGGCAAACTTCGCCGGGGGACGGTTTCGTTCGTCGGGTACGTCCCGCCAGAGCGCTTTGAAAAGATTTTGGCGGATGTTTCGATTGTAGTCATGCCGTCGCTCGGCGGGGAAGTGTTTGGATTGGTGGTGGCGGAAAACATGCTCCGCAGCAAGGCGCTGGTGGTCTCCGATATCGGCGCGTTGAAGGAAGTGGTGGGGGATGCCGGGCTGGTTGCGCCCACGGGATCTTCCTCGGAACTTGCTGCCGCCCTTCGCCGGTTGCTGGAAAATCCCGCGCAGGCGTCTGCGCTGGGCTCTCAGGCGCGAGAGCGCGCCCTGGCGCTTTTCCGGATCGACAAGATGGTCGAAAGACATCTCGAGATCTACAAAATGCTGCTGAACTAGCCACGGGGACTTTCGCCTCCGGAAAAACCGGGCAAGTTTGGAGCATCGTCGCGCTTATAATGGAAAGAAAGCCAGGTCAAAAAGGTTAGAGCGTTTGACCGGCGTCCAGACGCCGGGCCACGATCCGGATGATTCCCTTATCGAGAATGGCCGGCCTCGAAATCCGTTCTCCCGACAACGCAAAAGTCACGTAGCCAAACTGGTCGAGCAGGTCCAGAGCTGCGGAGGGATTCCCGCCGTCGGTCCGAACCATCTCATTGTGCAGCTCCAGGAAAAGGACCGGCGAGATTTGTTTGAGCGCCTCGGCGGCTCCGCGAAGGACGGCCGCCTCATAGCCCTCGACGTCGATCTTGATGTGCGTGGGATTGCCGTAGGTCCGGGCCATTTGGGTAATCGTGATGGCCGGAGTTCGCGTCAAATCCTTTTTTGAGCGGCCCACGGCGATTTTGAAATATCCGTTGGAGAAAACGCCGGAGTTGAGCAGTTCGATTTCCCCCTCGGTGTCGCTGACGGCCGCGCAGACAATCTAAATTTTGTCCTCCCAATGGTTGAGGGCCGCCTGAGTGCGGATCATTCGCACGGCGGTGGGAGAAGGATCGACGGCAACCGCCGTTCCACCAAAGTGAGCGGCGGTGAGGCTGAAGACGCCGAAATGCGCGCCGATGTCGAACAAAACCATGCCGCGACCGCAGTGGGAAATGAAATTCCGGAATTCAGCGCTTTGCTCTTCGTCCTGGATTTGGTCCCGATAGGCGACCTTGTAGGCCCGCGGGTGGCAGATCATGGACCAGCCGGGATCGACGTGGAGCAATTTCGTGCTTCCGAGCGAAAATTGCGCGGAATCCCACAGCCATTCCGCGGATTGTGACGGGGATCGAAGCCAGTTTCTGACCGGCCTGGGAACCACTTCTCTCGCGAGTTGGGTAATCAGCTTGGACGGCATGAAATTCGTATCCTGTGGCGCCGGCTCTCGGATTCGATTGCGGTGTACTTTCTCGCGAATTCGCGATTTAGAGAGCCCACTGGCAAATGTATGCCTCTTCGCCACCGAGGACAACGAATTTGCAGCCAGGGCAAGGCGTGAACAGATGCGGCGGGCTCTCACCGGCCTCCTCAACGAAGGATGGAACCTGGCGGCGACATCGGGCAAAATGGTGGGCGCGGCCGATGATGCAATTTCCTACTACGGGTCTAGCGATTGATTACGTCCCTCATGCGGGAATAAGAAGGCGCTGCAATTGTTCCTCCGCGTTTCCGCTCCATTCCAGTGCCTGCGACGGTGAACATGCCCGATCAGCCCCCTGAACCGCCGGCTTCATCCCGCCGCAATTTCGTCTTTTTCCTTCCGGTTCTTTCGGCCATCGCGATGATGGCGACCAATCGTTGGTTCACGGCGGTTGACGACGAGTGCACTCTGATCAACACGTCGTTTCACCCGGTCCGGTACACGCTCGAGGTGTTCGCGAATGGAACCGGGCAGCACCGGCATCCGCCACTCTTCGATATATTTCTGCATTACTGGCTTCTTTTTACCCACGCCAATTTCCACCTGCTGCGCCTGCCCTTTGTCCTTCTCTATGTGGTGGGCGCATACGCGCTGGGGAGAGCGGCGAAATGCCTAGGCGGAGTTAAAAGTGAACTTTGGGTTCTTGGCATCGTCGCACTTTGGCCCTACGGATTCCATTACGGGCGGGTGGCAGCGTGGTACTGCTTCTGTTTTGCGGCCGTCTGCCTGATGACTCTGGCGTACCTCAAATACATAGACAGGCCGAGCCGGGCAGGTTGGGTCTGGCTTGTGCTGGCCATTCTAGCCGCCGTCTATTCCAACTATTTTTGCTGGATCTTGGTTGGCTGCCTGGCAATTGATTTCGCGATTCGCAACAGGCGGGACGTTCGCCGCTGGTGGCTCGCGATGCTCGGTACCGGCGCACTTCTGATTCTTCTCTACGTTCCGATCATCCGCGTGTTCTTCCATCTGGTGGACAAAGAGGGCGTCTTTCATTTTTCGCCCGTCTCATCGGCGGCATATACCGCGTATGGTTTTTATTGCACGTTCGTGAGCGAATCGGTGGGCCCTTGGTATTGGTATCTTGGCGTCCCGGCGGGACTGGCGATCGGCATTTGCCTGGTGATGACGCTCTGGCTCAGCCCCTGGCCCGCGCGGCGGTTTTTTCTGTATTACCTGGGAGCATTCAGCCTGCTGGTGATCGCCGGGATAGAAGAGTCAAAACACCTGGTGCTCGTCGGCCCGTGGCTCATACTGGCGGCGGGGGTAACCATCGGAACGATTGCGGCGGGAAATCGCCGGCGGGTCTTGATCGTATCGCTACTCATCCCCGGGCTGATCGGGTGGTTCGGGATTTTGGACCGCAATCTTTACGCCGCGCCACACTGGGTCGAACCGTGGCAAAAAATCGCCTTAGAGTCGGCCGGCATTGTGCACAACGGCGGCATGGTGATCGGGATCAATCCGTCTTTTTTCTTTTACCTCACGTACGATCTTCCGGCGGATACGCCGCCCGGCTCGGGCCGAATCCGGGCCATCTTGCCGGATTCAGCGCGGCATTCCAGGGTCTTCACGCCGTCACAATGGCTGGCCGCGGGACGACCTCTGGAGCGAAACGTGCTGTTCGTAAGGGGAATGCAATTCGACATCCCCGAGGGACCGACGGTGGAAGCCAGGCGATGGCTGGACGACACGTGCAAGCTGCAATCGGACCAGAAGCTGGTTCACGATCCAGGCGCCTACTGGAAACGCAAATTTGCCCCGGAAACGGGCGAACTCGATTGGCGCATCGAGGTTCGGTCCTACACTTGCCCGTAAACAAACGCCGATTGGGGCCGGGGATTTGCTCTCGCGTGAGTCTCCTCTGCGATAGAATGGCAGGACCCTTCCCATCCGCCTGCTCCGGGCGTCACGGCCCGGCGAGGGAGGCAAGGAACACTTGTTAAACGCACGGGTTCACGCTCTTCGCAATCAATCCCTCATCGGGTTCTGCTTTCTTGTCGTGAGCCTTTGGCTGGCCTGGCAGATCGGCGGCAAGATCGCCACGGACGATCTGAAGCCCCTGGCATTCCTCGCCGTGGGAATCGCCGCCTTTGCGATGGCGCTCGTCATCCTGCGGAATTGGCGGTTCGGCTTCTACTTCTTCATCATCTGGCTTCTTTTCGAGGATTTCATCCGCAAATTCCTCGGCAACAATATGGCCATCTATTTCGCCAAGGACATCCTGGCGGGCCTGACTTACGTCTCGCTTTATGTGGACGTCCGCCGCGGGAAAGAGAAGCTGTTCCACCCCAAGTTTCTGCTTCCCCTCCTGCTCTTCATCTGGCTGGCCGCCATCCAGGTGTTCAATACGAATTCTCCCAACGTTCTCTACGGAATTCTGGGAATGAAGGTTTATTTCTTCTACGTGCCGTTGATGTATGTGGGCTACGCCATCATCCGCAATGACGAGGATCTTCGCAAAATCCTGGTCCTCAACGTGGCGCTGGCGGGCGTCATCTCGGGGCTCGGCATCATCCAAGCAATCGTCGGGAACAGCTTCCTCAACCCTAAAGTCCTGGCGCCGGAGCTGCGTGAGCTCGGCGACCTCGACAAAGTGACGCCGCTCACCGACCAGGTCTTCAGCCTTCCCACCTCGGTGTTTGTCAGCTCGGGGCGCTTCGGATTTTATCTGGTTCTGGCGACGATCCTGATTCTGGGCACGGTCGGGTTCCTGCTTTTGTATACCAACCGCTCCCGCAAACTCTCCTATATCGTTATGGGACTTGTGGGCGGGGGCGTGATCTTCAGCGGGTCCCGCACCGCGGTCATGTACAGCGGCATCAGCGCGATCATCATCGCCGCCGGATTCATGTGGGGCGCGCCCTGGCGATGGGGAGAGGCCCACCGGCTTATAAAAGCCATCCGGCGAACATTCATCGGTGCAGCTCTGGGACTCACCGCCGTAGTCCTTCTGTTTCCCCAGGCCGTTGCTCCGCGCATTGCGTTTTACACCGAAACACTTTCTCCAAGCAGCTCCGCGTATGAAATGACGGATCGCGGGTGGAATTATCCCATTGAAAATCTCGAGCTCGCCTTCACCAATCCCAATTGGGTGTGGGGCAACGGGACGGGCACGGCATCCCTGGGAACGCAGTACGTGGCGAAAATCCTGGGAACTCACGCCCCGGAGATCTGGGTGGAGGAGGGCTATGGCATTTTGATTATTGAGATGGGAATCCTGGCGCCCTTCCTGTGGATCGCCTGGACCACGGTTCTCCTGATTGGCATGTGGAAAGTGCTGCGAGGGCTGCGCGAAACGCGCTACTTCCCCGCGGCATTCGCGATCTTCTGGTACGCGCTGCTCTTGCTGGTTTTCTTCACATTTACGGGGCTTGCCGCTTACCAAAATTACATCGGCAACGCCTACCTGTGGCTGCTGGTCGGAATTTTCTATCGCCTGCCCGAACTCCGGGCCCATTCGCAAACTCACTCGATTCTATCCGCACGCCAAACCGCGGCGCCAAGCGCGCTCTCCCACTGAGGCGGACGACAGCGCCATGTGCGGTATTGCAGGCATATTCGCTCCGAGCCGGGACCCGCAGTTGATCGGCGCCGCCCAGCGCATGACGGACGCACTGCGGCATCGCGGCCCGGACAGCCAGGGCGTCCAGGACCTTGGCGCCTGCATTCTTGCGAACACCCGCCTCTCGATCGTGGACCTGACCGAGCAGGGCCACATGCCGATGCCCAATGAAGACTCGTCAGTGTGGATCACCTACAACGGCGAATGCTACAACGCCGGCGAGCTTCGCCCGCTGCTCGAATCCCGCGGCCATCGTTTTCGCTCGCACACGGATACGGAAGTCGTGCTTCACCTTTACGAGGAATATGGCGAAGGCTGCGTAGAAAAGCTGCGCGGGATGTTTGCATTCGCGATCTGGGACGCGAACAAGCGGCGGCTGTTGCTCGCTCGCGACCGGCTGGGAATCAAGCCTCTCTATTTCTCCTGGAATGACGGAAAGCTCATTTTTGCGTCCGAGGTCAAGGCGCTCCTTGCCTCGGGCTTGATTCCTCGCCGCCTGGATGTCGCCGCCGCGCAGGAAATTCTACAGCTCGGGCATGTTCCTCCCCCGCGGACGGCGGTTCGCGGAGTGGCTCCGCTGGGGCCCGGAAACCTAGCCGTTTGCGAGAATGGAACGCTTTCGGCGAAGGCGTATTGGAAGCTGCCGGTTTCCAGCAACGGCCACGCACGGGAATCCTCGGGCGGCGTGGCCGAGTCATTGGGCGAAACTCTGCTCCGTTCATGCCGCAGCCAACTCATGTCCGATGTCCCGATCGCTCTTTTTCTCAGCGGGGGAGTGGACTCCGCCGTTCTCGGCGCGCTGATGGCCCGCGCGGGTGCGGAAAACCTGACCGCGCTCACAATCGGATTCGAGGAGCGGGAATTTGACGAATCGGAGCCCAGCCGGCGGACGGCCGAGCTTCTGGGTTTGCCGCACCGTGTTGTCGTTCTTCCCGCGTCTCGAATGGCCGAATCGCTCGACCACGCCTTGTGGGCCATGGACCAGCCCACCGTGGACGGGCTGAACTCCTATTGGATTTCGCGGGCCGCGGCGGAGGCGGGATTCAAAGTCGCGCTTTCCGGACAAGGGGCTGACGAATTATTCGGCGGGTACTCATCGATCGCCTGGTTCGAGCGATTTTCGCGCCTGGCCGGAGCGCTGCGGCCCCTGCCGCGTGGATCCGGGCCGGCGATTTTCGACCACGCATCGCTGCCGTTTCGCTGGCGGAAATTGTCGTACCTTGTCGGAGCGGACGATCCGTTTGTCGCCGCCCAGCTCGCGGTGCGAATCCAGTTTCTCGAAAGCGACGCCGATTCTCTGCTTCATCCCTCGCTCGGCGCGGCGAACATTCCGGCCGAAGCCGCGGCGCGCATCCGCGAGTGGTCGGCTCCCGTCCGCACGCGTGACCTCGCCGAGCGCATCTCCTACCTTGATTTTCCTGCTCATCTGGAAGCGCGTTTGCTTCGCGATGGCGACGCGATGAGCATGGCTCACAGCCTGGAGCTCCGCCCCGTGTTTCTCGACCACGCCATCGTCGAGTTTGTCCTGTCTCTTCCTTCCGAGGCGAGGCTCGGAAAAAAACGGCTTCTCCTTCAGGCGGCGCGCGGGGCGATGCCCGAAGCGATATTCCATGAAATTTCCTCGCGCCCGAAGCGCACGTTTACGTTTCCTTTTTCGCGCTGGATCGCGCGCGACCTCCGCGAAACGATGAACGAGATTTTTTCGCCCGCGCGGCTGGCGGCCGGCGGTATCTTGAATCCGCCCGCGGTGGCAGCTCTCTGGAATCGGTATCAGGCCAGCCCGGAATCGGTGGGGTGGTCGCGGATCTGGACTTTATTCGTGCTCGCGCGCTGGTGCGAAATCATGAAGGTGGCGGCGTAACCATGGCCGGTGCATCGAGCCGGCCGCGCATCGCCGTTGTTTCCCCCTTTCTCGACAAACGCCACGGGACCGAACGCCGGGCCGTGGAGTGGATCACGCAGCTTGCCGGCGAGTTTGAGATTCACGTCTACAGCCAGCGGGCGGAAGACGTGGACCTTTCGACGATTACGTGGCACCGCATCCCCCGGCTTCCCGGACCTCATCTCTTCAATTTTCTGTGGTGGGTCGCGGCCAACCGCCTGTGGCGAGGCTTCGATTCCCGGTTTCGTGGGCTGCATTACAATTTGGTCTTCAGTCCCGGCGTGAATTGCCTCGACGCCGACGCCGTCTCCGTCCACATCGTTTTCGGCGAATATCTGCGGCAAGTCGAATCCAAAATGCGCTTCCGCGACAATCGCGTCTCCGCGTGGCCGCGCCTGGCTCACAGGAAGCTGTATTACCGCCTGCTGGTTTCTCTCGAGCGGCGGGTGTACTCGAACCCGCAAGCGGTGCTGGTCCTGATCGCGAAAAAAACCGGAGAGGAAATTACGCGGCACTACGGGCGCGGAGGACCCTTCCCGGTCTTATATCTGGGCATCGACCACGCCACATTCAATCCTTCGCGGCGCGCCGAATTGCGCCCGCAGGCGCGCGAATCCCTCGGGCTCGCCCGGGAACGCTTTGCGCTGCTTCTGATTGGCAACGATTGGCGCAACAAAGGCGTTCCCGTGCTTCTGGAATCGCTCGAACAGCTTCGCAGTCTCCCCGTGGATTTGCTCGTGGTCAGCGCCGAGGATGCGGCCGCGTGCGCAAGCCTGATTGCAGAGCGCCGGTTGGAAGAGCGGGTCCGATTGCTTCCTCCCCAGCGCGACGTGGAGCTCTACTACGCAGCGGCGGATGCGTACGTGGGACCTTCGCTCGAGGATACTTTCGCGCTTCCGCCCGCCGAAGCGATGGCGTGCGGTCTGCCCGTCATCGTCTCTTCGGCGAATGGCGCATGCGAAATCATCACCGGCGGCCACGACGGGCTTGTCCTGCCGGACCCGCGCGACTCCGTTGCTCTTGCGGCGATGATTCGCCGGCTCGTCGAGGATCGGGCATTCGGCGAATCCCTCGGGCGCAACGCCGCCGCTACCGCTTTGCGCTTCACCTGGGAGCGCAACGGGCGCGACTTGGCGGCGATCTTCGAACAGATTTTGGCGCGCAAGACAGGCGAAGCCTCACAAACATTCGCGCCGGGAATGCAAAATCGCTAAGCTTCTCGTCTCCCGATGAGCGCCACATCGCCAACCGAGAGGCCTCGACGTCTGCTGGCCCTTTTTCCCCAGCTTCTAGGCCATGGAGGCGTTCAGCAAGCGGGGCGGCAGATGGCCATGGCGCTCGACGAGCTTTCGGTACGCCACGGCTTCGGCGCCGAATTCCTCAGCCTCAACGATTCGCCGGCAGGCCATTCCTTCGCTCCCGGCGCCCGCGAAATTCGCATGCGCGCGTTTGGGCGGTCGAAATTCGCGTTTGTCGCAGCCGCATTGCGCGCCGGGCGCTCCTTGCGCGGTGGTGGCCCCCGTGCCGTTCTGGCGTTTCATCCGAATCTCGGGCCGCCCGCGTCTTGGGTCGCGTCCTTGTCCTCGGGCGCGAAGCTCGCCATCGTCTCTCACGGAGTGGACGCATGGCACCCGTTGACGCGCTCCCGCCGCCGCGCTCTGCTGGGCGCCGATCTCGCTCTCGCGCCGAGCGAATTCACCTGCGAGCAGCTTCACATCGTACAGGGAGTGTCGCGGGAGAGGATTCGGCGCCTTCCCTGGGCGCTCCCGCCTGAATTCATTTCGAACATCTCGGCGGCAAAGACCGTCGCGCCGCCGGCAGTTTCACCCGGCGGGCGGACGATTCTGGCCGTCGCGCGTTGGGCTGCATCGGAGGGGTACAAGGGCGCCGATGAATTGATTCGTGCGGTGGCGCAGATCCGGCAGGCGATTCCTGAATTGCAGCTCGAGCTGGCCGGGGATGGCGACGATCTGCCGCGCCTGCGTGAGCTGGCGAAATCGTGCGGCGCGGCTGGGAATGTCCATTTCATGGGCGAGCTTTCAAACGAAGAGCTGGCCGAATGCTATTCGCGAGCGGAGATTTTCGCGCTGCCCAGCTCGGGAGAGGGCTTCGGATTCGTATTTCTGGAAGCGATGGCGCTCGGCAAGCCCGTTGTCGCGGCGGCGGCCGGCGGCGCGACCGACGTGGTGCGTCATGATGTGAACGGGCTGCTGGTACCGCCGGGCGATTTGCCGCAGCTTGTCTCCGCGCTCGAGCGGATGCTGGGCGACGAGAAGCTCCGCCAGCGGCTCGGCAAACGGGGCCAAGAGATGGCTTTCGCTGATTTCTCATTTTCGAAGTTCACCGGGCGCGTCGAAGACCTGCTCCGGGAATTGGGCCTCATCGCCTGAGCCGCGTGTAGCCGCGGTTCTCAGTCTGAGCGCCCGTCCGGCCGGAAAACGCGGCCTTTCGCGCTTCTTAAGGCCGCCCGCATGGCCTTGGGAGTCGAGGAGCGAACCGTTCTGTAGTATTGTTTTTGCGGAGGTTCTTGCGTTTTGGATCCCCTCAGAGTCGGATTGATTGGTTCAGGATTTATCGCCAAGCAGAAACATCTCCCCGCCTGGAAAAAAACGGCCGGAACAGCCGAAGTTGTCGCGCTGTGCGATCCCAACACGGCCCAGGCGGAGGCTCTCGCGCAAGAGTATTCGATCCCGAAGGTGTACGCGGATTTCGAAAAGATGTTTTCGGAGCTGAAGCTGGACGCGGTGGATATCTGCACGCCGCCACGCACACATGCGGATCTTGCCGTGCGCGCCCTGCAAGGCGGCGCCCACGCTCTGATCGAAAAGCCGATGGCCATTTCGACGGCCGAATGCGACCGCATCATCGCCGCCGCCCACGCGACCAACCGCAAGATTTGCGTCGCTCATTCCGACCTTTTCTATCCCTCGTTCCTCAAAGCGCGCGAACTCCTGGCCAAGGGCGCGATCGGCGAATTCCGCGGCATGCGTATTTTTCTTTCCACGCCGGTCGACTACATCACCTCCAAACCCGACCACTGGGCGCACAAACTTCCCGGAGGCGTGATCGGCGAGACGGGCCCTCACGTCATCTATATGACGCTCGCTTTCATAAATCCGATTGCCAGGGTCCATCTGGAAGCGCGGAAGCAGCTGACTCAATTTCCCTGGTCTCCTTTTGAGGATTACCGGATCGAACTCGCGGGTGAAAATGCCACGTGCAGTGTCGCGCTGACGTATGCGACCACGCAGTGGGCCGTTCAGCTGGATTTGTGGGGCAGCGACGGCCACATGAAATTCGACCTCGAAACGCAAGCGCTCGTCCTTCACGGCCGCGCCGACCTCAATCCGGTCACGCTGGGCCTCTCGGCCGTCAAGGAAGCCGGACAAGTTCTCGCGGGGATGTTCGGCACGACGCTTGATTACGTTACCGGGCGGTTCGAGAACACGCACGAACGCCTGGTGCGCGACTTCGTGGCCAGCATTCGCAACGGCGGACCGACTCCCGTTCCTCCCGAGGAGGGACGCGAAGCGGTTCGCGTGATGGATTTGATGGTTCGACAACTGCCGCCGTCGGCGGCCTGACGGAATGTGCGGAATTTCCGGAATCGCGACGAGCGCCCTGGACCGCCGGCAGATGGAAGCGGCGATCGAGAGGATGGCGCGCTCGCTCGGCCATCGCGGCCCCGACGGCACGGGAATCCGCTCGTTTCATCCCCCCGACGTTTCCCGCAGCGTGGCCCTGGCGCACAACCGGCTGGCTATTATCGACGTCTCCGAGGCCGGCCGCGAGCCGATGGCCAACGAAGACGAAACGCTGTGGCTGACCTTTAACGGCGAAATCTACAACTTCCAGCCAATCCGCGACCGTCTGGAACGCAACGGGCATCGCTTTCGTTCGCGCACCGACGCGGAAGTGATCCTTCACCTGTACGAGGAAATGGGCCCGTCGTGCGTCGAGGAATTCGACGGCATTTTCGCGTTTGCGATCCTCGATCGGAAGCGTGATTCGCTCTTTCTCGCCCGCGATCCGGCTGGCGTCAAGCCACTCTTCTACCAGGCTTCGACGCACCATTTCCTGTTCGGCTCGGAAATCAAGGCGCTGCTGGCGTCTTCCCTGATTTCTTCCGAAGTCAATTGGCAAGCCGCTTCGGATTTTTTCACGTTCCTCTACGTTCCGGGGCCAGCGACGATGTTCCAGGGAATTTTCCAGGTCCCGCCGGGGCACCTGCTCAGCCTGCACCTGCCGGATCTTTCATTCGGGCTCGCGAGCTATTCGAACGTTCGCCGCGACGCCGAAATCGAGTCGTTGCCCTACGAAGAAGTGAAATCGCGGATTCGCGAATCCCTGGCCGCGTCCGTCCGCCGCCAGCTGGTCAGCGACGTTCCCCTCGGAGTTTTTCTGAGCGGCGGGATCGATTCCACGATCGTCGCCGGGCTGGCGAAACAAGCCGAGGCGGACATCCACTCCTACACATTATCCTTGCGCGGCGACGCCTACCGCTATTTTGACGAATCGGAAAAGGCGCGCGCGGTTTCGCGGCATCTCGGCACGCAGCACCGCGAACTCGAGCTGGATCCGCCGGATGCGCTCGAAATGCTCGACCTGCTCGAATTTTTCGACCAGCCGTTCGCCAATCCCACTACCTACCTGATGTTCCAGCTTTCCCGCAAGGCGCGCGAGCACATCACGGTGGCGCTCTGCGGCGCCGGAGGCGACGAGCTGTTCGCTGGATACCCGCGATCGCGTGCCGTCCGGCTTGCGCGGCGGCTTGCCTGGCTCCCTTCCCCGGTGGTCAAGCTCGCAAGCGCGGGCCTCGGGTTGATTCGAGATTCGCACAAGACGCCGCATCTTCGCCGCGCGCGCAAATTTTTGGCCGGCCTCGGGGACGATTTTTTCGCGCAATATGCGAATTGGACCTACAGCCTCAACGAGGCCGATAAGCGGTCGCTCTTCCGACCGCTGCTGGCGGGCGGAGCGGGGCAGCACCTAAGGCCCTCGACAGACGTGCTGCGCGAAGCGTTCGAGGAATCCGCGCTCGGCGAGTTCGACAATCGCATTCTGGAAATGGATGTGAAAACCTATCTTCCCGGAAACATCTTGGAATACACGGACCGGATGAGCATGGCGGTGGGGCTGGAGGTTCGCGTTCCCATCCTCGATTTCTCTTTTGTCTCGCTGGCGTTGAACACGCCCTTCGCATTCAAGATCCGCGGAGGGGCGGGAAAGGCCGTTCTGGCCGACAGTTTCCCCGAGTTCTTTCCTCCCGAAGCCCGCAACGCTCCAAAGCGGGGTTTTGCCGCGCCGCTCGGTCTTTGGATCACGCAGGTTCTGGACTCTTATTTCGACGCGAGTTTCGAACCCGCACATCCTCTCCGCAAAAGATTTGGAGAGGATGTGGGCGCGGCCTGGCGCGAAGGCATTCTGGATTTTTCCTTCATTCAGACTTTGCGGGATTCCCACCGCCGCGGGCAGAGAGACGCTTCGCACGAGTTGTTTGCCTGCATCCTCTTCGATCTCTGGTGGCGTAAATACATCCGGCAGACGCAGCCCATCGTCCACTGGAACTCCGGCAAGGAACGTCTGTGCGCATCCTCTTCGTAGCCCAGACCTATTTTCCCTATCTCGCCGAAGGCGGGCGCCCCGCCAAAGTCCGCACGTTATCGCAGGAAATGTCGCGCCGGGGGCACACGGTATCCATTCTCACGGCGCAACTGGGAGCCGCCGATTGGGAAGAGCGTTCGATTTCCCCTGAAAAGTGTGACTTTGGGCTCAGTTATTCCGAGAATGGCGTGCGGGCCGTGTACCTGTCCTCCTGGCTGCGTTACAGGTCTCTCACTCTAAATCCCAGTGTGATAGGATTTTCCCGCTCATGCCTCGGGGAGTTTGACCTGATTCACGTTTTTGGCCTGTACGACCTGCTGGGACCATCGGTGATCTATTTCTGCAGGCGCAGCGCCATTCCTTACGTTATCGAACCAATGGGCATGTTTCTTCCGATTGACCGGAGTCTCTTCGCCAAGCGCGTATGGCACGCGACCGCCGGCTCGTCCTTCTGGCGCGAAGCTTCCCTGATCGTCGCGACTTCGGAGCTCGAGGAAGAAGAGCTGCTCGCCTCCGGTGTCCCGCGCGAAAAAGTAGTGGTTCGCTATAATGGCATTGAGGCCGTCGCGGCCTCCGCGCTCCCGGCCCGCGGAGCGTTTCGCGAAAAGCATTCCATTGCGTCCGACGAGCCGCTTGTCCTCTTCCTCAGCCGCCTGATACCTCGCAAGGGAGCGGACATGCTGATCGAAGCCTTCGCCGAAGCTTGCCCGCGGAGAGGACGGCTCGTCATCGCCGGCCCCGAAGGAGAGCCCGGCTATCTCGCCAAGCTGCAAGAGCGGGCGCGAGCCGCAGGAGTCTCCGGCCGGGTTATTTTCACAGGCCCTGTGTATGGCGGCGAAAAGCTCGCCCTCCTCGCCGACGCCGATCTTTTTGCGCTGCCTTCCCGGTATGAAAATTTCGCCAACGTCGCGGCGGATGCTATCGCTTGCGGCGTCCCGGTGATCATTTCGCGGCATTGCGGGATTCGAACTCTGGTCGAGGGCCGCGCGGGGCTGGTGATAGACGTCGAGCGCCCGGCGCTCGTATCCGCGCTGAGGTCGCTTCTGGGCGATTCCGCCCTTTACGCTCGCATGAAGGATGGCTGCCGCAGCGTCGCCGGCGAGCTCAGTTGGAGCCGCATCGCCGCGCAGATGGAATCGCACTACCAATCGGTCCTGGATAAATCTCATGCCGCGCGCTGAAGAGTTCACATTCTACGACCAACACCCTTTCGACTGGGCCGGCGGAGTATCCTCCGCCGACATTCGTGCCGTCGTCTCGCCGCTCCTGGTGGAGCTGATTCAGTCGCTGCCGTCCGATTCGCTGGTTTTCGACGTGGGCTGCGGTCCGGGGCGCGTTCTAGGTTTCCTGGCCCAACGGAGCCTGAACTGTTTCGGCTTCGACCGGAGCCGTGTGTCGCTGGGCCTGGCGGTCGAGCGCTGCGGCCGCCCGTGCGCCGTCGCCGACAACCTTCAGCTTCCCATTGCCAGCGGCACGGTGGATGTGGTGGTGTCCGATGGCGTAATCCACCACACGGAAGATCCGCGGGGAGCGTTTTCAGAGAACCTGCGCATCCTCAAACCCGGGGGAAAAATGTATCTTGGCGTTTACAAGCCGTCGGGTCGCTACCCCTTTCTTTATCGTTTTCCGGGGGCGTGGATTCGCAGCGGGGTCCTCCATGCCTGGTCGAGACCCTTGGTGTCCGCGTTCGGCGAAGTTCCGTATTTTTTGGTTCATTTCGTCCGTTCCGGAGGGCAGCGGACGTGGGCCGGGGCGCGAAATTTGTTCTTTGACTACTTCGTCACCCCGCGCGTCGCATTCCTTTCGCGAGCGCTTGTCGAAAGCTGGGCAAAGGATGAAGGAGCCGTCGTTTTGAGATATGATTCAAATCGCGGCGCGAACGTCCACTCGTTTTTGATTCAAAAGGCCGCGATTCCCGGATCGTAGTCATTGAAATGCAGGATGCCGCCAAACTCGGGACCGTGAATTTCCCGCGGAAGTCATCGTGAAGGGCGACCGAATGGGCAAGTCCAACCGCGTGCCAGTCGAATCACTGGCCGGATATTCCCGGTCGTCCGTCCCTCTTGCCGGCTCCCCGGCGCCTGCCGCTGCGCGGCCCGCAGTGCGCCACCAGGGGTATATCCTCGCCTGGCATGTCGTCAACGTCCTGCTGATACTTTCTCTACTCGCTTCCATTTTCTGTGTGGGATGGGAATTTTCGATCCGGCAATACCTTCGCGGCTTTTCCGACGCCATTATTCCAGCGTTGGGCACCCCCGAGGAAAAAGTCGAAGCGATCCTGGCCTGGATGTCGAACGGTCCGGCGCGGCTGCCCGCGGGGCCTGCCGTGGCCTCATCCGACCGGGACCCCACAGCAACGCTCAATTACCAGTCGCTCCTGAGCGTATGCGGAACCTCCGTGAACGCGTTCATCAATTTGGCGGACAGCGGAGGATTGTCCGCCCGGCGCCTTCTGCTGCTGGACCAGGATCACCGCACCAAGCATGTGGTGGCCGAGGTGCTGATTGACGGCCGGTGGATCGTCGTGGACCCGACCTTTCGTGGCATTCCTCGCGGGCCCGACGGGCAACTTCTGACCCGCCAGGACCTCGCCAATCCCGCCGTTCTTGCAGCCGCCACGAAATCTTTTCACCGGTACGATTCGGCCTACACGTACGATCGCACCGCCCATGTCCGCCTCTCGCGCTTCCGATTCGTCGGGCGTGCTTTGCGCGTCGTCCTCAACGCTTTTATCCCCGGATGGGAGAACACCAAAACGGCGAGTCTTCTGGTCGAACGCCAGTCCTATGCCGCCGCGGCACTTTCTATTCTTCTTCTCGTCTTCCTGCTGATTGGCCGGGCTGTTTTCCGGTGGTTCGGTGAAGCAAGGTTGGGAATACACCCCTCCCATTTTCGCGATCAATTTCGCCGGGCCATGCGCGCGTTTCGGGAGAGCGCCGGCTGATCTTATGTGCGGAATCTGCGGTGTAATCGGAATGGAACACCAGGATGCCGGCGAAGCCGCCGCGCGGCGTATGCTGGCTTCCATCGTGCATCGCGGGCCCGATGAAGAGGGCATGGCTGTCTCGTCATCGGTGGTGGCTGGAACGCGGCGGCTGAGTATCATTGACTTGCCGGGCGGCTCGCAGCCGGTGTGGAACGAAACGCAGACGCTCGCCGTCGTCTACAACGGTGAAATCTACAATTTCCGCGAGCTTCGCTCCCAGCTGGAATCGAGCGGCCACACGTTCCGCACGCACTCCGACACCGAAGTCATCGTTCATGCCTATGAAACCTGGGGCCAGGAGTGTGTCGCTCGATTTCACGGCATGTTCGCATTCGCCATCATTGAATTTCCGCAGGGCCCGCGCGCCGCTCCCGCGCAGGTATTTCTCGCCCGCGACCCGCTTGGCATCAAACCGCTCTACTACGCGCAGTCCAACGGTGTTTTTCTCTTCGCCTCGGAGGTCCGCGCCCTGCTGGCCTCCGGGCTGGTGACCCCTCGGCTTTGCCGTGACGCGGTGCCTTCCTATCTTCTGTTTGGATCCGTCGGCGAGCCGCAAACGTTTGTGGAGGGAGTTTTTTCGCTTCCTCCGGGCCACACGCTCACGATTTCGACCGGCAATCCAGGCGCCACTCCAAAGCCAGCCCCCTATTGGAAAGTCGAGGAAATCCTTTCCCGGCGGAATTCCAGCCACGGCTCCCGCGCCTCCGAAGTAGTCCGGAATATCCTAGAATCGGCCGTGGCGAGCCATCTGGTTGCCGACGTCCCGGTGGGCGTGTTTCTGAGCAGCGGCCTCGATTCGGCGGCGATTGCCGCTCTTGCCAGCCGCGCCCGGAAGGGAATTCACACTTTCACCGTCACGTTTCCCGACGTCGAATTCAGCGAATCGAACTTGGCCGCCCTCGTCGCGAAAAAGCTGGAAACCGTCCACCAGGAACTCGAGGTTTCCGACGAGGACATGCTCGCGCGGCTCGACGATGCCGTCTCGTCGTTCGATCAGCCCAGCGCGGACGGCATCAACACCTACTTCGTCTCCTGGGCGGCGAGGATGGCGGGACTGAAGGTGGCTCTTTCGGGCCTCGGAAGCGATGAACTCTTCGGCGGCTATTCGTCCTTCCAGGCCTCGCAGAGACTCGCGCGAATCTCGCGCTGGGCGCGCGTCGTCCCGCGGCCCATACGTTCCTTCACCACACGCCGGATTCGCCACGCGCGTTCATTCAAGGGCTCGCCCGACGCGTTCCGGAAGGCTCTGGCGCCCTGGGTTGATCCAGGGATTTTGCCCCATCCCTATTTTTTCTCGCGGGCGCTCTTTACGCCTCAAACCGTCGTTTCATCCCGCGTCCAGCAGGGGGGCGACGCGGCTTGGCCGGCCACGCCGTGGCATCAGTGGCTGTCCGCGAGCGTGTCGCAAACCCGCTCGATGGACCCGTTCACGGAGGTTTCCTGGCTCGAGTTGCGGTCTTATCTCTCGAGCACGCTGCTTCGCGACACCGATGTGATGAGCATGCGTCATTCGCTGGAAGTGCGGGTTCCCTTCCTCGATACGCCTCTGGTCGAGGCGGTTCTCAGCCTGCCGCAATCCGAAAAATACAGCGCGTCGCGGCCAAAGGCCCTGTTGGTCAGCGCGATTCGCGAGCTGATTCCCCGTGAAATCCTTCACCAAAAGAAGCGCACATTCACGTTTCCATGGGAGAATTGGATGCGAGGCCCTCTCGGCGGGCGAATCGATTCGGGTTTGGCGGATTGGTCGCCGGCACTCGAGCCTCAATTCAACCGGAAACTCGTGCAAGGAGTCTGGAGAGATTTTCAGCGGGGAAGAACGTCGTGGTCGCGCCCGTGGAGCCTTTACGTCTTGAACGAGTGGGTCAAGAGGCATCTCCGCGCGGATTCCGCGGGCCACGCGGCAGCGGGCCGCTCTTCCGCGGTATCAGCCGCTTGATTTCGGCAGGCTCGATTGCCTCGAGGACGCCTCAGAATTCATGATCATACTCGGGATCAACGCCTACCATGCCAATTCCTCCGCCGCCGTCGTCGTTGACGGCCGGCTGATCGCCGCCGTCGAGGAAGAGCGCCTGAACCGCGTCAAATACGCCGCCGGGCTTCCCGCGCGCGCGATTCAATATTGCCTGGACGAAGCGGGCGCGAAGCTCACGGATGTGGATCACATCGCCGTGCCTCGCGATCCCTGGGCGCGCTGGGCGACGAAGCTGCGATTCGCGCTCCGGATGCCCCGTTTTGCCATGGAACGCGCCCGGGTGATGCGGCGGTTTGCGGGGATTCGCGAGGATCTTGCCGTGGCATTCGGCGTTGATCCTGCCGCGATTCGCGCTCAGTTTCACCGCATCGAGCACCATCTGGCCCATCTTTCGAGCGCTTTCTACGTTTCCCCGTTCGACCGTGCCGCCGTTCTCTCCGCAGACGGCCTCGGCGATTTTGCGAGTTCGATGTGGGCCTCGGGCGAAGGCCCGAGGATGCGAACCCTCGGCGACATTCGCTTCCCCCATTCCCTCGGCATGTATTACACCGCGCTGACTCAATACATCGGCTTCTGGAAATTTGGCGACGAGTACAAGGTGATGGGACTCGCCGCGTACGGGCAGCCGGAATTTCTCGATGAATTCCGCCGCATCGTCCGCGCCGATAAGCCTCTTTCGTTCCGCCTCGGGCTTGAATATTTCTCCCATCAGAATCGCGGCGCCGATATGACCTGGCGGGAGGCGGATCAAACCCCCGTTCTCGGGCGCCTATTTTCTCCCTATCTCGAAAAGCGCCTCGGTCCGGCGCGCGGGGCGGACGAGCCTCTCGAACAGCGCCACAAAAATATCGCCGCCAGCATGCAGACGGCGCTCGAGGAAGTGCTGGTCGCCCACTGGCGCGCGTTGGCGGAGAAAACAAGCCAGCGAGCGCTGTGTCTCGCCGGCGGCGTCGCTTTCAACTGCGTTGCCAACGGGCGAATTTTCGATGAGTCGCCGTTCGAGAAAGTCTACGTGCAACCCGCGGCGGGCGATGCGGGGCTTTCAGTGGGCGCCGCTTTCGCCGTTGCTCATGGCAAATTGGGCCTCCCGCGATCGTTCGTGATGGACCACGCCGCTTGGGGACCCGGCTATTCGCCGGGGCAGATCCGGCGCGCTCTCGATGGGATGAATCCGTCGCAGGAAGGCATCCACGTCGAGGAGCTTTCCGAGGAGGTGCTGGTCCAAACCACGGCGCGGCACATCGCCGATGGAAAAATCGTTGGATGGTATCAGGGCCGCGCCGAATGGGGCCCGCGGGCCCTGGGCCAGCGCAGCATCCTGGCCGATCCCCGCAGGCCCGAAATGAAAGACGTCCTAAATCGCCGCATCAAGCATCGCGAGATGTTCCGTCCCTTCGCTCCATCCATTCTGGAAGAGGCCGCAGCCGAATATTTCGAGAAAAGCCATCCGTCGCCGTTTATGACGTTCGCTTATGGCGTCCGGCCGGAAAAACGTCCGGTGATGCCTGCTCCCACGCATGTGGACGGAACTGCGCGTCTTCAGACCGTGAACCGCCAGTCCAACCCTCTCTACTGGAAGTTGATTCGCGCGTTCGGCGATTTGACGGGAGTGCCTGCCGTGGTCAATACCTCCTTCAACGACAACGAACCCATCGTCTGCCGCCCCGAGGAAGCCCTGGAGTGCTTTTGCCGCACGCAAATGGACGTTCTGGTCCTGGGACATTTCGTTCTGGAAAAGGATCCGTCCCGCTCCGGGGATGAACAACGGCAGCGGCTTGCCAACCGTGCGGGCTAGCCTCCATTTTCAAATCCTTACTTGTGGCAGAATCGGGCTCTAATTCCCGCGATGCACATACTTCTTTTCAACGAATATTATCCGCCGGACACTTCGGCCACGGCCAAGATGGCGGCTCTCGTGGCCGAGTCTCTCGCCGGGAGCCACCGGGTCACGGTGGTCGCGGGGCGGCCGTCCTACGACCCCGACGAATACTACCCTTACCGTTTGCTGCAGGGCGAAACGCGCAATGGCGTGGTCGTCGAGCGAGTGGGCTCCTCGGCTTATCCGCGCCATCAAATGGGCCGGCGCGTGACGAATTACCTGTCCTATCTGGCTCTCGCCGTCCCTCGCGCGATTTCGATTCGCTCGGATATTGTCCTCGGCATGACCGACCCGCCTGTCGCGGGCATTGCCGCCGCGATCGTCGCGCGATTGACGGGGCGTCCCTTCGTTTACAACATTCGCGACATGTACCCGGACATGGCCGTCGGCGGCGATATCGTCAGCCACGGACGTTTGGTGCGGGTGTGGGAAGGGATGCACCGTTGGGCGCTCCGCCGCGCAGCCCGCGTGATTGTGCTGGGCGACGACATGCGCCGGCGGATCGTCGCCAAAGGAATCTCGCCCGAGCGCGTGGCCATCGTCCGCGACGGCGCCTCCCTCCCGCCTGCGATGCCGCAAGCGTCCGACCCCGTGGTGCAGGAGATTCGGAGCGGCTTTCCTTTTGTCGCCATGCATGCGGGAAACCTCGGGTTCTACGGCGCTTGGGACACGCTGCTGAAAGCCGCGAATCTCCTTCGCGAAGAGAATGCGGGGCTCCTTTTCATCGGCGACGGGGCCAACCGCGCCCGGCTCCAATCGGCCGCTGCAAACCTGCCGAATGTCCGATTTCTGCCGTTTCGGCCGTTCAACCAACTCCCTCACGTCATGATGGCGGGCGACATACACATCGTCACCGTGCGGCGCGGCCTGGAAGGCGTTGTAGTGCCGAGCAAGCTGTATTCGACCCTTGCCGCGGGGCGCCCCATCCTGGCCGTCACACCGCCGGAATGCGACGCGGCTCGCATCGTGACGGAATCCGGCTGCGGCCTGGCCGCCGATCCGGACGACCCAGCCGGCGTCGCCCGCGCGATCTCCGAGCTTCGCAGCGATCCCGCGCGGCTTGCCGCGATGGGCCTGCGCGCGCGCGAGGTTGCCAACCGCTATCTTCGCGTGAACGAACTGAAACGATTCGGCGCAATTCTGGAAGAGGCGGTGTCGCCATAATGCTTCGCGCGGCAAATTCACGCGATTTTCCCGCGGCGTTTGGAACAATCTCCATGCTCGCGCTAAAATATCTCGGGCTCGAGCCACCGGGATGCTCTCTTGAAAACTCCTACTGACCTCATCGCCTTCGGCGTGGCTCTGGTTGGTTCGCTCGGACTCACTGTGCCCGTTCGGCGCCTTGCCATTCGCCTGGGTATGGTGGACCAGCCGAACCCGCGCAAAGTGCACACCGAACCCATGCCTCTTCTCGGCGGCATGGCGATCTATTTGGGCTTTGTTCCCGCGATTCTCTTTGCGTTTCATACCGACCCGCAGCGGCAAATCATCAGTATCCTGGGCGGCGCCACTCTGCTGGCCTTCGTCGGCATCCTCGATGACGGCGGGCTCTTGCACCACCAGGTGAAGCTCTTCATCGGGATGCCCGTCGCCGCACTCTTCCTGATCGCCGCAGGAATTCGCGCCGGAATCATCAGCGAACTCGTTCCCGGCACTGTCGGAATCATTCTCGACAGCTGCCTATCGGTCTTCTGGGTGGTGGGAATCACCGCCTCGTTCAGCATCCTCGACCACATGGACGGCCTCTGCGCGGGCATCGCCGCCATGGCTGCGGTTTTTTTCGCCCTCACAGCGAACTTTTGGGGGCAGACCATGGTCTGCACTCTGGCCATTGCCACTCTGGGCGCAGCCCTCGGCTTTTTGTGGTGGAATTTCAACCCGGCGAAAATTTTCATGGGTGACGGCGGCGCCATGTTTCTCGGGTTCCTCATGGCCACCCTGGGCCTGAAGATTCATCCGGGTGGGGAGGAGCACCTTCCCGGCACATGGCTGGTCCCGGTCCTGATCCTCGGCGTTCCCATTTTCGACACGACCATGGTTTCGATTTCGAGAGCGAGGCGCGGCCTCCTTCCTTTTGCCTCTCCGGGGAAGGATCACTCGGCGCACCGGCTGTCAAATCTCGGGCTGGGCCACCGCAGCGCTGTGCTCGTCATGTACGCCGCGGCCGCCGCACTGGGCGGCCTCGGGCTGTGGGCTGCGCACCTCCCGGCGTCGGGCGAATATGCAATCCTGGCGGTAGTCAGCGCCGTCGCCGCGATTTCGATCGTGTTCCTCGAAAGCGCTCCCTACGAGCGCCAGAGCAAGCTGCCCAAATCCTCGACAGTTCATTAGACACGGGCGCGAGAGTCTCCATTTTCACGGCGGGAAACGCGTGCGCGCCGGTTCCCGGCTGAAAACGGGCGGTTGATTGGGTTACAATCGCCAGCTATTCCGTCACGACAGGGAGAATCATGGGACGAAGGATCGCTGCGAAAATCACGGGAGTCGCCGGTTATCTGCCCCCACGGGTGGTCACCAATTTTGATCTGGAGAAAATTGTCGACACCAGCGACGAGTGGATTCGCACGCGTACGGGAATTCTCCAGCGGCACTACGCCGATCCCGGCGTGGCCTCTTCCGATCTCGGGACGGAAGCCGCGAAAAAGCTGCTGCAAGCGAAAGGAACCAATCCGGACGAAATCGGCTTGATCGTGACGGCGACCGTGACGCCCGATATGCTGTTCCCGGCCACCGCCTGCCTGATCCAGAACAAGCTGGGGGCGAAACACGCCTGGGGATTCGATTTATCCGCGGCCTGCTCGGGATTTGCCTATGCCCTCACCGTAGGCTCCCAGTTCGTCGCTTCCGGCGCCCACAAGAAGGCTCTGGTGATCGGCGCGGACGTGATGACTTCGATCCTCGATTTCAAGGACCGGGCCACCTGCGTTTTGTTCGGCGACGGCGCCGGCGCCGTCCTCGTGGAGCCGGCCGAATCGAACGACGAAGGGATCATCGATTTCATGCACGATATTGACGGTTCGGGCGGATGCAGCCTCTATATGCCGGGCGGCGGGTCGCTGCACCCTTCGACGACCGAGACCGTCGAGAAGCGGATGCACTACGTTCACCAGGTCGGGCAGAGCGTCTTCAAATACGCCGTCCGGCGGATGAGCGAACTCGCCGTCCAACTCCTCGAGCGCAACGGCTTCACCGGGAAAGATCTGGCTCTCGTCGTGCCGCACCAAGCCAATCTGCGAATTATTCGGGCCATGCAGGAGCGCCTGGGAATCGAGGATTCGAAGGTGATGGTCAACATCGAGAGGTACGGCAACACCACGGCGGCCACCATCCCGCTGGGATTGATGGACGCTCTCGAACAGAAGAAATTAAGGAAGGGCGACCTGGTTCTCTTGATCGCCGTGGGCGCCGGATACACCACCGGAGCGGTGCTGATGCGCTGGGCGGATTGAAATCGCGCGGCTTGCCCTTTGATCAGGCCTCCCCGTTCTCGATTTCGAACCGATAGCTGATTTTCGCGGTTTTCCCGAGCATCGCGGCCACCGAGCAGTATTTGTTCTGGCTCAGTTCGATTGCGTCTCGCACCGCTTTCTCTTCCAGCTTTCCCCGCAGCCGGTATTCGATTTCGATTCTTGTCCACACTGCCGGCGGCTCCGCAGCTCTTTCGCCCGATACGTTCACTTCCAGGGCTTCGATCGCCTGCCTCTTCTTCTTGAGGATCATCACCACGTCCACGGAAGTGCACGCCCCGAGCGCTCCCAGCAGCATTTCCATCGGCCCCGGCGCGGAGTTGTGCTGGCGGTCGGCGTCGAATACTACGGCATGGCCGGACGGCATCGCTCCCAGAAATTCCTCGCCGCCCACCCAACGAATCTTTGCGGTTTGCATGAATGCTTTCCTTTCGGTCGCGTTCGCGCACGTGCGCGCTCTTGGATTGGATTGCGCCCGGTTGGTCCTTCTCGAATTGTACCGCCGGCGGGGGGAGAATGCCGTCTAGCGCTCGACGCGGGAGGCTTGCTCGCCCGCCTTTACGGGCTCATTGCCTTCGCCCTGGTGGCCGTGCTTCATAGTGTCGATGAAAACGCGCACAATTTCGGGATCAAATTGGTTCGCTGCGCAGCGATCCAGCTCCGCAAACGCGTCTTCCGGCGTCCGCGCCTTCTTGTAGGTGCGCGCCGACGTGATGGTGTCGTAGGCATCGGCAATCGCGATCACCCGCGCGCCAAACGGAATCCTTTTCCCTTCGAGGCGGTCCGGATAACCCGTCCCATCGAAAAATTCGTGATGGTGTTTCACCATGAGCCGGATTTCCTTCATCGCTTCCAGAGGCTCGAGGATTTTGGCTCCCAGCTCGGTGTGGGTTTTCATCGTGTCCCACTCCGATGCATCCAGCGGGCCGGACTTGTTGAGAATTTGTTCGGGTATTCCCACCTTGCCCACATCGTGAAGCAGAGCGGCCAGCCGTATGGCCTCCACTTCCTCGGCCTTCATGTGCAGCGCCTGAGCCAGCAGCGCTGAATAGGCCGCCACTTTCTGTGAATGGCCCTGCGTGTACTGGTCCTTGGCATCAATGGCCAGCGCGAGAGACGTGACGGTCTCGACGACAGCGGGGGGCAACGGTTGCTCCTCGCCCGGAGCGCCATCCTCGGCCAGCGAGCGCGTGAACTGCTCGAGTCTCCGGTAAATTTCTTCGAACGCTTCCGGGCCGGTGGAAAACAATCTCTTGAGAGTTACGCCCAGATAGGCTTCGAGCACGTCCTTCTTCCACTCCTTCGTGTCATCGGAGTCGCAGTGCTCGGCGCTCGACACGGCGTTTCCTCCCTGGTGCTTCGAGAGATACATCGAGGAGTCCGCGACTTGGATCAGCTCCTGCGGCGTCGACCCGTGCAACGGATAGCCGGCGATGCCGAAACTCGCCGTGATGTTCTTGTCGCGCAGCAGCGGGTCCGACGCCACCCATCCCCGCAACTTGTTCGCCAGCTGGCGCGCCTGCTCGACCGTCGTTTCCGGCATCAGGATCACGAATTCATCGCCGCCGTACCGCGCCACCACGTCCGACCGGCGGCAATTCTGCTCCAGGATGTGTCCCACTCGTTGCAGCACCACGTCTCCTTCGAGGTGGCCGTAAAAATCGTTGACGAATTTGAAGCGGTCGAGGTCCATCAGGACGAGAGCGAAAGTCCGGTTGGCGCGCGTCGAGCGTTTCCACTCTTGCGACAGCGCTTCCATCAGGAACCGGTGCGTCTTTACGCCCGTCAGGCCGTCTGTGATGGCCTGCTCTTGCGCCTTCTGGTACGAGAACGCGTTATGCAAAGCGCCCGCAAAAAGATCGGCCAGCGTCCGCAGCAGCCGCACGTCCTCGTCCGGAAATCGGCACGGATCCGCCGATTCGGCATACAGGACGCCCAGAAGCTGGTCGGCGTATGTGACCGGCAGGGCGATGGCGGAGGCCGTGCCGTCCAAGATTGGCCGGGGCGATTCGGCGCTTACCTCCAGCACCATCTCGGTTTGTCCGGTCCGCGCCACACGGCCCACCAATCCTTCTCCGAGAGCCAGCCGGCGGCCCACCGCCTCACGGCGCGCTCCCGCCTCGGCCTGGACCACGAGCTCCTTGGCCGTGTAGTCCAGAATGGCGATGCCGATGTGATCGTAGGGGACGCCCGCCTCGATTTCTTCGACGATCTTCGTGAGCATCTCTTCGGGATTGAGCGTGCGGATGGCGTGACCCGAAATATCGTTCACCAATTGCAGCTGGAGAGTTTTCTTCTGCTCCTCGCTGAAGAGCCGCGCATTTTCAATCGCGATTCCCGCTTCGCTGGCGAGAACCCGCAGGAGTTCGACGTGCCCTTCGTCAAACGCGCGCTCCTGGTGGCTGTGAACGGCCATCACTCCGATCGCCCGGCCGTACAAAATCAGGGGTACTCCGCAGAACGACCCGACGTGCCGAGCGGGTTCAAACCCAAGGCGTTTCGTTTCCTCGGCAAACTGCTCGCGTATCAGCAACGGCTGGCGTGTCCTCACCAGATATTCGACCAGGTGATTTCCCACCGGCCTCGATCTCTTCGGCGCACGTTCGCCGTCCACGACCTCCAGTTCGAACCGAACCTCTTCGCTCTTCTGGTCGCAAAAGGCGATGAAGAAGCTGTTCACCTCGAGCAGTCTCTTCATTTCCGTGAATATTCTTTCGAACAGGAGATCCAGATCGAGAGTGGAGCTGAGGGCCCGTCCAATTTCGTTCAAAATGTGAAGTTCTTCGCTTCGCCGCGCCGTCTGCTGGATCAGATAGCTGTTCTCGACCGCCATTCCGATCTGGTGTCCCAGCGCCAGGAGCAGGCGTCTTTCGGCCGGAGTGAAATTGCGGTTGTCCGGCGTTCCGAGCAGAAGCACTCCGAACACCCGTTCCTTCGCTTGCAGGCTGATTCCCACCGCAGTTCTCAGCCCCTGGTCCAGCAGAAGTTTCCGCCACTTTCCGAAGGCCTCTTCCTTTTCGAGCGCCTCGTAATCGGAATCCGCCGCCAAGTTGCGCAGCACCACCAGGCCGCCGAGCGACGCGACCAGATTGACGAAGTAGCGGTCCAGTTCGTTCGCTTGAATCGCCGAGCAGAATCCCTCGCTGAGTCCCGTTGCCACCACCGAAGTCGGCCCGTCGGTTTCTCCGTAGTGCAGGCTAAGAGCGCCCGCGGGAATCCGGACCACGTTCAGCACCCGGTCGAGTGCCTGGGCCAGCATCTTTTGAATCTCGCCGCCGACAAAGCTCGATGTCGCAAGGTTCAGATTCGACAGCGCCACCATGTTTCTCTCGACCCGGCGGCGCTCCTCTTCGTAGACGCCCATGACCATCACGACGCCGAAGAAAAATCCCGGCAGCATCAGCGCCGGCAAGATATCCCTGCCGTGCAGCCACGCGATCCGGTCCTGAAACACGGCCAGGATTCGCACGATGCCCCAGGCGACGAAAATGATGGCGAGCCACTGGTCCGCGTAGGACTCCTGCTTGCGCGATTCTTGCCAGAAAGTGCGAGCCACAAAAAAATAGATCAGGCCTACGCCCAATCCGAGCGGCGCTCCCACCAGCCATCCCCGCGAATATGCCAGCGCCCAAATGGCCGCCGCCGCGGCGGAAGCCACGATCTCCCGGCCTTGCACGGTTTTGCCCGCGTACATTCGCGCAGCGGCAAGAAATCCAAGCGCGCTCAAAGCCAATACCCAGTCCTTCAGCGCCGAGGCCCAGGGTCCCAATGCCATGGTCTCGATGGCGACCATGATTCCGATGTTCACCGACAGGGCGAACCACGACGCCGCAAGCACCGTCAGGTAGCTCTGGCGTTTCATTCGATAGAGAAATGCAAAGAAGGCCGCGAGCAGAAATGACGCCACCCACAGTGCGAGCGCGGTCGTATTTCCGTGGCTTAGCAATTCAAAACTCCGCAATCCGGGCACCGCAATTCCTTCCAGAGTACCAGAAATTTTCAAGGCTCCAGGGCGGCCGTCCAGCATGGTTTCGTCCCGGTTAACTCCTTGCTTTGCTTGTCAATCCGCGACACTTCGACCCACGACTTTCCTTCCCACACTAGATGCCTCTACCACTATCTTGCTTACAATCCGAAGCGTCAACAGTACCCCCGTACCAACTCGCTCAAGTTACAGCACTTATCCTTCCCGGGTCGATTTTCCCGCCACCTTTCGCTAATATGTTTGGTTTCGCAATCTTGAAAGGGAATCCATTCAGATGACTTCTTCCCCACTCCGTCCTCGCGTCCGGTTCGCTCCATCGCCCACAGGCTACCTGCACGTCGGCGGCGCGCGAACGGCGCTGTTTAACTGGCTTTTCGCGCGTCATGAAAACGGGACTTTGCTTCTCCGTATCGAGGATACCGACGTCGAGCGCAATAAGCCGGAACTCGTGGACGGCATACTCGCCGGGCTGCGCTGGCTCGGCATCGAATGGGACGAGGGTCCATTCTTTCAATCCCAGCGTTTGGAAAAATATCGCGAAGCCGCCGAGCGCGTTCTCGCTTCCGGCGCGGCTTTTGCGTGCTATTGCAAAGGCTCTTCCTATGCCGGCGGCGATCACGCCGAAGAATCCGAGGGCGAAGGCGACGACGAATCGCCGAAGTCCGTAAAAGCCGCGGCTTGCCCCTGCCGTGACCTGAGCGAACCGGAACGCGCCGCCAAGGAAAAAGAAGGCATACCCCGCGCCATCCGTTTTCGCACTCCCCGCGGCGGCGCCACGCATTTCGAGGACGCCGTCTTCGGCCACCATGAAGTTCAAAACGCCGACATCGAGGATTTTGTCCTACTGCGCTCGAACGGCGTGCCCACGTACCAGCTGAGCGTCGTTGTGGACGACATTGACATGCGCATCACGCACATCATTCGCGGTGCGGACCACCTCTCGAACACCCCTAAACAGGTCTTGCTTTACCAGGCGCTCGGAGCATCGGCTCCGATTTTCGCGCACGTCCCGTTGATTCTCGGTCCGGACCGGACGCGCCTTTCGAAGCGCCACGGCGCCACCAGCGTCGGCTCGTACGCGGACGAAGGATTTCTTCCCGAGGCTTTCCGGAATTTTCTGGCTCTTCTGGGATGGTCGCCCGGCGACGATTCGGAATTTCTGCGCACCAGCGAGCTGCTCGAGCGATTCTCGCTTTCCGGCGTCAGCCGCACCAACGCCATCTTCGACCGCGCCAAGCTCGAGTGGTTCAACACGCAATACCTGCAGAAGCCTCCTGTCGAGGAGCTGCTTCCCTACGTCGAAACGGAGCTCAAGCGGGCCGGACTCTGGGAGGGCTCCCGGGCAAGTCGCGATGCCGCGTGGTTCGCTCACGCCGTGGACCTGATTCGTCCCCGCACGCGTCTTCTCTCGGATTTCACGGGATGGGCCCGGGCATTTTTCACGGATGACTTCGAATACGACCGTGAAGCCTGCGAGAAATTCTGGAAAGACGAGCGGCTGGGGGGAATGCTGGAAAAATTGGCGGCCTCACTCGAAGCTCTTCCCGAGTGGAATCATGATGCCTGCGACGCCACTCTGCGAAGCCTGGCGGCCGCCGATGGAGTAAAAGCGGGATTACTTATCAACGCCACGCGTGTCGCAATCGTCGGCCGCGCCGTGGCCCCTCCGCTTTTCGACACGATGGTCGTTCTCGGCAAGGACCGTGTCGTCAATCGCCTCCGCCGCGCTCTTCCTTCCGTCGCCGCGACGAAGTAACCGGCGGCAATCCCGTTCGCGCATCCGGGATGCTTTTTCCACGATGCAGGCTTTCGATTTGGTTTCAGCGGAGGGGCCGGATCGCGGCGAAAATTTCCGGGTGCATGTCCCTCGCCGCCGTCCCGGCGGGCGCAGTTTCAAATTTCGCTTCAATGGGAAGCTTCACGGGGGGAAGACACGCGGTCTGATTGCAAGCCTGGTAACGCAGTGTCATGGGAATCGTCGTCGGGCCGAGCGACGCGGCCTCCTTCGCCTCAAGCCGCAAGCGCAGAATCAAGCTGCCGGAGTAAACGTCAAGCGGCTTATCGGGCGAGAAGGCGAATTTTTCCAGCTTCCCTTTGGGATAGATCGTGTCCAGCAACTCGAAGCCCGCCGGCAGGGCGGGCGTCAGGGTCGTCGGAATCAGGTACGGGTCCGTCGGCTTGTGCGAATTCATGTGGTATTCGTCGTTGATCTTCAGCGCCACGGCGATCTGGAATTCCTGCCGCTGCGGCACCGGCTGCAGCGACACGTACACGCGCGGCTCGACCACGGCTGCCCCAGCTTGCGGAAAAGCGCCCGGGCGAAGAGCGGAAACGGACGCGACCCGGATTCCCGCAAACGCCGCCAGAATGAAGGAACAAATCAAAATCAGCGGCCCATTTTTCATACCACCACCGTCTCACCCAGCTGTTCGGTCAAGATCCGGCCCAGCACTTGCCGCAGGGTTTCGCCCGTCTTTTCCAGAACAAACGCCTGCGCCTGTTCGGACCATCCGAGCTTGAAGCTCGTCGTCAGCGCCGAAATCCAGATTTGTCGCACCGGCGAGTTCGGGCTGATGACGAAGCGCGTCCCGTCGTCCTCGAATTCGATTTCGAGCTTGCCGCTCCCGCTCTCGACTTCGAAATCGTGCGCGTCGCCCACCTCGTTCAGCCTCTTGGCAAGATCCTCGAGTGCCGCGTCGCACTGTTTTTGAAATTCTCTCTCGTCCATCTTCGCTTCACCGCAAATCGTGGAATCCGTCAGGACGGCTGCTGCAGCAACTCCTGGATTTTCTTGTTGAGCTCATCCTGGCTGGCAAGCCCGATGAACCGTTCGGCGATTTTTCCGTCGCGCCCGATTACGATGGTCGTCGGCAGTCCGATCAACCCGCCGAATTTGTCGGCCAGGTCGTCGTTCCCCAGCACGATGGGATAGTTCATCGTCGTTTCCTTCCCGCCGACGTCAAATTCCGTGGTTGCCACAAACGGAGCGACGACGCTCTTTCCCTCGTCGTCCATCGCCACGCCGAGCATCGTGAATCCCTGGTTCGCATATTTCTGCTGAAACCCGATCATCCAGGGAATCTCGATCCGGCACGGATCGCACCAGGTGGCCCAAAAATTTACCACGACGACTTTTCCTTTCAGGCTTTCCAGCGATACGCTGCGCCCGTCGAGTCCCGGAAAGGAGACGTCCGGTTCCATCGCGCCGCCGGAGGTCCCCTTCGCCGCCGGCTTCACGGTTCCTCGAAGCATCGAAGCAAAAAACGAATTTCCCTTGCACCCGGAAACGCCCGCCGCCAGCGCCGCCGCTGCCGCCAGCAAGACGGCGCCGCGCAATCTCTTCTTCATTTCTGCTTTTCTCCTTACAGCGAAAACCTGTTCAAAAACGCCAGCTTCCCCGAAAGCCATGTCAGCCGGTTGAAAAACACCAGCCCTCCGATGGCCAGAAGCAGGATGCCGCTGAAGATTTCGACGGCGTGCATATATCTCCGGAATTTCTGGTAGAACTTCATGAACCCGCCGACGGCCAGCGCCGTCAGCAGAAAAGGAATCGCCAACCCCGCCGAGTAGCATGCCAGCAGAAAAATACCTTCTCCTACCGTGTCCCTCGTCGCCGCGATTCCCAGCACCGCGGCCAGAATCGGCCCGATGCACGGCGTCCATCCGAACGCAAATGCGAATCCCATCAGGAACCCGCCTACCGCACCCGGTTTTCCGCCCATGTTGCGGAAATGGAGATCGCGATTCAGCCATCGCGTCAGCACCGGCCCAAGCAAGAAAATGATCGCTACGGCAATCAGGTAAACGCCCTTCACCGGCCCCGCGAGTCCCGGCCTCACCGCCAGCACGCCGCCGACCGCCGCGAGAATTGCTCCGATCAGCAGCCCCGCATATACCGAGACCTTCGCCAGCACGCCGATCAGATGCAATCCAAACATCACGATCAGCGCGCCCGCAATCGGCGCCAGAAGATTCCGATTCCGCAGCAAAAATGCTCCCACGGCGCTCGCGGAAGCCCCGAAAGAAATGAACACCAGCGAAAATCCCGTCACAAACGCGAGTGACGATCCCAGAATCCCCGCCTTGTTGCCCTGCCCTTCCCTCAACTGCTCCACTCCCAGCCCCGAGAGCATCGAGACGTATCCCGGCACCAGGGGCAGCACGCAAGGCGACAAAAAGGAAACGAGTCCCGCCACAAACGCCGCCAGTATCGACACTTCCATGTTTCTTTTACGCCTCTGTCTCTTTACTTGGATGGTGCGGCGGCTGAAATGGCTTTGAATTCGCCGGCTATTCCCGGACGATTTTCCCACATCCGTTAGACGTCCGGGCATTGTTAATTTCGGCTTCGCGAACTCGCGACGCGCCGTGCAGGCAGCTTCCCGCTAGTTCTTTCGCTCGGATGCCCGAAGCTCGCGTTAGGAGCGATCTGCGGCGCACCGCCCGCAACCGTCACCCTCCACTCGTCGCCTTCTCATGCTATCTCTTCTGGGTGTTTTGCGCCGGCTTTGACTGCATCTCATTATAAATAAACAACATACAAAATACGTTCGATGGTCCCCGGCTTGCCATCTTCTTCCTCGCGGGCCTGCTCGCTCAACCCGGGGGCGGCAGCGACTCCTGCCCCTTCCGGTGGCGGACCCGCATGGATTTTCGAGAGCTCGTGAAAAGGAGATTCGATGACGCCCAATCAAGTGACCCTCGCCCGCGTCGCCGCCGCCTTTGCGGCTGTCGCCGTGTTCACGGTGTGGAGCGCGAACCTCATGGCCGGAATCGCTGCCGTGATACTGATCGTCGCTGCCATTGCCATGGATGCACTCGACGGGCATCTGGCCCGGACGCGCAAGCTTGCGACGCCGATGGGCGCGCAGCTCGACATTTTGGGCGACCGCGTCGTGGAAAATCTGCTGTTCACTTTCTTCGCCGTATCCGGGCTGGTTTCACTTTGGGTGCCTGTGCTGTTTTTCGTTCGCGGCACGCTCACCGATTTTCTCCGGTCCCTCGCCGCTCGTTCCGGGCGAACGGGATTCGGCGCGTCGGGAATGCTGGAATCCTGGTGGGGCCGCGCGCTGGTGGCTTCCCGGGCAAGCCGGGCCGCCTATGCGTCTCTGAAATGCATCTGCTTCTGCTTTCTTGGCATTCTCGTGCCGCTTTCGCACGCGCCCAGGGAATGGCTGGGCGGGGGCGCGCATTTCGCCCTTCTGGTTGCGTCGCAGATTCTCGTGTCGGCGACGATCGCGTTCTGCCTGCTTCGCGCCGCGCCAGTCTTCTGGGAAGGACGGCGGTATTTTGCCGCAGCGGAACGCCGCACGATCGTAGCGCCCGCGGCGGAGGCTACACGGTGACCCCCCGGGCCATTTCGCCCGAGCGGATCGGCGCGTTCTTTGATATAGACGGCACGATTCTTCCCGGCGCGTCACTCGAATGGAGGTTCGTCGTCTATCTTCTTGCCCACGACGACATCGGGATGCCGCAGATCGGGCTCTGGCTCGCACACGCCGCGCGACATCTATTTCATGGCCCGGGCGCCGCCATCCTCGAAAACAAGTCTTATCTGCGGAATCTGCCCGAATCCTTGGTGGAAATGTGGCAACGGTCGCTCGCCTCGGGCGGCGGTGATTCGGAAAGCCGCCGGCGGCTTGCACTCTGGCCCTTTGCCGAAGCGATCGAACAGCTGAAATGGCACGCCGCGCAGCGCCATAGAATTTTTCTTCTCAGCGGCACTCTCGCTCCTCTGGCGCGCCTTCTCGCGCGGCAAATTTCGGAGCGGGTTCATGCGGCGATCGAAGTCTGCGCCACCGAACTCGACTCGCATTGCGGCGCATGGACGGGCCAACTGGCAGGCCCTCATATTTCGGGAGCGCAAAAAGCGGCTGCCATCGTTCGCTTGGCTGCCCGGAACGGGCTCTCGCTCGCCGATTCCTTCTCTTATGCCAACCTTCTCTCCGATCTTTCTGGTCTCGAAATTTGCGGCCACCCGGTTGCCGTCAACCCTTCCCGTGGGCTCGCTCGTTGCGCAAGGAGGCGCGGATGGCCGGTGGTTCAGTGGCGCGGCACAAACGTCGTTCCCTCGCGTGTTGTGGCGCCGCCAATCCATTTCGAGGAGGCTCGATGATTTCCGCTCATGCGCCGCTTACACCGGGGATTCCACGAGAAGACTCTTCGACCTTCGAACGGGGCGCCGCCGCGGTGTGGCGCCGGCCGTGGACCAGACTCCTCCAATCGTGCGGCGCATTCGAATGGGTCACGGCGGTCTATTTCCTGTGGCTGAATGGGATGATCGCCATTTTTCACCGGAACATTCCTCGGGCCGCGGCCTATTTCTCGGCGCACCTCGCTCTTCTTCTCGCCATCGCGTTGCTCGCAGTATGCGCTTCGCGCTGGCCGAATCCCGCCCTGCAATTTCTCCGCCACTGGTATCCCCTGCCTCTCTTCGTATTTTCCTTCGAGGAGCTCCAAGGCCTCGTACACATGATTTTTCCCGGCTGGTTCGACGCCTACCTCATCCAGTTCGATTTCAATTTCGCCGGGGTTCACCCTTCGGTATGGCTGGCGAGATTCGCCACGCCTCCATTGACCGACTTCATGGAGTTCGCCTACATGACGTACTTTCTCTATCTCGTCATCCTTCCCGCGGCACTTTGGATCGCGCGCGACCGGCTGGCATTTTGGACAGTCATGGTCTCGACCGCCGTGGCCCACAACACCGTCTACGCCATCTCCGTCCTTTTCCCGGTCGAGAGCCCTTTCTTCTCTCTTGCCGGCCTGCAGACGAGACCTCTGATCGGCGGGGTTTTTACCGCCACGATCGGGCTGATTGAGCATTTTGGACGCGTCCACGGCGCGGCGTTTCCCTCGGCGCACGTCGCCGGCTCGACCGTCGCAGTCCTCGCGGCGCGCCGCTACCGCCCCTGGCTTTTCCGGATATTCTTGCCGTTCTATCTGTCCATGTGTGTGGCCACGGTGTATGGAAGGTACCACTACATCGCGGATGTGCTGGCGGGCATTGCCGTCGGGGCCGCGGGATGGGGAGTAGGCCAGTGGCTGATGGAGCGCCGGGGCTCCGTCCCGGACGTCAAGTTGCCGTAAGGCGAATGTCCGGCGGCGGTTCCCACCGGCCGGCAAAATCAGCGCTTACAAATCTGGCCGGCTGCGGCTCCATTGCGTCGCGCTCTCGTATACCTGCGCGATGGCCAGGAGTTCCGCCTCGCGGTTCACCCTGCCGATCAACTGCAAGCCGATCGGCAGGCCCGCGCGCGTAAAACCGCAAGGGATCGAAATCGCAGGATGGCCGGTGAAATTCGCGGGGCGGGTGAGTCGCAAAAGGGCCGCGCGCAGCGGCTCCGTGCGTCCGCCGATTTCCACCTCTCGCGTTCCGGCTCCTACCGCCGCCACCGGGGTGGTGGGCGCCAGAATCACATCCACTCGCTCGAAGGCCGCCTCGAAATCCGCGACTGCGGCGCGTTTCGCTTCGCCGGCCCGCAAATAATCCGTCGCGGTGACCTCCGCTCCCATTTCAAGGCGTCGCCAGATATCTTCGGAATAGTCTTTCGCGCGGCCCGGGAAATATCCCTGCGATTGGTGATATCGCGTCGCCTCGGCGAGCGCCACATTTGTGCTCGCTTCCGTTGCCCCCTCGAGATGCGGGAGAGTGACATTTTCCATGCGCGCGCCGCGCGATTGAAACACTTTCCCGGCTTCTTCCACCGCCCGCAGGATTTCTCCGTCGACTCGCTCGAAATAAAAATTTTCCGGCCAGCCGACGCGGATTTTTTTCGGAAGGACCCTGGAAAGCTTTCGATAATCCGGCCGCGCGGCTCCCCGAGGATAGGGTTCGGCCGTGGCTTCGAGAAGAATGCATGCGTCGGCCACGGTGCGGGCAATCGGCCCGGCGTGATCCAGGCTCTCCGACAGCGGAACCACGCCTTCGAGACTCACGCGGCCGAACGTCGGCTTCAACCCCACCACGCCGCACAGCGATGCGGGAATCCGAATCGAGCCTCCGGTGTCCGTCCCCATCGAGCCGAATCCGATTCCTGCAGCCACGGCGACCGCCGACCCGCCGCTCGACCCTCCCGGGATTTTTCCAAGTGACCAGGGATTTTGCGCCGCGCCGAAAAATGGATTCTGAGTGGTGACTCCATAGGCCCACTCGTGCAGATTTGTCTTTCCGAGCAATATCGCGCCCGCGGCCGCAAGGCGCGCCGCCACTGCGCTGTCCCGGGACGGTACGTGGTCAGCCAGGATCTTTGATCCCGCAGTCGTGAGGATTCCTTTGGTCGCGAAATTGTCTTTCAGCGTGATGGGAAGTCCGTGCAACGGCCCGCGCGAACGCCCGCGGGCAATCTCGCGGCCGGCCGCCTCCGCCTGGCGGATCGCGAGCTCACGCGTCATGGTGATGAAGGCGTTCAATTTCGGATTCAAGCGCTCGATGCGCGCAAGAGCCGCCTCCACCAAATCCTCCGGGGACACTTTTCTCCGCCGAAGCAGCCGTGCGGCCGCATCAATCGTCAGGTACGCCAGATGGTCTCCGGATTCCAATTCGAACGTCCCTGGCGCCGGGGCGAAAATGCCGGCGGCGTCAAAAGATCTTTTCTTGCCGCCGCAGGTTTCCCGCCGAGCCCAGGTTGGCGATCAGAAATACGATGCGGAACTGATTCTCATTCCGAATCGTGCCGAAGGACAATTTCCGGTATTCAAAACCGAGCCCGCAGCACTTTCCGTTGTAGCCCACCTGGACGATCTGGTTCTGGAATTCTCCCTGTTGCAGGTCGTAGCTCGCGCCCACGGTGGCGTTCCATCCCTGGCGCGTCAGGTCGCCATACCCCACGAGAGCGCGGACCTGGTTCGAACGCGGCTCAAGAGCTTCCATCGTGCCGACGGTCGAGACGTCGGCGGGAATGTTGATGGTGGAAAAATGCGCCAAGGTCAGGAAAGACTGCTTGTAGGGCTTGAGCTTGAGGAGCGTCCCAATGGCGGTCAAGCGGCTCCGCTGCGGGTCGTAATTCACGATAAATTCCGTGTCGTAGCGCTTTCCCGGCATGATTCGCAGATCGCTGACGATCGGGGAAAAACGCCGCGGCGAATCCGCGAAGGCAAACGGCGTGAGAAAATCCGTCGCTTGAAAGACATTTCTTTGGCCGGTCACCAGCGCGCCTCCGAACGTCGGATCGAAGTAATATTGCTGCGCGAGCTGCCAGCTCGCGATTTCTTCCGTCCCCCCGTCGCTGGTCTTGTGGAAAAGGCGTTGCGTGATGCCGTAAAGAATGTCGTTGGTATCCGTGAGCGTCTCGTCCTCGTCGAATCGGACGAACCTCTGATAGTCGTTCACGCCGTTCACATAGGTGTACTCGATTTGCGGCTCGATCGTGTGCTTCCAGCGGCTTCCTTCGCTTCCCCAGACGCGCTCGAGAGTCGGCGGCCGCAGGTCCAATGTGAACTCCTCGGTGTTCCGGTAGAATCCGATCCCCTCGAAGACGCCGTTGTGCAGCTCGCCGCCATAGTGCGTGATGCGGTAAGTGAAGCTTGGCGTGACGCTCAGCCACGACCCGAAATGCAGCGGGGCCGTCACTGTGGGCGCTATCTCTTCGCGGTCCACGAACGCTGGAGTCGTGAACGGCGTCACCGTTTCTCCGCGATGCACGGCTCCCACGAAGGATTCAAAGGAGAAATACAATGGGAGCTTTTTGAAAAAGGATTGATCCACCGAGCTGAACTCCGCTTCCGGCGACGTCCGCAGCGTGATGGACGTTTCGGGGCTGGCGCTGAGAAAGTTCTGATAGCTCAGCGAGGCAAAGTTCAGGCTGAAACCGCCGAAATTTTTTGTCAGAAACGCGTTGTTCTTCACCTCCGAATTCACGGCTTGCGTGTAGGTCTCGGACCACGCCAGCCGGAACGTCAGCGACGTCAGCAAATCCAAGTCGGCCACCGCCCTCCAGTTTCCGGGGAGGAGCGAGGAGAAGTTCATCGTGATTTCGTGCCCGCCCTGATTGATGGCAGGCCCCGTGGGCTGCGGAAGCCCGCGGTCGAGAACGCCGAAATACGTGGCGCTCAGCGAGGTGTTCTCCCAGGGTTTCATGCGAACGTCGGCCGTTTGGCTCCAGCCTCGCTTGCTCAAGTAAGCGCCTCCCAGTGACGCGTCCATCCAATCGGTCGGCGCCCAATAGTATTCGTCGCCAAATACGAAGCCCTTTCGCGAGCTTTCCCCGATATCGGGAATCAGGAATCCCGAGACCCTTTTTTGTTCGGCGGGAAAGGTGGCGTAGGGAAGATAGAGAACCGGCACTGAAAACACGCGGAAATTTCCGTTTTCGACGTGCACGGTCTGTTGCAGGCGCACCGTTGCCTTGGGAGCATAGAATTTCCACGTCGGCTTTCCAGGATCGCATACCGTCAGCCAAGCTTTATGCAGCTTGTAGGTAGTTGGATCGATCCGGTCGGCGCGCTCAGCCTCAAAGTAGATCGGATTCGGGCTGATCAGGAGCGTGGGCGTGGGCCTGCGTTGCAGGGCAAATGTGGCGCGAACATGCCAGAAGGTCCCGCGCCCCGTGCGGACTTCGTAGCGCGCGTCGGTCGCCTCGACGTGCTGCGTCTCATAGTCCAGTTGGACGTGTCCCCGGGCGATCACCACCTGCGTATCTTCGTTGTATTCGACGTGATCGGCGCGGAGCCGGACGTTCTGATACTGCATGTCCACATTTCCGTCGGCGTAGTAAATCCGTCCCACCTGCCTCTGATGATCGGCTTCGAGAGTCGCTGTTTGACTTGCGGTAGTCGCGGCTTTTTGGGCGGCGGGCTTCGCGTGCGGGGCGGTCTGGGCGGCGGTGGAAAGGGCGAGGGCGGCCAACGCGGCCGCCATCAGGGAAAATCCGCGAACAATGGATGGAAGGGCTCGCGCGATCGGCATCACCGGAATCAGTCCGTAAGAATGAAACCCGAGACTAACACGCGGTACTTCCGGTCGCAATCCGGCTTCCTCCCGGCGGCAATCCCATGCGACGCGCCCACCAATCAGAATTCCACGCCGGCGGCGGGGTTGCCTTTTTCACGACACTGAATTCCGGCCGGGCCGCACCGGCTGCTTCCGGCGTGTGCTATGCTGGGGGGGTTCCGTCACTGGAACTTCCGCAGCGCAAAACGGACCAGTGATACACATCTGCTCTCAGTGTGGCGCCCTTCTGCTCGAAGACGCCCCCACTTGCACCTTCTGTGATTCTCCCTTGACCGGCTCGGAATCCTCCGACCCCGTCGCGGTCGGGGCGCCAGGTGTTGAACCGGCTCGCGCCGCTGCATCCAATCCCCCATCCGCGCGTCCGGTGGCGCGAGCGCAAGCGCAACCGGCGTCTATCGCCGTCGAACCCGAATGGCGGCTCGAAGTTTCGCGGCGGCTTGCGGAATATCGGCGCAGGCGCGGCCAGATTGTCGAAGACGATTCGCAGTCGGGTTTGCCTTTTGCGGACGCCCCCTCGTTCGAGGACGACGATTTCGACCTCCCCGAGAATTCCGCCCCCCGCGACGAAGTTCGCCCGCGCGCAGCCGGTAAACCGTCCCTTCGGCCGCGGCCTTCGGAACGCGTCGAAATCTGCATCCAGCCCGAGCTCGATTTTTCAACGGCCGCCGCGGACCGCGCGCGGCCGCAAACCGCGCTCGTTCCCGTCGCGTCGCTGGCCGAGCGGCGTTCTTCCGCGCTTCTCGACGCGGTGTTTCTCGCTCTCACGTACGCCGGGTTTCTCGGGCTTTTCCGGTCGCTGGGCGGGCAGCTTCTGTTCCAGAAAATTGACGCCGTGGTCTGCGTCTCCACGTTTTTCCTTTTCTACGGGCTTTATTTCTTCATCTTCACCGTGTTTGCCGGCGCCACTCCGGGGATGATGCTCCGCGGGCTCACGGTCGTCCGGCTGGACGGAAGCCTTCCGGACACGCGCCAGCTCGTGTGGAGGAGTTTCGGCTACGTGCTATCGAGCGCGACTCTGTTTCTCGGCTTCGTCTGGGCGCTGTGGGACGAGGATCGCTTCACCTGGCAGGATCGCATTTCACAGACCTACGTGACTTCCACCGAGCCTTTGATCCACGCGGGATCGCTCGATTCGCCGATGCCGCACCACAGCTTCGCGCACAAATAGAGGCCGTGCGGGGCGGCCGGCGAGCGCCGCAAACAAAAAAGGCGCCGCGAGGGCGCCCGTTTTTGTTTTTCTCCGGAGTCCGGGACGATGTCCCGGCGGCTTGCCGGATATTTTTTTTGTGGAGGCGGCTTCAGGCTCCGGCGTGCTTCTTTTTTACCGGGATTGGGTTTCTTTCTTCAAACTGCCACTGGTGCCAATACGGATAGACGGGCGTGACGGCGCTCGCCGCATCAAGTCTGGCCACTTGTTCCGGCGTCAAGTTCCATCCGACGGAAGCGAGATTCTGCCGCAACTGCTCCTCGTTGCGGGCGCCGATGATGACGTTGGCCACGGTGGGCCTTTGCAGCAGCCAGTTCAGGGCGATCTGCGGCACCGATTTGCCGGTTTCCTTCGCGACTTGGTCCAGCGCGTCCACCACTTTGTACACATATTCATCCACGACGGGAGGGCCGTAATCGGCCGTCTTGTGAAGGCGGCTCTCTTTCGGAATCGGGGCGCTCCTGCGAATCTTTCCGGTGAGGCGGCCCCAGCCGAGCGGGCTCCAGACGATGGTGGCCACTTTCTGGTCGAGGCCGAGCGGCATCAATTCCCATTCGAACTCGCGGCCGATGAGCGAGTAATAGGCCTGGTGCGCGACATACTTCTCCCAGCCGTAACGGTCCGACACGTCGAGGGACTTCATGAGGTGCCAGCCGGAAAAATTCGAGCAGGCGAGATAGCGGACCTTGCCGCTCTCGACCAGGTTGTTGAGCGTCTTCAGAGTCTCCTCGACGGGGGTCACGGCGTCGAAGCCGTGCATGTGGTAGATGTCGACGTAATCCGTCCCGAGGCGGCGGAGGCTCGCTTCGCAGGAGTGAATCAAATGCTGGCGCGAGGAGCCGACTTCATTGGGGCCCTCGCCCATCCGGAACGTGGCTTTGGTCGAGATGAGCACTTTGTCGCGGCGCCCGGCAATCGCTTTGCCGAGAATCTCCTCCGACAATCCGTGCGAATAGACATTGGCGGTGTCGAACATGTTGACGCCGGCGTCGAGGCAGATGTCCACCAGGCGCGTGGCTTCGGCGACGTCGCTGGCGCCCCAGGCCCGGAAAAATTCGTTTCCGCCGCCGAACGTTCCGGTGCCAAAACTCAGGACCGGGACTTTCAAACCGGAATTTCCCAGCTGTCTGTATTCCATAGGCATCTAGATGTCCCTCCCGGCCGCGAGGCTTCAAAGATTATCAAGCGGGTCAATATTTTGCTTCAATTCGCCTTTTCGTGCCGTTCCGAATGCTATAATTGAGCTTCCTGAATTCGCGCGGCCGCGTCTAAAGCGAGTAAACCCTGGGCGAGGCCGGAAGCATCAGAACCCGGGACGGAGCGTGTAAGGCATGAATTCTCTGGCGAAAAAGATTGTAATCCTGCTTTCGGTTGCGGTGCTGATTTACGTCACAGCGGGCTACGTGCGGGCGCGCTCCTCCGACGACAACGCATACAGCGCCCTGACCGTGTACACCGAGGTGCTGGCTCACATTCAACGCGATTACGTGGATGAGCCGAACATGCAGACCGTCACCAACGGCGCGCTGCACGGCCTGGTGGACTCTCTCGACCCGCAATCCTCCTACCTCAGCCCGCTCGAATACAAGGATTACAAAGAAGAGTCCGAAAAGAAGGACCCGGCCGGGGCCGGCCTCTCGCTGACCAAGCGATACGACTATCTTTCCGTCATCTCGACTCTTCCCGATAGCCCCGCGCAGAAGGCCAATCTCCGCATCGGCGACATCATCGAAAAACTGGCCGGATTCACCACCTCGCAGATGAGCATTGATCAGGCACAACTGCTCCTTTCCGGCGAGCCGGGCTCGGTCGTCAAGCTCTCCGTCATCCGGCACGGCAAGACGGAACCCGAGGAAGTTGATCTCACCCTAGCCAGGCTGGCTCCTCCGAAGATCGTCGAAGCCAGGCTGCCCGACGACATTGCCTACCTTCGGATCCCCGAATTTAGTCCGGGGATGTCCCGGGAAATCCGAGAGAAGCTGGTTTCCCTGAATCACGAAGGCGTCCACAAACTCGTTCTCGACCTCCGCGACTGCTCCCTGGGCGATGTCCAGGAAGGCATCTCGACAGCCCAGCTGTTCCTTTCTTCCGGGACGATTGCGACGCTCAAGGGACAGACGGTCTCTCCTGAAATCTCTTCGGCTGACCCGTCCAAAGTCGTCTGGACGCAGCCCGTCTCGGTTCTGATCGGCAACGGCACCGCGGGACCCGCCGAAGTTCTTGCCGCCGCTCTCGGGGACAATCACCGCGCCGAGACGATCGGCGATCGCACCTACGGCACGGCCTCGAAGCAGAAGCTGATCGGTCTCGATGACGGCGCCGCCTTGATCCTTACCGTCGCGAATTATTACACGCCGGCCGGGAAGGAGATCACAGTGGATGGAGTCGCTCCGACGGTGGAAGTCGCTCCGCCTGTGGCTGATTCCGTCGCGCAAATGGACCAGACTCTTCCGCCGATATCGGACGAGCCCGTCTCAGCGACCGACCCCGTGATCAAGAAAGCCATCGACGTTCTTTCCGGAACCGGTGCCGCGCTTAAGAAAGCCGCTTAGCGTCCGGGATGGAATTGCGCCCTTCTCGCGTCATCCATTGAGATTTCGCGCTTTAAAATTCAGGCGTCTTTTTTCTCCATGCACGTTCGCAGGGCTGGTTTGCCTCCTGCTTCTTTCCGGCTGCGCCAAGAGGTCCATCAGCCGGTCGGAACTCCGCTCGGCGACGTCGGAAATCACGGCCGCCTGCCAGCGGGCCACATTCCGCAAATCCGAAATCACGATTCGGCCCGAGATCGCCTCGCCCGGACGACTTCCGGTTGACCACATCTACGTCACACTCTCGAATCCATCGCAACTCGCGGCGCTTCGCCGGGCGTTTTCCTCGATTGCGCGCCGCCACTCGCTGGACCTGTCCGAATCGTCATCCGAGGGGATCACGCGCTTCGATTTTTCTTTTCGCGGATACCGCACCCAATCGGTTCACGTGGTTTCGCCGCTGCCGGAGCGCTCGTTTCTCGCCGTTCCTTCCTCATCGCGTTCATCGGGCGCACCGCAGCTGGCCATCATCATTGACGATCTCGGCTACGACCGCGCCGCCGACGAATCCGTTCTGGCCCTTCCGTTCCCTCTTACCGTTTCCGTCATTCCCCATCTGCCGCTTTCCGCGGACCTAGCCGAGGAGGCGTACCGCCGCGGAGACGAAGTGCTGCTCCATCTGCCGATGGAGCCGAAAGGAGAAACGAAGCAGGAAGAAATCGAGCTTCGCCCGGGAATGCCGGCTCGCGAAGTGGACTCCATTTTGTCGGGGATGCTCGAGACGGTCCCGCACGCCGCGGGAGTGAACAATCACGAAGGTTCGCTGGCGACATCCGACCCGCGGCTGATGGAAGCGCTGATGCCCGCGCTGCGCGAGCGCCATTTATTCTTCATAGACAGCCGCACGAGCCCTTCGACGGTCGCATACGCCACCGCCGAAAGGTTCGGGGTTCGCGCGGCGTCGCGCAAGGTGTTCCTCGACGACAATCTCGAGCGTTCCGCAATCTTGGCCCAGCTTTCGCAGGCCGCCAGCGACGCGCAGCGCGACGGCTCCGTCATCGCCATCGGCCATCCTCATCCGGAAACTATCACCGCGCTCGCCGATTCTCTCCCCCGCCTGGAATCCCTTGGATTCCGGCTCGTCTTCGCTTCCGACCTGGCGCACTGACCCGCGCTTCAAGGGGTTGGATTGTTGTCGTTGGCGAACAAATCTTTCAGCGCGCTCACCTGGCATTCCGTCAGGCTGGCCTTTGCCAAACTGAAGTTCATGGGGAAAATGCTCCCGGATTGTGTCCTGCTTTGCGGGGGAAATTTCGCCGCCAGGTAGGCTTCGCGGTACGCGACCCATTCGCGCTCCATCAGCCGCACCCTTTCCGTGCCCGCGACGTCGCCCTTTACCTTGGCCAGCGCGCTCCGGTAGGCCGAATTCAGCTCGTCTTCGGATGTCGCGGCCTTTTGCGCGGCGCACGCATTCAACTCCGCTTGCGTATTGGCTACGTCCATGCAGTCCTTGGGGCCGGCCTTCGCCTGTCCAAAGCAGGCCGTGCCCGCCAGCAGAACGAAAACCGCAATTCCGATGCTCTTTCTCATGGCGTCTTCTCCGGGCTTCCGCGATGTCTCTTCCGAAAGAGCCTAATAATCTCCGCCGGGCTTGTCGAACAGCGGGGTGCACGGGACGAGCATGGCCTTGGTTCCGTCGTGGACGGCATACTCAAACGGCCGGCCATTCGCCTTCCGCTTCGCCCACAGCGTGCTGGCGCCGTGCTGCCCGTCCTTATTGATCGCGTAAAACTGGAGATGGAAATCGTCGAGGCGTTCGGGAAAAGCCTTGTAGTTCGCCTGCACGCGGCGCAGGGCTTCCAGGCAAGCATCCGTCGGCGACATTCCCTGCCGCATGAGTTCGACGATGGTGTGGCCGCCGGCGATTTTGATGTTCTCTTCGCCGCGCCCCGTCGAGCCCGCCGCTCCCACTTCGTTGTCCACGAACAATCCCGCGCCGATGATCGGCGAATCTCCCACGCGTCCGTTGATTTTCCAGGCCAGCCCCGAAGTGGTCGTCGTGCCCGAGATATTTCCTTTGGCATCCACCGCGAGGCAATTGATCGTTCCCGTCGGCGGATGCTCCACCACGCTTTCGATGTGTTCTTTCCATGCCAGCTTTTCCGGCGTGTCCAGCCAGGCGGAAAGGTGCGCTTTCCATTCGGGCGAATCGAGCCCCGGGCGCCAGTTTTCGGAAGATTTGGCTTTCCAGGCGAGCCAGGCGACGCGCGAACGGTCGGTCAGCAGGTTCATCGTTTCGAAGCCTTCGTCCACGGCGAATTCCGTCGCTCCGGGGCCGACGAGAAAAGTGTGGTTCGTCCTCTCCATCACCACACGAGCCACCAGCGAAGGGTTCTTTATTTTCTCGATCGCTCCCACCGCGCCGCACTTCGCCGTCGGCCCGTGCATGACGCAGGCATCGAGCTGCACCACGCCGTCCTCGTTGGGGAGTCCACCGTACCCAACCGTGTCCACGTTCGGGTCGTCTTCCACTTTGGTGACCACGGCCAGAACCGCGTCCAGCGCGTCACCTCCGGATTTCAGCACGGCCATTCCGCCGTCCAGGTGACTGAATCCGTTGCCCGCGGAAATGATCAGCGGGAGGGTTCCCGCGGCGCTCGCTCCGGCCGCGCGTTCACCTTCGATTTCGGCGCCCCAAAGCGGCTGGGTCCGCGCCATCGCTCCGCCGGCCAGAGCCGCCGCAACAAATTCTCTCCGCGTCCATTTTTCCATTTCGTTCACCCCCGCATTGGAATCACGTCGGGCGCAGCATAATCCCCGGCAACATCGGGCGGCAAGCGCGGATTATCCGGTTGCGGGCTGGACCGCTTGCCAGGGCACGTTTGGCCGCCGCCAGCGCGCGCCGCTAATCCATAGCGTGAATAGCGCGTCTCCCGGAGCGGGATGACGAGCGTGGAGGAGATGATGGAGATCTCGCGGATTCTAGTGAGCGGGACAAAAAATGCACAAGACGTGGCCAAAAGAAAAATCGAGGTTCACGGGCACTTTTCCGCTATTCCGCCACGCCGCAGGATTTCCGCCGTTGCGGTTAGTGTCCGAAGACGATGGCCACGGGATTCGCGCCCGTGCTGCTGACCGGCGTCGTAATCCCGACGAACTTCGTCGAGGAGACGATACAAATCACTCCGCCCACGGATGTCGGGGAAGTCAGTGTAAAGTTGCCGAAGCCGGTCGTGCCGTTGATGCCCGAATAGGTGCCCGCCACGGTCTGCCCCGAGGAATTTCCCGAAGTCGAGCTTGTATCCTGCGTTCCGCTGATGGCGCTCGATCCATCCAATGTGAATTCACCCGAGAAATTCGGCGTGAGATAAAATGCGTTCCCGATCGTCCCGCTTTCGAAAGTCCCCTTGATGGTCATGGCGGAGAAAGTGATTCCGGTCGTCTGGGGGTCGAAATAACCGAACAAGGGATCGGGATACGACGTATCCGTAGTCAGGAAGACGCCCTGGTTGAGGTTGATCAGATACATCTGCGCCGCCAGGTTTATGAACGTCACCCGGCCGTAGGTATCGATTGAGAAGCTGCCGCTGTACCCCGGCGGGTTGCTCGTTTGAGTGAACGTTCCCACCACTCCATTCTGGTCCTCGGTGTAGTCCAGAGTGTAGGAGCTTCCGGAAATTCCAAGCTGGGCGACAAGTACGTCGGGGACATAGGACTGTTCGCCGTTCGAGGAGTATTGCCCGACCAAAACTCCGACGCTCGTTCCCGTCAGGCTCGTATTCCCGGTGAAGGGGTATCCCACTTGTTGATCCAGCTCGCCGGCAAAAAGGGACGATTCCGAAGTGCTGGCGATGGGATCGGTCTGAACCAGCACGGCCTTGGTGATGATGTTGTTCGTGGCGGAGACGGGATACACGTTCATCATGATCACCGGGCCGTTGCCGAATGTGATTTGGCACGCGCCTCCCGCGCTGAGCACTTGGAATGTGCCCGTAAGCGAAGGCGCTTGAATCGCGCCGGTCGAGAACGGCGTGTTGAAATCCGCCTCGCCCAGTGAAATCGCACTGATTCCATCGGAAGTGAACCGCCCCGCGTAGGTCGCCGGATAGATGAAATTTGTGCCGTTCGCCGAGCCGCCCGTGGTGCCGAAAACGTAGTTTCCTGAAAGCGCCGAGGCGGTGCACGCGGAAATAGTCTGCTTGAATACTTCGCCCGACCCGGTAATTTTGGAGCTATCGAGTTCGACCATCCGGCCGTGAACCAGAGTCGAATCCATGGCGAAGGCGAACGACTGAGTGCCCTGCGTGAGATTGTTGAAGGTGATCGTTCCCCGGTTGTCCGACCCGATCACCGCGGTTCCCGAGAAGGTTTGCCCGATGTAGTTCTGTCCACCGGTCGTGTTGTAGTCCAGAACACCGGAAACGGTTGTGCCGTCGGCGGCGATGGTGAACGTTCCGGCCTCGACGATGGTCTGCGGCACGGAGACGCCTAACACGGTGATGTTGTTGCTGCCGTGAAATACGAAAGAGTACCCTCCCGTGAATGTTCCGGTGCCCTGCGGGTTGATGGTGAGACTAAAGGTGACGGTGCTCGAAACTTGAGGATTCTCGCTGTCCGTCACCGTAATTCCGAAGCTGCTGGTCAGCGCCGTCGTCGGCGTTCCCGAAAGCACTCCGGCGCTGCTGAGAGTCAGGGGCGGCGGGAGCGTGGATCCGGTCGCGACCGTCCAGGTATAAGGTGTGGTTCCCCCGGCGGCAGCGAAAGTGTAACTGTAGGCGGTCCCGACCGTGGCGCTCGGCAAGGGAGACGTGCTGGTGATCCTCAGCGTATTCGCCGATTGAATCTGAATCGAAAGAGAGCCGGAGGTGTATGAAACGCCTGCGCTGTCCGTGACTTGGATCGTAAAAGTGAAGGTCCCAACGGTGGTCGGCGTGCCGGAAATGGTCACCGTGGGTGTGTTCGCGTTGCTCAGGGCCAAGCCGTTGGGCAGGGCGCCGCTGGCTACCGTCCAGGAGTAGGGTGCGATTCCGCCCGTGACAGCGATCGTTGAGGAGTAGGCTGTCCCGACGAATCCGCTGGGAAAGCTGGGCGCGGTAAACGAAGGCCCTGGAACAACGGTAATCGCCACCTCTTTGGTCTTGTTGGGCTGGACAACCGAAGAAGCCACGACGGCCAAGGTGGTGGAAGCCGTCACACTGGCGGGAGCCTGATAGGTCACGCTCGTCGTTGTCGCGTTGACCAGAGTGCCGGGAGCGGTCGCGGGACTCAGCGACCAAGTTACTCCCGCTCCTGTAAGGTCATTGGGAACGGAGGCGGAGATGTTGAGAGTTTGGCCGCCCTCCAAAGTTTGGGCGCTCGTCGGCGAGATGCTGACGTAAATCAGCGGAACGGGAGCGGTTGCACAGTTTACGAGGGCCATCGCGCTCGCCAACAGACACATAATCCCCAAGAAAGACCCGAGACTCTTGGTCATGACCCCGCTCCTTAACTTTGCGTGGGGGCATAGCGCAGGCGCTGTCACACCAGGATTGGACCCCAGCCCCACTGAATTTCATGATAGCAATGGGCGAATGGGGGGAAGGCACTGGTTTCGCGCAAGAGACCGAAGAATCAACAGGCGAAAGTCAGCAGAAAGGCGGAGCCAGGGCAGGGTAACGACGCAGTCAGGAGGCGGAAGAGCTTGCTAGTAGGACCGGACTTCAGCGGCGAGCGATTGGTTGCGCTCGAGGCGCTGGACCATCACGACGGCGGCGTAGCGCGTGCAGAGCGCCATTTCCCTTACAGTCCAGGACGAAGCAGCCTGGAAGCCGGCCCAGTTGCCCAGGGTGCGAATGCCGCGAAGGGCGCTGTAATAAAGTTCGACGCCGGAAAGATTGCGGCTGCCGGCCACACGGAGGTCTTGGCAGACCTTTTGATAGCTGATAACCTCTTTAAAGTCCTCTGTTTCCAGTATCTTACGGTAGATGGAGGCGGCCGGATCCTCGGCCTTGATCATATACGGGTTGGTTGCCACCCGCATCAGGCCCGAGCGCCAGCTCTGAATCATGAACTGGACGACCGCAGCCACCGAGATCACGAAGATGAACGCTGAGATAAACATGTTCGTTTCCAGGGACAAGGATGCCGGAAGGCAGCGCCGGCAACAATAGAACCGACGTACTGTTTTGGACAAACCTTTAGGAGAGCGGAAAGCGGGGTGCGTCGCGCGAAATGCTCGTGAAAAATCATGAGAGCGCGCGATGCCAACCGGAATGAAAGAAAGGCGAAAAATGACTGGAGTCAAAATCTCGAGGAGCGAAAAATGATGACACGGCGTGGACAGAAGGGCGTTCGGAGTGCGCTGGTGTTGGCGGCGATTCTGGTGGGAAGTGCAGTTTCCGCGTTCGCCGGGCCGCTGCCCGCGCCAGAGGCAAAGCAGGAGGCCGAGATTCGCGCCGTTCTCGACGCCCAAACCGCCGCGTGGAATCAAGGGGACATTTCCGGATTCATGAGCGGGTACTGGAAATCGGACGAGACGATCTTCGTGGGCGCGAACGGCGTCCTGCGAGGATGGCAAACGCTGCTGGGAAGATACGAGCGCGAGTTTCCGAATCGCGAGGCGATGGGGAAACTCTCGTTTTCGAACCTCGAAGTGCATTCGGAGTGCCGGGAGGCCGCCTACGCCATCGGGGAATATCATGTGCAGCGGACCGGCGGCGAGCTTTCGGGGATATTCACGCTCGAATTTCGCAAATTCCCGGAGGGATGGCGGATCGTGATGGACCACTCGACTCCCTATGCGAAACCGAATCCGGCGAATCGATAAAAACGAGCCATAAACGGCGGGAATATCGGGGATAATGCAGTGCGCGGTATGCGCGTCACGCGGAGAGAAAGCGGAAGGAGAGAACGAAATTGCGCGCCGTAATCACGGGTGGTTCGGGATTTTTGGGTTCGCATCTCTGCGACAAGCTGATTGAAAAAGGCTGGGAAGTGGTCTGCATGGACAATCTTTCGACGGGCGCCGAATCGAACGTCGCGCACCTCGAAGGCAATCCCCGCTTCCGCTTCTCGCGCCAGGATGTCACCCAGCCGATGGAAATCGTGGGCGCGCTCGACGCCGTTCTGCACTTCGCGTCGCCCGCGAGCCCTCCGGATTATCTGCGATTGCCCATCGAGACGATGATGGTGGGATCGGCCGGGACGCGCCACGCGCTCGATCTGGCCCTGCGTAAGAACGCCAGATTCTTTCTGGCGTCCACTTCGGAATGCTACGGCGATCCCGAGGTCAGCCCTCAGCCCGAGACCTACTGGGGCCACGTGAATCCGACCGGCCCTCGCGGCGTGTATGACGAGGCCAAGCGGTTTTCCGAAGCGCTCACCATGGCGTATTTGCGGAAGCACAAGGTGGACACACGCATCGTCCGGATCTTCAATACGTACGGCCCGCGGATGCGGTTAAACGACGGGCGCGCCCTCCCAAATTTCCTCTACCAGGCGCTCGCCGGCGAGCCCATCACGGTTTACGGCGACGGTTCGCAGACGCGCAGCTTCTGCTACGTTTCGGATCTCATCGAAGGGATTTACCGCCTGCTCGAATCCGGCGAGCATGAACCGGTGAACATCGGAAACCCCCGGGAAATCACGATTCGCGAGTTCGCTGAAAAAGTCAGAGACCTGGTGGGCGCGAAAGTTCCCATCGAATATCACCCGCTGCCGCAGGACGATCCCAAACAACGATGCCCCGATATCGGCAAGGCGCGGCGCCTGCTGAATTGGGAGCCGAAAGTGAATCTGGAAGAGGGGCTGAAGCGCACGTACGAATATTTTCGTGAAAGGGTCGCCGAAACCGGCAAAAAATAGCCGCGCCGTACTTTCGGGAAATGATCCGTGAAAGCCGCCATCTTCAGGCCGGCCGCTGCTGGAACGCCGCAGCCTCTGCGCATCGGGGAATTTCCCCGGCCTGAGCGCGCCTCGGGCCAGGTTCTTCTCCGGGTGCGCGCCTGCGGCGTCTGCCGCACCGATTTGCACATCGTCCAGGGTGATTTGCCCGCTCGCCTCAAGGAACTGATTCCCGGCCACCAAATCGTCGGCGAAATCGTCGAGGGAGGCTCGCCGGAATTGCCGGATGGGTCGCGCGTCGGTGTGTCCTGGATGGCGGGCGTGGACGGGAGCTGCCCCTATTGCCGCCGCGGGCAAGAAAATCTTTGCGATTCGCCGGCGTTTACGGGCTATACGGTGAACGGAGGCTACGCGGAATATGCCGTGGCGCGCGCGGATTTTGTTCATCCGCTTCCGGCGGGCCTCGACGATCTCCACGCCGCGCCGCTCTTGTGCGCGGGAATCATCGGGTTTCGCAGCCTTCGCGTGGCGGGAGTCGAGCGCGGAGAAAAAGTGGGGCTGTTCGGATTCGGCGCGTCCGCGAGCGTGATCATCGCGGTCCTGCAATCCTGGAAGTGCGAAGTATATGTCTCGACGCGCGGCGCTTCGCACCAGCGCCTGGCTGTTTCTCTGGGCGCCACCTGGGTGGGGAGCGAAAACGAAAAGCCTCCCGCTGAACTCGACCGCGCCGTCACCTTCGCGCCCAGCGGCGACGTGGTCGTCGCCGCGCTCTCCAGCATCCGCAAGGGAGGGGTAGTCGCCATCAACGCCATTCATCTCGACCGAATGCCCGAGTTCGATTACGACAGTCTTCTTTGGGGCGAGCGCCAGATTCGCAGCGTAGCCAACATGACGCGTTCCGACGCGCGCGATTTCCTGCGGCTGGCGGGCGAAATCGGCATCCGGCCCAAGGCCACAGTATTTCCGCTCGACCGCGCCAACGACGCTCTCGCCGCTCTCCAGGCCGACGGTGTCGACGGCGCCGCGGTCATCGTCCCCTGACCACAGCCCGTCTCCCCGCCGTGAATTCAAATCCCTCTGGTATAATTTCGCGGCGTGAACCCCCCGAAATTCAAGGCGCCGCGCCACATCGTGGTGGAAGGGCCCATCCGCGTGGGCAAGTCCACGCTGGCGAGAATTCTCGCCGAACGCATGCACGCCCGCCGGATTTTCGATTGCGACGACAATCCCTTTCTCGCCGATTTCTACGACGAAAAACCCGGCGCCGCTTTCCGCGCCCAGATGTATTTTCTCTACGAACGCCACCGGCGGCTGATTGACGCGCGTCCCGAGGAATCGCAAGCGCCCATCGTGAGCGACTTTCTCTTCGAGAAAGACAAAATCTTCGCCTACATCAACCTCGAGGACGAGGAGCTGAAGCTCTACGAGAATTATTTCGATATGCTCGCCCCGTCCATTCCCGCTCCGGACCTGGTCATTTATCTCCAGGCCAAGCCCGAAGTGCTGCGCAAGCGCGTCTCGAAAAAAGGGAACCCCTCCGAGACCCGCGTCTCGGAGGAATATCTCGAAGCCGTCGCCCGCGCCTACGAACATTTCTTCTTCCGCTATTCCTCCTCGAATCTCCTCGTCGTGGATACCTCGGAAATCGATTTTGTCGAGCGCAACGCCGATCTTCAGGAGCTCCTCAACCGCCTCCGCCAGCCCGTCAAAGGGACGCAGTATTTCCTTCCTCTCGGACAAGGCTGAGTTTCGGCGGCTTCAAGCGATTCGAGGGAAGGATGGCGCCGGCGAGGCGTTCCTCGCCTCGTCAGGATGAGCGATGCCATGCGACACGAGGCAATTCTCGGCGGTTCGCGGACCAGGGCCTCGAAGCGATCCTTTTTCTTACTTCATCCCGCGCTCCTGTTTCGGATGGGGATGCCCGGCGGCGCCGGAGGTTTACAGGCGCTGCCCCAACACCACATAGTAATGGAACTTCACGCCCACGCCGAATTTGACGTGGGGAGCGCCGCTGTTCTCGACTCGCACAATCTGTCCTTTGCAGCACCACTCCTTCGACGGCTCACCGGCGATCTCTTCAGGCATGCGGAGAAGAATCTCGACGGGCGCGCCAATCCGGAAATCGAGATCGGTGGCGAAGTAGAGTCCGGTGGCGGAAAGGTTCACGGACTCGGTGGCAAGAGACGCGTCGTCGGAATCCAGAGCGCGGATGCGCAGCGGAATATGGAGGTCAAAACGCGGAGTGCGGCGGCCAAGCGATCGTGTCATAACCTTCTCCTTCTCAAATCCGGAAAGGGAGCACGATCGGCACCGACGACTGGAGGCGGTTGCCTGAGCCGCCACCGGCGATCCGGCTGCTGGTTACAATCTCCATCGGAACCGGCGGCAAAAAACTTTAGGCCGCGCCACCACAACGAATTTTCTAGCCGGCGCGGCTGCGAACGCCCCCTGCATGCCCCGGCGGATGCGAAGGATGCTTTCCCTTTTGAAATTTGAGCGGACCGGGCGTGGGGACAACCGAAGAGGCGGATACGAGGTGCAGAGCCGGAGCTGCGGCGGACGCAACGGAGGGGGCGGGAGAATCCGCGCAGACCGGCGGGGGATCCACGCCGAGCCGGAGCCCGTCGGAAGCCTGCTGGATCAGCCGCATTCTGCTTTGCACGTTGAATTTTTGCAGGAGAGCGGAGACATGAAATTTCGCCGTTCTTTCCGAAACGTTCAATTCGGCGGCAATCTCTTTATTGCTGCGCTGCTGGAGAACTTCGCGGAGCACATCTTTCTGGCGCGGGCTGAGGTGAATCGACGGAAATGCGAACGTGCAGGATGCGATGAGCTCGCGGGTGCGCGCGGCGAGAGCGGCCAGGAACTCTTCATCCGCCGGAACCATCACACAGAAATCCTCGGGAATCCGCCAGCGCCCGAGACAGTGCATCGCCAGCAGGCTGGCGGCCTGTTCGGAGGCAAGGCAACCGCCGGAGGAAGCGACGATTTCAAAACAGTGTGCGCCGCTCGTCTTATCGAGGAAAATAAATCGGGCCGGCCGAAGCGAATAGTCCGCCAGCTTCGATTCGAGTTGGGAGCCCGACGGCCCGGAGGTCGTATGCGAGGGACGCGTTGGCGGATGGACCGAACGACGCGGCGACCGATTGCGATTCAGTGGCTTCACGGCACATTCTCCAAACCGATGGCAGAAAGAAAATTCGGAGTGAGGTGATTGGCTTCGAAATAAAGCGCCAGCCGAATGCCCGCGCCCGCCGCTACCCCGTTTCCCTCTTAATCGGAAAGGACCGCAAAAAGCTTAGAGCGAGATGCGATGAAAGAAGGGGGCGGAAGGGCGAGCGATGGTTCAAACTGGAACTTCTATGCCACAGGCCGCCTCCCCCACAGCGGGGCGTGTAAACTCGCCGTCCTGCTCGCTATTTCCTCTCGAGAAAACCGGAGAGATCTTCACGCAGGGAAAATCCGCTCGAGCCGGTGGCCAGCATTTGTGCGGCGAGATTCACGATTCGGCGAGCGGCGGCAGGAGCGGGAGTGCCCCGCGCGTGGATATTCGAGATCAAATTGCGGTTTGCGTCGGTATGCGAATCGCGCGGGCGCCAGGCAAGATAGGCGGAAAGGCTTTCGGCGGTTGCCAGGCCGGGACGCTCGCCGATGAGCAGCACGACGACGCGGGAATCGAGCGTCTCGCCGATTTCGTTGAGAATTCCCACGCGGCAGTGATGAATGACGAACGTGCGGCCGACGGTCCATCCGCGCACCCGGGCGCCCTCCACGAGGAGCGGCAGAAGCGCGGGAACCTGCGCGACAACCGCGGCGACGGAGAGGCCGTCGCCGATGGCGATCTGGAAATCGGCGGCGCGAGCGCCGAGGCGAACGAGGGCGGCGCGGGAGGCGTCATCGAACCGGCGGCCCCAATCGGGGCGGTGCAGATATTCGTCCTTGGTTGAAGCGAGCGTGCGCAACTCAAGCAAATCCCATTCGCGGATAAACTCCGCGCCAAACGCGGCGGCGAGATCGAGCTCGTCGCGGACCGCGTCGCGCGCGGCGGCATGAGCTTCGCGCAGGTCGAGCTGCGTCCGGGTGCGATACGCGGCGCCGGAACGGCCGACCAGAATCCGGGCGGGAGTGCGCGCGCGGATTTTTTGGAGAAAATCCGGCAGCGCGGAGGACGCCAGCGTATCCCGCGGGTCGCGGCCGCCCGGCCCGGCCATCAGGCGATCCCTTTGAGCGAAGATTCCAGCCCGGCGAGCAGCTGCTGGCGCGCGGGCGCGTCGAGCAGCGCGGGCTCGCCCCCGCGATAGATGCCGCGGTCGCGGAGCCAGGCGAGAAATTCCGGAGCGGGCAGCAGGTGAAACAAGCGCCGGACGGCGAGGGCGTCGTGATAGCTCGTGGATTGATAGTTGAGCATCACGTCGTCGGAAGACGGCACGCCCATGAAATAGTTGCAGCCCGCGGAGGCCAGCAGGACGAGCAGATTGTCCGCGGAATTCTGATCCGCCGCGGCGTGATTGGTGTAACAAACGTCGCAGCCCATGGGAAGGCCAAGCAGCTTCCCCATGAAGTGATCCTCGAGCCCCGCCCGAATGATTTGCCGCTCGTCGTAGAGATATTCCGGGCCGATGAAGCCGACGACGCTGTTGACGAGCAGCGGGTGGAATACGCGGGCGACGCCGTAGGCCCGGGCCTCGAGCGTGACCTGATCCACGCCCTGATGCGCGCCGGCGGAAAGCGCGCTTCCCTGCCCCGTTTCGAAATACATCACGTTGCTGCCGATCCACGGGCCGCCGCGCTGCCGATGATGTTCCAAAATCCTTTCGCGCCCTTCGCCCAGCATAGCGAGCGTCACGCCGAAGCTGCGGTTCGCGGCTTCCGTCCCGGCAATGGATTGAAAGAGCAGGTCCACGGGAGCGCCGCGATCGAGCGCGGCAAGCTGCGTCGAGATGTGCGCCAGGCAGCAAGTCTGCGTGGGAACTTCGTAGGCTTCGACCAGACGAGCGAGAGCGCGAAGAATCGCGCCGACAGTCTCGACGGAATCGGTGGCGGGATTGACGCCGATCACGGCGTCGCCGCAGCCATAGAGCAGGCCCTCGAAAGCCGCCAGCAAAATTCCGCCCACATCGTCGGCGGGATGATTCGGCTGCGTGCGGATCGCGAGGACGCCGGATTCGCCGAGCGTGTTGCGCAGGCGGGTGACTTTGCGAAAACGCGCGGCGGCGAGAATCAGATCCTTATTGCTCATGATTTTCGCGGCGGCCGCGGCGATTTCCGGGACGATGGCGGCCTGGGCGGAGCGCAACTCCTCGGCGGAGGTGGAATCGTCGAGCAGAAATTCACGGAATTCGCCGACCGTGAGGCTCGAGAGCGGGGCGAACGCGGCGCGGTCGAAGGAGTCGAGGAGGAGGCGCGAAACGTCGTCGGAATCGGGGTCGATCAGAGGATGCGCGAGAATTTCGGCAAGGGGGAGATCGGCGAGATGGCGTTTCGCGGCGACGCGTTCGCGTTCGGATGCCGCGGCGATTCCGGCGAGCTGGTCGCCGGATTTTTCCTCGTTGGCTTTGGCGAAAAGCTCGCGAAGATCGGAAAAAACGAAGCGTTCGGGCATAGGACCGCGGCGGCGCATCGTGATTGCGTCGCTCGCAGCGAAAGTATCACCAATCGGGAGGCGAGGAAAGCCGGGGAAAGCGCGGGGCGCGGCCCGGGGCTGTTGTTCAGCGCACGTCCTGCGGCGGGCACGCGAATTATTTTTTGCGGGGGACTTTGGCGCCGCGCTTGCGGGCCTCAGAAAGGCCGATGGCGATGGCTTGTTTGCGGGAGGTAACGCGTCCGCCCTTGCCACCCTTGCCTGAAAGCAGGGTGCCCCGCTTTTCCTTGCGCAATGCGCGAGCTACGCTCTTGCCGGCTGCTTTTCTGTATTTCCGCATGACGACCTCCTCGTGACCGCGCGCCTGAACCCGGCGCCGGAGTAAATCTCAGTTCCATGATACCGCTCATCGAGGAACGTGGAGTGCCGTGTGGGCGGGAACTTCAAAACGGCTGCTAATGGCTCAGGAAGGAGGAGGGAGCGAATTGCATCGCCGCGTGCGTGTTGGTGGCCTGCGGGAATCCGGGCAGAAACATTAAGGGCCTTGAAGGCGTCCGCACTCGAAAAAGGGGGTGCGCCCGGGACGGAACCCTCGCCAGGGTGTCCGCCCCGGACGCTTGGGGGGAAAATCGAGCAGCAAGCAACACGAGCCGCCGGAGCGGCCCGGAATGCGCGATTACGCGGCCTTATACGGCCCGGCCAAGCGATGGCGCCAGCGACCGAGCGCGCGATTGACCGGATGGCTGCGGTGCAAGAACGTGAGGACGGGCGGGCGGCGCACGCCGATCTTTTCAAGGGCGCGGCGGATGCGGAAATCGCGTCCGGCGGAGATCAGCCCCTTTTCCAGGATCGTGATGGCTTCGTTCTGGCGCCCGGCCTGGCGGTAGACCTCCGCCAAGTTCAAATACAGCTGGGCGTGGTTGACCTTCATGCCAAGAGCTTCCTGGCAAAGGGATTCGGCGTCGCCGAAGCGGTGCTCGGCGAGGGCGGCCAGCAAACCCGTATAAGAAAGGTAAAAGGGATTCTTGGGGGCGGCGCCCAGGGCGCGCCGGGCGTGGACCAGGGCTTCGGTCGCCTGCCCGTCGCGAAGATTTTTCAGGCACTCTTTAAAGTCGGTCATTCCGGCATCGGTTGGCGAAGTCGTTCCAATCCAGTGGGACATAGGCTCCTTCCTGTTCCGGCGGCACCAGCCGGAAAGTTCCTGCAAAATGTATATCGGCAAATTGGGGATGGAAATAGAACGGGAGGACAGTTTTAGGGCTAGGTGTTTTCCTGTCCTTTGTGACAGGCAAAAATTTGTCCGAGGAGAGGGAGGAGGACGCGGAGGGCCGGGACAGAAGACGCGGGGCGGCTTGGGAGTTTGCGCGGGCTAATGTATACTCACTTGCCCCAACAGCCGGGCGCGACCCAAGCTCTCGGCAGGGAATTTTTTGGGGGATAGGCGTCCTCCAGCCCTGTGGCCCTCGCGGTGGGGTAAAAGCGAACAATCAAGACGAAAAAACGATACGTGCGATTGCGCGAGAACATGCCGGTGGAACAGAGCGCTTTGTCGAATTCAACCTCTTCGCATCAAAATTCTTCACGTAACGTAGCCGTTGTCGGCGGATCGGCCGCGGGACTATTTTCCGCGTCGCTGCTGGCGCGGCAGGGCGTCCCCGTGCGCGTATTCGAGCGGATTGAGACGCTCGAGCCGGCGGAGCGGACGCTCATCGTGACGCAGAGGATGATGGACCTGCTGGGCGCGGCGGCGAAAGGATGCATCGTCAACGAAATCAGGCGGTTCGAGCTGTTCACCGATGGGCGGACGGCGACCGTCCCGCTGAAAAATCCCGACCTGATTATCGAGAGGCGGGCGCTGATACAAGGATTGGCGGAGCAGGCGCGGCAGGCGGGAGCTTCCGTGGAGCTGGGACGGCGTTTTCATGCGCTGCACCCGAACGGGCGGGGGCTGATTCTGGAAGTGGAGCGAACCTCGGATGGAGGGCGGGAAGAGGTTCACGCGCCGACGATCGTGGGAGCGGATGGTGCGCAAAGCCGCGTGGCGCGTTCGGCGGGATGGCCGCGGGTGCCGACGGTTCCCTTGATGCAGGCCATCGTCCGGCTGCCGAAAGACATGGCGGCGGATACGTCGCGTGTGTGGTTCATACCGCAGGACACGCCGTATTTCATCTGGCTGGTGCCCGAATCGGAGACCCACGGGGCGCTGGGGATAATCGGGGAGACGGGCCCGGAAACGCGGCGGGCGCTCGAGAAATTCATGGAGAAAAGGAATTTCGAGCCGCTGGAATTCCAAGGCGCGCGCATTCCCGTCTACACGAAATGGATTCCCGTGCACCGGCGCGTGGGGAACGGGTCGGTGTATTTGGCGGGGGACGCGGCGGGACAGGTGAAGGTCTCGACAGTCGGAGGTATCGTCACGGGGCTGCGGGGAGCGCTGGGAGTGGCGCAGGCCATTTTGAGCGGAGGCTCGAGCCGGGAGCTCCAGGCGCTCCGGAGGGAACTGGACGTTCATCTGTTGCTGCGGAAATCGTTGCACGATTTCCAGCAGGCGGATTACAGCCAGCTCGTGGACCTGCTGAACGCCCCGGCGCGGCAGTCGCTGGCCGAATATTCGCGCGATGAAGCCTGGAAAATATTGTGGCGCGTCTGCCTGCGCCAGCCGCGATTGATCTTTCTCGGACTCCGGGGACTCTGGAGCCGCTCCCGGTCTTTGCTTCCCCCGCGCCCCTAGCCGCGGATACAATGCGGCCCGGAGGCCCTATGCCGAATTCACGCCGGGAATTTCTCACCAAGACCACGCTGAGCATTCTTGCCGCCGCCACCGCCGGCGCCGCACAGGACCAAACCACGACGCCCCTGCCGCCGGGAGCGCCTCCAGCATTTGGAACGTCGCCGGCCGCGGGTCCGCCTGTGAACGCCGCCACTTTCGCCGAAGCCGAAAAACTGGAGCAGGTGGAAATGACTCCGGCGGAGAGAAAGCAGGCCGCCGACAGCTGGCGCGGAAATGTCGCACCGCTATACGAACGCCGTACGGGGCCCTTGAAATTCGAGCTGGACGATTCCGTGTCGCCCTATTCGCTGTGGAATCCCGTGCTGCCCGGGCAGAAAGCCGGGCCCGCGCGCGATCAATTCGTCCGCAGCCAGAGCGATCCGGGGCCGCTGCCCGCCAAAGACGAGGACATCGCGTTCGCGCCGGTGACGCGGCTTTCGCGGTGGATCGAGACGCGCCAGATCACTTCCGAGCGGTTGACGCGGATTTATCTCGACCGGCTCGGGCGGTTCAACCCGAAATTGCGCTGCGTAATTACCCTCACGAAGGAACACGCTCTCAAACAGGCCAAGCAGGCGGACGCCGAAATCGCCGCGGGAAAATATCGCGGGCCGCTGCACGGGATTCCCTGGGGCGCGAAGGATTTGCTCGACACCGCGGGAATCCCGACGACGTACGGCGCGGAGCCCTACCGCGACCGCGTTCCCTCAAAAAACGCGGCGGTCGTGGACCGGCTCGACAATGCGGGCGCCGTGCTGGTGGCAAAACTGAGCATGGGGGCGCTGGCGCTGAACGACATCTGGTTTGGCGGGCAGACGATGAACCCTTGGCTATTGGAGGAGGGGTCGTCCGGTTCGAGCGCAGGCCCGGGCGCGGCGACGGGGGCGGGGCTGGTGGGATTCGCCGTGGGAAGCGAAACGGGCGGAAGCATCGTATCGCCCTCAATGCGCTGCGGAGTGACGGGACTTCGGCCGACCTACGGACGCGTGGCGCGTACAGGGGCGATGACTCTGTGCTGGTCGTTGGATAAACTGGGGCCGATGGCGCGAAGCGTCGAAGACACTCTGCTCGTTCTTGAAGCCATTACCGGGCCAGACCCGGGCGACGTGAACAGCGTGCCGAGCCACTTGGATTTCGACGCGAATGCCGGAGTGGAGGGCCTGCGAGTGGGCTACTTCCCGGAGTGGATGAAGGAGGCGCCGGCAACGGACGTGGACCGCGCGGCGCTGGAAATGGTCTCGAAGGTCGGGATGACTCCCGTCGAAGTATCGCTTCCCAAATGGCCGTACGATTCGCTGGACGTGATTCTGTTCGCGGAATCCGCGGCGTCCTTCGAGAAACTCACGCTGAGCGGCAAATTAAACGAGTTGCGGATGCAGACCTACGACTCGTGGCCCAACCTGTTCCGCCAGTCGCGATTCATTTCGGCCGTGGATTTCGTGCAGACGGACAGGATGCGCCGCCGAGTGGCGGAAGAGATGGCGCGCGTTTTTTCGGAAGTGGACTTGCTGCTAGTCCCCTCGCTGCGCGACGAGATGCTGACGATCTCGAACAATACCGGTCAGCCTTCTTTGACTCTGCGTGCCGGCTTCGTGGAAGTGTCGGAAGCGAGGAGCGACTGGGCGCCGAATCCGGCGATGCCGCTCCCGAAATTCAATCCGCCGCGGCGCGTGCCGCACGGAGTGACGCTGATCGGCCGGCTGTTCGAGGAAGGAACGGTGGGTCGCGCGGGTCTCGCACTCGAAAAAGCTTTTGGAGTGGTTGACGAACGGCCTGCGGGGTTCTGATTTTCCGCCCGAACGTTCCAGCCTTTCCGGGCGGGCCGCAAAAAACGATTCGAAGTGAAAATGCCGGCGCGACGCCCGCCACGGCAGCCAAGCCGGCCTACGGAGCCAGATGCACGTCCTCGGTCTTTCCGCGCTGAATCATGACCCTTCGGCAGCCATCGTCAATGAACATGGCCTGGCCGGGGGGATTGAAGAAGGAAAACTGGTGCGCGTGCGCTCATTCTCCGGCATCCCGCGGGCGGCCATTCAATTTTGCCTCGAGCGCGCGGGCACCGGCTGGGGAAAACTGGATCTGATCGCGATCGCCAGTCGCCCTTACCGGGCGTTTGTCCGGAAGGCCTCCCTGCGCGGCCGCCTCGCGCCGATCGCCCCGGTGACCAGCGCGTATTACCTGAACAAAGCTCTGGGAGAACTCGGAGTCGAGCTGAACAATCTTCGAATCCTGAGGGAAATGGCGGGAGCGCCGGCGGGGAGAGTGGCGGCGTTCGATCATCACGCCTGCCATGCGGCAAGCGCATTTTATGGATCTGCGTTCGATTCGGCGCTGATCGTGACGCTCGACGAAAGCGGCGACGGGCAGGCTGGCTCGGTTTCGATCGGCGAAGGAACGCGTATACGCGAGATTGTCCGGTTGCCCTATCCGCACTCGCTGGGGCTGGTATTTGCGCAGTTTTCGCGGCTTCTGGGATTCCGGAAACACGGCGAAGAACACAAAACGCAGTGGCTGAGCCTTTCCGGCGAGCCGGCGTTCGCGGAACTTCTTACCGGAATGCTGCGCCGAAAACCGGGTGAACCCCCAAGGCTGAGCTACCGGTATTTCCAGCGCGATTTTGCCGGCGGGCTTTCTTTTACTCCCGAGTTTTACCGCCGGATCGGAATTTCTGGCCCGGATTCGGAGGCGTTAAGCGACGGGCTTCGCGCCAATCTGGCCGCGAGCCTGCAGCAAGCCTGCGCCGCCGTTGTGGCGGAGTGGGTGGAAAGCCTGCGCCAAGAGACTGGAGCAAAACATTTATGCCTGGCGGGCGGCGTGTTTCTCAACCCGCTGCTGGCGGCATCCATCGAGCGCCAAACGCAGTTCGAGGAAATTTTCATTCAGCCCGCCGCCGGAAATGAAGGAACATCGCTCGGAGCGGCGTGGCTCGCCTGGCATGGAACGCTGAAACAGCCTCGGACGGACCCGATGCACATGCCGTTTTGGGGGCCGAAATTTTCGAACGAAGAGATCAAGAACGTGCTGGACAATTGCAAAGCGACGTACCGCTGGTGCGACTCCGCCGACCAGAAAGTCGAGGAGGCGATGCGGCTGCTTCGCGCGGGAAAAATCATCGGATGGTACCAGGGGGCGGCGGAATTTGGGCCGAGAGCTTTGGGGCATCGCAGCCTGCTGGCGTCGCCCTGGGCGCCCTATGCCAAGGAAAACCTGAACGATTACGTAAAACACCGGGAATCGTTCCGGCCGTTTGCGCTGGCAGTTCCCGCGGAGGACGCCGCGACATATTTCCAGGTTTCGGCGAACGCGCGTTTCCTATCCACGATGGCCGTGGCGAACCCGCGCGGGCGCGCCGCTCTCGAAAATCTCCCGAACGGATTTCTGCTTCGGAATAATCAGGTGCGGTTGCAAACCGTGGCGCAGAAAGACGATCCCCTGTTTTGGAAGCTCTTGAAGCGCTCGGGTGAAAATTCGCCCGCGCCTTTTCTGGTCAATACCTCGTTCAACCTTTTCGGCGAGCCTTTGGTGATCACGCCGCGCGACGCCGTGCGAAGCTATTTCTGTTCCGGCGCAGACGCCCTTTTCGCCGGCAGCTTCTTTCTCAGCAAAGGCTGAACCGAGTGAACATAGCCGCGCCCGATTCAAAAGCAAGCGCCAAACGACGCGGCGCCTACGCGGCGGGAGCGCTGTTGCTGGCCGCAGCGGCGATTGCCACGCTCGCCTTTCGCAACGCCGGGCGATGGCTGGTTCATGAAGATCCCCTCGAGCACGCGGATGCGATTCTGGTTCTGAGCGGGAGCATGCCCTACCGCGCGGAAGGGGCGGCGAAGCTTTACCTCCAGGGGTACGCGCCCGAGATCTGGCTCACGCGGCCCGCAGCTCCCCTTCAATTAATGAAGTCCCTCGGTGTGAACTTCGTCGGAGAAGAGGAGTACAACCGCGAGGTGCTGGTCCACGAGGGAGTTCCGGCGGCGGCCATTCAGGTGCTTCCGGCAGAAATCGTAAATACGGAGCAGGAAGTGGAGGCGGCTTCACAGGAGATGCGGCGGGAAGGAAAATCCCGCGTGCTGATCGTCACTTCGCCGGAGCACACGCGGCGGGTGCGCGCGTTATGGAGTCTGCTGGCGGGAAAATCGCAGCAGGCCATCGTACGGGCCGACGCGGGCGACCCATTCGACGCCGCGCACTGGTGGCGCAACACGCGCGACGCGCTTTCGGTGACCCGCGAATACCTGGGCCTTCTGAACGCGTGGGCAGGCCTGCCTGTGCGCCCGCAGGAAAAATAGCGCGTAATCCGCCGTGGAACGCGGTTCTTCTTTCGAGGCTTGCACAGTAGCGCGCGGGAGTCAGGACGCTTGTTCCGTCTCTACGATTTTCCAGCGTTCCCATTCGGCCTTGCGCGTCAAATCCTGCATCCAAAGCTGCCATTCGATACCCCGCACTTCGTCCTGAAACGAGTAGAAGCCTTTCCACGCGCATTCGGGGTCGCCGGGCGCCACCGGCTCGGGAGCCCGGCGGGACGCGAGCATCGCCCGGTCGAGGGGAATGCTGAAAAGCGGCTCGGTGGGAGAGCCGGAGTCGAGCGGCCGGGAACGTGAATGCCGGGCCCGCAATTCGATGCAGTCGCAATGCTCTCGCGTGACGATTTGCAATTCGAGGGAATCGGCGCGATGAGCCGCCGCGTCAGCGGGGCCGAGAATGAGCTCCCAAAGCTGCACGCCTTCGTTATCGGCCGCGGGGCTCGAAAAAAAATGAAGCGTACGCGTCTGCCAGCGGGCGCCCTGGCTGGCGGGAAGAACTTCGGTGACGCTCGCAACCGAGTGGCTGCGCCAGCGCTCGAGCTTCACCGAGCCGACAAACGAGCCGCATTCGCGGATGAATCGCTCGTCCTCCTCGCCAAGCCCAAGCGTATCGTTCCAGAATTTCTGGCTGAAACGGAAAGTAAGCGTGAAAACCGATTCGAGGGGAACGGGAGCGGTTTCTTCCAAGCGGCGGCGGAAGGCGGGATCGCCAAGACCCTCCAGCTCCTGAACGCGGCGGGAAAGTTGGCGGATGGTCCATGTGTGATGTTGCAGTAGCCGTTGCCAGTAGCGGATGAGGAGGAAGAAGGCGAAAGTCACAAGGGCGCAACCGCCCAAGATGAGCCAGAGGAGATCGATTCCGGCGTCTATTGCCGCCTCACGGACCGCGTCACCCCGCAGTGCGCGGATTGTACCCCCATACCCTTTCCTCAGGGAAGAGGATCTCGGTTGCACCGGGGGAACTTATTCGACGGGTCTGAGACGCGCGGTGAAATGGCGGAGGACTGGAGCCTCGTAGGTGAGAGCGAGGCCTTTGATTTTTTCGCGGCGGCGCCATACCTCCAGGATGACTTCCACCACGTAGTCAATGTGGGACTGCGTGTAGACGCGGCGTGGAATGGCGAGGCGGAGAAGATCCATCGGGCCGGGTAGCCCGGCGCCGGTCGCGTCGCGTTTGCCGAACATCAGCGTGCCGATTTCAACCGAGCGGATGCCGCCCTCGATATACAGCTCGGCCGCGAGCGAGACTCCGGGAAATTGAAGCGGTGGAACATGCGGGAGAAATGCGCGCGCGTCGATATAAATCGCATGGCCGCCCGGCGGCTGAACGATGGGAACTCCGGCGGCGGCGATGTGATTGCCGAGATACGCCGTCGAGACGATGCGGTAGTGCAGATAGTCTTCCTCGAGCGCTTCTTCCAAGCCGACGGCGATGGCTTCGAGGTCGCGCCCGGCGAGCCCTCCATACGTGGGAAAACCCTCGGTGAGAATGAGGAGATCCTTTTGGGCCTGCGCGATTCCGTCGTCATTCGTGCAAAGAAAGCCGCCGATATTCGCCATGCCGTCTTTTTTGGCGGACATGGTGCAGCCGTCGGCGAGGCTGAAGATTTTGCGGGCAATTTCGCGCGGGGAGAAATTCTCGTAACCGGGTTCGCGAAGCTTGATGAAATACGAATTTTCGGCGAAGCGGCAAGCGTCGATATACAGGGGGATTTTGTGGCGTGAACAGATTTCCCGGACGGCGCGGATGTTGGCGAGCGAAACGGGCTGGCCCCCGCCGGAGTTGTTGGTGATGGTGAGCATGACGAGAGGAATGCGCGACGCGCCGACGCGGGCGATGGTCTGCTCGAGCCGGGCGGTGTCCATATTGCCCTTGAAGGGGTGCTGCAGGGAGGGTTGGAGCGCCTCAGGAATGGGAAGGTCTAGAGCCTCAGCGCCGGTGAATTCGCAATTGGCGCGCGTCGTGTCGAAATGCGTGTTGTTGGGAACCACGTCCCCGGATTTGCACATGACACCGAAGAGGATGCGTTCGGCGGCGCGGCCCTGATGCGTCGGAATCACATGGCGGAATCCCATGATGGATTGGATGGAATCCTTGAAGCGGCGAAAGCTGGGAGAGCCGGCATAGGATTCGTCGCCGCGCATGACGGCGGCCCACTGTCCGGAAGACATCGCGCCGGTGCCGGAGTCCGTGAGGAGGTCGATGAGAATGTCGTCGGAAGAAATGAGGAAGAGATTATAGCCGGCAGCCACCAGGAGCTTTTCGCGCTCCGCGCGAGTGGTCTGCCGAATCGGCTCCACGGATTTGATGCGGAAGGGCTCGATGATCGTTTTCGCGGGCATGGCACGGCAATTCTACAGGCTTTTCCGGGCGCAGGGGAGCGTTCGCGGAAATTCGCAGCCGAAAATCCTACCGAATGAGCGCCGGGAACGGCCCAAAGTGCGCCGGAGAAAATTACCAGGTCTTGGCGATGACGGCGAGGATGCGGGCCAGCGCGTCGGCGTCGTGCGTGTCAATGACCTCGGCGGGAGAGTGCGAATAGCGGAGCGGCCAGCCGAGAGCGACGTCCACCGATCCGTAACGCGTGAATGCTGCACCGTCGTTGCCGCCCCCCGTGACGCCGTATTGGGCGGGAATCCTGGAGGCGCGGGCGAGTTTGAGCACTTTTTCGACAAGACCCGGAGGAACGATATTGGAATTATCAATGGCGCGAACGACGAAACCATCTCCGAGGCGGGCGTCGGCGAAGCGCTTTGATTCGAGCGGCGAATCCGAGCTGACGAACGTGTCGATGGCGAAGACATAATCGGGCTCGCGCCCCTCGGTTGAGAGGCGCTTCGCGAGCTTCGAGGCTCCGACGAGGCCCAGCTCTTCGCCCGTGGACCAGACGAAAGTGACGTCGCGGTCGTGCAGCGGGCCGCCGAGAGCCCAGACGGCGGAGATGAGAGAGGCGTCGCCGACGCGATCGTCGAAGCTGCGGGCGTTGGCTCGTGCTCCGAGCAAAGAATGGTACTCCTTGGGAATGGTGACCGTGTCGCCCGGCTGGATCCCGAGCTTTGCCGCTTCGTCGTGAGTGCGCGCGCCGACATCCACGCGAATCGCGGCCGGTGAATCGCCTTCCGGCCATGTGAAATCCGGGCGGTCCCAGTTCACCGGAAGCTCCATGATCGCGTCGTGATCTCCGTTCGATGAATGGACCAGCGCCGGATGGCCAAGATAGAAGCTCAGGTCTTCGCCGCCATCGGAAGAGACCTCGAGTCGCCCGTCGTCGGAGATGGATTTGACGGTGAAGCCGATTTCGTCGAGATGAGCGACGAAGAGAAGGCTCGGAGATTTTGTGCCTGCGGGAGCGACGCCGAGCTGAAGTATCAGGTTCCCCGCATCATCGGTATCGGGCTTGGCCCACGCAGGGAGCAGGCGCATCACCTCTTCGCGGACGGCGCTTTCGTGATCGCTCACGCCATAAGTTTGCGTCAGGCGGCGCAATAGCTCGGTCATCGGCAAGGGCTTGCCGACGGGACTGACGGCCGCCTCGACGGCGCGTTGGGCAGCGGAGCTCGGAGAGCTGTGCTTTTCTCCCACTGCGTACAACTCAAGCAGCGAGGTGAGCTGATCCAGGTCGGCCGAGGAGATTTCCTGCACGGGTGTGCCGGGCCACGCGACGGCGACGCCAAGATGCGCCCACTGGGCGGGCAGCGCGGGAAGCGGTAAATACCCGAGAGGAAGAATCCCGGCGGAAAAATCCGTTGCCACGGGAATTTTCGCGGATTCGGCGGTTTGCTGCAGATTGAAAGCCAGCCCGGAGAGAGTGCCGTTTGTGCTCTCGAGCCCGATGAGAACGCCGCTGCCGGGTTCGCGGCGGGGAGCGCGGTGCATGTTCTTGACACCTTCGACAGGGCCGCCGGGCAGCAACGGGCCGACGTAAACCATTTCGTCCGCGGGAATGGTCGTCAGAATCCGCTGGAGGCCGCGAGCGCCCGTGAGTTGCTGCACGACGAAGGCGAAAGTGAGCGTGCCATTGATTTTCGCGCCGCGGGCTGCTTCCACGGTTTCGGCGACAGCTTCAACCCCGAAACGATCGCCCACGGAGGCTCCCGCAAACTCGGCGCCATCGAGATCCATCATCCGGCGGTCGAGAACGATTGGAGCAAGGATGTCGACGCCTGCCTTGTGAACTTCGGCGGCGGACGTTGCGCCGATGTCTATGTACATATTTTCGAGGTCGCCGGATTTGGGCGCGTCGGCACGGCCGGGCTGGAGATGGACGGAAAGCCCGGCGACGACGCCGTCAATCCATTTGCCCGAATTGGTGCGGACCCTGACGGGCTGCGCTGTGTAGAGTTGGTTGAAAATCGAAGGCAGGCGGAACTGCGGGAGGCGCTGGACGCGGAGATAACCGTCATCGGTGATGCCGCTGACGACGAAGCCGGGCTCGTCAAGCGGAGTGACGATCAGGCGGTGAGGATAGCCCGCTCCGAAGGTGACGACCACATCGCCGAGGTTGTCCGTGGCGGGATGAGCGAAACCGAGCCGCTCACGAATTTCGGCGGCGAGCTCGGATTCATACCCCGGAACGGAGGGCGTGGCAACATATCCATCCAGCGCGAATTGCTCGCCGCCCGGCGAGGTTTTCGCGACTTGCGCGGCAGCCCACGGCGGAACAATCAGGGAAGATGTGAAAAAAAACAGTGCAAAAACATTCGACAGGCGGCTCGGCATGCGGAGAATTTATCGCAAGCGCCGCCGGCGGGCAAATCGAATTGCGAAGTCGGGCAAACAGCCGCGCACCGGGGCTCCGAGCCGCCGCGCGGTTGACCACCTCGGAACGCTTCTGTTTGGCTAAAAGATGGCCCGCTTTTCAGATGCCTCCACTTCCATCAACCTGGATTCAAACTCTGGATTATTAATCCGCGTTGTTTCGGAGACAGCCTCGACCGGATCCCGGGAACAAGCGCCCAATTCCCCCGCCCGGCTACGCCCTGGCGAGTTCCGTCACCAGCTTTTCGCGCCGTGCGAGGGCGATGCGGTCCACCGACCCGAGCGAGAAAATGTAGCCGACAAGAGCCAAGGCCGCGAGACCGAACAGCGCGAGGGCGGCAACCCAAATGGTGGCCCATCGGATGGAAAGAAAGAACACCAGAGCACCCAAACCGATCACCACCGCTTGAATTCCCAGGGTTGCGAATACCGTGACGGTGGGCAGGCGCTGGCGGCCGAGCACGGCCGTATCGAATTTCTTCGGCGTGTAGAGAGACAGCAGGTTTCCGGCGGAGAGATTTGCGAGGAACGCGAAGAGAACTCCCGCCAGCGTGGCGAGCGTGACTCCCGGCGACGGCGGGCGGAAAATCAAGGTAGTTCCAATCCATACGACCAGCATTTCCGCGGCGAGCACCCCGCCGTAAAAAATGTTCTTGGCCAGGAAAATTTCGCGGAAGCGGATGGGAAGGAGAAAAAAAACCTGGATGCCTGCGCCGTCGGCGCCAAACGCGTTGTAGAGGATGTTCGTGAGAAGAAGCATGGAATATGCTGCACCGACGGGAAAGGCGTAGTCGGGCGCGCGCACGAGAAAGGATTCGTCGTGCCCCGGGCGTCCCGGCGTCACGCGGAAAATCAGAAGAACCACGACCGGCATGATCAGAGTGAACAGGACAGGCCCGCTGCGCGAAAGATAGTGAAATTCCTTTTCGACGACCGCGGAAACGCGGCTGGAAAGTCCCGGCAATCTCCATCCGGCGCGGACGCCGATTTTTTTCACAGGAACGGCGGGACGCGCCGCGGCCTCGCCCAGGTTTTCACCCGAGTACTGCGCGGCCAGGCGAACCACCAGGACCCAGAGAGCTCCAAGGGCGTAGGCGGCGAGAAGCACCGTAGTGGCGGAGGCCAGCAGGAAATTTCCAGCGCCGCTGTAAGCAAGCGCGCCCGCCGCGAGGCCGGGTGGCAAAAGCCGCTCGTAGGGAATCATCGACACCAGGAGATACTGAAGCGGATGTTGCCCCGGTCTCGAAAAATGCCCGGCAAGAGGCCCGATAAATTGGAAGCTGATGACGACGACCAGGAACACGACTCCCATAATCTCGCGGGCGCGCCGGGTGGCCAGCCAGCGCTCGAACCACGAAAAAACCGCGCGGGCAAGAAAGAGATTGAAGAGAGCAAAGATGAAGCAGTCGAGAAAGGCAAGCGGGAAAAGAGAGACGCGGGCGATGGCGACGCCGGTGACGACGGCCAGAAGCCAAAGTGACCCGACCAGCGTGGATGGATCGGAAGCCCCGTACACGATGCGAACCAGCGCGTAGGCCGGAAAAGAAAGAGGAAATCGAAGCAGAGCGGAGAAATCCACGTTTTCCGCGAAGGCGCTGGCCATCACCGGAAACAGCTGCCAGAAAAGAAGGATGGGCCAGAACAGAAAAGCGAGCTGTTCGATGTTGTCGTGCGAGGTGAACGACCAGGCGCCAAACGCGAGGCCGATCGAACCCCCTAAACCCATCGCCGCGAAGCCGAAGAACGCGAAGATGCGCGAAACCATTTCGAGGCGGCCGCCCAGCGTGCGGAGGGAGTGCAAAAACAACTGCCAGCGCAGGGCGGCGATTGCCGAAAGCTGGCCGCGAACTTCCGCCGAGGTCAGGCGAGCCACGAGAGTTCCTGATCCACGGCGCGCGTGCCGCCGACAATGCGCAGAAAGATCTGCTCGAGTGTCAGCTTTTCGCCGGGTGCAAGCGGCGCTTCCGAGCCGGGCGCATTGGCGGCCAGGGCAGCCTGGGATTGGGCGGCGACGCCGGCGCGCAACTCCTCGAGCGAGCCCTGGGCGACCAGGCGGCCGCGATGGATGATGGCGACGTGGCTGCAGAGGCGCTCGACGATTTCGAGGACGTGCGAGGTGAGGAAGATCGTGGCGCCGCGGGAAATCATGCGCTGCAGCATGGATTTAAGAGTGCCGGAAGCGATCGCGTCCACGCCCTCGAACGGTTCGTCGAGAAAAAGAATGCGCGGAGCGTGAATCACGGCGGCGGCCATAGCGAGTTTTTTCTGCATGCCGTGCGAGTAATCGGTGACCAGCGTTTTCGGCTGGTCGGCAAGCTGCATGAAGTCGAGAAGTTCCGCGGTGCGCTTCGCCGCGGTGATCCGGTCGAGCCCGTACATGCGGCCGACGAAATTCAGATACTCCGTGCCCGTCAGACGGCCAAAGAGCGCCATGCCTTCGGGCACGACGCCGATCTGACGCTTGATCTCGATGGGATCGGCGGCAAGGTCCAGGCCAAGGACGGAAATCGACCCGGACGTGGGCGCCAGAAGTCCGGTGAGCATTTTGATGGTTGTGGATTTGCCGGCTCCATTGGGGCCGAGAAAGCCGAAGAACTGGCCGGGAGCCACGTCGAGATTCATATTTTCCACGGCGATAAGCGAGCCGAAGGTTCGAGTCAGACCCCGGGTGGAGATGGCGGGAGCGTCCATAGTGAAACGACTCTAGCATAGCGGGGCGAAATCGCAGAAAACCGGACCAGCAAAGCGGACTACCTTGAAGAAACGGGCGAAGGAGGCGGCGCGGATTGGGGAAACATGGCAAGGACGGCGGGAAGCTCGAGCCGAAACGTGCAGCCGCCTTCGGGGCGATTGAAGCCGTGGATCCGGCCGCCGTGCTCCTGCATGACGCCATAGCAAATGCTGAGCCCGAGGCCCGTGCCTTTGCCGACGGGCTTGGTCGTGTAGAAGGGATCGAAAACCTTGTCAGGCTCCTTCATGCCCGGGCCCGTGTCGGAAAATTCGATGACGACCACGTTGCGCTCGCGGAGCGAACGGATCAATAGCACGCCTCCTCCGACGGTCTCCATGGCGTCAACCGCGTTGCTGATCAGGTGGTAAAAAACTTGCAGAAGCTGGTTGGGGTCGCCGCGAACGGCGGGAAGGATTGTGCGGCCCTCGAATTCGATGCGAATGTTTTTGTCGCGAAGGTCGAGAGTGCGCAGCTGAATGGCTCCGGCGAGAACGGTGTTGAGGTCGAGCAGCTGTTTCTCGGCGGGAACCTGGCGGGCGAAGCTCAAAAGATTGTTCACGAGCTCCTTGGTGCGCCGCGCCTGCTCGCGGATTTTTTCGCCGAGCGAGTGGGCGCGGGATTTCGCGTCGTGCTCGAGAGTGAGCACGTCGGCATAGCCGAGAATCGCGGTAAGAGGATTATTGATTTCGTGGGCGGCGCCCGCGGCCAATTGGCCGAGCGAGGCGAGCTTTTCGGACTGGACGAAGTGCGTTTGCAGGCGGCGAACATTCTCGAGTGTGTCCGACAGCTCGTGAACGAGCGCCGAGCGCTCCTGATACACGAGGTACTGCCGCAGGAACACAAGTGCGGTGCCGATGAAAATAGCGGCGAGTGTGATGGCCAGTCGAAAATCGCGAACGGACGGAGGAACGTCTCCGGCGTACACCACCCAAACGGCCATCAGCGGGAGCGCCAGGACGCCGAGCATGGCCAGCCGCGCCGGCCACTGCGTGTCGCGCCGGGCGTCGTCGGAAAGAGGTTCGGGCTCGAGCGGCAAGCGGCGCGCAAGGATCCCTGTCGTGCCCAGCCAGACGAAGGAAGCCGCGAGAGGAGTTTCGTAAAGGCTGCCTGAATGGAAATGCCCCGTAAGTGCGGCGTGGTTCACCAGTGTGTAACCCGCCGCGTACAGCGAGAATGCGCCAAAAAAATTCCCGTAAATGTGGCGCCACTTTCCGGTGGTTCGGATGAAGTAAAACGCGAATCCGGCGACGACCACCAGATTTTCGAGCATGTACGTTTCCAGGTCGCGCCGGTTGAACAGCTCCATGTTGGGGGCGATGATCTTCCACGGATAAGCCATGAAAATGTAGATATAGAGCCAGATGATGGCGAGTAGCAGCAGGTCGAGAAAACCGTACCGAAGTGTCTCCGCCATTTTGCGGGCGTGGGGAGCCAGAGCCACAGCGGCCATGAACGGAACGGTGTGCAGGAAAAAGAGCAGATCGCCCGGAAAAGGATCGCTGAGGCTGTGATGGACTTGGAGATCCTCATACACGAAAACGAGCTGCCCCGCCAGCCAAAGCGTGCAGCCCAGCGCCATCAGCATCCAAAACGCGTTGCGGCGGCGAAATGGCGACGCGGCGTTCCACAAAAGGCAGGCGTTGGCGAAGAGCGGGACGAAACAAAGGAAAACATCGCCGAAAGTGGCGAGAAAACGCCCGCGAGGAATGAGCAGCGAGCCGAGAGCGTAGCCGCCTACAAAGATAACCCACGCAGCCAGAATGAGCAGAGTCGAACGGGAAATTTTCATCCGGGACACACCTGAGAAATCTTAGCGCAGCGGGCAGGTTTGCCGCGGGGAAGTTGCGAAAGTCATGCGAATGAATCACGTCCGGGCAAAATCGGCCGGTGTGTAATCCCCCCGAACCGAACTGTGATAGGATTTGGCGTCCTCGTGATTCGCAGCAGGAAGGCCCTCTCATGACCCACCGGTTCACGATTGGCGTCGAAGAGGAATTTCAGATTGTCGATCCCGCTTCGGGAGAGCTCCGCTCGCATGTGACCAACCTGGTCGAAGCGAGCTCGGACCTCCTGGGCGAGCAGGTGAAGCCCGAGTTGCACCAATCCATCGTGGAAATCGGAACCAAGATTTGCGGCGACGTGGAGGAGCTGGGCGCCGAATTGCGGCGCATTCGAGGAGAGCTGGTGCGCGCGGCGGAGCGCGTCGGCCTGCAAGTGGCCGCGGCCGGCACGCATCCCTTTTCGAGCTGGATCGACCAGGTCATCACCCCTGGCGAGCGGTACAAGAACATCGTCGAGGAGCTGCAGCAGCTCGCGCGTTCGCTGCTGATTTTCGGCATGCACGTCCACGTGGCCGTGCCGGACCGCACCACGATGATCGATTTGATGAACATGGTGCGGTATTTCCTGCCGCACCTGCTGGCGCTCTCCACCAGCTCTCCCCTCTGGATGGGGCGCGACACCGGCCTGAAATCGTTTCGCACCACCGTGTTCCGGCGGTTCCCTCGCACGGGCATTCCCGACCAGTTCAGCTCGTGGAGCGAATACGAAGATTACGTCAACCTGCTGGTGCACCTGCACTGCATAGACAATGCAAAAAAAATCTGGTGGGATGTGCGGCCGCATCCGACCTTTGGGACGCTTGAATTTCGCATCTTCGACGTGGCGACGCGCGTGGACGAGGCGATCGCCATCGCCGCGCTCACCCAGGCTATCGTCGTGAAACTGCACCGGCTGTACACGCGCAACATGGGATTCCGCACCTACCACCGCGCGCTGATCGAGGAAAATAAATGGCGCGCCGCGCGGTGGGGAGTCGAAGGAAAGCTAATCGATTTTGGCAACCGCACCGAAGTGCCGATGCGCATATTGGGGGAAGAGCTTCTGGCCTTTGTGGATGACGTCGTGGATGACTTGGGGAGCCGCGAAGCCATCCTGCCGGTTCACGCGATTCTTCGCGAAGGGACCGGTGCCGACCGGCAGTTGCGCGTCTACCGCGAAACGGGAGATCTGAAGGCGGTCGTTCGCCACATCGTTCAGGAAACGAGCGGAGGCGTGACGCCTCAAACGTCCATTGCCACGGGCTGATTTACCCGCGGAAGAGAGGTGCTGACATGCCCGCTGAAAAAAAGCCCCGGGAGACGGAAGCTTTGCCGGGCGCAAAGCGCGCGAGCGTGAAAAAGGAGGCCGAACCCATGATCATCGGACTCATTTGCGGCCGTGAGTACAGTTTTCCTCCCGCTTTTCTCGAGAAAGTGAACGAGCTCGGCGCCCCCGAAAATATCACGGCGGAGTACGCGAAACTGGGCGGAACGCGGATGGGAGAGCCGGCGCGCTATCGCGTGATCGTCGATCGGCTGTCGCACGAAGTGGATTATTACCGCGGCTACTTGAAACACGCGATCCTGCAAGGCAGCTACGTCATCAATAATCCGTTCTGGTGGACGGCGGACGACAAGTTCTTCAACTATTCGGTGGCGGCGAAGCTCGGCATCGCGATACCCAAGACGATTCTCCTTCCGCAGAAATCGTACCCCGCGAACGTGGATATCAATTCCGAATCGCTGCGCAACCTGGAATATCCGCTCGATTGGGACGCACTGCTCGACACCGTTGGACGCCCCGCTATCCTGAAGCCGTTTTCGGGAGGGGGCTGGAAGCACGTTTATAAGGTCCACAACCGGGAAGAGCTCCTTGCCGCGTACGACCAGACCGGGCCGTATTGCATGACGCTTCAGGAATTCATCGACTTCAAGGAGTACGTCCGCTGCTTCACCTTCGGCAAAACGGACATCATGCCCGTGGCCTACGATCCGAAGGAGCGGCGCTACCTGGTGCAGCACGATTATCTCTCCGACGAGCTCGGCGCGCGCGTGGTGCGCGACGCCCAGACCATCAATCAGGCGCTCGGCTATGAGATGAACACCATCGAATTCGCCGTCCGCGACGGCGTTCCTTACGCCATCGATTTTCTGAACCCCGCGCCGGATTTCGAGCGCGACCGCATTACCGAGTTTTATTTCGCGCACGTCGTGGACCGCATGGCGCGGCTGGCCATCGACCGCGCGCTGCGCGGCTCTCCCGCGAATTCGTGGCCGCGCTGGGAAGAGATGCTCGGGCTCGGCGCGCCGGCAGGCTTCACGGGGGCGCCGGCGAGACCCCGCGCGGAAGCAAAGAAGGCATGACGAGTTCCCGGCAAGTCTTGAGCACGCAACCATCGCCGGCGGATGTGTGGCACGGTTTGCTGCGTCCCGAAGAAGAGCTCACGCCGGAGTTCTGCGCGGCGCTCAACGCCCGGATGCGAGCCGAGCGGCTCACTTTCGGCGAGCGTCTCCACTGCCTTTTTCTCCGTCCGTTCTTTCTCACTATGCAGGACGAGGAGCGCGTCCGCGAAGTCGCCGAAACCGTTGCACGGCTGGGCGAGCGCGTGGTGAAGCAGACGCTGGCCGATCCTGAATTGCTCGCGCAAGTGGCGCTGAATCCCGACGAAGAGCGGCTGGCGCGCATTCCTCCGGGCTACGCGACGTCGAGTACGGCATCGCGCCTCGATTCCTTCCTGCTGCCCGACTCCCTCCAATTCGCCGAATACAATGCGGAATCGCCCGCGGGACTCGCCTACGCGGAGAGGCTCTCCGGCATTTTCAGCGGCTTGGCCGTGATGAAGCGGTTTGGCGAGACGTTTCGCGTGCGCGGGTTCGAGCTTATCCAGCCGCTTCTGGCCGCGCAGATTGCGAGCTATCGCGAATGGGGCGGCACGGCTTCGCCGCCGTTGATCGCCATCGTGGACTGGCGCGGCGTGCCGACTTGGAGCGAATTCGAGATTCTCCAGGCCAGCTTCGAGCGCGAAGGCGTGCCCACCATTGTCTGCGATCCCCGGGAGCTCGAGTTTGACGGCGAAAAATTGACCGCGCAGGGGCGTAGGATCGACCTGGTTTACCGCCGCGTCTTGATCAACGACATCGTCGCGCGTCCCGCCGAATGCGAAGCGTTGGTGAAGGCCTACGCGGCGCGAGCCGTGTGCGTCTCAAACGCGCTCAGCTGCAAGATCCCGCACAAGAAAGCGTTTTTCGCGGTCCTGACGGATGATCGCAATTCGGGTCTCTTCAGCGCTCCCGAACGCGAAATGATCCGCCGCCACATTCCCTGGACGCGGCTGCTCTCCGACACGCGCACTTCCCGCGACGGCGAATCGTTCGGCCTGCTCGAGTATGTCCGGAAGCGGCGTGACAATTTCGTGCTGAAACCCAACGACGAGTACGGCGGCACCGGCGTCACGCTCGGCTGGGAAATCGACGACCGAGCATGGGACGCCGCCCTTGAAAGGGCTCTCAGGGGAGGCTTCGGATCGTGGGTTGTGCAGGAGCGCATTGCCGTCCGCCGCGAAACATTTCCCATGCAGACCGAGTCCGGCGTCGAGATGCGCGACATGCTCGTGGATTTCGCGCCCTACATTTTCCGAGGGCGCATGGCGGGTTTCCTCACGCGGTTGAGTTCCACCGGGCTTGCCAACGTGACCTCCGGCGGCGGGCAGGTGCCCGCATTTTCCGTCGAGCTGCGGAGCTGACCTCTTGGCCATCCCCGGCACATATTTGGCGCGGCAGGCATCTCCCCGTACAATTGGAATGAACCGATGAATTTCGGACCCGCCATTCCGGAGCTGATTCCCGGCGCGCGAAACGCCGTGGAAACCTGCCTCGCCATCCAGCCGGGCGAGCGCGTGACGTTGATCGCGGACCGCCCGAGCGAACGCGTGGCCGCCAGCCTGGCCTATGCCCTCGAACAACGCGACGCCATCTGCGAGGGATTTCTTCTCGAGAGCCTTGCGCCTCGGCCTCTCCGCGGCGCTCCTCCTCCCGTTCTGGAGGCGCTCGCCCGCGCGGATGCCGGAATTCTGTGCATGCAGCCGCTCGAAGGTGAGTTGGGCGCGCGGAAGGACATCGTCGGCGTGGTCGAGCGGCGGCAAATCCGCTATGCGCACATGGTGGGCGTTACGCCGGAAATCATGCAGCAGGGCATGCGCGCGGATTACCGGCTGGTCGACCGGCTGAGCGAGCGCCTCTTGCAGCGCATGCACTCGGCCCGTTCTCTCACCGTCAAGACCGATGCGGGCACTTCGCTGGTGGCTACGTTCGATCCCGGTCTCCAATGGGTGAAAACCAGCGGGCTGATCAACCGCCGGTATTGGTCGAACCTTCCCGCCGGAGAAGTCTTCACCACGCCCGCGAAAGTGGATGGAGTCTTCGTTTGCGACGGGACGGCCGGAGACCATTTCTGCGGAAAATATGGCGACCTCAAGACCACTCCGCTCGTGCTGGAAATCCGCGAAGGTCGCCTGGCCGCGGCGAACTGCTCGCGCAAGGATCTCGAGGAAGAGTTCTGGAGCTACTGCCACACCGATGAATGGAGCGACCGGGTGGGGGAGCTCGCATTCGGAACGAACGTGAGCCTTTCGGACATGATCGGCGTCCTGCTGCAGGATGAAAAATTGCCGGGGGTCCATCTCGCCTTCGGCGATCCTTACGGCAGCCAGACGAACGCCCCGTGGAGTTCGCGCACGCACGTGGATGTGCTGGCGCGGCGGTGCGACGTCTGGATTGACGAAGAGCAGGTGATTGCCAAGGGAAGCTATCTGCTCGATCGGCTGGGCCTGGCCTGAAGTTTCCTCAAAATGTCCGCGTGATGTATTCCCACATCTGATGTTTCCAAAATGGCCAGTCGTGGCCGCCTTGCGGACCCCAATCGTCGAGACTGTGGCGAATTCCCTTGCTCGAGAGAATTCCGGAAAGTCGATAGGAAGGGCCGCTGTTTTCCCACGGGCCGCAGCCGGTGGCGATGTGGATGTCGCACGCCGCGAGCTGGCCCAAGACGTTCGGGTCGGAAAGGTTCGATAGGTAATCCACCGGATTGTTGAAGTAAGTGTTGTCGTCGTACATTCCGTCCATGAACCCCTTGATGTCGTACACGCCGGAAAGCGCGAAACACCGCCGCACCACGTCCGGATGCTTGAAGAGCGTGTTGGCCGCGTGATAGGCGCCGAATGACGCGCCCATCGTCGAGATCGCGAGGTCGCGCGTCTGGCAGTTGTCGTAGATAAAAGGGACCATCTCGTAGCGCACGTACGCGTCGAACTGCGACTGCATCCAGCTGCGATGGAATGGATGCGCGCCCTTGTTGTAAAACGTCGCTCCGTTCGCCGAGTTGATGGAGAAAAATTTCACGCGGCCCGCGTCGATCAGCGGCGCAAGAGCGCCGATCATGCTCTGGTTTTCGAGCTCCCACTCGTCGCCCGCGCTGGTGGGAAATCCGACCAGCGGAGGTCCCCAATGCCCGTACACGACCACGCCCATATCGAAACCAAGCCGGTGCGAATACCAGCGGTGATATTCCCGTTTCATCTCGCTCCTGGAGTTAAAGCTCGGCGCCGGCCCGCGGCCGAAGCGCGCGATATTATACGGGTTTTGACGGGCGCCGGCGCCGGAATCCGTGGCTTGCCCGATTTTGGTTCTGCTATCCTAAGCAACCGCCGGAAATTGTGTCCTGAATTGCCGGCGGGATAATTCCGCCGTTTCTCGAGCGGGACGAGTCGGGTGCAAGGAGTCTTGATGGCTTCTTTTTCGGAGACGCTGGGCGAACTGGCCGGGGCTGGCCCGGGCCGGCTTCGCAAGCACGAGCAATTCCGCTCGCGCTATCTGTCCGCTCCGCGCGACGTGGTCGTTTATCTCCCCGGCGTGTATGACAAGCGACCCGATCTGCGTTTCCCGGTCCTTTATTTGCAGGACGGTCAAAATCTATTCGACCCGGCCACATCGTTCGTTCCGGGAGTGGACTGGCGTGTCGGCCAGACGGCGGACTCGCTCATTGAGCAAGGCGACATTCAGCCGCTGATCATCGTCGGCATTTACAACACGGGGAAGAAGCGGATCTCCGAGTACACGCCGTCGCGTGACCGGAAGCTCGGCGGCGGGGGCGCCGACCGCTACGCGCGGATGCTCCTCAAGGAGATGAAGCCGTTCATCGAATCGGAGTATCGCGCTCTCGGCGACGCCTCGAATACGGGACTGGGAGGGTCTTCGCTCGGCGGGCTCCTGACGATTTATCTCGGCCTGAAGTTTCCGCAGGTCTTCGGCAAGCTCGCTGTTCTCTCTCCTTCCGTGTGGTGGAACCAGCGCTGGATTCTCGATTTCGCGGCCCGGCGTCGCCTGAAATCGCGGCCGAGAATCTGGCTCGATGTCGGAACGGACGAAGGCGGCCGCACGCTCGACGATGTCCGCAAACTCAGCGACGTTCTCCTCCAGAAGGGCTGGAAGGACGACGCCGACCTCGATTTTGAGGTGGTCCCCGGCGGCCAGCACAACGAAGCCGCCTGGGCCCAGCGTGTCGGTCCTTTCCTGCAATTCCTCTTTCCCGGCGGCAAGCCCGCAGTATAATCCGCGTTCCCGCTCTTCCCCGGCTCCGGCCGATTCAAGCGGAATTTCCTGGAAGGGGAATCTTTCTTGCCCGACGCGCGTCCGCAGACGGTCTTTTGCATCACCTCCTACGAAAAGGGGCAGGAATTCCTGCGCACTTGCAAGAAGGAGGGTTGCCGCGTCCTGCTGCTGACGCTCGAAAAGCTGCGCGACGCCGCCTGGCCGCGCGAATCCGTGGATGAATTTTTCTACATGCCGGAAGAGATGCCCCCGGAAGATTTGATTAAGGCGGTGAGCCATGCGGCAAGAACGCGCGCCATCGACCGCCTGGTGGCGCTCGACGAATTCGACATGGAAAGCGCGGCCGCTCTCCGCGAACACCTTCGCATTCCCGGCATGGGTCTCACCATGGTCCGGTATTTCCGCGACAAGCTCGCCATGCGCGGGCGCGCCCGGGAAGCGGGCATCGCCGTCCCCGAATTCGTTCATGTGCTCAATTACGACAGCTTGAGGGAATTCATGGCGCGCGTGAGCCCTCCCTGGCTTCTCAAGCCCCGGTCCCAGGCCTCGGGAATTGGAATGAAGAAAATTCACACGGCGGAAGAACTCTGGGGATGGCTCGACCAGCTCGGCGATCGCCAATCGTTCTATTTGCTCGAGCAATTCGTTCCGGGCGATGTCTTCCACGTGGACAGCATCGTTTCCGACCGCCAGGTGGTTTTCGCGGAGGCTCACGCCTACGGCAAGCCTCCTCTCGACGTCTCCCACCAGGGCGGTGTGTTCACCACGCGCACTCTGCTTCGGACTTCCGAGGAAGCGCGGGCGCTGCAACAAATCAACCGTCGGTTGATTGAGGGGTTGGGGCTCGTGCGGGGCGTCACCCACGCGGAGTTTCTACGCGCTCACGAAGGCGGACGCTTCTACTTCATCGAAATCGCGGCCCGCGTCGGTGGCGCCTATATCGCCGACGTGATCGAGGCCGCCACGGGAATCAACCTTTGGCGGGAGTGGGCGCGCATCGAAATGGCCGCGGGCCACAATCCGTATCATCTGCCGGAGCCGCGACGGGACTACGCCGGAGCAGTCATTTCGCTCGCGCGCCAGGAAAATCCCGACACCTCCGCCTACGCCGATCCGGAAATTATCTACCGCGTCCCGAAGCATCACCACGCGGGCTTCGTTCTCCGCTCGCCCGACGAGAAGCGAATCGCCGAGCTTCTCGAATCCTACAGCGCCCGGTTCCGCGAGGATTTCTACGCCAGCCAGCCCGTCCCCGACAAGCCGACTTCCTGAGCGCAAAACTTCTGCGAAATCGATTGGGTGACGCGCGGCCCAGCTGCAGCTCGTCACCAGCCATTGTCCACGCGCCGCGGAGAAACGCGCGCGGATATTTTTGTGTTGCGGAACGGAAACGGCGCGCGGGGAATTCAACTCAAATCGCGAGGCGTGAAAAAACTTGCCAGAATGTCTGGCGGAGGGGGTGGGATTCGAACCCACGAGACCCTTTCGGGCCTAACGGTTTTCAAGACCGCCGCCTTCAACCACTCGGCCACCCCTCCGAAATTAACTTGTTGAATCATTGTAGCTTACAGCCGAATTTAGTGACAGTACTGCCCTGGAATGGTGCAATGGAGGACGGGGCAGTGAACCCCATTCTGAGACACTTTTCGGAAAGTTACAATTCGCGGCTTGCGTTGATTATTTCTTGGGAGGCAATGCGGGAGTCAGTCCCGCCTGCTCTTCGGGACTAAATGCAGGCCCGAAATAAGGGAAATCCGGCCGGATTCGCGTCCGATCTGGAGCGACGCCATCCGCCAGCGCGACGTTGCTCGCCAGCGTAATGATCACGTCCATCACATCATCGCCAAGGGCGCGGCCGTTGAATCCGGCGAAGTCAAACGCCGCGTGCGAACCAAGCTCGTATGGCAGCATGATGGGACATAGCCGATCGGCAACCTGCTCCCCATACTCTCCGGGGTTCGGTGTCGATCCCGCTAAACCGCTAACGCGCGCGGTGAATTGAGACAGGGCTGGCCCCAGCTTCTCCCGATCCTCTGCTGGGCCAGTGCGGTTATAGATCTCTCGTACGGCCTGATCGGGGATCAGAACGTTGGTGATTAGGGGGAGGCCCCAGCGGGAAACTTGGACCTCCGGGGCGTGGCCGTAGAGGGAAACAGTGGCCCATGCATGAATGCGCCCTCGACCAATCATCTGCGTGGGAAGCTCGATGACGATGGCGGTGACGTTTCGCTTTGCAAAGAAGTTCTTGCGGTTCTTCCAGACCTCCGCGTCGAAGCGGTTCTCCTTGGCCAGGGCCGTTTCGAAGGCTCGGAGCGCCACAGCGTCTCCCGCAAAGAGGTCGGGGGCCAGCCCGGCAAAGACCAAGATATCGTTCGCATGCACGCCGCCGCCTGTTTCTCCTGTCGCTAGGACAGCCCCCTCGGCCCCTTTGCGAGCGTCGGCGCCGACCGCGCGGCGAACCTCGAAACGCTGTATGTGCCGGTGCTCGTCTCCGTTGGAGTGTTCGACCGCGCCAAAACGGACCTTAAAGGCCAGCTCTTCCTTGGCGTCCCCGTTCAAATCGAAACGGAATGCGTAGAGCCCCTCATCGCGGAACGTTTCGGGAGAGGAGAGACCAGCATCGGGGTTCACCGTCATCGCCATGACTGTGTGTCCTGGCGAACCCTCGAAGAGATAAAGATCGCAAAGATTGATCCGCGGATCTTCACGGGCGGTTGGCGTGTCAAAGTGATGCGACATCGGGCTCCTCTCAAGGACCTTTAAGTCAACTCCATTGACGAAATCAGGTAGGGGAAACGCTCGGACAGAATCGTCTCTTGGCGATTGACAACTGGGATCTGGGAAACGCCCAACAATGTACGGACGATCTCGGCTGTTCTTTCTGCAGGATGGCGGCCGTTTTGGCCGGCATAGCTGAAGCCAAGAGGCGAACCAGGCTGGAACCTTATGGAATCCGGCAAGATGGCATCGGCCAAGCGCTCCGCGTAGGCAACGGGATTAGTCGCTATGCCGTATCTCTTGGCGCGTGCGGCGATGATTCTTGTGACACCTGGCGTCAAGACCGCCCGATCATCAGACGGAGAGATCCGGTGATAGATTCGCCCAAGCTCCTGGTCGCACCGAACGAGTGCTGCCATGATCGGATTGCCAACACGCCGGCGTAGCATGTCACCCCGTAAAATCTCGGCCCATATAGCAAACGTGGTCGTGGGCGCGAGTTCACGGGCATCGAGTTCCAATACGACCGTTTCGACAAAACGAGCGCCGCTCATTCCGCTCCCGGTGAAAAGTCGCGCCCGGCCGTCGCTCGACAATCGTGTCCGCGGCGAGCTCCCGAGGTCCGCGGACCATGTCGTCCTTCCCACGTGAATGCGGGCGTTTGTGGGGACTATGGGTGAATGATCTGCGGGAATGGAAAGGCCGATCACTGTGTTTGCCGAATTGGGCGCCCGGAAGACATACAGGTCCGCAGACGCTGGCGGATCGAATCCGAATGCCCAACCCCGCAGTAGCCCCATAGCGGCCATCGCGGTGCCGGACCGAAGCAAGGCGCGGCGCGAAACGCCAACACGCACGCTTTCTTTGCAAGCCGTCAATGCCATCAAAACCTCCCGACTATTCCTGTGCCAACCAAGCCGCGGCCAACTCCGCTGCCCGAATTATCTGTTTCCCGCCGAACGGCATCACTTGGTTTTATACCCGTCGCCGAAGTAGTAGACGCGCTGCATTGCCCCGTCGAGATCCGATGGCGTCAGCGTGATTTCCCCACTCGAAACGTTGCGGACGTCGCGCTGGGTCTTCACCCAACCATCTGCAGTCTCGAATCCCGAGACGTCAGTCGACAGGCCCTTGACAAGATAGTGAGAGGGGATGATCGCTTTGGGCTTGTAACGGGCGATCACGGCGTCGACCTCGGAGTAGGTCATCAGAGTGCCGGTGTCATCGATCGGCACGATCAGTACGTCCACGTTCTTCAGGTAGCGATCCAGATCGGCGGCCGGCCGAGGCCGGTTGTCGCCCCAAACGACGATCTTCAGCCCTCCGGTTTCCAGCACCTGGATCGCGTTGTCGAAGCCTGGGACATTGTTCGGCGGACAGGTCTGTATGTGCGCGAATGCGGAGATTTGATCCCACTTGTGGTGTTCTGGGCCCGCGCACTGGTGCTTGTCGGCAAGGCCCGTCAGCTTGACGTCGCTGAATCGGTATTCCCCCACAGGACGATCCATCACCATCAGCGCATCCGGACGGTTGGTGGCATCGTGATCGAAGTGGGCGTGGGTGGACACGACGAGGTCCACCGGAATCTCAGGGAAGTCGGTGAAAAACCACTTGCCCCAGAATCCTGTAGGATCATTGCGCCAGGGATCGAACAGCACCGTCACCCCCAACGGCGAAGTGATCTTGAACGCGTCTCAGCCGTAGAACTCGATCTTGACCGGCCCAGGCTTGGCCGGATCGCCGCCGGCGCTCTGCAAGGAGATCAGTTGGTTGTCGTTGAAGTTGACGGCGGGGGTGCCGTTGGCGGTCTGGGCGCTGGCGGGGCCAGCGGACGCCATCAGGCAGCCGGCCAACAGCAGTCCAAAAATCGCGACCCTCGCAATACAGCGTTGAAGTATGGGTTTCATCTATTTCTCCTCGGAGTGATTGCCAAAATAGTAGACGCGGCCGTGGGCGACGCTCAGCTCTGCCGCTATGGCGGTTGATTTTGCGATGCGGGACATTAAGTTTCTCCTAAAGGTTGGGTTTAGTTCGAATTCAGGAATCTGGATTGGGGCTGAGTAGCGGGTTGCCATTCCTTCATCTTGAATTTGGTAGCGCAGTGGTTGACACACCCGCTGCGCCTTTCAAGAGATCAGCTCCTGGAATAGCCGCTTTTTGCTGAATCGCAATCCGTTGGTTATTGTTCTCGCGGAATGTGATAGCGCTCGGCGCTTCAATCTTGGCGACTTGGGCCAAGGCCACCGCGGACGCTAGGACGACACACGCACAAATAGCCGGTGAGGTCGTCACGAATTTCATGACTGCTGTTTTCACGATTCCTTTCCCCTGCCTGGAACTACGTGTCAAGGCGTCTGCGTCGCTCGGGCCAATCCGATGTGCGCGCGGCTGATTACAAAATCAGTGTCCGAAGCGAGGCGAACGTGACAGCTCTGACATTGGCTGGCCGGGCGGACTGGGGAAACGGGATCGTAAGGCGGCGGCTTGTGTCCAAAGCTGAAAAACGCCCAATGTCCTGGCGCCGTCGGAAATCGCTTCTCGTCTTTCACCATCATTCCCAATCCGATATACCCGGTTTCGAAAATGCCTTCACCAAATTCGGTGGTGCACAGATAGGTCTGCGGTTGACACCCATCTCCAATTCGAACTGCGGCGAATTCCTTCACCATTTGGGAACCGTCCGGCCACTTTCCGGTTCTTTGAAAGGCCGCAAACGCGTGCGGTTCCACATAAGCATCCAGAACCTCAGGCGTAGTCGTTGGCTTGCCATCGAGAATGCTGAGTTTTCCCAACGCGTTGATGCGCGTCCCAACGTGAACCCACTGCCTGTAGCCTTGAGGCAATAGGACCTCGCCATCGGAATTGAAGTGAGCCCGCAAGACAGTGTTTGATTGGGCCAGCGCAGAATTTTCCGGGACGCTGAAAAAATAAACCGCCACAGCCGTCACAAGAATCGACATTCCAAGAATCACACGCTTCACGCTTTCTCCTTGCGCCGCAAATCGCCCCGGTGTGGCTCTTCGCCATTACTGCCGACAATCGTGTTTCAAACCGATGCTGATTGCCTCGTGCCGAACGTCCTGGTTCTGCTACATTTGAATCGCGCGGGCGGCAAAAAGTGGCACCATTTGTTTTACTTGCGGCCATCAAAAATAGTGGGGTCACAGTTTATGGAACTACGTCATTTGCGATATTTCTGCGCAGTCGCTGAGGAGCAGAACTTCACTTCTGCGGCGCGGTCTTTGCACGTAACCCAGTCGGGAGTGAGTGGACAGATAAAAGATTTGGAACGCGAACTTGGTGTGGCACTGCTGCGACGCGAGCAACGAGGGGTCACCTTGACGCCGGAGGGAGAGGTGTTCCTCCGCGAGGCACAAGATATCTTGGCGCGTATAAAACACGCGACGGACATTGTCGCGCGTGTTTCCCAAGGCAAATTTAGCGAACTTAGGATTGGCATTTGCGGAACAGCGGCGCCGCCTTTTCTCCCTCCACTCATCCGCAAATTCAAGGAGCGGCACCCGGGAGTGCTCGTGTCTCTCAAGGATATTGAGCCTGTGCGGCAGCCTTCTGCGCTTGCAGACTCGGAGATTGACATCGCCTTTGCCCGCGAGATTCCCGCAGAATTCCGCAAGACACTGGGCCGGGAGATTTATTTCAGTGAACCCGTCGTCGCGGCGCTGCCGCTGGGTCACAAGCTGTGCGACTCCAACACGATTCAACTGAAGCAGTTATCCGGCGAGCGGATCATCCTTTATTCGCGCGAGGCCGCTCCCAAGTTGTTCGACGAGATCGTTGCGATGTGCAAACGAGCAAAGTTTTCACCCAATATCGTGGATACCCCACGCCAGGAACAGACTATCCTGGCGATGGTCGAGGCGGGCGAAGGAATCGCACTTGCGCCAGCATCTCTGCGAAACCTTCGTCCGGCTGGTGTATCTTTCAAACCTCTTCACGACAAGAGATGCCAGGTAAATGTCATGCTCGCTTGGCGTCAGGGCGACACCGATGCAATACGCGATGGCTTTCTGAACTTGTTGCGAAAGAGCCGATCGAATATAGAACGGGCTATGCAGGAATCTCCCGCAAGGGTGTAAACACACCAGACAGGGCGCGTGGTGAGCTATTTGTGTTCCTTGCAAAGCAAGGAGTCACAGCGCGCAATCAGAACAAACCAAAGGCACGCGAGAGAATCGCTCAAACGCAAAGCCTCAATCCTCGAGACTTTCCACCAATATTTTGGCCGCTCGGGTGTCCGTATTCTTACCCTTTACCGTGCAGCATGGATCTTAATCTCGCGCTCCGCGCAGCGCGGCTGTTTCGCGCCGCAAGTTTGCGCGAAAAATCGAGAGGCGCGACCCGGCATGAATCGCGAAGGATTACGGAAAATTCAGCGGATTTCCACCAGCAGAAGAGCCTTGGGAGCCAGCGTCAGATTCAAGCGCCCGTCGCGGATGGAGACGTCCTCGGGAGGCCGCAATTGCGCTGCCTTCCTCAGAATCTCCTGTTGCGAATCGGTTGGATATTGCGGGCTTCCCATCGCCGCGTAAGCCTTCAGCAGCGAGCCGTGATCCGCATCGAGCCGGGTCACTCGCGCCACTTGCTTCCCTTTGAGTGACTCCAGTTCCAGCGTGACGTCCTTCATTTCGCCCGCTTCTTCCGGCAGCGACAAATTCCACACGGCAATCGCCAGCGCGCCGTCCTTTCGCCGTGTGACCAGAACGTCGTCCGCCACCACGGGAATCCTCACGTCGCCCAGCTGGTGCAGCATCTTGAACGCGTTGAAGGCGGGCTTGGGCAGTTCATCTTCCGCGATCAGCCCAAAGCCTCCGTAGAACGGTTCCTTCACCACGCCTTGCTCCTCGAACACGTCCGAAAACGTCCAGTAGCTCATCATGTTCGTAAGGCCGTCGCACTGCCGGATCGTGTCCGCAAGCCATGGCCCCATGAAAACCGTGTCGGTGACGTCCGGCTCATTCTTGTAACTCGCGTTGTATTCGCTCCAGATCAACGGCGTATTCGGCCGGGCGGAGGCCTGAATCTGATCGTGAACCATCCGCACGGCGCGGCAAACCATTTGCGTCCGCGATACGGGTTCGTGCGTTCCAAGCACGTTTTCCGCCGAGTCGTTTCCATAGACGTGCGTCGAGACGAAATCCAGAGGCGCGCCGCTTTGCGCGACGTGCTGGATGAACGCAGGTATCCATGCTGCTTGGGCGGTTGCGGGGCCTCCCACGCGAAGCCGCGGGCTGACGCGTTTCAGCGCCCTTGCCGCGGAGTCATACAGCTGGAAATAGGTCGCCTGCCTCGGCTGCCCGCCCCAAAAATCAAGGTTCGGCTCGTTCCAAACCTCAAAATACCACTGCGAAACTTCATCAATCCCGTAGCGGTCCACCAGATGCTTGGCAAACTGAAATACCAGGTCGCCCCACCGGTCATAATCCTTCGGCGGCGATACGATGGGTTTATACCAAAAAGCCTGCGTCAGGTCCTTCGCGGCCAGTTTTCTCGGCATGAAGCTGAGTTCCACGAACGGGCGCACGCCCTCTTTCAGCAATCCGTCGTAGATCTGGTCCACGTAGGAAAAATTGTATTGGGGATTGCCGGCGGAATCTTCGTTGTAAACGCCCACCTCATCGTCGAATATCGCGTGAAACCGGATGAACTTGAAATCCGTTGCCGATTTCACTTGGCGCAAATCGTCGCGATAATCCTGCCGCAGCGACAGTATGGCCCGCCCGGAGCCGAACATCTGCTCCCAAAAATGCGGAAAGGGTTCGGCCTTGGCGCTGGCGTCGATTCGAACAATCTGCGGTGAAGTCGCGGATTGAGAGAAGACCGGTGAAGAGGCAGCGCCGATCGCAAAGAGGAGTGCGGATAGAAAAAGGAGAATTCGTCGCAATGGTGGTGACCTCAAAAAGCGTTTGGGGGAGGCACCGGAGACGACGGGGTGGCATCTCTCCGGTGCCTGTATCCCGGGGGTGCAAACTCTAAAATACGAAACGAGCTTCCAATTCCATCGTTCGTCCCGCCAAACCCGTTGTCGCCAGGCCGAAGAATTGGTTCGGCTGTGGCGTGCACACGCTGCCGCTGCAGGTTTGGGAGTAGCTGATTGTCGTCGACTGGCTGCCAAACGTGAACGGCGCCAGATTGAGTTTGTTGAACACGTTGTACATGTTCATGCGCAGCTGGATCTGCGAATTCTCTCCGAGGAGCCTGGTTGATGGCAAGCCGAACGATTTCACCAGGCTCAAATCAATCCCGCTGTACCTGGGTCCCCGAAAACTGTTTCGCCCGATTCCGGGGAAGTCCGGAGAGGTCCCCGTGGTTTGCAGCGTGAAGTAACTCGTCGACGGGTTCGGGAACACTCCGGAAAGCGGCGGGAGAAAAGCGTTCGAATCGTGAGCGCTCACAGCGCCGCCGGAATAGCCCGTCGGCCGGAGCGGGCAAAGGCTCGAGGCTCCCAACACCGGGCAAAGATTGCTCGCCACAGGCGTCCACGGGAACCCGGAGTGGAATGTGAAGACTCCGTTCAACTGCCAACCTCCCAGCGTCTTTCCCAGCAGATCGTTCCGGTTGCTGAAAATCGGCACGTTCCACAGGCCGAACGCGCGAATGTAATGGGTCGAGTCGTAATCCGAAGGGCCGCGCTCGGTGGCCAGATCGATCGGATAGGTTTGGTTCGTGGTGTATCCCGGGCCTTCGGCGGAAACATCGTCGATGGATTTGCTGTACGTGTAGGAAAAATTCGCGAGGAATCCGTGTCCGAAGCGGTGTTCCACCTGCGTGACCAGGGCGTTGAAATTCGCGAATGTGTCGGGCCGGAAATCGTAGACGTTGTCGATATACGGATTCAGCGTCGGGTAAAAGTACGCGAGGTTGGCGATCCGCAGCAAATCATGGCTGCTGCTTCCCAAATATCCCGCGGTCACTACCCAGCTCTTCGGCAGCGAATACTGCACCTGCAGCGAATACAGATAGACATAGGGTACCGGCATGTTCTGCGGATTGGCGTAGACGTTGGGAGCGCTCTGCCCCGTAAGAATTTCCGGCAGGTTCGTCGCCGGATCCAGGGGAGTGATCAAGGCCGGATTGGCCGGATAGCTGAAGGGCGATTTCGAGGTGCCTCCCTCGTAGAGAATCTGGCCGTTCACAAACGGCGTGCCGAATTCTCCCGGGGCGGTGCCGCAGCAAATTCCGTAGTTCGCGACCAGAGGAGGATTGTCCCTCGTATTGTCGAAGGCGTTGTCATCGAACCGGTCGTACGCGATTCCGAATCCGCCGCGAACCACGGCCTTGTCGTTGAGCAGAGACGGGCTCCACGCGAATCCGATTCGCGGTCCAAAATTCCGCCATGTTGTGCTGTACATCTGCTTGGGAATGATGGCGCGGGCGTTGAGCAGCCCGTCGGGCCCCGAGCCGGGAATGATATTCTCCAAATTTCCCAGAGCCTCCGTGGGCGGGCCGTAATAATCCCAGCGGAGTCCCAGATTGATCGTCAAATTCGGCCGGAATTTCCAGTCGTCCTGAATGAACAATCCCCAGTCCGTCGTCCGGAAATAGCGCGGCTTTTCGAAGGGAACTCCGCCCGTGAGCGGGTCCACGGTAATCGCCTCATAGATCGGCGTGCCGTTGGCGAAATTCCACGGCTCCTGGAAAACGTAGTCGGGGCGGGCGGCGCCATTCAGGTTGTCGTTGTCCTGTCCGCGGTCTCCCTCCACTCCAAATTTGAGGGCATGGCGGCTGAAAACCTTGGTCACCACGTCGCGCCATGCGAACGTGTTTTCACCGAAGATTCCCGGAGTCCCGTCTCCCTGCGCGGCTCCGAATATGATTCTCTGGCCGTTGATCGGCAGTCCCTGAATTTCCGTCCGCGGAATCCCCCAATTCACCTGCGGATTCGACGCCACTTCGTTGAACCCGTAACGCGTGAAGTTGAACCGCGCTTCGTTGACCATCGTTGACGAGATTGTCGAAATCCACGAGAGAAACCCCGACGGGCTGAAGCGGTGATCCGTGATGTCGGCCATCGGCCGCCCTTGAGCGGCGCCGTCCGATGTCGTCTGATCGAAATACGTCAGGAAAACGTTGCCGGAAAACTGATTCTGCCCCCGGATGTAATCCAGTCGCATGTTGTATTGATTGCCCGACTGGATATTCGGCAGATAGATTTCTGCATATTCCAGGTCGGGTATGCCGTCGAGCCCTCCGCCCGTGTAATTGGGGGGCGTCGTGCTCGTTCCGAAACTCCCGATATACGTCCCGTACGTTCCTCCCGGCGAGCCAATGTCGATTCCTCCCGTCACCACCTGGCACGGTTGGTTCGCGGCGACCCACAACGTGCAGTTGGTGGGCAGGACTTGCAGGACGCGCGGAGCGATTCCCGCATCGCTCAACGTTGTGGCGACCGGAGTGTTCGGCCGCGCGGCGATCAAAGTCTGATCGAACTGCGGCGTATCCACCCACTGGTCTTCGAACGTCTCGTTCCTGTCGCGCAGTCCCTCATAGTTGAAAAAGAAAAAGAGCTTGTCGTGAATGATTGGCCCGCCCAAATTTCCGCCGAATTGGCGGAAGGCATCGTCGTTGCGGACCGGAGGGGTAAACCCCGAACCAAAGTCGTATCCGCCGTATTTGTTATAGGCGTTCAGGCCGGGATCCTCGAATTGGAAGAAACCGCCGCCGTGCAGCGTATTCGTCCCGCTCTTGGTGATCACCTTGATGTGCGCGCCGGAATTTCTCCCGTCCGCCGCGTCGTAATCGTTCGACAAGACGGTGATTTGCTGCACCGAATCCACGCTCGGCGTCAGCACCGCCGCGCCTCCCCATTCCAGGCTGTTCACGCTCACGCCGTCCACCGTGTAATCGTTCGAAGTAACGCGTTGGCCGTTGGCGCTGATCGGTTGCTGGTTTTCCGTTTGGAAGATGGCGACATCGGATCCGCCCGGTCCGGCGGACCCTCCGTTCCCGCCGGCGCCGTTCGGGAAACCCGCGGAATTTCCGTTGGCCATTCGCGCGCCGTCGCCAAACACTCCCGGTGCCAGCCGGAGGAGTTCATACGGATCGCGGTTCAGTGCGGGCAGCCGCTGCACTTCTTGCGTCGTGAGCGTCCCTGAAATGCTGGCGTCTTCGCTTTGCAGAGCCGGCGACTGCCCGCCGTTCACGGTCACGCTTTGCGACACGTTGCCGATGGCCATTTGAATGTCCAGGCCTCGGATCAATTCCGCCGCCACGGCAACGTCCGAAATCGTCTTGGATTCGAACCCCTTGGCTTCCGCTTTCACGTTATACGTGCCTGGCGGCAATGAGGAGAACCGGTAGAATCCTTCGGCGCTCGCCGATGTCGTCTGCGTCACGCCCGTCGCTGTGTTGGTCAAGGTCACCTGCGCGTTCGGCACGGCCTTGCCGCTCGGGTCGGTCACCGAACCTTGGACGGCGGCGCCGAATTGCGCGTGTGCCAGCGGCGCGAAGACAAGTCCAAGCAGAAGCAATACGGAAAAAGAAATGGCGCGCTTGACGTGAATCATCGGATACCTCCTCCAAATTGTTGAATTGGAGTTATGACCTTCAGGGATTGTCGGAAGCAGGCCGGACTGGGTCGTCCGCCCGGCAGTTGAAGCTCGCGATCAGAGAGAGGTGCGGAGGCCAATGGGCTCCTTCAACGAGTGCCAATTGTGGGTCCGGTATCTCAAACGGTTTGCCGCACTCGGTGAAGCCGCATCGGGGAGGTTGGCAAGGGGAAAGACACGCCAAACGCGCGGGTATCGATTTTCAGTCGCTCTTGTTCGGACACCCACACCTGCGCCTGGTTGCCGTCCCGGCCCTGGAAACGATCCCCACCCCGTGAACTTCCACCCAAAAGCGCTGCCTAAATCGATTTACTATGCACTGCTCGTTAGTTATTACTCCCGCATCCATTTCTCTGTCAAGAAAATTTTTATCGGCCCCATCCAAGTTTTGTTCTCCTCCCCGATTCCGCGCTTGAATATTGCCCGCGCTCCCGGCTTGTGACACACTCCCGCCATGCCTCGCCGCCCCACCCACGCCAAGCCGCGGCCTTCGGCCGACGCTCCTCCCCCCGGCGGCATCAGCCTGAAAGCGCTCGCTGAATATCTCGGCCTCTCCCCGGCCACGGTTTCCCTGGTGATGAACCGCTCGCCGGTCGCCGATTCGATTCCCCAAGCCACGAAGGACCGTATCCTGGCCGCCGCCAGGGAATGCAACTACAGCCCCAACCACATCGCGCGCTCCTTGCGCAAACAGCGCAGCCTCACCGTCGGCGTAATCGTCCCGGAAGTCAGCGAAGGGTACGCGGCGATGGTCATGAGTGGCATCGAGGATTTTCTTCTGCAAGCGGGATATTTCTATTTCGTCGTCAGCCATCGCCATAAGAAGGACCTTCTGGACGAATATTCGCGGCTGCTTCTGGGACGGTCCGTCGACGGGCTCATCGCCGTCGACACTCTCTGCGAGCAGAAGATGCCGATTCCGGTCGTGTCGGTTTCTGGGCATCGCGAAGTTTCGGGAATCACGAACGTCGTGATCAATCACCACCGGGCGGCTTTTCTCGCGGTGAACCATCTCGCCGGCCTCGGCCACCGCGAAGTGGCCTTCATCAAGGGCCAGGATTTCAGCTCGGATACGGAAACTCGTTGGAATGCCATCCGCGAAGCCTGCCGGAAACTGAAGCTCAGGATTTCTCCTGAGCTCACCGGCCAACTCGAGGGCGAATCTTCGTCGCCCGAAGTCGGCTATCGCGTGACCAAGCAAATCCTGGGCCGAGGAAAGGCGTTCACGGCGCTTTTCGCCTTCAACGACATCGCCGCAATCGGCGCCATTGCCGCACTTCGAGAAGCCGGCCTCTCCGTTCCCGACGATGTATCCGTCGTTGGCTTTGACGACATTCAAAGCGCCGCCTATCAGAATCCACCCTTGACCACCGTCCGCCAGCCTCTCCGCAAAATGGGCGAAATGGCCGCCAAAATCCTTTTGCGCCGCATCGGCGCCTCGCCGGAAAATCCCTATGAAAAGCTTTTTGTTCTTGAACCCGAACTCGTGATTCGATCCTCATCCGGACCTTGCCCGATCCGGGCTTGAGCCGTGACTCCGTTCGGAAATCCGCCGCCGCATCCCTCTGTGAGAATTTCCGCCCCTTCGCGCTCTCCAGGCCCCCATCCATGAATTCCAACCCCGCCCGTTCCTCAGGCTGTCCCGCGCAACTGGGCCGCATCACGATGGTTCATCTCGGATTCTTTCTGGCCGGAGCGCTTACGGTTCTTCTCGGCGTAATCCTCCCCCTCCTGGCCGCGCGCTGGTCCCTCACCGATTCAGAAGCGGGCCAATTCTTTGTCGCCCAATTTCTGGGAGCCGTCTTCGGAGTCGCGATTTCGAGTTTCCTCCTTCCTCGCCGCGGCTTCCGCGAATCTTTTGCGGCAAGCTTCCTCTTGATGGGTCTGGGCTCGGGCTCACTTCTCCAAGGGAGTCGCGGCCTCGCGCTGAACGCCGTCTTTCTCTACGGGATTGGCCTCGGCTATCTCAGCGCGACCACGAACCTCTGGACGGGCGAAGCGAACAAGTCCCGCAGCGCTGCCGCGTTGAGCTACGTCAACTTTGCATGGACCGCCGGTGCCGTCACGTGCCCTTTGCTGATCACCCTCGACGCGGTCCGAAGCGCACCGAGCACCCTCTTGTGGGGAATCTGCGCACTGTCGGGAATCCTGGCCGCTTCTTCCTTGCTGCTTCCCCTCGATGAAGGGCTGTTCCCGCTCGCTCTGGACGAAAATTCGAGAATACGGAATAGCCAGCCGCCCAACGCCTACACCGCCATCCTTTTCGGCCTTGCATTCTTCATCTATGTCGGCGCCGAAAATGCTTTGGGCGGATGGCTGGCGACCTTCTCCAACAGGATGGGGCTCTTCCATTCAAGCTTGTGGGCCGTCACCCCTTCGCTGTTCTGGGGCGGCCTCATGCTGGGACGTGCAGTTGTCCCCGGTTTTTTCACAAGAATTTCCGAGCTCCACGTTGTCCGCGGCGGGCTGGTTGTGGGGATTGCCGGAACGATCTTCATCCTGCATGCCTCAAGCCGGAACCAAATCATCGCGGCGATCCTCGCCACGGGCTTCGGCCTCGGCATTGTTTTCCCGGTTCTGATGGCGTGGACCATCGCTCGCTATGGACCCGAGGCGCGCGAGGCTGCCGCCCGTTTGTTGGGGCTGGGGATACTGGGCGGCGGAGCGCTCTCCTGGATCGTTGGCCTCATTTCCTCCCGGTTTGGAAACCTGAAGGAAGGGCTCGCTGTCGTCGTCCTTGGGCAATGCCTGACATTGGCTCTCGTTTCCAGGCTTGGAAATCACCGCGCGGCTGTGAAGGAAATCACCGCTTAGCCCTGCTCTCCGCGAATGCTTCCAGCGCCGCGGCTCCTCCCCCGCACCAGGTTTCGACGCGATTCCTTCAAGTTTTTCGTCCGCCGGACGATCCGGATTCAGCCGAATCGAGCTTCGATTTTTCGAGGCTTTTTTGGGCTGAGTAGAAATTGCAGTACTAGTGAATAAACGAAGTGTTCAGGCTGAAAACGCTCTCCCGTATCCCATTATAAATACAGCTAGTTACACAGGATTTGAGGTGGCATCTCACATGCAGTACTAGTTTCCTTGTCGCTCCGAGTGTCACGACGTCAGCAAGCTCGTTTGGCGCCGCACCGGAAAGAGAGGAGTTCAACAGAATCCTAGCGTTTCCTGAACGTTGGTCGCCAGCCATGACAGAAATCGGAGAGTTGCCAAAACCAAAATGGCGCGAGAGGCTCAAAGCGCTAAGGAACATTCCCCCGGTTTTCCGGATGGTGTGGGAGTCCGCTCCCACCGCCGTCGTCTGGAGCCTGCTTCTTCGCCTGCTCGTTTCTGTCGTTCCGGTCCTGATCCTCTGGGTGACGAAGTGCATCATCGACGCCGTAGACCGCCACATCTGGCATAGAGCTGTTCTTCCCCACACGTTCTGGTGGCTGGTCGCCCTCGAATTTGGTCTTGCTTGCGTGGCCACGATTCTCTCTCGCCTCATCGATTTCTGTGACACGGTTCTTGCGGACAAATTCACGCGCTACATCAGCACCAGAATCATGGAGCACGCCTCGCGCCTCGACTTGACGCGGTTCGAGGATCCGCTCTTTTACGACAAAATGGAGCGCGCGCGCGTTCAGGGCACCGACCGCGTCATGATGATTCAAATGACCGGGCGGTTCATCCAGCAAGCGATTACGACCGTCGCGCTGGCCGCCGGAATCCTGTTTTATTCTCCCTGGCTGCTGTTGTTCTTGGTCGCTTGCGCGGTTCCCGCGTTCCTCGGCGAGACGCACTTCGCGTTTCTCGGCTATTCCCTGAATTTCCGCCAGGCGACGGCGCGGCGGCAACTCGATTACCTCCGCATACTCGGCGGCAGCAAAGACAGCGCGAAAGAGTTGAAGTTGTTCGGGCTGGGCCCCTATCTGGTTGGGCGCTACCGGGACGTTTCCGACAGGCTCCATCGCGAGACGGTGGGGCTGGCGAAAGTAAAGCTCCTCTACGGCGCGCTGCTGACGCTTCTCGGCACATTTGGATACTACGGCTCGTTCGCCTACGTCGTTTACGACACGCTGAAGGGCGCTCTCACCATCGGCCAACTCACCTTTCTCGCGGGCGCCATCGCCGGAGCCAGCACCAATATCCAGATGCTCTTTTCCACCTTCTCCGGCATCGCCGATCAGGCGCTCTTCCTCACCGACTTGCTCGAGTTCTTCTCCGTCCAACCGGTTATCGTTTCGAAGCCGGGGGCCTTGGCGGCTCCGCGAACGGTTCGCACCGGAGTCGAATTCAGGAATGTTTCCTTCGCCTACCCCGGCACTCGCCGTTTGGTGCTCCGCGGCGTCGACCTGCGAATCGAACCCCGCGAGAGAGTGGCGCTGGTCGGCAAGAATGGCGAGGGAAAGACGACGATCGTCAAGCTTCTCACCCGCTTGTACGACCCGACGGAGGGCCAAATTCTCCTGGATGGAGTTGACCTTCGCGAATACGACCTCGAAGACCTTTGGAAAACCATCGGCGTAATTTTCCAGGATTTCATGCGGTACGACCTAACGGCATTCGAGAATATCGCCGTCGGCCGCATCGAAGGTTCCGTCAGCCCAGTTCAAGTTGAGGCCGCCGCCATCAAGAGCATGGCCCACTCCGTCGTTCAAAAATTGCCGAACGGGTACGATCAGGTCCTCGGCTGCCGTTTCGAAGGCGGCGTCGATCTCTCCGGCGGCGAATGGCAAAAGATCGCTCTGGCGCGCGCCCACCTGCGGGACGCGCAAATGCTGGTTCTGGACGAGCCGACGGCGGCGCTCGATGCGCGCTCGGAACACGACGTGTTTCTCCATTTTGCCGAACTCACGCAGGACAAGATGTCACTGTTTGTCTCTCACCGGTTTTCGACGGTCCGCATGGCCGACCGAGTGCTTGTTCTCGAGGACGGAAGAATCGCCGAACAAGGGCCGCATGATCAGCTTTTGAAGGGCGGGGGACGTTACGCAGCCATGTTTGAGCTTCAGGCTGCCGGGTATCGCTGAGGTCTTAAAAACTAAAATGGCCACATTGCACAATTCCTCGCTTGATTTGGGACTCGATCCCTTCCGGGCTGACCCGAAAAGGTTGCTCGCGGCTGTGAAGCCTGAGCCGGATCGGTCCTCCGATATTGTTCCGGAACTCCAAAATGACAGGCTCTACTCCCAGGCGCTTCGGGAGATGCAGGGTTGGCGCGTCGTCGAGGGCCAGGCCGCCCGTAAGGATTTTCAGCGGAAGCTGAAACTCATCTCCGGCCAGATCACCAAAGCCATCGACTATTTGCAGGAGGCGACGGCCGGCGAAGCTGTTCCCGGCACCGACGCCGCGGCCGTCCTGAGCAACGTGCGTTTCCTGCGCGCCGCTCTCCGCGAAGCGCAAGAGGCGTTCGGCGGAGATGACGAGCTTCCCTTCGTCGAAAATCACGACGCCGCCGACGTCCCTCGCATCTACGCCGTTTCGGAAGGCTTTCTCAAATCCGCCGGCTATGCGTTTGAAAAATCCCGGTTTCTCCACTGGATGTCCGCCGTTCAGGAAAACTCTCCTTTGCGGATGAGCGAAGTGTGGAGTTTGAAGGGAGCCTTGGAATTCGTTTTGCTCGAGCGCATCGCCGAGGCCGCCGCTCAGTTCCTGAGGCAAAGGCAGTTCGAACGAAACCTTACCTCCGAAACTCTTTCCGACCAGTTGAATTTCTGCGCGAAATCCCTTCGTCAAATTCTCGGACTGCGGTGGAAGGCGTACTTCGACGACATCGACGAGACGGAAAGAATTCTGCGCACCGACCCGCAGGGTTCCTTCCCTCGAATGGACTCCGAGAGCCGTGAGATATACCGCTCGGCCGTCACGGAGTTGGCGAAGCATTCCGCCTGCACCGAGCATGAAATCGCCCGAAGAGCGGTCTCGCTGGCGCAAGCGGCGCGAAAAACTGCCGCTGGCGACGAAAAAATCAACGAGCGCAAGACTCACGTCGGCTATTACCTCGTCGGAGCCGGCTTGGAAGTCTTGAAACGCGAAATCGGGCACAAACCCTCGTTGTCCGCAAGGCTCCGCGCCGCTGTCCTCAAGTGGCCGGATTACGTTTATCTCCTCGGAATCGAAGCCGCCGTTTTGATTTCGATTGCCTTCCTGATTTTCGCGCTGGGCGTGAAGTCCGTGGGCGCCGTGCTACTGGCCGTCCTGCTTCTTCCCGCTCTCGAGTGCGCGGTCGGAATCGTAAATCTGGCCGTGACTTCGTTCATCCCTCCCAAAAAACTTCCGCGGCTCGATTTTTCAAAGGGGATTCCAGAAAGTTGCGCCACCATCGTGGCCGTGCCGACTCTTCTCTCGAACGAACTCCAGGTGCGAGCGGCCGTGAAAAATCTCGAAATCCGCTTCCTCGGGAACCGCGACGCGAATCTTCATTTCGCTCTCGTTACCGATCCGCCGGACTCGAACACTCAATTCGATGAGAAGGACGCGCTGGCGGGCCTTTGCTCAAGCCTGATCGCGGAACTCAACGCCCGCTATGCCGCGGAGAATCGCGGAACGTTCTTTCACTTCCACCGGCATCGCACTTTCAACTCCTCGGAGGGCTTGTGGATGGGCTGGGAGCGGAAGCGCGGAAAGATTCTCGAATTCAACCGCCTTCTATTGAATGACGAAGACCGCTTCCCCGTCAAGACAGGCGACCTTTGGCGGCTTTCCGGCGTTCGCTACGTGATTACGCTCGATCTTGATACGCAGTTGCCCCCGGGCTCGGGACACCGCCTGGTCGGAACGATTGCGCACCCCTTGAACGTCGCGGTCGTCAGCCCCTCGAGCCACACAGTCGTGGAAGGCTACGGAATCCTCCAGCCCCGCCTGGAAATCAGCTCGGCATCGGCCGGGCGTTCGCGGCTTTCTTCGCTGCTTTCGGGAGATACCGGGTTCGACATGTACACGCGGGCGGTTTCCGACGTGTACCAAGACCTGTTTGGCGAGGCGATTTTCAGCGGGAAGGGCATCTACGAGGTCGAGACATTCCAGAAAGTCCTCGACCAGCGCTTTCCGTGCGATTCCGTATTGAGTCACGACCTGATCGAGAGCGCGTACGCTCGCGCGGGCCTCGTCACCGATGTGGACGTGATTGACGATTATCCGCCCGATTTCGGCTCCTACAGCCGCCGCAAGCACCGCTGGATCCGTGGCGATTGGCAGATCGCTCCGTGGCTTTTTGCGCGCGTTCGCGATTCGCGCGGGCGCCGTGTCCGCAACCCCATCAGCCACGTCTCGCGCTGGAAGATCATGGACAATCTTCGCCGCTCCCTCGCCGACCTGGGTTTGCTTGTCGCTCTGGTGTTCGGCTGGCTTTGCTTGCCGCAGAAGGCTGGCGAGTGGACGCTCGCCGTCCTCGCGATCACTTTTGCTCCAACCTACTTCCTCTTGTTTGTTCCCTTCCTTCGCCCGGACCGCAGTCTGTTGAAGGCCGAGTTCTGGAAGAATTTGTTTTTGGATTGGGCGCGGACCAGCGCGCTCGTCGCCTGCCGCCTGGTTTTCCTCTTTCACCAGGTTTTCGTCTCTCTCGACGCCATCGCCCGCACTTTGGTCCGCATGAGCCTGACTCACAAACGGCTGCTCGAATGGGAGACGGCCGCGGATGCGGAGTGCACCGACAGGCGGAGCCACGTGATCGATTCTTATCTGCCGCTCAGCGCGGCGGTTTCTGCGGCTCTGGGCGTGTTGATTTTCTTCTTCCGCCCCGCTTCCTTTCCCGCAGCCGTTCCGTTGATTCTGGCTTGGGCCCTATTGCCTTGGATTTCCCGCTGGATGGACGGCAAGCAGGAGTCGGGCGAACCAAGCCTCGCCTCTGACGACGAAGCCCTGATTCGGAATTCGGCGCTTCGCACCTGGCGATTCTTTCGCGAATTCAGCACGGCCGAAGAGAATTGGCTGATTCCCGATATCGTCCGCGAGACGCCTCGCCTGGTCGCGCACAAGATTTCCACTACAAATCTCGGATTGCTGCTGAATTCCCGCCTCGCGGCCCTCGACCTCGGATTTGTCACCCTCGGCGAATTCATCGCCGATACCGAAAAAACACTCCGGACCATGGAGCGGCTCCCGCGCTGCAAAGGCCATCTCTACAATTGGTACACCACAGACACGCTTGAGCCCGTCGAACCGCTGTTCGTCTCCACCGTCGATAACGGCAATTTGGTTTGCTGCCTATGGACCCTGCAGCAGGGCTGCCGGGAAACGGTGAAGCAGCCGTTGTTCCGTCCCGTCCTCTGGCGCGGCATACTCGATCAAATCGATCTGCTCGAAGAGCTCATCACCAATGACTCGGAAATCCCGGATGCGCTGTTTGCCATCCGCAGCTTGAAACATCAGGCTGTCTCTCTGGCGGGTGTGGATCTCTCGCGGTTCGAAAATTTTGCCGCTCTGGAGGCCGATGTCGCGATCTTTCTCCGGTTGTTGTGGTCGCGTCCGGCCAGCGGAGAAATCCTCTGGTGGGCCCAGGAGTTGTCTCGCCACGTCGCTCGCTTGGTTCGCATGGTTGAGGATTTCGCGCCGTGGCTTCTCCCTGGATTTTCCCTGGCCGCCGCGGTCCCGGGAATCGCCCCTGCTTCCCGGTTCGCAGATCTCACTCTAGAAACGGCCGCGGGCGTTTACGCTGAAACCCGGAAGGCAATCCGCCGCGCCCTCCTTGCCAGCGGGGTCTCAGAAGAAGCCTGCTCTCAGCTGAAAGTTCTCGACGAAGCGCTTGAGAAATCCATCGGAGCTTCACGCGACTTCGAGTGCCGTCTCATCGCTTTGGCCCGCGAATCTCAATCCGTCGCCGACGAGATGGATTTTGGCTTCCTCTACGACACCGAACGCAAGCTCCTCTCCATCGGCTTCGATCCAGGCGAGGGTTCCATCAGCCCTTGGCACTACGATTTGCTGCCCTCAGAAGCGCGCGCCGCCGCATTCGTCGGAATCGCTCAAGGCGCGATTCTGCAGAAGACTTGGTTCAACCTCGGCAGATTCCATGGTACAAACAAGAGCGACCGCGTCCTGCTCTCTTGGACGGGCACGATGTTCGAATACCTGATGCCCTTTCTCTGGATGAAGCCGTACGCCGGCACCATCCTCGAGCAAGGCGCTCGCGCGGCGATTCTCGCTCAGCAGAAAAAGGCCGCGGAGAAGGGCATTCCCTGGGGCATGTCCGAATGCTCCTGCAACGAGCAGAGCGGCGACGGCCACTATTCGTACCGCGCATTCGGGCTCGCTTCGCTGGCCATCCACCGGGATGAATTTTCAAACGATACGGTGATTGCTCCCTACGCCACGTTCTTGGCCCTTTCGGTTCAACGGAATGAATCGGCTCGCAATCTCCGCCGAATGAAAGACCTCGGCTGGCTGGGCGCCTACGGCTACTACGAAGCCGCCGATTTCACGCCCCGGCGCGTCGCCGCCGGCCTCGATCACGAAGTCGTTCGCACCTGGATGGCTCATCACCAGGGCATGAGCCTCCTGGCAGTGTCCAACGTGCTCTGCGATTCGGCGATGCAGCGGCGCTTTCATGAAAATTCAATCGTCGCCGCCGCCGAGCGCGTCTTGCTCGAGAGAATCCCGCGGATGGGCGTCGAGATCGAGAAGGAAATCGTCGAGGAACGGAAGACTTCGGCCGCCTTGCGGGTCCCCAAGAACTGGCTCAACAAGACGCGCGACCTGAAAATCTGGCAGCGCAACTTTTCCAGAATCGATCAATTCAATTACGAGCTTTCCAGCTGTTTCCGCGACAAATCGCAGCTCTGAAACCGGCGCAGGCGGCGCAACCGCTTCCCGGGGATTTCCCCGCACCCTACGATTGGAATCCCGCCCGCTGCATGCCTCGCACCGCTTCCGGATTTTTCATGAAGGTGTCCCACACAAACCCGGTCCTCGCGTTCTCCGCCATGAGAATCGTGATTCCCGTGTCGATCCCCACCACGTCCGTGTCGTACCAGTTCGTCAGCGGATTGAACGCGTCGACAAATCCATATTTGCACCAGGCCCGATTTCCGTATTTGTTTCTGACCGTGTGAAGCACTCGCACCGTTTCTTGCGGCAGAAAGGGCAGCGACCCTCCTGCGGCGCACGGAACCACCGTGCCGTCAATGGGCCCTGTTGCCGGCGGGCCGCCCCACACGACGTACCCGTCCCTCGAGTCCGAAGCGGTGATTCCCCATAAATCCTCGGAATAATCGGGAAACTCGCCGGCCAGGTCCAGGCAGAACCGTTTGTGCACCTCGGTGGCGATGATCGAATTCTTGAAGTAATCGGCGTACGCATCGTGCTTGTCGCGAAAATCAAACCAAGCCTGCGAATACTGGTGGACGAAGAGCGGAGCGAACGAGCCGATATACCGGATCCCGTCGTACTCGAAAATCGTCCGCTTCCACGCGTCCCACACATCCGGCGGCAGCGGGTGTGTCGCGGAGCCCAGCCCCAGCAGGTAGATCATCATCATCTCGCTGTAATTGTCCCAGCGGTAGGGAAGGAATCCCGTGTCCGGCGTCCAGCCGTGGGAGAGCAGCCGCGTGTCTTCGGAAAGCCACGTCCACTCGACGCGGTCGAATATCAGCCGGGCCAGCTCGCTGATTTCCGAGTGTTCGAAAAACGTCCGGCAGGTCAGCACTCCGCAAAGGAGTATCCCGGTGTCGATCGAGGAAACCTCCGAGTCCCAAGTCCTTTCGCCGGTGTCGAAATTCGCCCAGTGATAGAAGAACCCGCGATGGTTGGGCAGTTTTCGCCAAAGAAACCGCAGCGTATTCAGGGCGCGTCCCCGCGCCTCCAAATGCGACACATAGCCGCGCTTCGCCCCGATGCACAGCGCCGTGAGCCCGAATCCAAGCGCCGCGATGCTGCAGAGCGTGCTCTTGTCCTGGATCGTGACGTTGCACCGGTCCTTCACAAGCCCCGACTCGGGATTGGCCTGCTCCCAGAAAAATTGAAAATTTCTGTGTTCCAGATCCTCGAGCAGCGCGTCGTCATCGGCTGAAAACGGCAGTTGCCCCGCCAGCGGCGTGAATGGCGCCGCCTGTTGCGCGGGCGCGTCCGCCAATAACCAGGAAGCCGCCCGGCCAAACGGAACGCACAGGCCGGCGCCCACGCCCTGCTTCAGCAGCGTGCGGCGCGGCAAGAGCCTTGATCTCTTCGTGCGCATCGTCCGAAATTATATCCGTTCTTTCCGGGACGCAAAGCCCAACCGCGCCATTGATGGGAACCGAAGTGACGGAAATGATTTGGTTTTTGGCGTGACAACCGTTTCCATTTTATCATCCCGCATTCCTCCCTTGCTGATATCCTCTTGCTTTGGGGCGATAAGATAATGACCCGCGTCCGCAAATGGATCGTTGCTGCAGCGCTTCTCGCCGTCGTCTGCTTCGCCATTGCCGTTGTTGTCGCCATTCACCTGCATCATGAAAAGCCTATCTCCATGTGGGGCGCCGTCATCAAGCAGGATGCGGACGCCAAGAAACAGTCTCCCATCGCCAACGCGGATGTCAGTGTGGTCGGGATGTCCCCGCCCGTCACCGCCAAGTCCGATTTCTCCGGGCTCTTCCGTCTGCGGCTCCCCGCTGGAATTCGCCGCGGGATGTACGTGACTCTCCAATTCAGCCATCCGGGCTACGAACCGCTCGAATCGCAGGAGATGGTATCCGACGATCTATACGTCGTTCGCATGGCTCCCATCCAAACCGCGGCTCAGGTCGCGCAAACCGGACGTCCTCCCGTCATTGTTTCCAATGTCCTGGTCCGCTATTCGATTCAGACCACCACGCTGATGAACATCGGAAGCGAAATCACCACGTTTCAAGTGCAGAACAAGGGCAATTCGCCGTGCCACCGGCGTCCGCCGTGCTCCCCGGACGGAAAATGGAAAGCCTCTGTCGGTTCCGGAACGCTCGATGCCGGCCAAGGCAATGTTTTTGAAGACTTGCGCGTTTCCTGCATCGCCGGCCCTTGCCCCTTCACGCGAACCGTCTCGAGTGAGATTTCGCCCAATTCGCAAAGGGTCAGCGTCAAAATGTTGGACTGGTCTGACACCACCACGTTCCTCCTTCAGGCCGACGTGTATCGCCAGCAAATCAGCAATATTGTTCGCGAGTCCTATCCCATTATTTTCGGCCAATCCATCAACTTCACTCTGCCGCCCGAAGCGCAAGGCCCGACTCTCGAAGCGGAAATCAATAAAACGGACATTGTTTTTCCCCTCGGCCCCACTTTGGCCCCGATCCTGAGCTGGGCCGATTGCGATGTCCGCATGGCTAAAGATCGTTCGAAGAGCTATCGCTGCGAGCTCAAGCCGGGGTACACGATTCACGCTCACTGATGCCCTCTCGCCTCCCCAGATTCCTCCCTCCCTTCGTGATCGCGCCGCCGGTTCTCTCGCGTCTGCCGGGGCATCTCGCGCCCCGCGCCCTTTGCCCGTGCTGTGCCCGAGGCCGGTCTCGAGGCCGGACGGAATCGAAAGCTCTCTTGTGGCATAGTCAAGATGGAGGAGACACGGATTGAGAAGAAGGTTCGTGGTTTTCGCGGCGACAATTCAGGCTCTGCTGTTTTTGGGCCACTGGTTCGTTTATGAAACGTGGATCTATTTCTCCCGGTCCTCTACTCTCCACGAAGTCAGGGTGCTGCAGGTAACTCTGGCCGTGCTCTCCGTCACCTTTGTCGCTTCGTCCGTTCTGGCCTTCCGCTTCAACAATTGGCTGGTCAGCGCGTTCTACACGCTGGCCGCCACCTGGATGGGCGTGCTGAATTTTGTCGCCATTGCCGCGGCTTCTTGTTGGATCGTTTATGGTGCGGCGCTGTTGTTGCGCGCTCCCGTGGGACGCCCTGAAATCGGACGCGCGCTATTCGGGCTGGCGATTCTCGTGAGCATCTACGGAATCCTCAATGCCTGGAGGGTGCGCGTAAAGCGAATCACGGTGCAGTTGCCCCATCTCCCCGAATCCTGGCGGGGACGCACAGCGGCGCTCGTAACCGATGTCCACCTCGGCCACGTGCGCGGCCGCGCCTTCATGTCCCGCATCATCGCGATGATTCAGAGTCTGCGCCCCGACATTGTATTCGTCGCGGGCGATCTCTACGACGGAGGAAAGGTCGGCGCCGATGCTCTCGCCGCACCCTGGAAAAGCGCTTCTCCTCCCTTCGGAACCTACTTCGTGACGGGAAACCACGAAGGCTTCTCGAATCCCTCGCGTTACGTTAACGCCGTCAAAGGCGCCGGCGTTCGCGCCCTCGAAAGCGAGCGAGTCGATGTGGACGGCTTGCAAATTCTCGGGGTGAGTTACGCCGATTCACGCGAAGCCGGTCGTTATCGCGCAATCCTCGAAAATGCCGGGTTGGACCGCGAACGCGCCAGCATTTTGCTCCTGCACGTCCCGCAAGGCATGGCCATCACCGAAAAGTTTGGCGTCTCTCTTCAGCTTTCTGGTCACACGCACGGGGGACAGTTGTTTCCCTTCACCTGGTTTACCCGCCGAGTCTTCGGTGAATACACTTATGGATTGCACCCCTTCGGCGGCATGGCCGTTTACACCTCCTGCGGCGCGGGCACGTGGGGTCCGCCGATGCGCGTGGGCACTCGCCCCGAAATTGTCTTGATCCGCTTCGAATAGCAGGGCAACGTTCGCCCCGCCGGCCCTCGCGGCCCTTGCAAATAAGCGCCTAGCGCGGGTGACTTTCGCATTCTATAATTCGCGACTGCGGGCCGTTCTCTTCGAGGAGACTCCATAAAATGCGTTATCGCGCGCTGGGCCGTACCGGATGGAAAGTAGCCGAAGTAAGCTTTGGCGCATGGGCCATTGGCGGCATGTGGGGGCAGGTCTCCGATGCCGAATCGCTTGCCGCTCTCCACCAGGCCGTTGACTCCGGAGTGAACTTTATTGATACCGCGGACGTCTACGGCGATGGGCGCAGCGAGCGCCTGATCGCCCAGCTCAGAAAGAGCCGAAAAGACGAGATTATCGTCGCGACAAAAGCGGGCCGCCGGCTGCCCCGCCAATCCGTCGAAGGTTATTCCCGCCAGAACCTGACTTCCTGGGTCGAAGACAGTCTGCGAAACCTCGGCACGGATTCTCTGGATCTGCTCCAGCTCCATTGCCCTCCTACCGTTCTCTATGACAGTCCGGAGGTATTCGGAATCCTCGATGACCTGGTGAAGGCCGGCAAGCTGCGCTTCTACGGAGTCAGCGTCGAAAGGGTGGCCGAGGCCATCCGGGCTCTCGACTATCCAAACGTCCAGTCTGTGCAGATCATTTTCAATTGCTTCCGCCAGCGGCCGGCCGAGGAATTCTTCCCTCTGGCGAAGCAGAAACAAGTGGGCATTCTGGCGCGCGTTCCTCTCGCCAGCGGATTATTGACGGGCAAGCTGCGCCGCGACACTGTGTTTGCCGCCGACGATCATCGGAACTTCAATCGTCATGGCCGGGCATTCGACGTCGGGGAGACTTTCTCGGGAGTAGACTATGATGAGGGCTTGGCTGCCGTCGAGGAGATCAGGCGCCTCCTTCCCGCCGGCATGTCCCTCGCCCAGTTTGCCCTCCGCTGGATCCTCATGTTCGATGCGGTCACCTGCTCCATCCCCGGCGGCAAAAGGCCCGATCAGGTGGCGGAAAACTGCCGCTCTTCGGATTTGGCCGCGCTTACCCCGGAGCAGATGGCGGGTGTCCGCCAAATTTACAACTCGAGAGTTCTTTCCTTCGTTCAGGACAAATGGTAAGGAGCCGGGCGGCGCCTCCGGCGGATGGCGGCCCGCGGTCTGCGCTCTGGACTGAAAACCGCCCGATCCCGAGGACTGGCGATTGACAACTGCCGGGTCATTTGCCATATTGTCAAAGCGCTTAGAGCGACCGGAATCCCCGAGCTCTTCATTTCCCTATCCCCGCGCACAGGAGGCGAGGTGAGCGAAAGCAGGTCTCTGGTCCATTCAACGCACCTCCCTCCGGACCGGGGAGGAATGCTCGTCGAGTTGCCCCGTCAGCAGGCCGATTGGGACTGGATGAGCTTCTTCGTCCGCCGCCTGCTGCCCGGCGAAGTCTACCAGGCAAAAACCGAAAATGAAGAGGCCGCATTCGTCCTGCTCGGGGGCGCCTGCCTCGCCGATTGGGGCCGCGGCGAACAGCGCATCGGCAAACGCAACAACGTCTTCGAGGGGTTCCCCTACACGCTCTACTTGCCCGCGGGTAACACCGCGAGGTTCAAGGCGGAAACAGCTTGCGAAATAGCCGAATGCCGCGTCCCTTCCCAGGCGCTTCTGGAACCTCGGCTGATCACTCCCGGCGAAGTCTCGAGCAACCTCCGCGGCGGCGGAAATTCATCGCGCCAGATCGTGGATGTCATGCCACCCGCATTTCCAGCGGACAAATTAATGGTCATCGAGGTCTATACGCCCGGCGGAAATTGGTCGAGCTATCCGCCTCATAAGCATGATGTCCACATTCCACCCACGGAAGTCGACCTGGACGAAATTTACTATTACCGGATCCGCGAACCTCGGGGATTTGCCTTTCAACATCTTTATTCCAAGGACCAGCCTCGCGAGCAAACCCTGAAAACCAGGGATGGCGACGTGGTTCTGGTCCGAAGCGGGTATCACCCGGTCGTTGCCGGCCCGGGCTATGATGTCTACTACTTGAATTTTCTTGCCGGCTCGGCTCGGGCGCTGGCCGTCACCGAGGATTCCGACCACGATTGGATCCGCAAGACCTGGAACGCTGCGGACCCGCGCTTGCCCCTCGTGAAGGATTAGCCGCCCCGGAGAATTGCAGCCGATGCAGACGCATTGCTGGTTGGAAACCATGGTAGCGGCCGTTTCAGCGAACGAGCTCGGGAATTGTCGCCGTCCCGTCGCGCATCGTCTTCAAAATGCCCTTGAGTATAATCGCTTAGATTTTTCTCTTTCCTCTCGCCCGCTCTCGTCCTCGCTACGTCCCGTTCTCCCGCCCTCCTCTCCCCCTTCCACCTTTCCCTCGATTGCAAGCCGTGCAACGGTGATAATGGCGGAAAGGATCGGGTGAGGGGGCTAGCTCTATGACCGTCCGCTTGACCACCGCGCAAGCCATTGTTTCCTTCCTCAAAAACCAATATTCCGAACTCGACGGCAACCAGCAGGCTTTCTTTGGCGGCTGCCTGGGAATTTTCGGCCATGGCAACGTCGCCGGAATCGGGCAAGCGCTCGAGCAGGATCCCGGCCTGCGTTATTTCCTTTTTCGCAACGAACAAGCGATGGTCCATACCGCCACGGCTTTTGCCAAGGCGAGTTTTCGCCTCCGCACTCTCGTCTGCACCACCTCCATCGGGCCCGGCGCCACCAACATGGTCACTGGAGCGGCGCTCGCGACAATCAATCGACTTCCCGCCCTTCTGCTGCCGGGAGATATTTTCGCTCGCCGGAATGTCGCTCCCGTCCTCCAGCAATTGGAGTCGCCCGCCGGCCAGGATATTTCCGTGAACGATTGCTTCAAGCCGGTCTCGCGTTACTGGGACCGCATTCAGCGCCCGGAGCAATTGCTGACTTCCCTTCCCGAGGCGATGCGCGTGCTCACCTCCCCGTCCGATACGGGAGCGGTTACCTTGAGCCTGCCGCAAGACGTCCAAACGGAAGCCTTCGATTTCCCCGAGGATTTTTTCCACAAGCGAGTCTGGGCGATACCCCGCTCGCGGTGCGACGAGTCTTTGCTGAAGCGCGCCGCGGAATGGATTCGCGCCGCAAAGAAGCCTCTAATTGTCGCGGGAGGCGGCGTTCTCTATTCCCTTGGCTCCGAGTCGCTCGCCAGGTTTGCGGCGGCCACAGGAATTCCCGTCAGCGAAACGCAGGCGGGAAAGGGCGCTCTGCCCTTCGACCATCCGCAGGAGGTCGGCGCCATCGGAGCCACCGGAACTCCCGGCGCGAACATTCTTGCCAGAGAAGCCGACTTGGTTCTCGGCGTTGGCACCCGCTATAGCGACTTCACCACGGCATCCAAAACAGCCTTTCAGAATCCCTACGTCCGATTCGTGAATATCAACATCGCCGAATTCGACGCTTATAAGCACGCGGCCCTCCCGCTCACCGGCGACGCGAAGGTAACTCTCGACGAGCTTCGCCATTCCCTGGCGGGTTATCGCGTGGATGATCGCTACGAAAAAAGTATCTCCGCCTTTCGCGCCCAATGGGAAGCGGAAGTCAACCGCATCCATCAGGTCCGCAAATCGCCTCCTATCACGCAGGGTGAAGTGATCGGCGTGGTCAACAAATTTATGCAGCCTTCCGACACTGTCGTCTGCGCCGCGGGCAGCTTGCCCGGCGATCTGCACAAGCTTTGGAGGACGTGCCGCCCCGGTGGCTATCACCTGGAATACGGCTACTCCTGCATGGGTTACGAAATTGCCGGCGGATTGGGCGTGAAAATGGCCCACCCGGCGCGCGATGTCTACGTCCTCGTCGGCGACGGCTCCTACTTGATGATGGCCCAAGAAATCGTCACGTCGCTGCAAGAGGGCTACAAGCTCAATGTCGTCCTCCTAGACAATCACGGATTTTCCAGCATCGGCGGCCTCAGCCGCTCCTGTGGCAACGAAGGAATGGGAACCAACTATCGGTACCGCCGCGGCGAAAAATACGACGGCGACCTTCTCCCTGTGGATTTCGCCGCGAACGCCGCCAGCCTGGGAGCTTGGACGGCGCGCGCCCGAACGGGCGATGAATTGAAGGCGGCTTTGGCGGCGGCGAAGTCCCAGCCGCGAACCTCCGTAGTCGTAATCGAGACCTCCTATGAAGATCGTGTGCCGGGTTACGAATCTTGGTGGGACGTGGCCGTCGCCGAGGTCTCCTCGAGCGACCGTGTGAAGGCCGCGCGCAAAGCTTACGAAGAGGCCCGCAAAAAGGAACGCTTCTTCTTCTGAAATTGCTCCACTTGTTCGTGTAAATGTCGCGCTGGCCTTCCTGAAACGCCCGCGCAGAGGAGCCGGGGTGGCATCAACCACAGGGGCAGTGCCGATCGGAGCTTCCGGACAGCCTCATCTGAAGCGCGTGCTCAGCCTTTGGGACCTCATCTACTACGGGATTATCCTCACGTCCCCCATCGCCGCCGTTCCTCTCTTCGGAGAAGCGCAACTCCTCTCGCACGGACATGCCGTCACCACGATGCTGCTGGCCATGGTCGCCATGTCCGTCACCGCCGTGAGCTTCGGCCGCATGGCCAATGTTTATCCTTCTTCCGGCTCGGTCTACACCTACATCAGCCGCGAATTGAACCCCAACCTCGGTTTCGTCATCGGTTGGGCCATGTTTCTCGAATATCTTTTTCAGCCCGTCCAAAATTCCCTTTACGCGGTTCTCGCCATCCAGCGCATGCTGCCGCAAATTCCCTTTGCCATTCTCGCCGCGCTTGCCGTGGGAGGTATCACTCTCATGACCGTCCAGGGCATCAAATTCACGGCGCGGACGAACGAGGTGCTCCTCGCGTTCATGGTTGCGGTGACCGCCGTATTTTTCGTGCAGTCCGTCCGTTTCATCGTCTTTCACCAGTCATTCGCCGCCCTTTTTTCCTTCAAGCCCATTTACAATCCCGCCACGTTTCAGCTGCGCGGCCTTGCGGCTGGCACTTCGCTGGCGGCTCTGGTCTTCGTCGGGTTCGACGGCGTCTCGATTCTCGCCGAGGAGGTCAAGAATCCCCGGCGCAACGTCCTTCTCGCATCCGTTCTTGTCTGCGTCTTCACGGGACTCTTCAGCGGTGCGCAAGTGTACATGGCGGCGCGCGTGTGGCCCGATTACACGACGATGCTCAATCCCGAGACCGGATTCATGGATGTGGCCCGCGCGGCCAGCGGCCCGATCCTCTTCCACGCCTACGGAATCATGCTCCTCGTCTCGAGTGTCGCCTGCGGCCTCGCCGGTCATGTGGGCGCCGCCCGATTGCTCTACAGCATGGGCCGCGATGATGTGCTGCCCAACAAAATCTTCGGCCATCTGAGCCCGAAAAAAAGCAATCCCGTCTACAACATCTGGATCGTCGGGATCATCGCCTACGTTGCGGTCCTGCTGATCCCCTGGGAGCGCGCCGCGGAGGTCGTCACCTTCGGCGCGCTGCTCGCCTTCATGGGCGTGAATCTGGCCGCCATCGTCCATTTTTGGTTTTCGCGCTCGGCCGTCGGACACAGAAATTTCTTCGTGGACGCTTTTGTCCCCGGCTTCGGATTTGTGTTCTGCCTCGTCTTGCTCTTCAGCCTGCAGCCCTGGACAAAATACGCGGGCCTGATTTGGCTGGCGATCGGGGTGGCCTATGCGGCCTATAAGACGCGCTGGTTCACGGTGCGTCCGAAACTCATCGACTTCAGCGAATCGCAGTGATTTCTCCGTGCGGGCAAATTGGATGGAAGCCGCGGCCTTCGACCCGGCTAGGACTGCTGTGTGCGCGAAATGTGCAGCGCGAAGCCGCACGATTCGCGAATCCGAAGTTCGGGCTGCAGTTTTCGCACCACCGGCTTCGCGGTGCTCCCCGAAATCCGTTCAATCAATAGCTCGGCCGCTTCGCTTCCCAGCTGATGTTTCGGGAGCTCGACGGTGGTCAATCTCGGGCGGAAAATCCCGAGCCATGGATAATCATCGAAGCTCACCAGTCCGTAATCCTCCGGACATTTCAACCCGATCTCTTCGGCCGCTTTCAGCAAGCCAATCGTCATCAAGTGATTTGCCACATAGATTCCGTCGGGCCGCCGGGAGAGCAGGCTGTGTCCCGCGCGGAATCCGGATTCGATCCGGTAATCCCCCTCGATGACGAGGTCCGGATCGTGCGGCAGATCCTTCGCCTTCAATGCGTCGTGAAATCCCTGCCACCGCGCCTTCGCGTTGCTGATCTTCAACGGCCCGCAAATCAGCCCGATCCGCCGGCGTCCGGCTTGCGCCAGGTGGCACACCGCGTCGTACGCGCCCTGATAATCGTCGGAGATCACGGCATCGCGCGTCAGCTTCGGGTAAGTCCGCATCACCAGAACAAACGGAATGTTGACCTCTTCGATCATCTGCCGCACCGGGGGCCGGAAATCCTCGGCCGCTTTCGTCAGCAGAATGCCATCCACGCGTTTTGAGAGCAGCAGCTCGACGGCCTTTTCCTCTTTGTCCAGCGTGTCGTCGCTGTTGCACAGCAGCAGGTTGTAGCCGTGCTTCTGCGCCGCGTCCTCCGCGCCGCGAACCACCATCGGGAAAAATGGATTGGCGATGTCCGGGACGATCATCCCGATCGTGTGCGTCTTTTGTTTTGCCAGGCTTCGCGCCACCAGGTTGGGCCGGTAATTGAGTTTGTGGATCGCCGCTTCCACTCGCTCGCGCAGCCCTTTTCCCACGTGGCTCTTATTGTTGATTACCGCCGATACGGTGAAGACCGAGACGCCGGATTCGCGCGCGACGTCATAAATGCTGGCGGCCTTTGCAGGTTTTTTCCGGCCTTCTTTTCCCAAGGGGAAAACCGCCTCCTCGTGATTCCCGTTTTACGGGGCTTCAGTATGCAACAACGGCATTACCTTTGCGAATTCGCCCGCTCTCGAATCTCCGGATTCCGGGTTCGTTCCGCGCGAAGCGGCGTCCTGGCCGCCGCGGCCGCGAACGGTCAGCTTTCGCGGTCGGCGCGCCCGAGCCTTTGATTTCGAATGGCCTTGTGGTCCAGCCCGCGCAGTTCCTCGATGTTCGCCAGCACCTTCAGGATCGCGTCGGCGATCGCATCAATGTCCGCCGGAGACCCCAGGAAATGCTGGTGCGGAAACCATACGGCTTCGCTGTACGCCGCGCGTTCCGATTCCGGGCACGAGGAAATGCTCTTCAGGTCGAGCGGTTTTTCCCGTCCCCAGCTCAGCGCCGGAAAATCGGCTGGATCGAGCGGAAAAAGCGAGCTTTTGTAAACCGGCTCGTAGAAGAGTCCGTCGCACGGGACTCCTTCCAGCTGGAGCGCGGCTACGAATGCGGCGCGGGGAATCTCTTTCGCCTGCTGCGAGAAATATTTCATCACGTAGCCGTAGGGAGCCAGCCGTGTGATCCGCGGATCGGCTCTCAGCAGTCCAATGCCCGGCGTGTTCTGCATCCGGGATTCGAACTGCTTCATGTTTTTTTCCCGCATGGCCGCTTGCGCGGGCAGCCGGTCGAGTTGCGGGCCGAGGACCGCCGCCTGAAATTCTCCCAGGCGGTAATTGAACCCGATGATCCGGTGATGGTATTTGTCCGTCAGGCTGGCGCGTCCCGCGTTGATGTAGCTTTGCACCCGCTCCATGTATTCCAGGTTGTTCGTGATCACCGCGCCGCCTTCGCCGCAGGTGATGATCTTGCTCGATTGGAAACTGAAAGCGCCCAGGTCCCCCATCGACCCCGCGCCTTTTCCTTTCCACATCCCGCCGTGCGCGTGCGCGCAATCCTCGATCACTTTCAGATTGTGCCGCGCGGCAATCCGCAGGATTTCGTCCATGTCCGCGAACCGCATTCCCAGGTGAACCGGCAGAATCGCCTTGGTCTTGGGTGTGATCGCTTTTTCAATCAGCTTCGCGTCCAGGCAATACGTCTCCGGATCGATGTCCACGAACACCGGAATGGCGTTGAGCAGCAGCACTGGCCCTACGGTTCCTTCCCACGTATAAGCCGGCGCGATCACTTCGTCTCCGGGCCGGATGTCGATCGCCTTCAGCGCTGCCTGGATGGCTACGGTGCCCGTGCTCACGCACTGCGCGTATTTTGCCGTGTGAACTTCCGCGAATTTCGCCGCGAATTTTGCCGCGTATTTCCCCGGAAACGGCTGCCCGCCCCATTTCGTGCTTGTCAGCACGTCCTGGAGCGCCCGCGCCTCTTCGTCGCTCGAGAGTGGCCATGGCGTAAACGGAGTCTTTCGCAACGCCTCACCGCCTGTGATCGCTAGTTTTCCCACGAGCGCTTGCCTCCCATTCCACTTGAATTTCGAGCCTGGCTCTCTCTCAACCGACATCCGGATTCGGAATCATGAAGTCCCGCACCAGCGCGTCCAGGTCGTGGCACGCGGCGATGAATTGCCGCAGCGTCCGTCGCGTCGGGCCGAACATGTCGAAATCGCCGATTGAAAGCCCGTTCTCTTCGCTGGCCCGCCGGAAATCCGGAAATTTTCTCGATAGTTCTTCGACGATTCGCGGCGCCACGGGCTCCTCGATTCGCGGGCGCACCTCGACGTCGCTCGCGTTGAACCGCACTTGCCACGAATAGGGCGGCGAAATAACCACGTCGCCGCCGATCAGTTCGCTCCAGTGCATGTGATTGCGAAAGGCGGCCGAAAGCAGCCGGACGCGGTACCCGCGCTCCACGAATAATTTGTAGGTTTTCTTGAACACCGCCACGCCCGCCCATTCGACGTATCCCGGATCGATCGCGATGTTTTCTTTCTCGATCAGCACCTTCATCCAATCGTCCAGCCGCCCCATCATGATCGTGCACACCGGGCCCATGCTCGCGATTTCCTTTCCTTCCTTTTCCCGCCGCGCGAGTCCCCGTTCGACCGCCTCCGCCACGGCCACGCACTGCGGCAGCGTGAAGCACACAGTCGCGTTGATGCTGATTCCCCGGTACGTCGCTTCCTCGATCGCGGGAATGCCCGCTCGGGTCACCGGAATCTTCACGATCATGTTGGGCGCAAGGCGGCTGAATTCTCCGGCTTGCTCGACGATTGCCGCGGGATTGCGGTAGAGCCGCGGATCGGTCTGAATCGATAATCTCCCGTTCTTGCCTTGGTGCGCCTTGAAAATCGGCATCAGCGGCGCCGCGGCCTTCACCGAAATTTCCCGCACCAGTTGCCACGCGATCTCGTCCTCCGTCGCCGTGGGCAATTCCACCATCAGCGCCGCGATGCGGCCTTTCCATTGCTGAATCTCTTTCTTCAGCACCCCCAGAACGATCACGGGATTGCACGTCGCTCCCACGGCCCCATGCTCGATCGAGTAGGCGAGCTCCGGAATGGATGCGGAATCGTTCCACAAAACCGTCGGAGTGGTTTGCGTCATTTTGTGGAGCGGGCTTTTGAACGTTGTGGATGTCGATCGGGTCATCGCCGTCTCACTTGAACCGCTCCGCGTGCGCTCCCGCGCCTTCGGCCGCGCTCGTCTCGCGAACCCCTCCGGCCGAATCCCGGCTCAAGACGACGCTCCCAACCCGCCCGCGGTCACCTGCACCGGCACGCCCTGCTGGTGTGATTTTTCCGCGGCCACGGCCACGGCAAGCGACCGGATCCCGTCCTCTCCCGTGACTCGCGGCGGCCGGCCGCTCAGGACGCTTCGCACGAAGTCGCGCACTTCGGCCAGATAAGCGTCCGCAAATCGCGTGAGGAAATGATCGGCCAACACTTGTTCCCCGCCCTGCGCGCTCATGAATGTCACGGGTGTCTGCTGGATGCTCCCGACAAAAATCGAGCCCTTCGATCCCACGATTTCCGTGCGAACGTCGTATGCATAGATGGCCTGGACGTAGGATTCCACGTTGCCGATCGCTCCGTGGTGATATCGCAGGTTCACCACGCTCGCCACCACGTCCTTGTATTGCGCGACCTCCGGCCGGATCGCCACCGTTGTGTACGCGTGGACTTCCTCGATTTCGTCGCGCATCATCCATCGCGCCAGGTCGAAATCGTGAATCGTGTTGTTGTACAGCACCATTCCGTTCACGCCCGACTGATACGCTGCCATCGGCGGGACGTCCCGGTCGCGCCCCACTGACTTGAAAATCACCGGCGTCCCGATTTCCCCGGCCTCGATCCGCTTCATCGCCGCCGCATACGCCGGATCGTAGCGGCGCATGAATCCGATCTGCAGCGGAACCTTCGCTTTCGCCACCGCTTCCAGCGCCGCGTGTCCGTCGCCAAGATTTAGCGCCAGGGGCTTCTCGCAGAGGATGGCCCTCCCCTCGCGCGCCGCCGAAATCACCGCCTGAGCGTGAAATTTGTCGGGTGTGGCGATCAGCACCGCCTCGATGTCCTTGTTTTCCAGCATCGCTTCGAGGCTGCCGTAGGCGTGATCGATTTCGAGCTCGTCCGCCACTTGCCGCGCCCGCTCCGCCGCCACGTCCGCCACGCCGATGAGCCTCGCTTCCGGCGCCTGCCGGCGGAGATTTTCCGCGTGGCGCTTCCCCATTTCCCCGACGCCCAAAACTCCGATTCCCAGCTTGCGCATTCGCGCTCCCTCTCCGGTCAGATATTCCTTCGCGCCGCCCCGGCTACCTCGCCGTCGACGTCGCTCCCAGCCCGCTCACCACTCCCCGCAGATATTTCAGGCTCGCCGCGATGCTTTCCGCCGGTGGAATCGGCGTCGCGCCAAACTTCACGTCTTGTTCGACTACGCTCCATCCCGAATATCCGTTTTTCACCAGCGTGCGGAAAAAGGCCGGAAAGTCGATGTTCCCTTTTCCGATCACCGTGAACACTTTGTGCTCGATCGCTTCTTCGAATGTCCACTTGTTCCGCCGCGCCTCTTCCAGCACTTTCGTGTCGCAATCCTTGATGTGCACGAAGCGCAGCTTGGATTTGTATTTTTCCGCTTCCTTCACGGAGTCCCCGTGCCCGTACACGCAGTGCCCCGTGTCGAGGCACAATCCCACGTTCGTGTGCGACGTCGCGTCATAGAACAGCTCGCACTCCTCGGGTGTCTCTATATATGTCGCCACGTGAGGATGAAACACCAGGTCGAGGCCGAACTCGTTGGCCACTTTCTCCGCGTCCGCCACGATGTTTCCCACGTGTTTCCATTGCGCGGCGGTAAGAGTGGGGCATTCCTTCTCGTACACGCGGCCCGAATACGCGTTCCGCTCCGGCGATTGATCGTCGGCCATCACCAGAAAGGGAGCCTTGAGCGTGGCCAGCAGGTTTCCGACCTTCCGGATCCGCTCGATCACCGCCTGCCTCGCCGCCGGGTCGGTCATTTTCACCGGGACAAATGAAGCGAGCAGCTTCAGTCTGCGTTTCTCCAGCTGCGGCTCGAGGATTTTCGGATCCGTCGGGAAAAATCCGTATGGGCCGAGTTCCGTTCCCGTGTATCCCGCCGCCTTCATCTCATCCAGCATCTTCTCGTACGACTGCTCCCACGACGGCCCCGGGTAATCCAGCACGCCCCAGCTATCGGGCGCCGAGGCAAACAGAAACCGGTCTTGGATCTCGCTCATTGGTTTTCCTCTTTCGATGGCAGTTGAATTTCAAAAAATCCGGCGTCAGTTCCACGGCTCGAGAATCACTTTCATCGATTCCGCTTCCATGGATTTCTGCATTGCCTTCTCCACGTCGCGCAAACCGTACCGATGCGTCACGAATTCCCGCAGCGGATAATCCTTCATGAATCGTGCCATCTGCCGCATCCCCGGCCCATAGGCCGCCGGCTCTTCTCCACCCACGCCCAGAATGCGCGCGTTTTTGGCGCACAGGTGCCGGTGCGGGCTCACCGCGACCTCTCCCAAATCCGAAAAGTTTCCCGCCTCCACCAGCAGTCCGCTCACGCGCAGCATTTCGAGCGCCTCTGGAACCGCCTGCGGCACGCCCGCGCATTCGATCACCATGTCCGCGCCGCGCCCGTGCGTCATCTCTTTAACGAACGCCAGCCTTTCCGCCTTCGATGTTTTTCCCGCGTTCACCGTGTAATCCGCCCCCAGCCGCCGCGCAAAATCCAGCCGGTAATCGGAAAGATCGGTGGCGATGATCGTCCCCGCTCCCAGCATCCGCGCCTTCATCAGAAAACACATGCCCAGCGGGCCCGTTCCCAGAACAACGACCGTATCGTCAAAACGAAACGATTCGCTCGGGAACGCCGAGATTTGCTTCGCGCGGTCCAGCCCCGCCGTCACCGCGAAGATTTCCGTCAGCACCGCTACTTCCGATGGAAGCTCCTCCGGCACTTTCACCAGAAAACTTCCGGGCACGACGTAAAGATATTGTCCCCATCCTCCGAATAGATGGGGCGCATTCTTCGCGCTCAGCAGATTGCCGTAGTCAACCGTGTTCTCGCAGCAATAGTAGGGAAAATCGTGCCGGCAGTAGTAGCAGTGCCCGCACGAGACGTTTGCGCCCACCACCACGCGGTCTCCCTCGCGCAGCGCGACCCCTTCAAAGTCGGTGTACTCTCCCGTCCCTCCGATCGCCGCAATAATGCCCACATTCTCGTGCCCCTGAATGATCGGAAACTCGATTTGCCGCCCGCCGTACTGCGTCACGTAACCCTGATACGTGTGCTTGTCCGTTCCGCAGATTCCGGAAACTTCCATCTTCACCACCACGCATCCCGGACCAGGCTCGGGAAGCGGGTATTCCCGAATTTCATACGTTCCCGGCTGAACGAGCGTCGCGGCGAGGGCGATTTGCGCTGACATGGGCGGTTGCTCTGGGCGGCTCCGGCGGACCTATCGGGGCCGCGCTTTTCCCTGCGAGACACCGTGCGGGCAATCCTCGCGTCCCGATGCCGCCTCCGCGAAGATTACCCGCGCTCCGGATTTCTTAGAAGTTCAATTTCAGCGATAGCTGCCCGATGCGCGGAGATGCCGCACCGGCCACATAGCCGAAGGAGCTGGATGTGGGAGCGCCTCCGCTGAATCCTGTAATTCCGCTGGGTGACAAGAACTGCGTGTGATTGAAGATGTTGTAGAACTCAGCCCGGAATTGCAGGTTGAAGTGTTCGCTGAGCTGCGTGTTCTTGAGAAGGGCCATATCCCAGTTGTTCAGTCCGGGGCCATGGAAAAACCGCCGCGGGGAATCGCCCTCCTGGCCCAGCGTTGCTTGCGTAAACGCCGCAGGATTGAAGAAGCGCCCGCCGGTGTTGCGCGGGTTGGTGATGCCCAGCGGCCCGACATAATTCGGAGTATCCACGGGGAGAGTAATGGGGCCGCCGAATCCCGTTCCGAGCAACGACTGATCGTCGGTTTCGACCATCGTTACAGGCAGGCCGGTGGCAAAGTGCGTGATTCCGCTGATCTGCCAGCCGTTGGTCAAGCGCTTCGGCCCGCCGAGCTTGTCAAAGGGCAGGGTGTAGGCGTAGCTGGCCACGAAGTTGTGGGTGCTGTCGAAGGCCGAGAGGCCATAACTCAGCCTCGGATTGACCGGGTTGATCTGCTCTCCGTAACCGGAGGAATTGTCGAACGCCCGGCTGTAGGTGTAGCCGATCAAAGTCTGGAGTCTGCCGCTCGTATGGCGGTAATCCACCTGGAGCGAGTTGTAGTTCGAGAGTCCGGCGGTGATGAAATACGAATCATTGCCGAACGGAATGATTCCGATGTTCCCGTCGGGGAGCACGGTCCCATTCGCGCCCGAACTCGCAGGCAGGGCCACACCGCTCAAAGGAGTGCGCGTGCTGAGGACGTAGGAATTGTTGGGTAGGATGTAGATATTGTTTTCGCCGCCCGGCCCGCACGTGGTGCTTGTCGTGCCCGCGACTACGGCCCCTTCCGCCGCCAATTGCAGGCACAGCGCCGGATTGCCCGGGTTTGCGGACATGGAAGAGAGCAGGCGATGCCCCTGCGAACCAACGTAGCTGACGGTGAGCAAATCGGAGTTCGTGAGTTGTCGCTGAATGGAAAGCTCGTAGGATTCGGCGTAGGGCAGCTTGTTCTTGTTATAGAAAGCCGGTGAGCTGCCGATCGTGCCGAAGGCGTTGTAGAACTCGGCCAGCGTGTCGTACGGCGGACCCGAAGCCGGATTCGTTTGCGAAAAGGACCGCGGCGGCGGCGGAACGGGAAACAGGTTTGTGCAGGGGTTGGCTCCGCAGTTCCCGGAAGCACGGGGAATGAAAGGTGAAGCAAAGGTCGGTTGCGACTGGCCGGTGTAGTTTCCAAACGGAGCGTCGCCAATTTCGTTGAAATCCGTCGCCCCCTCGAACGTCGTGTAGAACAATCCCCACCCGGCCCGGATGCTTGTCGTCCCCGGCTTTCCCAGTATCGTTCCCAGCATCCCTTCATGGTCGCCGAACGAATATGCGAGCCCCAGCCGCGGCGCGAAATTGTTCCACTTCGTCGGCGCCAGCGTGCTCGGAACCCCCGGATCTCCCGGGAAGACCCAGCCCGTTGGCGATCCGGGGAATACGAGGGACTGTTCGCCCGGAATGATGGTCTGGAATTGACCGTACTTGACGGCCCAGGGAGAGCTGACGTCGTAGCGCAAGCCGTAGTTCAGCGTCAAGTTCGATTTCACGCGCCAGCTATCCTGGCCGAAGAGCCCAAAATAAAAGTTGTGGCCGTAGGAGGGATACGACTGGCCCTGAACGAATTGACTCGGAGCGCCGATCAGGAAATCGACAAAATCATCGCCCGTTTCACTCGCCAAGCCGTTGAAATTGCTGCCAAAGAAAAAGTTGCCGTTGGAGACGTTGTCGAGGAGGTCTTCCTCGAGCTGGTCATAGTGGAATGAGCCGCCGAACTTGATCGTGTGCGTGCCGACGATCAAGCTGTAATTGTCGAGAGCTTGATAGACATTCTCAATCAAGCCATTGGGACGGCTCGGGACGCCGATTACGAAATCATTGAAGTCGATTTCAGGGACGCCTTCGAGATTCGGCACGAGCGGGAGAATGCCGGGCGCCTGATTGGCGCCGGACGCAAATCCAAGGCTGGCCAGGGTAACTCCCTTGCCGCCCTGGGGCTGGTTGAAGAGAGTATTCAAGCGGAAATAGCCCAAACGAAATTCGTTTACGGATGTGGCGCCGCTCTTCGTTGCCCCCAAATTCACCATGTTCGTTTGGCCTTTTCCGTCCACTTCGAATCCGGGATAAAGAGGCGCGTTGCCGGGCCAATACGGGTCAATGCGATTGAATTTGTCGAAATAGTAGTAAGCGGTAAGCAGGCCGAGGCTCGTGTTCCCATCCACTCGCCCGCTGAATTTGTTGTCCGTTAGATTCGTTGATTCCGAGCTGTTCAGATACTGACCGTTCGGTTGATTTGCCGGGAGGATGTATTTCAGAAGGTTGGCTGAAATGGGATTGAAGGCAGTCGTGGGAAGCTGCGCATTGGGGAAAACGCATTGCGAGTAGTTGGTACAAGTTGGAGTGTAGTATGGCTCGCCCGACGTCACCGCCTCGCCCAACTGGCTGGAGAGCTGGGAAGCGAATGCCGGACCGCTGACCGTCCCGACAAGACTGTTGGCGACAGACGACAGATCGCCGCTTTCCAGAGCCGTGCTGGGGGCGCCATTGATAACGTCCGTGACGCCTTGAACGACCCGGTTTCCCTGATAGTCGGCGAAGAAGAACACTTTGTCGCGCACGATTGGTCCGCCAAAAGTTCCACCGAACTGGTTCTGGTGATACGCGCCTCTCTGCCCCTGCGCGAAATAGTTCGCGGCATCGAAGTCGGTGTTGCGCAAAAACTCAAAGACGTTTCCGTGAAACTGGTTCGTCCCGGACTTGGTGACCACGTTGATCTGCCCGCCCGCGTAGTTCCCGTACTCCGCGTCGTAGTTGTTCGTCAAAATCTTGAACTCCGCGATCGAATCCAGATTCGGGATCGCGCCGGCCCCTGAGAATCCCGTCTCTTGCACGAGAATTCCGTTCAGAATGAATCCGTTCGAGGCTTCTCGCATGCCGTTGACAGAAACGGCCCCGGAGTCCTCGTCGCCGGAGACAAGCGGAGCCGCGAAACCCGCGGAAATGAAGGGTCCCGCGTAGGCGCCGGTCATCGCCGACGGCTGTTGCGCGACGCCGGGCTGAAGGCCCAACAAATCCGTATAGCTGCGCGTGACCAGCGGCACATCGGTCATCTCTTTCCCGCCGATCACTTCGCCCATCTGCGTGCTCGCCGTGTCCACGTGCAGCGTCGAGCTGGAAACTTCCACCTTCTCCGCGCTCGCGCCCACTTCGAGCGAGACGTCGATCACCAGCGCCTGGTTCACTTGCAGAACCAGTCCCGACTGGTGATAGGCCTTGAATCCCGTCTGCGTCACGTCAATCGTGTAGTTCCCCACCGCAAGAGTCGGAAACGAGTAGTAGCCGTCTCCGTTTGTGTGCAGCGTGGTCGCGATTCCGGTGTCCACGTTCGTTGCCACCACCGCCGCACCCGGCACCACCGCTCCGCTCGCATCCTTCACCGTTCCCGAAATGCTGGCCGTCACTCCGGCGAAGAGCTTGCCGCACAACACAAACGCGAAGGCCAATACAAAAACAAACAGACCCAGCCGAATTCGGTGCATGTGCATGCTCCTCTCCCTGCGGACGAATCTTCAAGATTGGCGATACGATTTCCCTGCCCCACCCCCGGCTCCTGATGCCTGCCGCCGGTTCCGCGAAGGGTTCGCTGGGTTTTCTTCTAACCGGTTATCAGAGCCAAAGCGCTTATAGTTTAGCTGGTCGCTCCTTGTCAAGAGGTTTTGCGCCCGCCATACTTCAAAAAACTGATTCGCTCAATTCAATCGGATTATTGGGCTCAATCTGTATACAGTCTCCCGCGCCTTACCCGGCACCCGGTGTCAATAACCGATTAGAAACTGTGGACCACGGCTCCCCCGGCATTCCGCAAAGTCCGCCTTTTGATAGCCGCTCATTTCTCTTCCGCCGTCCGGTTTCGGTCGGCCTGCCTGGTCCGGCACCGCCTCTCGCGGATGCCCTCCAACCTCTCCCCGCCTCCTAATTGGCGCCCTGCTCCTTCATCCTGCTGAATCCCTGATGGGTTGCATCACTATTTTTGCTGCCGGAATTTCCCCCTTTCGCTGCTAGATTGCGACAATGGCGGCGCCTTCCCGGGTCATGCATCCCGCTCTCTTTGCCGGCTACGGAACCGGAAGTTTCTACGATGAAATGTTCCTGCGCCCGGAAGAACCTCGTCCTCACTACGCCAAGCTGTATCAGAAGCTCGCGGCCATGGCCCCCTCTCAATTCGAGGAGCAGCGCAAGCTTGCCGATCTCTCTTTTCTTCTCCAGGGGATCACGTTCACCGTCTATAGCGACGGCAGAGGCACCGAGCGGCTCTTCCCCTTCGACCTGATCCCGCGCATCCTTCCCCAATCCGAATGGCAGCAAGTCGACCGCGGCCTCGCTCAGCGCGTCATCGCCCTCAATCTCTTCCTTCAGGACGTCTACGGCAAGCAGCGCATCCTCGCCGACCGCAAAATCCCTCGCTCGCTCGTCTATTCTTGCAGGCATTTTCACCGCGAGATGCTGGGCGTCGAAGTCCCCCGCGGCATTTACACTCACATCTGCGGAATTGACCTGGTTCGGGATTCAAAGACCGGAGATTTTCTCGTCCTCGAGGACAACGTCCGCACGCCGAGCGGCATTTCCTACGTCTTGGAAAATCGCCTGGTGATGACTCGCACCTTCCCCGACGCTTTCCAGACCCACGAAGTGCTCCCTGTGGACCACTACCCCGCCGAACTCTCCCGCATTTTGCAGAGCCTTTCCCCTCGCGGCGAAAGCGACGCGCAAATCGTCTTGCTCACTCCCGGCATTTACAACAGCGCCTATTTCGAGCACAGCTTTCTCGCCCAGCAAATGGGAATCGAATTGGTCGAGGGGCGCGACCTGGTCGTCGACGCCGGCGTCGTCTACATGAAGACGATCCGCGGCCTCCAGCGCGTTGACGTCATCTACCGCCGCGTGGACGACGAATTCCTCGATTCGCTCTGCTTCCGCCCCGATTCTCTTCTCGGCGTCCCCGGCCTCATGGCGGCTTACCGCGCCGGAAACGTCGCCCTCGCCAACGCCATCGGCAACGGCGTCGCCGACGACAAAGCGATCTACGCCTACGTTCCCACCTTCATCCGTTATTACCTCGGCGAGGAGCCGATCCTCCGCTCCGTCGAGACATTCCTCTGCTCCAACGGCGACCATCTCCGATTCGTGCTCGATCACCTCGGCGAATTGGTCGTCAAGAACGTCGGAGAATCCGGCGGCCACGGCATGTTGATCGGTCCCGCGGCCGGCAAAAAGCACTTGGACGATTTTCGCGAACGGATCCGCGCCAATCCCCGCGACTATATCGCCCAGCCCGTCATTCCGCTTTCCCGCGTCCCTTCTTATGACTCGGCTACGGGAACCATCGGCGGCTGCCACGTGGATCTCCGCCCCTATTGCCTCTACGACGGTGAAAAAGTGACCACGGTCCCGGGCGGCCTCACACGCGTCGCCCTCCAGCGCGGCTCCTTGGTTGTCAATTCTTCTCAGGGCGGTGGCAGCAAAGACACTTGGGTTTTGCGGGGCGAGGACTAGCATGCTTTCGCGCATCGCCGATTCGATGTTCTGGATGGCCCGCTATATCGAGCGCGCCGAAGACACTTCGCGCATTCTCGACGTCACTTATCACACCCTGCTCGAGCAGGCCCAGCATCCCTACCGTTTGCGCTGGGATCCGCTGATTGCCATGGCGGGCGAGGAAACTCGTTTCCGCCAGCTCTACCAAACAACGAACTCCCAAAATGTTTTCGAATTTCTCGCCTTCAATCCCGCCAATCCCAGTTCCATCGTCCAATGCATCACCAAGGCCCGCGAAAATGCCCGCACCATGCGCGACCGCATCTCCCGCGAAATGTGGGAAGACATCAACGGCCTCTACTTGATGGTCACCCGCTACAACCCCGCCGAGGAAATCGCCGCCGGCCCTCACCGTTTTTGCGAAAAAGTGAAATTCGCTTGCCACCGCTTCCACGGCGTCACCGGCGCCACTCTTCCCCATGACGAAGCCTGGGATTTTCTTCGCGTCGGCTGGTCCCTCGAACGCGCGGAAATGACCGCCCGCCTCGTTGATGTCCAGTATCACAACCTTCTCGAAGCCGGCGGCGCCGCCGAAGCTCCCGGCAATCATCAATGGATGGCCGTTCTGAAATCCGTCGGCGCCTATGAGGCTTACCACCGCCAGTACCGCTCCTCCATCGAACCCGAACGCGTCGCCGAGATGCTCATTCTCCATCCTCAGCATCCCCGCTCCATTCGTTTCAGCGTTCAGGAAGTCCAGTCCGGCCTTCGCGCCATCAGCGGCACCGGTCCCGGCTCCTACGCCAACGAGGCGGAACGCCTGACGGGTAAGCTTCTCGAGCGCCTCCGCTACGACAAGATCAACGAGATTTTCCAGCAGGGTCTGCACACCTATTTGAGCGAGCTCCTCCGAATGTCCGAGGCCATTGGCCACGATATCGCCCGCACTTACTTCTATTACGCGGTGGTCGCATGAATCGTTATCGCCTGGTTCACACGACGGAGTTTCACTACGACGGTCCCGTTTCCGAAAGCTACAACGAAGTCCGCCTCCGCCCGATTCACGATGAAAAGCAAAGCTGCCTCTCCTTCCGCCTCGTCTCCGCTCCCGCTTCCCGCGTCACTGCGTATCGCGACGCCTTTGGCAACTGGGTCCACCAGTTCAATATTCTTTCCGAGCATCGCCAGTTGCGCGTCGAAGCCGAATCCGTCGTCCTCACCCACGAAGATCCCTCGCCCGCTCCGAATTCGCTCTCCCTTTCTGAACTCGATGATCGCCGCGTCGAGCTTCGTGAAGAGTTCTACGACCACATCGCTTCCACGGGCTACGTTCCCCACCTTGGCGCTCTTTCGGGATTTGTCGAAGCTGCCGAGCAACTGAGCGGCGCGACCGCGGCCGGATTCGCCCAGGCCGCCGCCGGCCTGATTCATCGCCAATTTCGTTATGTCAAGGGCGCCACGCATGTTCACTCTTCGATCTCGGACTCCCTTTCCCTCAAGGCGGGCGTCTGCCAGGATTTCGCCCATCTTTTGCTCGGAATCGTCCGCATGCGCGGCTTGCCCGGCCGCTATGTTTCCGGCTATCTCGTCCCTGGAGCCGCTTCGGCATCCCTTTCCAAGCAGGAAGAAGTCATCGGCGGGCAGGCTTCTCATGCCTGGGCCGAAGTCTTCATTCCCGACTGCGGCTGGTGCGCCTTCGACCCAACGCTGGGAAATCCCGTTGGCCTCCGCCATATTCGTGTTGCCTGCGGCCGCGACTATGGCGACGTAGCTCCCGTCCGCGGCGTTTACAAAGGACAGGCCGGCCAGCGCCTCTCCGTTGACGTTCGCGTCCGCCCCGCTCTCGACGAAGAAGGCCATGAACAGATGAACAAGCCCGCCATGAATTTCCCCGATTCCCCCGCTCTCGTCGAACGACCCCAACAACCCGGCCAGCAGCAACAGCAATAGCCCGTGAAAACCAAGATTTCCCTGCTGCTACCGTCGGTTTCCTGCCCCCCCCAAAAAAAATGGGCGCCGGGGGTGGCCGGCGCCCATCTTGGTGGGTATTCGCGGCGGGAAGAGGACTCTTCCACGCCGTGAACGGTCTACGGCAAGTAGTAACGGAACGACGTGAACACCATCGAATCGTTCGCTGATGGTGTGCCGCTCGGGTGACTTGCGGAGCCGGTACCCGACCACGCAGTCCGAGTCACGTACGAGTACTGCATTCCGTATTGGAAAGCGCCTTTGGGTCCCTTGTAGAACCGGTACCAGAACCCGAGCGTCCCTTCAATGATGTTCCGCGTATCGCCCGTGCAACCCGAGAGGCTCCCAGGAACGAATCCCGCCCCGGCCGTGGTTCCGGCCGGTGTGGTCGTCGTGGGCGGAGTTTCTGTCCAGCAACCCGAGTTGTTGAACCCTGGATTTCCGTAGCCTTCCGCCACGGTCGCACCAGCGGCGTTCGTGTAGGAGTAAGCGCCACGCGATACATACTCGTCGCCTACGTTCATGTAAATGTCGAGCTTCGGCGTCGGGTACAATTGGATTGTGCCCAACCCCATGTAGTTGTGGAGAAGAGCGAGCGTCCCGTCCGGACGAATCGTGGCGTCGGGCAACTGCGCGGAACCATACCGGCCAACGCCGTTTCCGCCCATTCCCTTGATGCCCAGATCCATGTGTTTCGCGAACAAGTGCCACCTCGCGCTGGCGCCGATGCCCCCACCAGTCCGCGTGTCGTTAAACGCCCCATCCGCCGAGGGCGCTACGATCGCCGTATTAAGTGGGCAAGGAGCCGTGGCCGAAGCCGTCGCGCAAGGGAAGATGCGATCCCGGAACGTGCTCACTACGCCGTACACTTCGTAGTGGCCGAATCCCGGTTCCAAGACCGCCTTGAACACGAAGTCCGGCGCCTTGGTGTAGGTGAAGTTCGCCAGTGAGTTCAGCAGTCCGCCGCCCGCGCCGGCCTGGCCCAGCAGGTAGTTGGTGTAGGTCGTGGTTGTTCCGCCGACGAGTATCGTATTCGTCGCGCTGCAACCGTTTGCACCGGCCACCGGGCAGGAAGCCAGCGCCTGTCCCGACGTCGTGCTCCCCGTCGGGTTCCCGTGAACCGTTAGAGGCGTGAGTTCGCTGTTCTCCACCGAGAAGCCCAGCGTGAGTTTGTTGTCGAACAGACTCTTCGTCACGCGAGCTCCGTATTGACGCGCCCAGCTGAAGCCGACGTTATATTGTGCGTCAATCGTCAACGGCGTCAGCTCCGTCCGGTTGTCCATCTCGTGCCCGGTTTCCGTCACCAGGCTCCACATCTGCCCGCCCGTGAACGTGAACCCGTTGTCGAACTTCGCCTGTCCCCAGAATTGCCGCTGCCGCAGCGTGAAGCTGTTGCTCTGGTTGTAGTTCGAAGTCGCTCCGGCCGAGAGAAAGTCCGTCTCGTAATATCCGCCGATCGTCACGTTCGCCAGCTTTCCTTGCACCAGCATGCTGATGCGGGACTGCCGGCCGCTCGCGTTGAACTCCGTGACGTGAGCGTTCGACGACCCCGCATACGGGATCGACGTGAACGGTGTGTTCACGTCCGCGCTCAGCGCTCGGTTGCGGAACGCCGTTTCTGCCGCCATGAACCCGCCCGGTGTCAGCGTGATTCCCTTGAAATGCCACGATGCAGGCTCATCCGACTCCGGACTCGCTCCCCCTCCCGATCCGTTTGGGATCCCCGCTGCGTTCCCTACCCGGACCGTCGACGGGTCCACGAACTCCGAGGCCGGTGCGTTGAAAGCCCCGTCCGTGCCCGTGGCGACTCTCAGGTTGTCCTCCATCATCTGCATCTGCTGCTTCTGCTCCCGCAATTGCTGCCGCGTCGCTTCCAACTCCTTCGATTGCGACACGATCAGATCGCGCAGCTGCTGAAGCTCATTTTCCATGCTCGTCGCTTCCGGTTTGGCGGGAGCCGCGGCGGGCTTGGGTGTCGCTTCGGCGGCCGGCTTGGGAGCCTCCGCGGTCGTTGTTGTACTCGGCGGCGTTTTTGTATCGCCGCTGCCATCGGTCCCCGCGCCCGTTCCGGCCAACACCGGAGTAGCGACGAGTCCGATAGCGAGAATCCATGCTAGTACTCGCATTCATTCCTCCTTAAAGTGAGCTTCTTGATTCGAAAAACCAACACGAGAAAAAATTCAGTCCCGAGTCCTGTCGCAGGCCGCATGACGGCCGGCAACGCGCAAATTTCTTATGAAGGGGAAAAACGGCTACCGCAAACTTTCAGCTGCAACTGAGGCTACCGGTGCTTGTCGGATGGGAAAACTTTCGCACGTTCCCGCCATTCCCGCACAAGTCCCCCAATTCTCAGCGAATTGGTGTAGCTCCAATCGGAGCAGACCGCATGCCCCACCCCTAGTTCCGCTCCGCACCGTGTGCGACTAGAGCGGCATGGAGAAAGTAGGGAGTCGGCATAAACGATGAGTCACTGGCATATTAATTCTGGGTTACATCGCAATTGGTTGAAAAACAAGATGTTGGCGTCAGCGTGCCCTAGGCTTCCCTGAGCCTCGCTTTCACACATCCCGCCCGATTTTGCCCCTCACTCTCGGCCCTCCCGGCAGCCAACCCTTGCACGGATCGCCCTGTCTGGCCCGCTTCAATCCGGCGGCTCGGCTTCCTCCCGCCACTATCCCTCCGCCTCGACCCAGCCAATTCGGCCCGTTCCATCCCGCGTCGGCCGCGAGGCTCTCCGGTTGCAAACGTGTTACTCTTCTCGCTCCCCAACGGCACGTCAGGGATTGGTTTACCCGTTTGAATCCGGCCCGCGCATTCGCGGTGCATGGGCCCGAATTCTTTTTGCGAGGTTTTCGAATTTCCATTCAGATCAATCGCGTGGTGAAGGTTTTTTTTCTGCGGATGCTTCTTCCCGCCGGAGTCTTCACGGCCTTCTGCCTTGTCTGCGCGTTCGCCTACGTAAGACTCGAGCACATTGGCTGGATCGACGCCTTTTTCTGGATCATTCATCCTCACGCCATCGACTACCATCAGGTCCGCGACGCCACGAAACTGTTCGCCATCTTCGTTTTCTTCGGAGTTTTTTCGTTTCAGATCTGGGTGGCCGAAAGAGTTCTTGGGACTCTCTTCCGCCGCCAGGGTATGGAGGCTTGGAAATCTATGTTGAACGACGTTTCCATCGAAAATTTGCAGAACCATTTCATTGTCTGCGGCTACGGACAGGTGGGACGCACCGCCATCGATCAGCTGAACCGCATGAAGATTCCCTTTGTCCTGATCGAAACCAACGACGGGCTCTATCGCGAGCTCTTGAAAGACGGCATGAATGTCATCCACGGCGACGCGAAGAGGCACGACGTCCTCGAAACCGCCGGAATTCGCCGCGCTCGCGGCATCTGCGTCGTCATCGACAACGACGCGGACAACCTCTACATCACGGTGACCGCCCGCTCCATGAGCTCCAGGATCAAAATCATCACCCGCGCCGGCCAGCAACGTTACGCAAACGCCATCCGCAATTCCGGCGCCGACGAAGTCGTGATTCCCGAGTACGAGGGCGGTTTAATGACCGGTAGGATGATCGAGAAGTATTACCAGACCGCTCCAAAGGACGAATGAGCCTCAGTTCCGCCTTCCCCCGCGGGTATAATGCTCCTGGGGATGGGAGCATCGCTCGCGGTCAACCCACCCCGGGTTTCAGGAAGGGGAGAGGCATGAAGGCGGCCACCCGATTCGCGGTCCTTCTGTCCTGCTGCTTCGCCGTCACATTCGCATTTGCTCCAAAGTCGGCTCGCGCGCAGGACGCCACAAAATCTCCCGCCGCGGTCAAGAATGCTCCTCCGGTCCCTCCTTATCACAAGCACCCTCCCGCCTCTCCGCTCCCCGCGACGCTCGATCCAAGCCAGTTCTCCGATCCCGAGACCAGAAACATCTACGCTCTCGCCGCCAAAGTGAAGGCCCTCCTTTACCAGATGCCCTGCTATTGCGGCTGCGATAAGGAAGCCGGTCACAAGAGCCTGCTCGACTGCTACCGCGACATGCATGCCAGCGGCTGCGACCTCTGTAAGAAAGAGGCCGTTTTCGCCGCCACCGAATCGAAGAAGGGCCGGAGCCCCGCGCAAATCCGCAAGGAGATCATTCTCGGCGATTGGAAGTCGGTGAACCTTTCTTCCTACGCTCAGACCACGCAAGCCCGCTAAGCTCTTCCCTCGTCGGATTGGCTCTCCGCAGCGTTGCGCCCACGCTCCCGCCTTGCCCTTCCCGCCGCTTCTCCTCCAGGCATCCCACTTCGAGAAATGGGATACTAAGCAAACGAATCGTTCGCAATCTTTCCTTTGGATTTGGGCGTACTGTTGCCGCAGTGGCGAGGAAACTTCAGTGGGCTCGTGGCGGCGAGGAATGCGCCGGCCAATCGGGAGGAGCAAAATCGACGCCCCAAAAATGCGGGCTCGGAGAAAGAAATTCCACGCCGATCCGCGTCCCTTTTTCCGACGTGTCGCCCACATAGACCACCCGGCACTCCTGCTCTTCCTCCGTCACCGGATTTGTCAGCACCAGATCGTCCCCGATGGCGAGGTTCTCATGCACGTAGAGGAGTCCGCCGTGCGCGTTAATCACCACCGTTTGGCTGTTCTCTCGGAACTTGCGGCCCTGCATATCCTTGCCGCTCGCTCGTACCGGGATCCGCGTGAACATCCGCGAACTCCGCCGCTGGTTGCTGTATTCGGGTGGTCCCGAGGGCGTCGCGTCCATTCGCTTATCCTGCATGGGGGCGACAATCGAGTCAACGCATCGGCCCTCAGGAGTGTCCAAAATGGCAGTCTCTGTTAGGCTTGCTTAATTTGAGTAAGGTTTAATAAAATGCCTCGCTTCTTCGCGGCGGAGACTCCTTCCTGGGGGGAACCGCGCGAGTGGGGAATACATCCAGGTTCGCTGTACACGGGGGAAATGGAATGAATCTGATCGACCATATTGAGGCCAGGCGCGAGGATCATCTGGCTGAACTCAAGGAGTTTCTGCGGATTCCTAGCGTCAGCACCAAGAGCGAGCACAAAGGAGACATTGAACGCGCCGCCCACTGGGTGGCTCAAAAGCTTCGCCAGGCCGGCCTCGAAAACGTCGAGATCAAGCCAACCAAGCTTCATCCTCTCGTCTACGCCGAGTCCTTGCACTCCCCCGGCAAACCCACCATCCTCATTTACGGCCACTACGACGTTCAGCCCGCCGAACCTCTCGATCTCTGGACCACGCCCGCCTTTGAGCCCGCCGTCCGCGACGGGAACATCTATGGTCGCGGCACCGCCGACGACAAAGGCCAGGTCCACATTCACCTCAAGGCTCTCGAAGCCTTAAATAAAACTGCCGGCAAGCTCCCCCTCAATGTGAAAGTCATGATCGAAGGAGAGGAAGAAGTCGGCAGCGTCAGCCTGTGGGACTTCGTGAAGGGGAATCGAGAGCGCCTCAAGGCCGATGCCCTCGTCGTCTCCGACACTTCGATGCTTGCCAAGGGAGTGCCCTCCGTCACCTACGGCCTCCGCGGCATGAATTATTTCCAAGTCGAGATCACCGGCCCCGCGCAAGATCTTCACTCCGGCGTCTTCGGCGGCGCTGTCCCCAATCCCATCACCATCCTCGCCGAGACCATCGCGAAGCTTCACGACAGGAATTTCCGCGTCGCCGTCCCCGGCTTTTATGACGACGTCGCCCCACTTTCCAAGAAGGAACGCAAAGCCCTCAATTCCCTGCCCTGGAAGGAAAAGGATTTTCGCCGCACCGTCGGCGCTTCCTCCCTCGGCGGTGAAAAGGGCTTTTCGATTGTCGAGCAGTTGTGGACTCGCCCCACTCTCGAACTCAATGGCATCTGGGGTGGTTACACGGGCGAAGGCGCCAAGACCGTCATCGCTTCGAAGGCCTACGCCAAGTTTTCCACGCGTCTCGTCCCCAATCAGGACCCCGCCAAAATCGCCAAGCTCGTCGAAAAACAGTTCCGCAGACTCTTGCCCAGGTCGGTCGAGTGCAAATTCGACCTTCTCAGCACCGGCAAACCTTGGGTCGCGCCTTACACCGACGCAATTTTTCAGACAGCCATCGAATCCCTCGAAAAGGGGTTTGGCAAGAAGGCGGTCTTCATCCGCGAGGGCGGCTCCATCCCCTTCGTCACCCAGATGCACGATACCTTCAAGGTTCCCTGCGTCCTCCTCGGGTTCGGTCTGCCAGATGAAAACGCTCATGCGCCCGACGAACACCTCTCTCTCGAAAACTATTTCGGTGGCATCAAATCCGTCGCGCTCTTCTACCAGCGTCTTGCGGAGTCGCCCGCCTGATCGACGTTCCGTCCGACTCGCGCGAAAAGCCCGTTTTTCTTGGCTTTTTTGTATGTTTCCTCTTGCGTTGCCCCGGAACTGCGGCTATAGTGCTTCGCGGCCTCCGCACTGCCGGAGCCGAAAAGCTGGCCTGCGGAAAGCGGGCGGCTACTTCTGAGGAGGAATGGCAATTCGATGGCAAATCCGCTGAGCAAGTCCAAGATCGTGGCGACCCTGGCCGAGAAGGTAAGCACCGAGGACAAGCCCGTATCGAAGAAACAGATTTCGTCTTTCTTCGACGAACTCTTCAAGCTGGCCGTCAAGGAAACCAAGGGCGCCGGCAAGTTCGTCATTCCGGGCCTGGGGCGCGCGGTCAAGGCGCACCGCAAGGCGCGGCTGGGCCGCAACCCCGCCACCGGCGAGACGATCAAGATCAAGGCCAAGACCGTGGTCCGGTTGCGCGCCTCCAAGGCTTTCAAAGACGCCGCTCTGAAGTAATCGCCACGGCGCACAGCTTGCGAAAACCCTCAAGCACGCCCGTCCCGCTCCGCGGGGTGGAGGCTTGGGGGTTTTGTCTTTTCAACCTCATTCTCCTGCGGGCCCGCTTCCGCCCGGCTCTTCTCATCCCGGCTCCCGGCGGGTCGCTGCGAACATGACGTCGAAATTTTGGGACGATAAGCGGGCCGCCGCCTGCCGCGATTTCCGGTTCGATTTTCCCGCGAACGCCCTCGCGGGCCGCTCCCTCATCCTTGCCGGGGGAACGGGCGGGCTCGGTTCCGCCACGGCCCTGCTCCTCGCGTCCGAAGGCGCGCATCTAATCCTGGGTTATCGCGGGAACGCCGAACGCGCCGCCGCTTTGGCCGCCGTCGTCGAATCCCGCTCCGGCAGTCGTCCCGTTCTGGTAGACGGCGACATCGCCGAACCCCAGGTGCGCGCGAAATATCTCGAGGCGGCCGGAAAATCCGGTGCCCCGTTGGCCGGCGCCGCTATTTTCCCCGGCGACCCGGCGCGCGTCTCGTGGGAAAAGCTCGACCGCCAGGCGCTTTCGGCCTCGTTTGACGTGAATTTCACCGGCCCGGCGCTTCTCGCAAAGGACCTTGGCGAAGTGATGGACAAAAACGAAAGCGGCGGAAGCATCGTCTTGCTCTCCACCATGCAGGCGATTGCCGCCTTTCCCGGAAGCTTGAATTACGCCGCCCCCAAGGCGGCTCTCGTTCACGCCGCGAAAATTCTGGCGCAGCAGTGGAGCCGCGTGCGCGTCAACGTGGTGGCTCCCGGCGCCACCTTCGCCGGCATGGCCGCGGCCAGCGTCCAATCCGGAAAATACGACCGCTACGTCGAGACCGGCGCAATCCCCCGCTTCGGGCGTCCCGAAGATGTCGCCCGCGCCGTGCGGTTCTTCCTCGAACCCGACAATTACGTCACCGGACAAGTCCTCGCCGTCGATGGCGGATTGACCTTGCGAAGAGACCGGGGATAGCGGCCGACCCATGCGAGAGTATTCAGGTCTGCTCACCGATTTGTACGAGCTCACGATGGCTGCCGGTTATCTTCAGACCGGCTTCGACGCCACCGCCACCTTCGAGCTCTTCGTTCGCAATCTCCCCCCGCAGCGCAATTATCTCGTTGCCGCCGGACTCGAGCAGGCCCTCGCCTTTCTCGAAAATGTCCAGTTCACTTCCGAGGAAATCGAATACCTGCGAAAGCATCCGAATTTCTCCAATATCCGCGCCGAATTTTTCGATTACCTCGCCAAATTCCGCTTCACCGGCGATGTCTGGGCCATGCCCGAAGGCTCGCTGGTCTTTGCCGGAGAGCCCTTGCTCCGCGTCCACGCGCCCATTATCGAAGGCCAGATCGTGGAAACCTATTTGCTCGCCACCGTCAGCTATCAGACCATGATTGCCAGCAAGGCCGCGCGTCTCGCTACGTCCGCCGAGGGCCGCGCCGTCGTCGAATTTGGCGCCCGCCGCGCTCACGGCCCCCTCGCCAGCATGATGGCCGCCCGCGCCGCCGCCATCGGCGGTTGCGCCGGCACTTCCAACGTTCTCGCCGGGCAAATCTTCGGCGTCGAGACCTACGGCACTCAGGCGCACTCCTGGGTGATGGCTCACGAGGACGAAGCCGAAGCCTTCCGCCATTTTCTCGATGTCTTCCCCCAAAACGCCTACCTTCTCCTCGACACCTACGACGCTCACAACGCCGTCAAGAAAATTATCGCCATGGACCGCAAGCCCGCCGGCGTCCGTTTGGACAGCGGCGACCTCGTGAAAGACAGCCAATGGGTCCGCAAGGAACTCGACCGCGCCGGCTGGCAGGACGTGAGAATCTTTGCCTCCGGCGATCTCGACGAATTCAAGATTGCCGATCTGCTCAAGAAAGGCGCGAAATTCGATTCCTTCGGCGTCGGCACCGCCCTGGCTACTCCCGGTGACGCTCCCCATCTGAATCTCGTCTACAAACTCGTGGAAGTCGAGCGCGCCGGCAAAATCCGCGAAGCTGCAAAACTCACCGCCGCCAAGGTCACCTATCCCGGTCGCAAACAGGTCTTCCGCTACACCACGAAAAAAGGCGAATTTGACGGTGACCGCATCGCTCTCGATGGCGAATCGCCGAATGGCGGCGAACCTCTCCTCCTTCCCGTCATGCGCAATGGAAAGCGCACTCTTCCCCCCGAGCCCATCGCCGCCTTGCGCGCCCGCTGCTCCGCCGGTCTCGCCCGCCTCCCGGAAAAATTCCGCCGCATTGACCGCCAGGAAAAATATCCGGTCAAGTACGGCAAGAGTCTCGAACGCATGCTCGATAAAGTCCGTCGGCGCGTCAGGAAGTCCGCGCTATAGTATGCGTAGCGCCGCCGGCCGTGCGTTTCTACCCCGGCGTTTTGGAACTGCCGTAGCTTTATCTTCGGCCCAATCGCATCGGCGCTTCGGCTCGAATTATCTACCAGGGCGGGGGAAATGACTGGACCCAAGACAATCTTCTGGGAAGTGGACGTGCAATCCGATTTCATGCTGCCCGGCGGCAAACTCTACGTTCCCGGCGCCGAAAAAATCATCCCCAATGTAAAACGGCTGGTCGACCAAGCGCGCGACGCCCGCGTTCTCCTCGTTTCCAGCGGCGACTCTCATCCGGAGAACGATCCTGAATTCGCCACCTTCTCTCCCCACTGCCTCAAGGGCACTCCCGGAGCCGATCTCCTGCCCGAAGCCCAAACGGAAAAAATTCTCAGAATTCCCAACGACCCTTCTTTCAAGCTCCCTGAAAAATTCAACGGCGCCGGGCAGATCCATCTCGAAAAGCAGACCCTCGACGTTTTCCGCAATGTCCACGCCGACGAGGTGGTCGAGCGCCTTGGCCGCGACGCCGAATTCGTCGTCTTTGGAGTCGTCACCGAATACTGCGTCCGCTGCGCCGCAAAAGGCCTCCTCGACCGCGGCCGCAAAGTCGCCCTCGTCACCGACGCCATCGAGCAAATCAATCCCGCCGACGGCCGCCGCGCCCTCGACGAACTCAAGTCCCTCGGCGCCCGTTTCATCACCACGGATGAGGCGCTTTCCGGCCTGCGCACCCATTCGCCCTCGCTTCGAACCTAGCTTCCTTTACCCCCTCTGTTCTCGGCCTCTTGTTTGAATCTCTCCCTCCGGCGTGCTACATAGAAAGTCATGCAGGGAGAAGCCATCAAGCGTGCCTGGGAATTGCTGCAAGAGGCCTACACCGTGCAGATGGAGGGCGATTACGACCGCGCGGTCGACCTGTATAAAGATTCTCTCGCTGCCTATCCCACCGCCGAGGCCCACACCTTCCTCGGTTGGACCTACCATTTCCAGGGAAAAGTGGAAGAAGCCATCGCTGAATGTAAGCGCGCCATCGAAATCGACCCCGAGTTCGGCAATCCTTACAACGATATCGGCTCCTACCTGATTTCGCTCGGCCGCTTCGATGAAGCCATTCCCTGGCTCGAACAGGCCATCCGGGCGCCGCGCTACGATCCCCGCCACTATCCGTACTTCAATCTCGGCCGCGTTTATTTCGCCAAGGGCGAAATCACCCGCGCCCGCGAATATTTTCAGGAGGCTCTGCGCATCGAGCCCGATTACGCTCTCGCCCGCCAGGCCATCGAAAATCTCCGCCGCATGGTCAATTAAGCCGGCGTTTTCCCGCTCCGGCCCGGCTTCAGAATCAAGTCGTAGATCCACAGCAGCAGCGCCGTGCTCGTCCCGATCGCCGTAATCGCCCACCACACTTTTTGCGGCTGGTGCAGCACTTCGCCGTAATGATGGATCAGCGCCCCTCCGAGCTTTCCTCCCACCAGCGACCCGATCCCCAAGGGAACGAACGCGAATCCCATGTACGTCCCTTGCTGCCCTTCCGGCGCCAGCCGTGAAACGTACTCGTAGTAGGGCGGCTGCTGGATCATTTCTCCCAGCGCCACCACCACGATCGAAAGCACCGCCGTCATCACCGAGGCGTGGAAGCCGATTATGAGCCACGCGACTCCCGAAACCAGCGTCCCCAGTATGATCGCGCGGAACGCCGGAACCTTTCGCATCAGGTGGCTCACGATCATCTGCAGAAAAATCACGCACGTCGCGTCCGTCATCAGAATTCTCTCCACGTCCGCGTGCGGGTCCACGTAGGCGCGAAGGTAGAGCGGCAGCGCGATGAATTCCTGCCAATAGCAAACCCAGTAGCCTGAAAAGAGAAGCAGAAACAGAAGGAAGCGCGGATTCGATAGCACCGTCAGGAAGTTGCGGAGTGTCTGGCGCAGCGTTGGCGATTTCCGCTCCGAGCTTCGCTTGGGCTCGCGAAAAAAGAGCTGCACGGCGAAAAACATCAGCAGCACGCTCAGCGCCGACACGCGAAACACGCTTTGCGCTCCCAGGTACTTATGGGCGTACGACGCGATCCACGGGCCCGCGGCTCCCCCGATGTTGACCACCGTGTAGTAGATCGAATATCCGATCGATCGTACGTTTTCCTTCGCCGCGTCCGCCGTCGTTCCCACCACGCTCGGTTTCACCATCGAGATTCCCAGCGCCGGTAGAACCAAAATCGCCAGGACGATCCATTCCAGCGGCACTGTCGCCCGCACCGGTGCCATCCACGGCGCTCCGACCGACCCGATCAGAAAGTAAGCCACCGCCAATATCAGGTACGCGGTCGATAGCGCCCTCCGGAATCCCAGCCGGTCCGCCACCGTTCCGCCCAGAATCGCCAGGAACCACACCAGCCCGCCGAAAAACCCGGTCAGATCGCTCGTACGCTCCACGGAAAAGTTGAGGGACTCGTGCAGATACGTAGCCAGCGAAGCGAAGGCCCCGTAGTACGCCAACCGCTCGAATAGCTCGCTGACGTTCGCCACCCAGAAGGCCGGCTCGAATCCCGTCCGGATTTCCGCCAATCGTTCGGAAAGGCTCAAGGAATCTCCCCGCCGCCCCCAATTCAAGCGTGAGCTGCGCTCGCGGCAGCCAGCGATTGTAGCGGAAGCACCCGGCGCTTTCCGCCGTTTTTTGCGGGCCCCGCGCCTGTGCTAGCATAGATTGGTTTGGGGATTGGTGCCTGGACCGCTGGGTAACTATGACTACGCCGACGATGAAAGCTTTGCGGAAGGTGCGCCCGGCGCGCGGCGCTGCCGTCGAACCTGTCTCCGTTCCTTCCATCGGCCCCACCGACGTCCTCGTCCGCGTCCGCGCCGCTTCCATCTGCGGCACCGACCTCCACATTTACGATTGGGATCCTTGGTCCGCCTCGCGCATCCATCCCCCCATGACCTTCGGCCATGAATTTTGCGGCGTCGTCGAACGCCTCGGCGAGGAAGTCTATTCCGTCAAGCCCGGCGATTTCGTCAGCGCCGAAATGCACGTCAATTGCGGTGTTTGCCGCGCCTGCCGCACCGGCCAGCGCCATGTCTGCCAGAGCGTTAAAATTCTCGGCGTTGACGCCGACGGCTGCTTCGCCGAATTCGTCCGTATTCCCGTCCGCAATTTGTGGAAAGTGGATCCCGCGATTCCCGAACACTATGCCGCCATCCTCGACCCGCTCGGCAACGCCGTCCATGCCGTCCTTGAAGGCGACATCGTCGGCCAAAACGTCGTCGTCACCGGCGCCGGCCCCATCGGCCTGATGGCCATCGCCGTTGCCAAGGCTTGCGGCTGCTCACTTGTTTTCGCCACTGAAATCAACGCCCATCGCCGCGCCCTCGCCAGGCAAATGGGCGCCGACGAAGCTCTCGACCCCTCGCAAGGCGACGTCGTCGCTCGTGTCCGCGAAGCCACCGACGGCGGCGCCGACGTCCTTCTTGAAATGAGCGGAAATCCCAACGCCATTTCCCAGGGATTTCAGATGTTGCGTGCCGGAGGCAGAGCTTCTCTCCTCGGAATTCCCACCGGACCCGTCACCCTCGATTTGTTGAACGAAGTGATTTTCAAGGGCGCCACCGTCCACGGAATTTACGGCCGCCGCATGTTCGAGACCTGGGTGCAGATGAGCGAGCTCCTCAAGCACGGCAAATTGAATCTCGAGCCCCTCTTCAAGGAACGTCTTCCCCTTGAAAAATTTGCCGACGCTTTTTCCCTCCTCGAAAAAGGCCAGGCCGGAAAAATCCTCTTCTTCCCTGACGGTTCCTCGAAGTAACCCGAACCCCCGATCTCTCGCTGCCTTCTTTCCCTCTTCACTTCCGCATTTTTCCCTCGAAGTCCTATAATGAATTGTCATTCTGGCCCTCATAAATACGCGGTTTCCAGGAGGAATCATGACCACACCCGCTATGCAGCCCGCTCGCCCCCAGCTTGCCTATCTCCGCGATGCCCTCGCCGAAATGAAAGCCAAGCATCTCTATTTCAACCTTAAAATCCTCGAAGGCGAGCAGAAGCCCCTCGCCGTCTTCGACGGCAAGGAAGTCATCAATCTCAGCTCCAACAATTACCTCGGCCTCGCCACGAACCCCAGGCTCCGCCGCGCCGCCATTGACGCCATCCGCAAATTCGGCGTCGGCTCCGGCGCCGTCCGCACCATCGCTGGAACCATGAAGATGCACATGGACCTCGAGGCGCAGATCGCCCGATTCAAGCATTCCGAAGCTTGCGTCGTTTTTCAGTCCGGTTTCGCCGCCAACGCCGGCACCGTCTCCGCCATTCTCGGAAAAGATGATCTGATCGTCTCCGACGAGCTCAACCATGCTTCCATCATCGACGGCTGCCGCCTCTCCCGCGCCACCATCAAGGTTTTCAAGCACAAGGACACCGCCGATTGCGAGCGCGTCCTCCAGGAAACCTCCGATTGGAACGGCCACAAGCTCCTCATCACCGATGGCGTCTTCTCCATGGACGGCGATATTGCCGACCTCCCCGCTCTCTGCTCCCTCGCCGAAAAATACAACTGCATCATGATGGTTGACGACGCTCACGCTTCCGGCGTCCTCGGCAATCGCGGCCGCGGCTCCGTGGACCATCTCGGCTGCCATGGCCGCGTGGATATTCAGGTCGGCACCTTGAGCAAGGCGATTGGCTCGATCGGCGGCTACGTCTGCGGCTCGCGCGACTTGATCGATTTTCTCTACCAACGCGCCCGCCCGTTCCTCTTTTCCACCTCTCATCCGCCTTCCGTCACCGCCACCTGCCAGGCCGCCTTCTCCCTCCTCGATTCCGAGGACGGCGAAAAACTCGTCAAGAAACTCTGGTCCAATACGAAATTCTTCAAACGCAAATTGAAGAAGCTTGGTTTCGACACGGGCAGGAGCGAGACTCCGATCACTCCCGTCATGGTCGGCGACGCTGCCAAGGCCTTCGAGTTTTCTCGCGCTCTATTCGCGGAGGGTGTCTTCGCCGGTGCCATCGGCTATCCCACCGTCCCCGAGGGAAAGGCTCGCCTCCGCACCATTGTCACCGCCGCCCATAAGCGCGCCGACCTCGAACGCGCCGCCGAAATCATTGGCCGGGTCGGCAAGACTCTCGAAGTCGTCTGAAAACGCGCCTTTTTGGACCGGGCCGCGCCGGCCTCGGCATGCGCCTGAAAGTTTCGGGACGAATTCTAACTCCTGTTGGACTGGCTTTCCTGGTAATGTATCCGGGAAACGGGCCGCCGGCCCGGCGCGCAGGGGCGTGCGCGGAACTTTGGGAGGTACGACTATGTTTCGCGTCGGTTTACTTCTCGCGGCGGCGATGGCCCTCGCCATCCCTTCTCTTGCCCACTCCAATGCCCCATCGAACGCGGCTTCGAACTCTTTGAATATCCCGGCCGGTCAGGGAATCCTGGCGAAGCTCCTCACGCAATTGGACGCCGCCAGGCTCAAACCCGGGGACGCTGTCCTTGTTGAGACCACCAGGGATTTAAAACGCGGGCACGAAATGCTCCTGAAGAAGGGCTCTGTCTTCACCGGACACGTCGTGAAAGTTCAATCCTTCTCCGGCAGCGCCTCTCCTTCCACCGTCGCCATCCTTTTCGACCAGGTCGCTCCCAAGGGCGGCCAGGCCGAAACGCTGAATGTTCAAATCCAGGCCCTGGCCCCGGAGCCCAGTGTCTCCACCGACTCTCTTCAGGACGGCCGCGGCATGATCCAGACAAATATCGATTCGGCCACTTCCGGCAGCAAGAATTTGGGAACGGCCGGCGAATTGACGCCCGCAAGCGAAGGGGTTTATGGAATTCGCGGGGTGCGCCTTGCCACGGCTCAGGACAAGGGCAAGACTTATTCCGTCATTCAATCCTCGGACGCCGATGTAAAGCTCAAAAAGAACACCCAAATCGTCTTCGTCGTTCCGGAACAATAGAAATCCGGATTCCCGCCGCGACCGTCACACAGCCGGCGCCCACTGCGTCCTCAGGTGCTTGTGAAACGCCAGCACGATTCCTCCGAGTCCCCAAATCGTCGCCAGCACGCTGATGAGTATCCCCAAAAACGGCAGCATCGTCCCCGCCTGGATCAACGCCAGCCCTAGCGCCAGTCGCCCAATCGCCGGCCCCGCTCCTTGCGACGCTCCCAGCAGCTTCTCTCCCAGCCACGCGCCCACGAATACCCTCCCCGAATAGACCGCCACCGCGTACAGCAGCATCGACGCGATTCCGACTCCCAGCCCCACGACCGTCACGCATACCAGAATCGCCGCGATCGGCACCATGCATAGGAACAGCACGCCGAACCCCATCGCCGGCCCATACCTCTTGAGCGAGGCCTCGATGTCGAAGAAAAATCCCGGCGCCAGCAGAAGAATGACCAGCCCGAACACAAACCGCGCTCCCCAAAACAACAATTCATGCAAATAGTATTGCGGCGCGGCGTAATTCGGCCGGTATCTCCTCTTCTCGATTTTCACTTCCAGCGGAGACGCCAGCTTGGCCGATGGCGATACGCTCGGCTCGTTCCGTCCCGTGAATTTGAATCGCCCTTTTACCACCGCGTCCGAGCTGACCGTCAAATTCGCGGCCCGCACCGTCACGTCGTGCCCCATCGTCCCTCCGATATCAATCGTGTTCCCCAGCAGCAGGCCGTCTCCCGCGATCGTCCCATTAAGGTCCAGGTCGTCCCCGCCCGCGGTGATCGTCCCTCCTACTGTGGCTTTCGGTCCCAGCTCCAGATCCTGGCACCAGGCCATCAAGTTGTGGCCCACCGAGCTTTCCAACGTGAAGGATTGCGCGAACACCCGGATATTCCCGTCCACGGGCCCGTTGACCTGCAGCGACTGCGCGAACGACAGAATGTCCCCTTTCACGTGCCCGTTCACCGTCAGGTTCCTCGACCATACGATCAAGTCTCCGTCCACGTCGCCGTCTATCTCCGTCCGGTCCGCGGCCACGATCAAATCCGTATGGACCTCCTGCCCCGCCGCCAGCGTGTAGTTCGGGTCGCCGTGTTTCGCTTCCGCGGCCCCCGCCGCCGGAGACATTGCCAGCGCCAGCGCCAGCCCGCTCATCACCACGGCCACCGTCGTCAGCCGGCTCCAATGCCGCCTCAACAGCCACACGAAGAGCAGCCCCAGTGTCGCCACGGTCAGGAACTCAATCAGGCTTCGCATCGCGTCCCATCCTTTCCAGAATGCTCCCGTGAAAAAAAGCATGGTCAGTAAATTTCCCTGCGTGAATCCCGCCTGCGCCGCCTCCGCCCTCCAAGGCTCGATGAATCCGCTCCACAGCGTGTACGAGCCCGCGCCCGCAAGTCCGATCGCCGAGATCCATCCCCAATGCGCCCCGCCTCGTTCCGGTGCGTGAACCAGCCGCGTCGGCACCATCTCGTCCGGCTCCGTCAGCGCGTTGCGCAGCCACACGTCCTCGTTCTTCAGCGATCGCACCAGCTCCCGGCATTCCGCGCACGTCCCCACGTGCGCTTGCACTTCGCTCGCTCGTTCCTCCGGCAATTGCCCCTCGAGAAACAGCAGCGCTGTCATTTCATCGAAGTGATTGTCTATGGGCGTCATGGATTGCTCCCTGCGGCGTTTCCTAGGGTTTGCGTCCCGGCTTCCCCGAGTATCTCCCGCAATTGGTGTCGCGCCCGCAGGAGCAACACTCCCACGAACGCGCGCCGAACCCCCAGTGTGTCCGCGATTTCGTCGTAGCTCATGTCCGCGTAGTACCGCAGCACCAGCGCCAGCCGCGCTCGGTCCGGCAATTTCGCCAGCCCCGCGCGCACTTCCTTCCCCGACCGTTCCGCCTGCAATTGCTCCAGTTGGCTCGGCGACGGATGCTCCAACGGCAAAGTCTCCAGGTCGCCCGTCTCCAGGTCCTGCCGGATTCTCCTCCGCCTCAGCACGTCCCAGCAATGATTGCTCGCCACTTTATAGAGCCACGCCGCGAAGGGCCGCGACGAATCGTATGTCCCGAGTTTTTGCCGCACCTTCATGAATATTTCCGTTGTCGCGTCTTCCGCGTCCTCGCGCGTCGGCAGCGCCCTCCGGCAAAATCGGAATATCGCTGGCCCAAATTGGCGATACAGCTCGCCCCAGGCGTCAGCATCTCCCGCCCGGACCTCGGCCAGCACCTCCGCCAGTTCCTTGGCGCTCATTTCGCCGGTGGTCTTCCGTCGCTCCATAGTTGTATACGCGGCGCCTGGTCAAGATATTTCAATCCGGTGACATAGGGGATCCTGCTGGGTTTCAGAACCCCCGCCGCTCCCCCCGAGGGGTCTCAGCGGGGGAAAGCTTAACAGAGGGCTCGCAGCCTGGGAAACTGCCGTCCAAACGGCCGTGCGGCCCGGCTCTCCCGCTTCCCGCCGGAAAACCGGGCCGCTGAATTTCGTAAGGTCAATCCGCCGGAAACCGCCTCAGAACGAAAACTTCACGGCGAACTGGATTCCCCGGGGCGCCCCGCCCCCCAGGAACGGATTCCCGATCCCGACGTCGCCCGTCGCCGTCAGCGGCAGGTAACCCAGGCTGTGCCCATACGTCGCGCTCGACGGATTCGTGTCGATCCCTCCGTAGGCCGCGTCGGCGATAAACGCAGGCAGCAGCGGGTTCGCGAAATTGGGATGATTGAACAAATTGAATATCTCGCAGCGGAACTCCGCGTTGATCCGCTCCGTGATCGGCGTGTCCTTGAACACCGCGAAATCCATCTCCTTGAAGCTCGGCCCCCTCAGCGAATTCCGCCCTTCGTTTCCGAAATGCCGCGTCCCCGGCGTGCAAATCTGTTCGTCCCCCGTTGACATATTGCCGTACGGTTGGGGCGCAAATTGCGCTTGGCTGTACACGGGGCTTGGTGTGCACGGCACCATAAATGACGACAGGTCCAGGAATTGCCCCGGATTCCCCCGGTTGTATACGGGCAGTCCAATCACGTCCGGACGCCCGTCTCCTTCGCCGCTCCCGTCGAAATCCCCCTCGAAGTTGTAGTTCAGCGCGAACGGTTGCCCCGTCTGTAAAATCGCCGCTCCGTCGAATCCCCACCCGTCCCTCAGCCGGCTCAGTTTCCCGCCCCGCTTCGGCAGCCGGTACATGAAATTCCACGAGAACCGGTTGCGGATGTCGAAATTCGAGTTCCCTTTCTCCGCGTTCGGATTCGTGCTGTCGTTCGGTTGCGCCGCGTTTGGCACGAAATCGTCCGAGTCGCTGGCGTTGTCGATCGAATGCGACCACACGTAGTTGATCTGCGACGTGAACCCGTGGATGTCGTCCAAATGCAGGCTGGCTTGCAGCGCGTTGTAGTTCGACTTCGCCGACGCCTGCTCCTGGAAAATATAGCTGAATGGAAACTGCGGGTAATTTCTCGGCGCTCCGTAGCCTGGAATGCAGCCCGGTCCGCCCAGCGGCGCGCACGGAAATGGCCCCGCCGTTCCCCCGCCCGTATAGCTCAGCGTGTAGGAGTTCGTCGCCGCGAATTGAAGGTCCGACGAGTCGATCGTCGCTTGATTCGGCTGATCCAAATCCACGAACCGGAACAGCCGATGCCCCTGCGATCCCACGTACCCCAGTTGCAGCACGGCTTTCTTTCCAATCTGCTGCTGCAAATTCAGGTTGTAGTTTTCCATGTACGGCGTGCGGATGTTCGGATCCACCCCGAACGCCGTCGTCACCGGCGAGAATCCTCCGAAGATCGGCTGATTTGCCGCGATGCTCCCCAGCGGAGAGCCCGACTGCATGGCCGCCGGGCCCACACCGTTGTACGCCGGGCCCGGTCCGTAGGTCACCGGCCACGGTAAGTGGTCCAGAAAGATATCCTGCGAAAACGCGTCGTAGAAAATTCCCCATCCGGCCCTCAGCACCGTCCGCCCTTTCCCCCGGACGTCCCATGCCGCGCTCAATCGCGGCGCGAAATTCCGGTAATCCGGATGGTACAGCTTCCCGTAGCCCGGCGTTCCCACCTGCACCAGGCCCGTCGCCGTCGTCGGATAGAAGTTGCTGAAGTAATTGTTCTTCTCGGAGACCACGCCGTAATAATCCCACCGCATTCCCGCGTTCAATGTCACCGTGCTCGTCAGCTTGTACGCGTCTTGCACGTACAATCCGTGGTTGTTCTGGTACGTGTGCCGCAACCCGTTTCCCGATGTAATCCCTCCGCCGTCGACGGTTCCGTCCAGGAAATCTGCCACTCCGTCGAAATCCAGCGCGCCCCTCGAGTTGATTCCCAGGTTCTGCGTGATCGACGTCCGCCGGAACTCGTATCCAAACTTGACGTCGTTCTTCCCCAGGCTCCAGGAAACGTTGTCGATGAACTGCCAGTTCGCATCCACCCTGTTTCGCGGCGTCGAATTGCTCGCTCCAATCTGCGCGAACGACCCGACGTCAATCACCGGCAGCCCTCCTCCCGGCGCTCCCGTATCCAGCCCGATCGAATTCGGATCGAATGTCCGGTCCTGGGGATAGAAACCCTCCGCGAACCGGTTCCAGCCCAGCCGCGCCTCGTTCACCCTCGTCGGCGTCATCGTCCACACATCCGAAATCGACACCAGTTGCACCCGCGTCGGCGTGTCCGTGTTGAATCCCGGCAGCGTCGCCCCGCCTGTCAGCGACAGCGGAAACAGTTGCGTGCTGTTCCCGAAATAATAGCGGCCAGAGAGAAGATTCGTCGGGCTGAAACTGTAGTCCACCTTCCCGATCAGGCTGTCTATGTTGTTGCTGAACGGCGTGTTCGTTGAAAGGTTCGGCGACGAGCAGCCCGAATCCGTTGTCGTTACCCCCGAAATGTTCGGCGTCGGCCACGGATTCCTCGCCAGCAGTGCCGTAATCACGGAATTGGTCGATCCCGTCAGTTGTGACGGGTCCGGCACGCATGTCAGCACGTTTTGCGACCCCGATTCCCTCTGCCCCTCGTAGTCGAAAAAGAAAAACGCCTTGTCCTTGATGATCGGCCCGCCCAGCGACGCTCCGAACTGGTTGTTGTGGAATGGCGATTGCGGCGTCCCCGTATCGTTGAAATAGTTCCGCGCGTCCAGCGCCGTGTTCCGGAAATATTCCAGCGCCGTCCCGTGCAGTTGGTTCGTCCCGCTCTTCGTGACGATGTTCACCACCGCCCCGGAATTCCGCCCGTACTCCGCCTCGTAATTCGACAGCACGTGCAGCTCCGATATCGCTTCCAGCGGCAGGATCGTCGCCGGATCGCCGAACACACCCGCCTCGTTGATCGCCGGATCGTTCCGGAACCCGTCGTTCATGTCCGTCCCGTCCAGCAGGAAGTTGTTCGACCGGCCTCGCGCTCCGTTCATCGAAAACGTTCCATATGAGCCTGGCGAATCCGTGATCTCGTCCGGAGATCCCGCCACTCCCGGCGTCAGGTAGATCAGCTTCTGGTAATCCCGCCCGTTCGCCGGGATGCTCGTCACTTGCCGTTGTTCCATCACGCCGCCCAGCGTATTCGACTGCGTCTCCACCTGCGGCTGCGTCTGTGCCGACACCACCACTTTCTGCTCCACGCTTCCTGCTTTCAGGCTCGCGTTCACCGTCCTCTGCACCGCCACGTCCACACGCACTCCGTCCGTCACCGACGTCTGAAATCCCTTTTTGTCCACCGTCACCCGGTAGTTTCCTACCGGGAGTTCGGGCATCACGTAGGTCCCGTCCGTCGCCGTCTGCACGGTCCTCACCAGCCCCGTGTCCACGTTCTGTATGCTCACCGTGGCCCCGGCTATGGCCGCTCCCGATGTGTCGGTCACCGTCCCGAGGATTGTCCCGCGAAACGTTTGCGCGTACGCCGGGTATGCTCCCAGCACGATCAAAGCCAGCAGCGCTGCTACCCCGGCCACGCACGTCTTCCCACGTCGGCTAGTCCGCATCATGATCTCCTCGGAGATTTGTAACCCGCCCGAGCGGTCCCTCAAAATTTAAATTTGAAATGGAAACGATAGATGCCCCAACCCTCGCCCCAATAGCCACCCCTGGCTGGGAAAACTCACTCGTATAGCTATACGGGCTGGGGGGTTACGAGTCAAGTGACTTTGTCGCCGCCCCATCCGTGCCCCGCGCCTTTTCCTCGCCCTCTGCTATACTCGCGGGGTCGTCCGAATCTCCGGTCTCCGCCGGGAGCCAATCTCCAACTCCATGCCTGCGAAAGATTCAAAACGCCTCTTTCTCATCGACGCCATGGGCTACATCTTCCGCGCCTTTTACGCCCCCATGCCTCAGCGCTTGCGAAGTCCCGCCGGCGTCCCCACCAACGTCCCCTACCTCTTCTCCAACATGATTCGCAAGCTCGTCAAGGACTGGAATCCCGATTACCTCGGAGTCGTCTTCGACCGCCCCGAGCCCACCTTCCGTGACAAGCTCTTCGACGCCTACAAGGCCCAGCGTCCCCCCATGCCCGAGGATCTGGCCGTCCAGCTCCCCTACGTCCGCCGCTATTGCCAAGCCATGCACCTTCCCATCCTCGAGCGCGCCGGATTCGAGGCGGACGACGTCATTGCCGCCCTGGCTCATCAGGCGCAAAAAAAATCCCTCGAAGTCTTCATCGTCACCAGCGACAAAGACCTCATGCAGCTGGTCGGCGGCAAAGTGAAGATTCTCAATCCTTCGAAGGGCGACCTTCTCATTGATGCCAAAAAAGTCGAGGAACTCATGGGCGTCCCTCCCCAAAAAGTTCCCGACGTCATGGCTCTCATGGGCGATTCCATTGACAACATTCCCGGAGCCCGCGACCCAAACGAAAAGCCTCCTCCCGGCGAGCGGCGCAAGGCCGGCATCGGCGAGGTCGGCGCCCGCCAGTTGATTCAGGAATTCGGCAGCGCCGAAGCCGTTCTCAAGAACGCCTCCAAAGTGAAGCGTTCAAGCTACCGCGAAGCTCTCGAAAAAAACGCCGAATTCGTCAAATTGAGCAAGCAGCTCGCGACGATTCCTCTCGACGCGCCCGTCCCGCTCGATCTCGATGAACTTCAAAGGCTCGAACCTGATTCGAACGCCCTTCGCGACCTTTACTCCGAGCTCGGCTTCACCTCCCTTCTCAAGGAGCTCGCTCCTTCTGCCCCTGCCGGAAAATCCGACTACGCCTCCTCCGCTTCCCCTCTGGATTTCGCGAAGTTCTTGAAATCCCTCCCCGCCGGCCGCGACACCGCCCTCTGGCTGGCCCTCGACTCCGTCGAGCCGGATGAAGAGGGATACGGCTCCCGAGTCCTCGCCGTCGAAGCCTCCGCGAAACATGGCGTCGCCCGCACCGCCGCCAACGACATCGAAGACAAGACTCTCGCCGCTATGAAAGATTGGCTAGCCGACCCAAAACGCCCCAAAACCGTCCACGATCCGAAGCTCTTTCAATTGCTCGCCGGAGACGTTCACGCAATCCGCCACGCCGCCATGCTCTATTCCTATTTGCTCCGCCCCACCACTCCCAATCACGCCTTTGCCGAGGTCGCGCTCCGCCATCTCAACCTCACTCTTTCCGGCGCTCCCGGCGAACACGCCGACTTTCTTCTCCGCCTCGCTCCCGTCCTGCGCGCCGAAGTCGAAACGCAGGGCCTCCTCGCTCTCTACGAAAAAATCGATCTCCCTCTCGCCCCGGTTCTCGCCCGTATGGAGGCGGCCGGCGTTCGCGTGGATCGCTCCGAGCTCGAAAGGCTCTCCGCGAAGCTTCAAAAGGAAATCGGCGGCCTCGAAAAGAGCATCTACGCGCTTGCCGGCAGCGAATTCAACGTCAATTCCCCGGCCCAGCTCGCCGAGGTCCTCTTCGACAAGCTCAATCTGCAGATGCCTCGCCGCGTCCGCGCCAAGGCCCGCTCTACCGCCGCCGAAGTCCTCGAAGCTCTCGCCTCCGTCCACGACCTCCCCAAAAAAATTCTCGAATATCGCGAGCTTGCCAAGCTCAAATCCACCTATGCCGACGTCCTCCCTCGCCTCATTCATCCCGCCACCGGACGTCTCCATACCCGCTTCAGCCAGACCGGAACTGCCACCGGACGCCTCAGCTCCTCCAACCCCAACCTGCAAAATATTCCCGTCCGTTCCGAACTCGGCCGCGAAATCCGCGCCGCTTTCGTCGCTTCCCCCGGCTCGCAATTGCTCTCCGCCGACTATTCCCAGATCGAGCTCCGCATCCTCGCCCATCTTTCCGGCGACCCCGTCCTCGTCGCCGCCTTCCGCCGCGGCGAAGACATTCACTCCCGCACCGCCCAGGAAGTTTTCGGCGTTGCTCCCTTCGCCCAGACCCCCGAGCACCGCCGCGTCGCCAAGGTCATCAATTTCGGCGTCATTTACGGCCTTTCCGCCTTCGGCCTCGCCCAGCAGCTCGGCATCGACCAGCGCGAAGCCGCTCAATTCATCGCCGCGTATTTTGAACGCTACTCCGGCGTGAAACAGTTTCTCGATCGCCAGATCGCCGAAACCCGCCGGACGAAATTCACCCGCACTCTCTTCGGCCGCCTTCGCCCCATCCCCGAAATCGATTCCCCGCTGCCCAATCTTCGCGGCTTCGCCGAGCGCACCGCCATGAACACTCCCATGCAGGGCGCCGCCGCCGATCTCATCAAGCTGGCCATGATCGAACTCGACCGCCGTCTTCCCGCCGAAGGCTACCAGGCCCGCATGATCTTGCAGGTTCACGACGAGCTTCTCTTCGAAGCTCCCGAAGACGAAATCCCCTCCCTCACCAAAATCGTCAAGGAAGTCATGGAAGGCGTCCACGCCCTCAGCGTCCCGCTTCTCGTCGAAACGAAAGTCGGCCCCAACTGGCGCGACATGAAGTGACCTCGCAAAATCAAAACGAATGTTCGTATGTGGCTTGGCAGGAGGCAGGGCGCCCCTCACTTCCCATTTTCCCTTTTCTCTTTTCCAATCTGTGTTAGCTTCTCCTTAGATTCACATCGCGAGGTTTTCCCATGGCTCCCAATCATCCCGAAGGTTTTCTCAAGCTCGTCAAAGACGCGAAATCACGCATCAAGGAAGAGGACATCCACGCCACCAAGAAACGCATGGACTCCGGCGACCCCTTCGTCCTGGTTGACACCCGCGAAGACTCCGAATGGGCCCGCGGCCATATTCCCGGCGCCATCCACCTCTGCAAGGGCATCATCGAGCGCGACATCGAAAACACCATCCCCGCCAAGGACACCACCATCGTCCTCTATTGCGGCGGTGGCTTCCGTTCCGCTTTGGCTGCCGACAATCTCAAAAAAATGGGCTACCAGAACGTGTTTTCCATGGACGGCGGCTGGCGTGGCTGGACGGAAGCCGGCTTTCCCACCATCAGGGATTAATCCGGCGGCCGCGCATCCTCGCGCAGGCGGCTCTTCTTCTCCTTGATTGGTTGGGTAATTGGCTGGGGCGGGAGGACTCGAACCTCCACCATCCCATTAGTCTTGGAAGGGCATGGCTTCAGCCGTGCCAAAGGTGTCCGGAAAAAATCTCTCCTCTATCGCCTGCCATCTGTCGCCAGCGTCCACCGAAAAATTGGCTGGGGCGGGAGGACTCGAACCTCCACCATCCTCATTAACAGTGAGGTGTCCTACCGATTGGACCACGCCCCAACTTGTACACGAGTCCAATTTATTCTAATCGAAGTCCTCGCCCCGCCCAAGGATACTCCGCCAAGAAATTTCTAGTTTGAAAGGGATCGAACGAAGAGACTTCTCTCTGCGGTGGCCCGCAGGCCCGGCCGAAATCGAATTCTTCTCAACGTTTCGCGGCGTCGCGCCCCGTTGCTGCGCCTCTGCCGTTCTCCGCGGCCCGAAACGCCGCCGCCATCGCTTTCTCCTGGGGCTGCCTTCCAATTCGCGACCAATCTTCGAACGGCTCCCACGTCGGCGCCAGCCTCCCGGGATTCATGCTGTTCCCCGGGTCCAATCCCTGCTTCAGCGCCGCCACGGCCTTCACTCCCACCGGAGAAACATCCGCCGCCAGCCACGGCAAGTGCTCCGTCCCCACCGCGTGATGGTGGGAGAGCGTCGCTCCGTGATCGATGAACGATTGCTGCACCGCGCGCTTCACCTTCAGGTACTGCTCCATCTCCCGCCCTGCTTGCTGCTTGAATCCGAAAGTGAAATACAGGCTCGCCCCGCTGTGGTACGTATGGCTGATGTGGCATCCCGACCAAGGCTGCGCCCCGCTTTCGCAAATCCGCGCGCGGATCGCCCCGATTGTCGCTTTGTAGAGCGGAAGGATGTTCCTCCACACCGTCGCCGTCTCGCTCACGTCCGTCGTCACATCCCGCTCCAGCAGGAAATCCCGGATGTGCGGAAAATCGTACTTCGTCGCTTCAAACGATTTCCCCGAGCTTTGCCCCAGGCTCACCCCTCCGTATTTCTCGTAGATCGCTTCCACGCGCCGCAATTGCCGCGTCACTTCCCCTTTTCGTCCTTCGAACGCCGTCAGCATCAGGCATGCCCGCGGCAGCTCGAACCCCTTCGCCCGCAAATATCCCTTGAAAATTTTGCTCGCCGCTCGCGACAGTTCCGACGACGGCGGCTTGAACGCCACTGACAGCGCTGTCTTGTCCGGATCGTTGAGTCGCACCATCGCCGGCATGCACTCCCGCCGCACGCATTCCCGCATCGCCTCGAGCCCGCCCTCGAATTCGCGAAACAGATACGCCGGCACCACTCGCGCTTCCGCCCGCGCGTGTACCCGCATCGTCGCTTCCGTAATCACCCCCAGCGTTCCCTCGCTCCCGATGCACATATGGTTCACGTCGATCCCGTTCGACGATTTCGGCACTCTTCGCGTCTCCAGCACTCCTTCCGGCGTCACCATCCGCAGCGCCACCACCATGTCCTCGATCTTCCCGTACTTGTCGCTCTGCATTCCTGCCGACCTCGTCGCGATCCACCCTCCCAGCGTCGAGTGCAGAAACGAATCCGGAAAATGTCCCAGCGTCATCCCGTGCGCCGCGAGTTGCTCCTCCAGGTCGGGGCCAAACACTCCCGCTTCCGCCCTCGCCGTCCCCGACTCTCCATCCACTTCCATCACTCTCCGCATCCGTCGCATGTCCAGCGACACCGCCATTCGTCCGCTCTCCATCCGCTCCAGGCATCCGGAAATATTCGACCCGCCTCCGAACGGAATCACCATCACGTCGTTCCGCGCCGCCGCCCTCAGCGTCGCCGCCACCTCCTCCTCCTTTTCCGGATAGATCACCAGGTCGGGGGCGCCTTCCGCCCATCCGTGCCTCAGCCGGTAGAGATCGCGGAAGCCCTTCCCGTACGCATGCACCACGCGCTCGTATCTCTCATCGCTGATTTGGCCTGCGTGCAGTTTCAGTTTGATTTCGCTCAGAAATCGCGTGTTCACGATCGCTTCGGGAAGTTGCATCTCCTCCAGCGTCGCCGGCGGTTTGGCGGGAGCGTCCCCTTCGATCCCCAATTGCTCTTTCGCGTAAGGCCAGAATCCGGGGTGTCCCTTCGAATCGAAGCTCGCCTCGGCGTCGCCCCAACCCCACCACTTCATGTGCCTGGGAGTGTAAGCCATGACCGTTGAACTCCTATCCACGCTCTGTGCGTAGACTCTGGCCCACTGGTTGGCCTGCGAATTCTTGTGCTGCGGGTGAATTAGCGGCCGTTCCGCGCCCGCGCTCTCACGTCAATCGCTCCGCGCCGGACCTTGGCCGCTTCTGGCCCCGCATGTTATCCCTTTTCGCCGGTCGCAGCTACTATGTTTCCCCGCCGCTTCCCGCGGACGGGGTTCGCCCGCGCGGTTTTCTTCGCCTCGGCGTTCGCCGGGGGCGCTTCGTCCGTTTGTCCTTCAGGGATTCGAGGTTTGATGAATTGGTATGTGGGGTGTTAACTTCGGGATGACGAATTCTTGCAGCAGGTTCGCCGCGCCGGTCGCTCCGATTCCGATTAGCGCGTTTTCAAACGTTAGTCCCGCTCCATCGCGGTCGCTCGCTGGATAGTACAAATTCGAAATTCCTCCCGCCGCCAGGCTTCCCAGAATGTTCGAATAATTCGGCTGCCACCGCCCATTGTCCCCCTTGCAAATCACCGAATTCGCGATCGCGTACAGAAACCGCGATTTCACGCTTCCTGTTCCTTTGTAAAAATATCTCGGATCCTGTTTCAGCAGCGACGGCAGGATTGCGCTCCCGATGAACGTCCCCGTCACCAGGTCGGCGTATGACGCCCCGTACCTTTTCCCGTATCCCTGCGCTCCTTGCCCGTATCCGCTGAACGTGTTGTTCGCCTGCTGGATTCCCGCCACCGCCCCCGTGATTCCAAACGTCACCGGGTCCGTCGTCGTCCTCCACGCCAGCTCGAATTTCTGCTTCGGGGTGAGTGGCTCGGGATGCGCCGCGTAGCTCACGTAAAAATTCGGAATGAAGCCCAGCACGCGCTGCTTCTCTTCATCCTTTACTTCCGCCTCGGCTTCTTGTGTTCGCGTTAGCGTCACCTGCACTTGGGTCACCGCCGTCGCCACCGCCAGCGAGATCTGCGGCACCACGTAGATCTCCCCCGAGTGCAGGATTCCCGTAATCGTCTGCGTCGCGAACCCCTCCGCCGTTATCGTCAGTTGGAATGGTCCCGGAGCCACATCCGCCAGCGAATATTGCCCGTTGCTTCCCGATAGCGTCTTCTGGCTTTCCGGTTTCCCGTCTCGCGTCAGCGTCACTTCGGCGCCCACCACCGCCGCTCCGCTCGCGTCCACCACCGTTCCGTTGATGATTCCCGGCAAGGGCGCCTGATTCTCCTGCTTTTCATCCGTTCCGTCTGCGGCTGGCTGGGCCGCGGAGCCGCTTTCCACCGCGGGCGCTCCCTGCGTCTGCGGCGATTGCGCCAGCGCCGGCAATCCGCAAAACAGCACGCTCAGGCTCAGCCATGCGATGCTTCTTCGGGCGGCCGTCGGTTTGCGCGCGCCTCTCCCGCACGTTTTTTTGCCTTCGCCGATTTTCGCGGGATTCACCTTGATTCCGTTATAGCTTGCGCTCTATCCGCCAGCAAGCTTTGACTCCTCCGCGTTGTTCGAGGTTGCACGCCGTGCTTTTGCGGGGATTTTTCGTTTCGCTCAGGCCGCGTGCGCCTCGTTCGTCTCTTGCCGCTCCACTCTCTGTTTATTGCCGCTTCCCGTGTGAATTGTTCCCGCGCGTGCTTCGTAGTTGCGCTCCTCTATACCTTTTAGCAGTTTTGGCGGAGCTTATTCCCACGTCCCGAATGCCCTGGGTATCAAAATGCATGCGATGGATTTCGATCGAGGAATGAAACCGGAAGTCGCGGTCGTCAAAGTCTGCGGAGAAAAAGCCGGGGGAAGGAAGCCGGCCCAGCCCTCAATCCCCGAAGGGATCCTCGGCTTACCTCCCCCTGACGCCAAATAGAACTGCACGCCAAAAACCAAACCTAAATAGCTGAAAATAAACAGCTTCTTTCAACGAACCCCGGTAAAAAGTCCCACCCTCTAGCAAAATTTGCGGTGTGAAAGCAATTTCTCATCGCCTCTCGTCTCTTTCGTCTCCAATTCCTCACCCAAAAAATCTATTTCCTCCCGCTCGCATATTCTCCCGCCCCAAGAAAATGGAGCGACACATACTCTTCATTTCCTATCACCCAGCTATCGTGCCCCGGAGGTCCCGGCGGAATGTAGAACACCGTCCCGGGCCAGAGTTCGTGGATCGTGCCATCCTCCAGCGCCACCGTCGCGCATCCTGACACCACCAGCCCCACATGCTCCACCTGGCACCGTTCCGCGCCCACGCTCGGCCCGACGTGCAGCGACCATTTCCATCCTGGCTGATACGAGGCTCGCCCGATCGTCATTCCTCCGATATGCACCACCTCGAATTTCCCTTTTTCAAATGTCCGCACTTCGTCCGGCTCTTCAAATCTCTTCAAGATCGTCTCCAGCATGGCCACAACTCCCTTTCCCGCCCTTGGCGGAAGCGCCGTGCACTATCTTAGTGCAACCCTCCCCCGTCTCCCCGTATTCCGTTTTCCCCTTTCCCGGCTGTTTTCCGGCCATATTGACCTCTCGCGCCCGGCTTGCCTCGTGAATAGTACGAAAGTACCGTTGCCTGGCTCGACCGCCGTTGTAAAATTCGGCGCCCCATGTGTGAAGAGCTCGATCATTTGAAACGCGCCATGGTTTCCGCCTTCTCCGAGGCGCGCCGCCTGCGCATGTCAAGAGACGTATCCATCCACGAAGACGCTCAATTGAGCTGCGAGACGCGAGACAAAGCCGACGAGGTCATCAAGCACCTCCTCTCCGGGCATGAAGGTAAGCCTTGTCCCTCCGCCGAATGTCCCATCGTCAGCGCTCGACCTCCTCGCCCCGTCCCTTTCCGTATCCGCTCTCGCCGCGCCACCGCCTGATTTTCGCCGCCGCCCCTCGCCAACCCTCCATCACCCCCGCGGGCCGTCGGCCTTGCCCCTCCCGGTGCGCTTTGCGGGCCTCCATTTTCGACCCTCCCGGAGCAATATAGGCCCCCCAGAGCCTTTTGACCGAAACCCATCCGTTTGACCGAGCTTTAGGCCTCTCATGCCGCCCAAAAAGCCTCCCAAACGCCCAAATTGGGGACAGCCTGGTTGTCTCAGATCCTGCAGAATTTCCATTCCCTTTTTCTTCGCCCAGCACGCCCGGCTTTTTTCTGCTGGCTGCTTTTTCCGCCCGAAAATCTTTTCGGAATTCGTTGTCCACTCGCGCCGTTTTGACGTCCCCCTCTTCGCTTGCTATAGTGAAGGATTACGCTGGCCGCATTCTACCCAGTGTAGGGGAGCCGCCCTTGTGCGCGGCCGCTTGAACCGTCCATGGCTCTGAAAAACATCATCGTCCAGGGTGCCCGGCAGCACAATTTGAAGAACATCAGCCTGGAAATTCCCCGCAACACTCTCACGGTGATTACGGGTCTGTCGGGCTCCGGAAAATCGTCGCTCGCCTTCGACACCCTGTATGCCGAGGGCCAGCGCCGCTATGTCGAGTCGCTCTCCGCCTATGCGCGCCAGTTCCTCGATCAGATGGAGCGTCCCGAAGTCGATTCCGTCGAGGGCCTTTCCCCTTCCATCGCCATCGAGCAAAAGACCACCACGCGCTCGCCCCGCTCCACCGTCGGCACCATCACTGAAATCTACGATTATCTCCGCGTCATCTTCAGCGCCATCGGCGCGCCCCACTGCCCCAAATGCGGCAAGCCCATCACCCGCCAATCCACCGAACAAATCGTCCAGTCTGTCCTCGCCTTGAAGCCCGACGACCGCATCATGGTCCTCGCTCCCGTCGTCCGCGGCCGCAAGGGTGAGTATAAAAAAGAATTCGAAAAATACGCCAAGCAGGGCTATGTCCGCGCCCGCGTGGATGGCGACCTCGTCAATCTCGATGAACCAATTCCCCTCGACCGCCGCAAAAATCACACCATCGAAATCGTTGTCGACCGTCTCCTCTTGAAAAACGGCATTGCCCAGCGCCTCGAACAGTCCGTCGAGACCGCCCTCAAGCTCACCGGCGGGCTCGTCACCATCGCCGTTGTCGGCGGCGAGGAGCACGAGTATTCCGAAAAACTCGCTTGCCCCGATTGCGGAATTTCCGTTCCCCAGCTCGAGCCTCGCTCCTTCAGCTTCAATTCTCCTTACGGCGCCTGCCCCGAATGCCACGGCCTCGGCTCCAAATACGAATTCGATCCGGCCAAGATCATCGTGGACTGGACCAAGCCGCTTTTCGAGGGAGGGCTCGGGCCCGGCTCCGGCTCCGCGTTCCTCCAGCGTTCGCTGCGCATCGCCGCCCAAGCTTATGGTTTCGATCTCGACGTCCCGTTTGAAAAAATGCCCCGAAAGGTGCAGAGTCTCATCCTGCATGGCAATCCTTCCGATGGCGGCTCGGGCAAAGGCTTGAATTTCGTGGGGATTATCGGCCATTTGAATGCCGGCCTCGAAGAATCCAATTCCGACGCCTATCGCGAATGGCTGACGCAATACATGTCTGCCGCCTCCTGTCTGTCCTGCGGAGAGCGCCGTTTGCGCCCCGAAAGCCTGGCCGTCAAGATCGCGGGGTATTCGATCGCCGATTTCACCGCGCTCCCTCTTTCCGCCGCCCGGGCGGCCGCTGAAAAAATGCGCGGCCAGCTCAACGCCCGCCAAAAAAAGATTGCGGAACGCCCCCTCGGCGAAGTCATCGAGCGCATTGATTTTCTGCTCGCCGTCGGCCTGGGTTACCTGACTCTCGACCGCTCGGCGGCTACGCTTTCCGGAGGCGAAGCGCAGCGCATCCGCCTGGCGACGCAGATTGGTTCGCGGCTGCGCGGCGTGATGTATGTCCTCGACGAACCCTCCATCGGATTGCACGCCCGCGACAACGGCCGTTTGCTGGCCACTCTCGAAACCCTCCGCGATCTCGGCAATACCGTGCTCGTCGTCGAACACGACGAGGAGACTATCCGCCGCGCCAATTACGTCGTCGATCTCGGCCCCGGCGCCGGCAAGGCCGGTGGCTATCTCGTCGCCGCCGGCTCTCCCTCCGATATCGAACGCAATCCCGCATCGCTCACCGGCCGGTACCTGGCCGGTGACATTTCAATCGGCGTTCCGGAAAAGCGCCGCGATCCCAACGGAAAGGCGATTTCGATTCTGGGCGCCGCCGCCAACAATTTGAAAAATGTGGACGTAACGATTCCTCTCGGCCTGCTTACCGTCGTCAGCGGCGTCTCCGGCTCCGGAAAATCCACTCTCGTCAACGACATTCTCTACCGCGCCCTCGCCGCCTCTCTCTATCGTTCGATGGAAAAGCCCGGCAAGCACCGCGCCATCCTCGGCGTCGAGCACATCGACAAAGTCATCCAAATCGACCAGGCTCCCATCGGCCGCACTCCGCGTTCCAATCCCGCTACCTACACCGGCGTCTTCGCCCCCATCCGCGAGCTCTTCGCCATGCTCCCCGAATCCCGCGAGCGCGGTTACAAACCCGGCCGCTTCAGCTTCAACGTCAAGGGGGGCCGCTGCGAAGCTTGCCAGGGCGACGGCCAGCGCCGCATCGAAATGAATTTCCTGCCCGACGTCTACGTCACCTGCGAAGTCTGCCGCGGACGCCGCTACAACGCCGAAACTCTCGCTGTCCGTTACAAAGGCTACTCGATTTCCGACCTCCTCGATCTCCCCATCGAGGATGCCCTGAAAATCATGGAAAATATCCCCCAGATTCAGCAGAAATTGCAGACCCTCGTCGAGGTCGGCCTCGGTTACGTCCAACTCGGCCAGTCGGCAACGACTCTCTCGGGCGGCGAAGCCCAGCGAACCAAGCTCGCCAAGGAATTGTCCAAGCGGCAGACGGGCCGCACGCTTTACATACTCGACGAGCCCACCACGGGCCTCCATTTCGATGATGTGAGAAAATTGATGGACGTCTTGAATCGCCTCGTCTCTCTCGGAAATTCCGTGGTCATCATCGAACACAACATCGACGTCCTCAGGCAAGCTGACTGGATCATCGATCTCGGTCCCGAGGGCGGCGAAGAAGGCGGCCGCATTGTCGCGCAAGGTTCGCCCGAACAGGTGGCGCGCGTGAAAAAATCCTACACCGGGCAGATCCTGGCCCGCGCTCTTGGGTTGTCGAACGGAAATGGAAGCAAGACTGCGCGGACAAATTAAGCGATTCCGGTTGCGGAGAATTCTTGGGAAATCGCGATGAATTTTGACGACAACACTCCGGCTCCTCCCGGCGACGAGCAGCTTTCCGTTGCACCGGAGTCGCAGCCGGACGCCTCGGCCGCTCCCGACTTTGCGTCCCCGTCTGCGTTTCCTCCGCCTCAGCCCGTTCCTCATGCGCGCGAAGTCCCGCCGGATTTGCGCGTTCCCTGGGGTTGGACCGATCTCATTTTCTTTCTCTTTCTTGCGGCGTTGACGATGTTTCTGATTCAATTCGTCGCGATCAAAATCTTTGCCGCGTTCGGCGTGAGTCTTTTCCAGCTCCAGCATTCGCCCGCCAGACAGGGACTCTTCGTGTTTGTCACGGGAGTTCCCATGTCGCTCGGACTTCTGGGATTCCTCGCGATCCAAATGCGCATTCGCTCGGATGGCCCGCCCGGGAGGACGATCGGTTGGCGACCCTTGCCCGAGGGCCCGTTTCCCCGGTGGATGGCCGCTCTCGCGCTGATTGGTTTGGGCGTCCTGCTCTCCGTCAGCGTAACTTTTGTCTCCGCCCAATTCCGCCCGAAGGCCAACCTGCCGATTCAAACTTATTTTGAAAGCCGATTGAGCGCTATCCTCCTGATGTCCATGGCGGTGATCATCGCTCCCGTCTTTGAAGAGACGGTCTTCCGGGGCTACATGTATCCGGTGATTGCCCGCAGTTGGGGAGTGACGTCAAGCGTGATTGTCACCGGCACGCTGTTTGGATTGATGCACTCGATGCAGCTGTGGGGCGGTTGGGTGCAAATTGGATTGCTGATCTGCGTCGGGCTTGTTTTCACATATATTCGCGCCGTTACCAAGACCGTGCTGGCAAGTTATCTGCTTCACGTCAGCTATAACACCACGATTTTCTTCGGCTTTCTCATCGCTTCGCACGGCTTGCGGCATATGCCATCGTTTCATTAAGCGCGAGCGCGCTGGGCGCGCCGGCCCGGCTGCGAAATACGGCCGCCAACTCCGGCTGCCCGCGGGATCCGCGCGAATCGGGTACAATGTTGTTTTGCTTGGGCGTTCGCCCGGGCCGCGCAATTGCCAGATGGGAGCTTGCTTGCACACCGTTGAACCAATCCGCTGGTCGGAGGAAGGCGTGGTCATGCTCGACCAGCGACTCTTGCCGGGAGAAGTCGTCTACCGAACCTACACGGATTATCGCGAAGTGGCCCGGTCGATTCGTGAAATGGAAATTCGAGGAGCGCCGGCCATCGGCGTGGCCGCAGCCATGGGCGTAGCCATCGGCGTGAAACACTCCCAGGCAAAAACCCTTCCCGAGCTTCGGGCCGAGTTCGCCGTGATCTGCGACACACTCGCGAAGACACGGCCCACCGCCGTCGACCTGTTCTGGGCCATCGCCCGCTTTCGCCGCCGCTTTGACGACCTGGCCGCCGAAACCGAAAGGAATGGCGCCGGATCGCTCGACCGCATCCGCGCCGCCCTTGTTGCCGAGGCCGTCCTGGTTCACGAGGAGCGCCGCGCCGCCGACTTGCGTATCGGCAGATTAGGCGCCGAATTGCTTCCCACATCCGGCCGCGTCATGACCCAATGCAACGCCGGCGCCCTGGCCACGGGCGGCATCGGCACCGCCCTCGGCGTGATTCGCGTGGCCGTCGAGAATGGCGCAAAAATCAGCGTACTTGTTCCAGAGACTCGCCCGTACTTGCAGGGCGCCCGGCTGACTGCCTGGGAGCTGCATCAAGACGGAATTCCCCTGACGCTGATCACCGACAACATGGTGGGACATTTTTTGAAGACGGAACATGTGGGAGCCATCGTCGTAGGCGCGGATCGAATAGCGGCCAATGGCGACACGGCCAACAAAATTGGAACGTATGGCATGGCCGTTCTTGCGCGCGAGCACAAAGTGCCGTTTTACGTGGCGGCACCGATTTCGACGATCGATCTTTCGATTCCGAGCGGAGAAGACATCCCGATCGAGCAAAGAAGCCGCGAAGAAGTTACTTCTCTGGCAGGCAAGAAAATTGCTCCCGACGTGGACGCCGCGCACCCCGCTTTCGATGTCACTCCCGCACGCTTCATCGCGGCCATCATCACCGAACGCGGTGTGGCGCGGCCGCCGTTTGACGCTTCGATCTCGAAAATTCTATCCCCGAGGCAATAGATTTCGCTTTTGCAGGAGCCGTCCACACATTCACTTCGTCATCGGTTTACAGGCGTTCGAAGCCGAAAGTTGTGCGGTCACCACATGCTCTTGAGGCTGATTTGCAGTACAATCCACCTTGATATTTTTGTGCACAGGAAGGAGCCCCAATGAAAAGAGCCGTTTTGGCGGGTTTGGTAGCTCTTGGGATCGTGGCGGTCGTTTGGGCAGGCGGCGATCCCTGGAAGAACAAACCAGCGGATCAATGGACGGAGCAGGACATCAACGACATTCTTTTGAATTCACCCTGGTCGAAGCCGAACCTTCAAGTCGCGGGAGCGTGGCACCCTTCGGGGATGACTGAGGAAAGTGGCAACCCGACGATGCCCGGCGGGAGCTCGGATATGTCACACGTCTCGGCGGGAGCGACGTCGGATGCGAACGGGGGGCTGGAAAAGCAGGACGCCGCTGCGGCAAGGCAGGCAACCTACAGCATTTTCTGGTGGTCTTCCCGCACCATACGCGCCGCCTCCATGCGCCGAGCCGTTCTGAAGGGGACGATGACGCAGGCGGATATGGATAAGGACATTGCGGTGGTTCCCGACGACATCATGATCCTTGTCCAAGGAAGCAACATGCAGCTTTTCCAGCACCGCGGAGAGCAGGCATTCGAAAAGGAAGCCTATCTGGAAATCAAGAAGAGCAAAGAAAAAGTGTATCCCTCGAAGGTCAATTTTCTGAAGCCCGGCGACGGTCAGTCAGTAACCGGCGCAATTTTCTTCTTCCCTCGAAAGGGCGCGAACGGCGAGCCCACGGTTTCTCCTGATGAGAAGGAAGTGGATTTCTACCTCTTCCTGGGGGGTTCAAAAATCCTGACCTATTTCGATCCACGAAAGATGGTGGATAGCAAAGGCGAAGATCTGTAGGAGCGTCAAGGCTTCGCAGCGGGCGGCTGCGCCTGTTGCGAAGCCACCTTCTTCGCCAACTGCTGCCGCAGTTCCTTCGCATGGGGGCTGAGAGGGCCGTCCGGATCCAGCTTGAGATAGGCGTCCACGTCCTTCAGCGCGCTGGCGTAGTCTTTTTGCTGCAAATCTACATTGGTAAGGAGCCGGTAAATTACCGGCTCGGTCGGCCCGAGCGACAGCGCCTGAATTGCCGATTTCTTGGCCTCGTCAAGCTTGTTTTCGGTCAACTGGACTCGCCCGAGTTCATAGAATGCCAGCCAGTACGTCGGCTCCAGCTCGATCCCGTGGCGAATTTCTTTTTCCGCTCCACTCGTGTTTCCAGCGTTCAACTGCAACGTCCCGAGGCCGACATCCGCTTCTCCGTATTTGTCTTGGCTGATTTCCTTCGATTTTTGCAGGTATTTCTGAGCGGATGCGACGTCGCCGAGGGTGACGTAAGCCATCGCCAATTGATAGAGGGCCTCGTAATAGTCGGGCGCTGCCGTCACAGCCCCCTGGAAGTCCTGAACCGCTCCCTTGGCGTCCTTCTTCTGATAGAGTTTCTTCCTTCCCGAATCCATCAAATCGCGAGCCTTCCGCGGCATCGACAATTCGTGCGCGGATACGGTGGTTTCGTTATCCGTTGCTCCGTCTTTCTTCTCGGGAACAAGATAGATAGCCAGTCCAACCACAGAAGTGAAACTGAGCTCCTCGGTCTGCTCAAAGGTCTCATAGCCCGGGACAGTGATCGTGATGATGTAGGTTCCGAGCGTCAGGTCATGGAATTCGAAATATCCCGTATCAGAAGTCGTGGCCGGCCCGTGAACTTCTCCCTGAGGGTTTGATACCTGAACCATGACGTGTTCCACAGGTCTACGCGTATCTCCGTAATACACGTTTCCGCTCATCTCTCGGTTTCTGTTGCCGGGAGCACCTTCCATTTGGAACGCGGACGCAGGAAAAGCAAAGACCAACCAACCTACAAAAACGACTAGTAGCGTGCAGAATCGCCGGCCCATGAGCACCTCCATCGGCCGAATTTTCAGGACCGTACTACCTCACTGCTGCAGTGCGCGAACCTTTTCACGCACGCACCGGAACACTATTCTCGTTCCGGCGAAATCCTGCGCTTTCTCGTTGTTCGACCTCGCGGAACCTAAAACAAAGGGCGTCCCTGCCATCCGGGACGCCCTTCGAATTACGCCAGGTCATTTCTGCCGAGGAAAGACCTGAGATTTAGAAGACGAACTGCGCCTTCACCTGAATCAACCGGGGAGCCGCATCGCCTCCCAGGAACGAACCCAGGATGCTCGTCGGCGGATTCACACCCGTCTGAATCGTGCCGAACTGCGGGTTCGCGATGTCGCTGATCGGCGTGTTGAAGTTGTAATGGTTGAAGAGGTTGAAGAATTGCAACCCGAGCTGGAAGTTCGCGCTCTCCCAGTGCGGAATCTTCGTACTCTTCGTAAAGCTGAAGTCCGTGTCGAAGTAGTTCGGACCCCGGTATGCGTTGCGCCACCCCTGCGGGGCAAACTCGGTCTCGCCTCCCTTGTTGGCTGCGAGTCCGGGGGTCGGGTATGAACCGGCCGCATAGCAAGGAACCGCATTGGGGCCAGCGTGGATTTCACCCGAGCAGGTGCGCTGCACCGACGTCAACGGAACCGGGAAGAACGGTGCGGTGCCGAAACCGTTGCCGAAGTCGTTATAGCCATTCAGCTGGGAGGCTGCAGCGCCGTCAACCACCGTAAACGGGAAGCCGGTCCGGTAGAAGATGGTGCCTGAAACCTGCCATCCGTCAACGAGAGGCGCCCAGCCGTGACCGCGGAGAGCCCTGCGGATCGGAATTTGCCACACGTAGTTGGCGTTCACAACGTGGCGCGCATCATAGTCCGCCGGACCATAGTTCGCTCTCAAATCAAACGGGTTCTCCGGGCTCTCGATGCTGAACCCAGGGTTGAACGCGTTGAAGCCGCCATTCGAGACTTCGTCAAATGCGTGGCTGTAGGTGTAGTTCAATTGAAAGACGCCGCTTCCGCCCCAGCCCGAGAAACGATGCTGGAACGAAACGGTCACGCCGTTGTAGTTGGAAACGCCGGCACTCTGCACTTCCTGGAGTCCCGCAATTTGAGTGGTCGCGGGTTCGGCCGGAAGGGAGCCAAAGCCATAACCATTCACTCCGGCATTCAAAACCGGCTCGTGGTACCCGTGATTTCCGTTGTAACCGATGCTGAGGGAGTCGTTGGCTCCAAAGCCCTTCTGGATTTCAAGATTCCACTTCTGATACGTCGGCGCATAGACTCTTGCCGGTGTGAAGGTTACGTTGGGCGTGACAGGAACTGTCGTCGCTCCGGAACTGTACGCTGTCAGGAGCGCAGCGTTCGCCGCCGAAGCGCAAGAAAACAGGTTGCCTCCCGGCTGCGTGGGTGACAGGTAACCCGGGCACGTTGCGCCCGGCGCTCCCGAGTTAGCGGAGACGATCGCGAATGGGTTGAACAGAGGCGAATTCTGAGCCAGATTGTCTGCGATCTGCCCCGGGAAGATATCGTTGAAGATACCGATTCCCCCGCGGACCACGAGTTGGGACTTCAACATACTCGAGTCGTTGCTGAACGGCTGCCAGGCGAAACCAATTCTCGGTTCCCACTGAAGGTTCTGGTATCCGAACATGGCCTGCCTGCGGCCCGATTGAATTAACTGGTTGTACGGCAGGACGGGGATTGAATCGCTATATGGCACGCCCAAATTAGCAAAACAGAGGTTGACGCAAGTGGGGTTCGACGCGTGCTCCAGCCGCAAACCGGGCGAAATCGTCAGGTTGGATTTGACTTTCCAGTCGTCCTGAAGGTAACCCGCTACCTCATACAAACGGATCGGCTGATTGAGGGCTTGCGCGAAGTTTTGAAGGAGCTCAGTCCCAGTGACTCCCGGTCCGTTCGGGTCGCCGCCGCTGGCAAAATCGGCCAGCGAAAACGGAATCTCAAGTCCGCTGGAGAACAGCCCGAAGTCGTGGTCGCTGACGTAGTTCTTGTGGTATTTAGCCCCGAAATGCAGAGTGTGATTCCCGATCGTCTTGGAAACGTCGTCGCCGATCTGGAATTGCGTCACGTTGCGTCCCTGCGGCCAGATGCAATTGTCGCCACCGATGGTAACTCCGCATCCGTTGGGTCCACCCAAGGAGGCGTCGCCCGGTGACAGCGTTGTCGGAAATGCGTTCAAGGTGGAGGCCAGATCCGGAGGCCCGAAAATCGCCGTATACCAAGTCGCTGAAAGCAGGAACTGGTTCGTGAGCGTGGGGCCGAACGTGTGTGTTTCGTTCAGCTGTCCTTGATACTCCGGCTGAATACTGACCGCGTTAAAGATGGGATTCACAGGATCGGTGTAGGTCGGCTGCGATCCGTTGTCATGCTGCATGCGAACGAAAAGGCGATCGTTGTCTCCGATGTTCCAGTCAAAGCGCCCTGAGATCTGCCACTCCGGAGCAAAGTTGACGGGAGTTTCAAGAACGCTCAACGCGCATGGACCGGTCAAGCCCGCAAAGGCGCCGATCGCTGGAACGTTGGAGCAGCCGCCGTACGGCAAGCTATCGGCCTGGCACCCTGTGCCCGGCGATGGGACAGGCACGCACCCAGGGGCGAGAGTGTCCTGGGCATTCCCCAGGTTTTTTGCTCCCTGAAAGAGATTAAAAATGCCGTTGCCGCTGCCAGGTGTCGGCCCGACTCCGGGGCAGACGCCTGAGATGTTCTGGCAGTAAAACGGGATGGACGCCGTGTCACCCAAGTTCGTCAGGTTTTGCACCACCGCCGTCTCAAACGCTGTAGTGGGGACGAAAATGGTGGATGAAGTAGGAATCAGCACGCGCAGGCCTTCCGTGTTGATAAAGAAGAACATCTTATCCTTTTTAATCGGACCGCCGAACGACGCCGCCCACTGGTTCGCATTGTCAAAGGGCCGCGGTGTTCCATAGGCCTTGTTGAACCAGTCGTTCGCGTTCAAGGCGCGCCCGTTCCAGTAGTAAACCGCGTTGCCGTGAAACTGATCGCTTCCCGACTTCGTCACGTAGTTGATGTTGATTCCGCCAAAGGACCCGTACGTCGCCGAAAAACCGTTCGTCACAACATCCGCTTCCTGAATTTCGTTGTTGCCCAGGAGCAGGTTCGTAGCACCGGAGTTGTTGAGGTTCAGGAAGGGATCGTTGTCGTCCATTCCGTCCGTAGTGAAGAGGTTCGAAGTCGCCGGAAGGCCGAAGGCTTCGACGTTGCCATAGCCACCCTGTGTATTCATTATGGCACCCGGCGCGAGCTGGGCGATGGCGCTCATGTCGTTTCCGGGGTTGGGGACGTTCTGAACTTGCTGCTCGGAAATCGTTCTCGAGGTATCGCCATTTTCGGTCTGGAGGAGAGGCGCAGATTCGGTGACCGTGATGGTCTGGCTCGCGGTACCGACGGAAAGGCGGAAGTCAGCCGTTGCGATCTGTCCGACGGCGACCTGGACCTCGCGATTGATTGTCTGGAATCCCGTCGCGGTGACGGTGAGAGAGTAGGTTCCCGGGGCAACGAGGAAGAACTGATAGTTTCCGTCCTTGTTCGATTTTGTCACCTGCGTGGTGCCCTTCGTAAGGTCCTTCAAAGTAACACTGGCATCAGGCACAATCGCGCCGCTCGGGTCAGTCACACTGCCAGCGATATTGCCCGTAGTTGTCGTCTGGGCGGGCAGCCGGACGGCGAGGAACGACAGAACGAACAACAGGGCCACCATAGCTCCAATGAAGCGCTTCCAGTTCATACACCCTCCTCACAAAAAGTCGAACGGCGTCAAAATGTCGGGGACTCAAAAGAGAAATCGCACAAGTCGCAACACAACCCCCTGCCAATCCAGTGGCATTTTGGCATCCAATCGCGAAACAAAATAAGACGTTTATTATTATCGGCTTACAAGATTCCTTCAACTGCTGGAATCGGGATAATACTTATTTTCATATACCAAAAATCACAGAACGTGCGATCTGGCTCGCTATTCCAGCGTCCTATCCCAGTAATGGTCGGTTTAGGGGCTGGGCTACCTCGGAATGGGTTCTCGAGGCGTGGTTTGAGCGCGGAAGTGCGAGAAATCCAGTTCGAAAATTTCGGGATATTGAAGGAGGAAGGGGGGAAGCGGGTACGCCATACGGGTGAAAGGCCCGGCGCTTCAATGGCCCTTGCGGGCCGGGTGGAAAAGCGCCGGTGGTGCTACAGAGGGCACTCTAGTCAATCTGCTGGGTGGTGTGGCGGCTCACATACCAGCAGGGCGAGTCGCCATAATGAGGAAAGAGGGCGTGAACGCAGGTGACGGATTCGGGTTGATCCGTGAAGATTTCGAGGCGGCTGCCTTTGGTGGGAGTAGCCAAATAGACTTGCACGGAGCCGAAAGCGGCGGCTTTGTTCGTGGCAGCCTTGTGCGAGACGATGGCGGTGTCGAGGATGTAGATGGCGGCAAACAGCGCAGCCAAGATTGCCAGAGCTCGCAGAAGAAACGAGCGAATCATGAGAGGACTCCATTCATGGAGTGCGGGATTGGGAGCGCGGCGGATATGGTAGCACCGAGCGGACGGGAGAAAATACCCGGAGGGTAGAGGCGGCGAGATGCGGGCAGAATAATCGAAAGCTTTCCGCGAGAGAGGGCGCGAGATTATTTCCACGCGAGCGTGTTGGATGAAATGGTAACCGTGCGGGAAATGCGGACGTCAAAAACCCAGCACACTAAATCAATCCAGCCAGAATGGACAATCACGATGCAACTCCTACGGAAATGTGCAAGCTCGTTGCTGCTGGCGGTGGCTCTGGCGGGTCCGATTGTGGTGGGAGGGTGCGCGGAGCACGCCAGCGTGCGCGTGTACGACCCCGGATATGGCGACTACCACTACTGGAACAGCGGTGAGGAAGTGTATTACCGGCAGTGGATCAACGTGACAAACCGGCACTACGTGAAATACCAGAAACTACAGCCAAGAGATCAGCAGGCGTACTGGAATTGGCGGCACGAGCACATGGATCACGACCACCATTAGACCGAGGGGAAACTGACCAAGGAATGCGGCCCGCCGAGAATTCTCTCCCGGCGGGCCTTTATTTTGCGAGGAGATTGAACGGGCGCATTCGGCCTAAAAAAGTAAAACGGTCAGGATCCGGAGCGGCGCTTGGCGGGAATGCAGAACCATCCGAACGAGGCCCAAGTGCGGAACCAGCGCTCGACCATCGCGGGACGGTCGGCCGCTGCGATTTTGCTGGGACGCATGGCCAAGTCGACGGAACGGCGCAACGTCTTTCCAGAGCGCAGGGCGGCGAGGATGGAGAATTCCTCCCGGCCGAGACGGCGGAAATAGACCGACTCGTCGTGGCGGTGCACGGCGAGAAAAATGGAAGCAGGGCGAAGGCGGGCGACGGCGGAGACGTGCTTGCGCTTGCGGCGCTCGGTGAAGGTGTTGCTGGCGAAGGCGGTGTCCTCCTCCTTGCGGACCTTCAGGAGCAAATCGTCAACGGGATAGCGGAGAGCGAGGAGAGTGATGTGGGGCTGCAATCCAAGGCGAAGCTTGGAGGGGTCGGCGCCGCCAAGGTCAGCGGGAGAAAAAGCAGGCTCAGCGCCGCCGTCGAACGCTTCAATATCGGCCCATTCGAGGCGAACCATATCCACCGCGAGACGCTGGCGGGAGCCCGCGAAACGCGGATGCCTTGCAAGCCAGTGGGCCAGGGAGGAGCCGAGATTGCGGAGAGTGAAGGAGCGCGAAGGACAGGAGGCGATATAGGCTTTCGCGACGGCGTCGAATTTCCGGTCGCCGAGAATCGCGCGCAAGCCGGGAAAATCCTCGGCGAAGCTGTCGAGAACGCGCCACCAATACTGGCGATTGTAAATCTCGAGGCGCTCGAAGGAGGTGAGGCGGTCGTTGGGCTTGATGAACGAAGCGGCGACGCGGCGCATGGAGCGCCCGTCGGGCATCGAGGAGCGCATGTGTTCGGACGCCGTGAGGGGAGCCATGACGGCGCGAGCCATTCGCCGCTGGAGAGAGAGAAGCTTCATCCCGCCTTCGCCAGCCCTTCACCCAGGAGAAAACGATTGGCCTTGAGAGCTTCGGAGTGGACTTCGTCGAAGGAAGGAATCGAATCGTCCCATTCGAGAAGCGTGGCGGTGCTGCCGACGCGCTCGAGGGCGCGGGCGTAGAGGCGCCAGACGGGATCGATCACGGGATGGTCGTGCGTGTCGAGAATATACTTTCGATATTTGGAGTGGCCAGCAATGTGGATTTGGGCGACGCGTTCCGGGGGGACGCTGTTGACGTAGTCCATTGGATCGAAAGTGTGATTCTGAGAAGAAACGTAAATATTGTTGACGTCGAGAAGAATGCCGCAGTCGGCGCGCTCGACGACTTCGTTCAAGAATTCCCATTCGGTCATTTCGGAAACGTGAAATTCGGCGTAGCTGCTGACGTTTTCGACGGCGACGGGGACTTCGACGAAATCACGGACCTCGCGAATTTTCTGCGCGGTCAGCCGGGCGGCCTCGAACGTGTAGGGCATGGGCAGGAGGTCGTGCGTGTAACGGCCGTCGACGCTGCCCCAGCAGAGGTGGTCGGAGAGCCAGGGGGTTTTCGTGCGCTTGACGAGAGCCTTGAGGCGGCGGAGGTGATCGCGATTCGGTTTTTCCGCGGAGCCGAAATACATGGAGACGCCATGCTGGACGACGCGGTACTGCTCGAGAATCTGGTCGAGGATGCGGAGGGGGCGGCCGCCGTCGATCATGTAATTTTCAGAGATAATTTCGAACCAGTCGCAGACGGGTTTGCGCGTGAGGATGTGGTGGTAGTGCGGGGCGCGAAGGCCGATACCGACACCGTAATTCGTGAAATTGTTGAAGCGATTGGCGGGCATTCCGTACTCCGGGAAAAAACGGATTGAAAGAGGACCGCCGATCAGAAGAGCGGCCCTCGTTCAATCAGGAACAGGGAAAGCGGGAAGACTAGTGCCCCGGCACCTTGGAGCCGTCAGTGGCGCAGCCGCCCTTGCCCTTGCAAGAGTTCTTGCCCTTGCAGCCGTTGTCACTGGACTTGCAACCGCCCTTGCCTTTGCAGGAGTTTTGGCCTTTACAAGCGTGCTTTTCTTTCACCTTGGAACTGCTTTGAGGCAGCGGTTGAGTGGCCGCGTTGAGAGAAGCATTGGACGAGTGGAGAAGCGTGGACGCCTGAACAGGAGCGCCCGTGCCGGCCATCAATCCGGCCAGAGCCGCTCCCGCCAACAAAGCCTTCGCTGACTTAGTCATGGTTCAGTCCTACCTCCATTTGAAGTGTGAAGCAGTACCGCCCTTGCGTAAGTACGCAGGGAGGTTGGAAACGGATTGTATGGAACGGCTGGGATAGCACTGCCCCAGACCCCGTAGGGGCCCGCGACTCGGAAGCATAGTCCAGAAATGACCCCGAGGCAATATCCAGCCCGTCCAGAAACTACGGGTCACCTTTCCGTTGAGTATGGATGCGGCGTGGGCGCAAACGGTGTCAAGGTCACGTGAAAAAACCGGGGCGATGGGCGTGGCAAATTAGCGGGAAGGGATTGTAAAGGCAATTGGTTACAAATTGCAGAGGTCCTGTGCCTGCGGCTCTGCGCCGATTCGGTATGGCCGGAGAGAAAAGATGCGGGGTCAGGCTCGATACAGAGGTGGGTGGCTCAGGACGATAGAACTCGCGATTGGAGATGCGAGCTGGGCTGATCACGGGGGTCTCGGGCAGGAGAATGAAAAATGGACGCCGGACGTCGAGATCGCACATCTGGATTACTTCCCCCTGAACCCTAAGACTTAAATGCATCGTACCATGCCAGATTCGGAGGATGCCCGCTGTGCGTTGACCCCCTATACAAAGTCCGCCGACGTGAAGAATTCGAATAGGAAAGAGTACGGTGCTTTCGAATGACAAATTTAGACGGCGGTCAGTCTGAGGCACGGCGGGTGCGGAAGCGTTTAGTCTGGGTCAATCGAGGCAGGGTGTGAATCGGAGAGTATAATAACTACCTGAGTGCCCACTGAATTCTTCCTCGTTACAGGAACGAAGCCCGTGGGACACTACTTGTGCGGGTAGCCCTGGGTCCACGCTCTTCAAACACCCTATCAGTGGAAAAAGATACCTTGTCAAACGGCATTCGAAGCTTGGAGGAATACCAGAAAGCCTTCCCCAAAAGTAGGCGCGAAAGTGCCTACAGACTGGCATTAAGAACCAGAGAGTTCGAGATCGAGCTTTACTGGAAGCGAGCTACATATTTTTGGACTCTAATTGCCGCGACATTTGCGGCCTACTTCGCTCTCGCAAGGGAATCATCTCACCCAAAGATGACTTTCCTCGCCGTCTGCATCGGCTTGATACTTTCAGCAAGCTGGTTTCTCGTAAATCGAGGCAGCAAGTACTGGCAGGAGAATTGGGAGCGACATGTGGACTCCCTCGAGGACGAGCTCTCTGGTCCTCTCTACAAAACAACAATCGGAAGAGGGCGGTATCGGTTCTGGGAATTTTGCCGAGGGTATCCCATCTCGGTTTCCAGAGTCAATCAGTTGGCAAGCCTATTTGTTCTCTGCGTCTGGACAGGGCTGGCGATTTTCTATTTCCCGCCCAAAAAAGGGTTTCCAGCGGATGGTTTTGCTTCATGGTCGATTGCTACACTCACGGCGATTTTTCTGGTTCTCCTCTTTTTTTTTACTAAAACTAAGACCGAAAATCGAGAAGTTGACTTCGACAGGCACGATTTGGTTTCTGCCGACGCGAGTCCTACCACAAACGAGCCAAGAATCGACGACGGTTCAAAGCCCATGAGGGACCGCCTGAAGGAGTTGAACACGAAGGCTTACTACCTATTGGTTGCGCTAAGCTTTCTTTACCGTGCCAGCTCTTCCGTATTGTTGAAACTAGCCTTGACGTTGACTGCGATCGTAGCGGTGCTACCGCTTCAAGACTACATGAGCTCGGACAAGACATTGGGACGCCTCAAATGGGGAAAGGTAGTTCTCCTAACTCTCGCTCTCGTCTTTGCACTTTTGTGGGTCTGGACGGCGAAGGCCACCATCTCCAGGCTAAACGGATCAATTTTCAAGTGAAGGTTCCAAAACCAGAAATGTCGCGCGCGGGGTCCCTAGGAGAACAACCCCGGCAACATGGGTCAATCCTCGCTCTGTCGCATTTATTCGCCCGTAAATTTCCTGCGGTAAAGTGAGTCGTGCTTGTTCCGGACAGTTGCGATTTCCCCCCCCTGCCTCCCGACATATTTGCCCCTCAACTCCCGTTGTCAACCGCTGCCGTGATGGAATTGAATTCTGCTCTGACCCGCAGAAAAAAAACCTGCGGGCAGCTCGCCTATCGCTACACTTTTTTCGGAAATCAACTTCGGGATAGAAACGAACCCCAGCGCAGATTTTTCCTCGCTTCCCCCGTCCCGGCCCGCAGATCGCGGACACCGCACCTCGCCAGGGCCTGGGGCCTTCGGAGGAGAAGAATGAGCCGGAGGCGGGAAGAAGCGAGAGGCGGACGGTCTCTGCGGCGCCGATCATGAGCTGATGCAGATGGAAAAACAAATCGCAGGTGGGTGGACCTTTTGAGGCGGGACAGGAGGAGGGGAGGGGCTGACGAAGGAGATGAGGCAAACCCTTCCAATTTAGATCTGCGACTTCTCAGGTTGAAAAAGAGATGGGAAAGAAAGAATCGAAAGCTTGCGCAAGAGAATCAGCGCAAGCGGGGAGCGCTTCGCGAGACTCTCTTATGTCAGACCTTAAACCAGTCTGCCAGGGGGAGTATCCCACGTCGTTGGTTAATGATATTTTCTGCATGTCTTAAATAAAAGCATCTAGCTGTGCAGAACCGCCAACCTGCTTGCCGTACAGATCACAAATTATTTCGCAGGATCGAAATACCGATTGCGACCAAGAAAATTTGAGCTTGCTATTAATGGTTGAAATAATTACTTTACCGCAAGCGACCTCGAAAGCAAGCAATTGGGAGTCAGCTCATGGCTTCGTTAAACACGGCTTTGAAGAATCTCAAATCAAACACAGGACTCGGGCAACTCGCACAGCATATGCCTATCGGGCTCAAGGCTCGAATACGTAGAGTGGTGGATCGGTTAGGACGGCCTTCGACTTCTGAGCGAGTGCTCGCGGAGAGCTCGCAAACGAACGACCTTCTTGCGCGCATTTATTACGAGCTGACCTTGGCGACGCCACGCTATCGGGAATCACGACGCCTTCTCCAATACGGATTCAAAATTTATTCTCAACACGATGAGGACGGTATCGTCGAAGAGATTTTCCGGCGGATAGGAACCACGAATAGGTTCTTTGTCGAGTTTGGAGTCGGAGAGGGCGTTGAAAACTGCACAACATACTGCCTGCTGAAAGACTGGAAGGGCGTCTGGATCGACGGGAGCGCAGAATGCTTCGAAAGGCTTCAGCGCACATTTGAGTTCTTGATCGCGCAGGGTCGACTGCGGGCGAAATACTCGTTCATCATGGCTGAGAATATTGAGTCCCTCTTTGAGGAATTAGAAGTACCAAAGGAGTTCGATTTTCTGAGCATCGATATTGATCGAAATGATTATTGGGTGTGGAAGGCCATTGTGAACTACCGTCCGCGGCTTGTAGCGATTGAGTTTAATTCCAGTTTCGGAAAGAGTGCCTCATGTGTCGTCCCGTATCATTCGAGGGCCATTTGGGACGGAACGAATTACACCGGATGTAGCCTGAAGGCGCTAGAGAACCTAGGCAACGAGAAAGGGTACCGACTTGTGGGCTGCTCCTTTTCAGGAGTAACTTCTTTTCTTGTCCGTGAGGACTTGCTCGGGGACCATTTCGCCTCTCCGTACACTTCGGAGAACCACTATGAGCCGCCCCGGTATTTCGTCAGAATGCCAAATGGACACCCTCCCAATTTCGGTCCCCTGGTTTGGAGATAGATAGACTCGACGTTCAAAGCTGTTAGCGGGTCCTCCGAGATTTTGTCTCCATAGAAGGATGAGCGGAGCAGCGGTTCTCCTATCGCACATGATGCCCGCCGGAATACATGCGGGCTCGACTTTCTGAAATCCAGCCTATTATGGGGCGCGCGCTGGCTCGATCTTTTTCGGAGTCCACAGTTTGCGCGAGAGAATCGGCGCAAGCGGGGAGCGCTTCGCGCAATTTTTTTCGGGGTCACGAATGCCCCGCCTCCACCGTTCAGTGTATTGCGAGCGGCCAAAACACTTGCCCACCCTTTGTTCGCTGGTGGGGTGCAAAGATTGAGGCGCCTGCGCCGCCGCCGGAATTGAGAATCAGCCCGGTGTTAGCGAGCTTGATGTAGCAGGGATTGGCGGACTTGATGACCTTGCCGCCGAGAATGCGGACGTAGAAGCGTTTCGATTTTTCCTGGTCCTTCGCGGTGAGGAAGAGCGTGGCGTAGAAGCTTTCGTGCGCGATGGGCGCGCGGGGGAGAGTCAGGGAGTGCCTCCTGGGCCGGGCGCTCTTAGGATGCGCGGGGGAGGAGTTGGGGGACGGGAAATGCGAGGCAGGGGACGCTGCAGGTGCATAACGGATGGGGCAGCGGCGAGGAGAAAGCGGGCCTCAAAGTTAGCGAGTTGCATATAAGTCAAAGTCGGTATTAGACGTCGCGCCGAAGGTGAAAAGCAGATACGCTTGCGCGGATGAATGCTCCGGGGCATTTCGACTGGGTCGATCCAAGGACTTGGCCGTGGTTTTTCTACGTTTGGCTGGGATTAACGGCGCTTGGATTCCTGAAGAAGCCGTGGGACAAGCTGCAACGGCGAAGGAAAGAGAGCTGGCCGATTACCACGGGACAAATCGATAGCGCCACGATTAGCAGCGTAACGCGGCGCAATTCGGAGAGTTTTGAAGTCAAACTTGAGTATTCGTATCAACCGGCGGGGGATATTGAACGGGGAGTTTACAAACGAAAATTCCATTCTGTCGAGGAGGCAGCAGGATTTGGGCGAGAGCTGGATCGGAAACCCGTCGTCGTGCATTACAACCCGAATAAGCCCTCAAGCTCCATGCTGTCGGAATCGTCGGTCGAATCACTCCTTCACGTTTAGACTGCGAATCAGGAGCAGGGACGCTACCTGCCCGGCCCGAGTGAGACACAGCCCAAGCTCACGGGCGCTTACCTTGTCCCGCTCGTCGTGTTCTCGGTCGTCGGGTTGGGATTGAGCCTTTGGGTGAATGTCGAGGCGCTTCTGGGTAAAGAAGTGGCTCCTGAGCTTCTGTTTTGGCTCCTTCACTTCGGCATTTTTGTCGTTTGGGTGCCGATGGTAGTCGCTATGCAAGGCAAAGCTCGCGGCGCGGGGAAAGTTGTTTGGCAGGCGACGCTTTTCACCGCCGTGGACAAAGCTGGGGCCGGGAGCAGGCGGGATTTCTGGAATGTTGCGTTCGAGGAGCGTCCCGATTGGCTGCGACACATGTCGCAGTTCTTCAAGGTTTACGCGATGTTCGGAATCGCCCTCTCCTTCGTCAGGTTTAGCCTTTGGGAGGTGAAGAAAGACCTGAACGCGGGCACCTGGGCGTTCTTCTCGTCTGGCTGGTTGATATTTTACAGCTTCGCATTTGAACGTCTCTTTTCGGGGATGATCGCAAGAGGGAAAATGCGGAAATGCACGAACGGGCATCTGATGCCGGAAGGCGCGAATTACTGCACCCGTTGCGGGCAGCCGGTCACGAATAACTGAAAAAATAGGGGCGAGTACGCGCGTCGAAGGGGCGTGGGTGCGAAGCGGCCGAGGATCCAAGCAGTGAGGCAAAGCGGCGTCAAGTCCGCCCACGGCGGACAGGCCGCCGCACTCCAGAGAACCGTGCTCGCAGCTGAGGCTTTGAAAATTTGTGGCAAGCAAACCTGTTTCAATTGGTTGGTGCGAGACCGAACGCAAGGCGCTCGGAAGACGCACTGCGTAGTTCACCAAGGTTTGGGGCCTTCGGAGGAGGAGAAGGAGCCGGAGGGGCCGTCGGAGGGAAGAAGAGAGAGGCGGACGGTCTCTGCGGCGCCTTGCTCGAGAGTTTGGGTGCCGCGGTGCTGGTTCATGTCGGTAGAGGTGTAGCCGGGAGCGGCAGAGTTCACTTTGATGGGAGTGTGGCGAAGTTCGTAGGCGAGCTGGACGGTGAGCATGTTCATGGCAGCTTTCGAGGCGCAGTAACCGATCAACGTGTAAGAGACGTTCTGCCACTGGGGATCAGCATTGAAGGCCAGCGAGCCGAGGCCGCTCGAGACGTTGACGATGCGCCCGGCCGCGGATTTGCGGAGAAGCGGAAGCATCACCTGGGCGACGGAAAGCGCGCCGAAAAAGTTGGCTTGGAAAACGCGCTCGACGGCATCGAGGCTGGCGGCGCTCGGCGGGCCGTCGGCGGGGTCAACGATTCCGGCGTTGTTCACGAGGATGTCGAGCCTGCCGAAATCTTTTTGGATGAGAGCGGCCGCGGCTTCAACGGTGTCGCGGCGGGTGACGTCGAGCTCGACGAAGCGGGCGTCGAGACTCTGCTTTTGCAGCTGGGCCGAGGCTTCGCGGCCCAGCGCGAGATTACGAGCGCCGACGAAGACTGTGCAGCCGTTGCGGCCAAGCTGACGCGCGACTTCAAACCCGATGCCTTTGTTCGCGCCGGTCACGAGCGCGATTTTCTTCGATGAGTTCGCCATAATTCCTCCACTGCCCGATTGGATGACGGGACAAGCGGGGAGGATTGCGAATGTCTGCGCGCGCAAGGAAAGACAGAGAGAAGCGAGGCTTCCCCGCGCGAAGGCGAATCGCAGGAAAACGCTCGCGGCTGAAGGCGCGTGCTAGATTAGGCCGAAGAACGAGCCGTCTCGAGCGAAGGCGCTGGCGAAGAATGAAGAAGCCGCGAGAGCCGAGGGCGGCGCGAAAGTTTCAGGGGGACGATGCCATGACAAAACGCGGGACGATCGCACTGGCGGTGATGCTGTTTTTCGCTCTGGCGGCGCGGGCGCAGCAAAAGCGTCCGGTGCAGTGGGAAGACCTGACGGCGGACGATTTCCGCCACGCGATTGCGGAGGCACAGGGGACGTGCTTGCTGCCGTTCGGGATTCTCGAAAAGCACGGACCGCAACTGCCGATCGGAACAGATTTGATCAACGTGAGGTACGCGGCGATTCACGCAGCCGAGGAGGAATACGCGGTAGTTTTTCCGGCGTATTACTTCGGGCAGATCGCCGAGGCGCGGCATGAGCCAGGGACCGTGGCATACAGCAGGGAGCTGCAATTGGAACTGCTGCAGGCAACGACGGATGAGATGGGCCGGAACGGCTGCAAGAAAATCATCATCGTCAACGGCCACGGAGGGAACGAATACCTGCTCCCCTACTTTGCGCAGACGCAACTCGACAAGCCGCACGATTACGTCGTGTACATTCAATGGGGCGGAAACAGCGATCACAAAAATCCGCTGCACAAGGACGCCGTGGACATGCACGCGGGGCAGACGGAGACGTCGAACACGATGGTGTCGAGGCCAGATTTGGTGCACTTGGACCGGGCGGGAGAGGAGTCCGGCACGGACTTGCACAGGCTGCACCTGCCGGAGACGGTCTACACGGGCATCTGGTGGTACGCGCGGTTTCCCAATCATTACGCGGGGGACGCGACGACGGCTTCGAAAGAGCTGGGCGAGGACGACATGAAGAAATGGACCGCCACGATCGCGGAGGCGATCCGGGCGGTGAAAGCGGATGACGAAAGCCTGAAATTGCAGAACGAATTTTACGAGAAGAGCAAACATCCGCTGGATACGCCTCAATGAACGAGGGATTCACGGGAGGCCGGGGATTCGAACTCCGCGAGGGAAGAGGGTGAGTTAGAAGGTGCCCCAGTAGTTTTTGGCGGGACCGAGGAAGGGGCGCCAAGCTTCGTCGAAGAGGCAGTTTTCGGGAGCAGCGGAGAAAAGTGGGGCGATTTCGGCGTGGGTGAATCCAGCGATGCCGCAACCGACAGCGGTGACTTGAAATTGGTCGGAGGGGTGAGCCCGGGCGAAGGCGAGGAAGGCGTCAACATAGCGGGCGATTTGGGCGAGCGGGAGAGGAGAGATGCGCGCGTCCATGGTGGGGATGGCGTAGGAGTTACCTTGGCGGCCGACGCCCTGGCCGAAAATGGCACCGTGTTTGCGGACAGCGAATGCAGCGGCGCCGCCTCCGTGGATGCCGGCTTCGTTGGAGCCGAAGACGAAGATCATGCGGGCAAATTTAGCATTTTTGTGTGGAGTTGAGCGCGGGGTGGGTTTTTGGTGGAAGCGAGGGCCTTCAGGCCCGCGAGAAGAATTGGGATTACGATGGCTTTAGCCATGGTGGCGGCGGGTCGAGGCTTGCGTTTGGAGAGGCTGATGAATAAGGGAAGAGATCGGGTGTTTTGACGAGGCGGCGCTGGACAGGATTCTCGCGGATGTAAGTCCGGTGCTCCTCGTAGTCATGAGAATCTTTAATGCGATGATTTGTGAAGCTCTCCTGCCAGATAGCGTGCTTGAAATCGAGTTCCCTTGCGGCGCGAAAAGAAAATCCTCCCTTGATGTATTGGACCGCCTTTTCGAGAGAAGTTTTTCGCTCAGGAGTGATCAAGAGAAGAAAGTGATCGGGCATAACGACAAATTCGTGGAGGAGAAATCTGCCCTTGTCACGGTTTTGGACGAGGACGTCGATAAAAAGAGAAGCCATGCGTTCGGATTGGAGGACCGCGCGACGCCCGTTCGTGACAGATGTAACGAAGAAAGTGCGTTGGTCTTGTGGAGCAAGAAGCATGAGGTTGCACCAGGGCTAAAGCCCTGCAATCGTAGCGCGTTTATTCGCAGGCCTGAAGGCCTGCGCTTCCACCGGGCCGAGAGCTGTCGGAGCATGGCCCAGAGTGCGTTTTGAAATTTTCGGGGGACGCAAGAAGTGGATGTGGCGAAAGCAGATAGAACGAAACTCACAGGAAGGAGAGATTTCCACAGAAAAGCTGAATGGGAAGGAGAGAATTGAGGTTGACATGAACGGAATGTTTCTGTAGGATTGGGGTTCGTCTGTAGTCCTTCCAGCTGGCCTGGGATGACCTGCTCTTTGACAATCGAGTGAAACAAGCCAGAACCCGTTTGGTTTCTCGCTGCCCATTTCGGTGGGGAGCGAAAATTTGAGGAAATCAAGCGACACAAGTTCGTTCCCTCCCGGTGAAAACCGGGAAGAGAACAACCAGCTTCAAACGAGAGTTTGATCCTGGCTCAGAGCGAACGCTGGCGGCGTGCTTAACACATGCAAGTCGAACGGGTGTAGCAATACACCCGTGGCGAACGGGTGCGTAACACGTGGATAACCTTCCTTCAGGTGGGGAATAACCCAGTGAAAATTGGGCTAATACCGCATAACATCACGATGGGACATCCTGTTGTGATCAAAGGAGCAATTCGCCAGAAGAGGGATCCGCGGCCGATTAGCTAGTTGGCGAGGTAACGGCTCACCAAGGCGATGATCGGTAGCCGGTCTGAGAGGATGATCGGCCACACTGGAACTGAGACACGGTCCAGACTCCTACGGGAGGCAGCAGTGGGGAATCTTGCGCAATGGGCGAAAGCCTGACGCAGCAACGCCGCGTGGGGGATGAAGCTT